>CAKVEW010000023.1 GCA_934746015.1 uncultured Clostridium sp.
ACAGGAAAGTTAAGCTCTACAGCGCCGATGGTACTGCATGGGAGACTGTGTGGGAGAGTAGGACGTTGCCAGGTTATTTTATGGCTCGATAGCTCAGTCGGTAGAGCAGAGGACTGAAAATCCTCGTGTCCCTGGTTCGATTCCTGGTCGAGCCACCAGATAAAAAAAGCACTAACTTAGTTAGTGCTTTTTTTATTTAATTAATTTTTGTATTAAAGATTAGTTAAAACTTCTTCTATATGACCTTTAACTTTAACTTTTCTAAATTCTTTAATAAGATTACCATTTTCATCAATTATAAAAGTACTTCTTTCTATACCTAGTACTTTCTTACCATACATATTTTTTTCCTTAATTACATCATATAATTTACATACAACTTGCTCTTCATCACTAAGTAGTAGAAATGGTAAATTAAATTTTTCAATAAATTTATTATGTGAATTTAAGTTGTCTTTGCTTACTCCAAGGACTACTGTATTAAGAGTATCTATTTTATTTATATTATCTCTAAAATCACAAGCTTCAGTAGTACATCCAGGAGTATTATCTTTAGGGTAGAAGTATAATATTACTTTTTTTCCTCTATAATCACTTAATTTATGTTCTTTCCCATCAGATCCCATTAAAGAGAAATCTGGTGCTAAATTTCCTATTTCCATATTAGTACCTCCTTATAATAATTATATTATAATACTAATAATTATTATTATCAAGAAATTGTAATTGGATATATATATTTATATTAATTTAAAAAAATATAATATTTATAGGTAAACTCTGTTATAATTAATGATGTTAATAAAATTAAAATAAAAGGAGATTATATAATGAAAAATAAGGTTTTAGCAATTGTTGCTGGTAACGAAATTAAAGAATCAGATTTACAAAATATAATAGCAAGATATCCTGAAGATAAAAGAGCATATTTTAGTACTGAGGAATCAAAGAAACAATTATTAGAGCAAATAGTATCTTTTGAGCTATTAAATATTCTAGGAAAAGAATTGAAGTTAGATGAGACTCAAGAGTATGAAGATAATGTTAAACAAGCTGAAAAGGATATTTTAACTCAATTAACTTTAAATAAATTATTATTAGAAGTTACAGTTACAGATGAAGATGCTTTAAACTATTACAATAATAATAAAAGCTTATTTGCTCAGCCTCCTACAATTACAGCTAAACATATTTTAGTAGATAATAAGGAGTTATGTGATCAAATTAAGAAAGAATTAGATGAAAATAAATTAACTTTCGAAGAAGCTGCTGAGAAATATTCTACTTGTCCATCTAAAGAAGAAGGTGGTAACTTAGGATCATTTGGTAGAGGAATGATGGTTCCAGAATTTGAAGAAGCTGCATTTAATTTAGATCTTAATATAGTTAGTGAACCAGTTCAAAGCCAATTTGGATATCATTTAATAAAAGTTGAGGATAAGAATGAAGGAAAAGAAGCTAATTTTAATGAGATTAAGAATCAAATTATAAATAAGCTACTTCAAGAAGCTCAACAAAGAAAGTATTTAGATGTAGTTAAAGAATTAGAAACTAAATATGGAGTAACTAGAGCATAATATAATAAAAGAAGGCAGGAAAAAGATATTTCATGCCTTCTTTTATTTATAGAAGTTCACCAAAGTTAAAGATATATTTGTCGGCTAGGCTTATTAATTCATCTTTTTGATTATCTGCACTTTTATCATGTACTGCATAAACTGTCATTCCTGCTAATTTAGCACCTTTTACTGCTTGGACAATATCTTCAAAAACTAAACAATCTTTTGGATTAATATTAAGTTTCTTAGCTGATAGCAAATATACATCAGGATTATCTTTGGATTTTTTTACTTCTTCTGTAGTACTAATAGCATCAAAATAATGATAAATTCCATTATTTTTTAATGTTGCTTCAAGTAATGGTATAGAGTTACTTGTTGCTAATGCTATTTTTATACCGTTATTTTTTAGCTTATTTAAAAATGGGATTACATTATCCTTTAATTTAATATCATTTGAATAATGATTTAAAGCCATTGTATTCCATGTCGAAATTATATCATCTATTTGATCTTTTATGTTAAATCTTTCCTTAAAGTAAGTTGCTGTTTCAGTAAAGGTAAGATGAGTAATTTCTTCTTGAAGATTATCAGGAACTGTATGTCCAAAAGAACCTAGATATTCTTCATCTATTTGAGCCCATATTCCCATAGAGTCTATTAGTGTTCCATCTAAATCAAATATAACTGCTTTAATGTTATCCAATTATAGTACCTCCAAATAAAAAAAACTTCGAAAAATATAGATATTATAAGAACTTTTTAATATAATGATTTTAAATAGAAATATTAAAGGGGATAAGATTTATGTGGGTATTAATATTGTGTATTTATATTTCTATAATTCCAATAGTATTAAATTCTTGTAAATCTATTGGATTTGACGATAAATTTCAAGAATTTCATGATTATATAGATTGTAAATAATTATGAAAGAAAATCATTTTAGAACGTTGTAATTATAATCGAACTAAAAAATCCTCTCATAAATGAGAGGATTTTTTATGGTCGGGGTGACAGGGATTGAACCTGCGACCTCATGGTCCCAAACCACGCGCGCTCCCATCTGCGCCACACCCCGAAGTACATTATAATTATAGTAACTATATATAATTGTGTCAACACTTTTTATATAGATAAATAAAAAAAATTTACAGATAAAATTATAATTGATAAAATAATTTATAAGTATGTTTAAAATTGTAAAAAGTAGGCAAATATTAAGATAGGAGGAAAGTAAATGAAAAGTACGACTTTAATTATGTTTTTAGGAAGTTTTGGATTTTTGATAATTGGATTAATATCTTTATTAAGTAAGAAAATAAAAAATTACTTTAAGGAAAGTGGAGTATATAAGGATGCAGACAAATTTATGCATTATAATGGAATATTTAATTTATCTATAGGGTTAATAGGAATAATATTAGGAATATTAGACATAATCCTTATTGAAAAATCCAAGTACATAATAATAATCTATATAATATTTATATTTATAGTGTCAACAATTCAAAATAGATTACTTAAGCAATATAAGAATATATAGAGTTGTTTTAAAATATAGATAACTTTTTGATATAAAAATTAAAGTAAATAAATATACTTTAATAAGAGCATTTGGCTAGAGATATTAAAAAATAATTTTAATGAATATGTATAGTATACATTTACACGCTCTATTTATCATAATTTTTTAAAATTACCATTGTCCAAGCTTACCATAAGTGTTATAATGGTTAAGTAACATGTAAGGGAGAGGGGGATGGTCATAAGAGACCAGCGCATATGAAAAAAAGGATTTTGTCAATTGTTATAGCTGGAGCTTTAACAATTACCTCAATAACACCAGTTTTTGCTACTCCAAATGAGGAAGTAATAGAAAACCAACAAAAGTATGACGAATTAAATGAGAAGATAGACGACATTCAGGGGAAAATATATAATTTAAACGAGCAAATAGCTCCATTAGCTGAAAAAGCTGAAAACAATAAAAAACAAATAGAATCTATTAAAGAGGAAATAAACAACACTAACAAAGAGATTGATGCCTCAAAGGTTGAAATTGAAGGTAAAGAAGAAGTTTTAGGGAAGAGATTAAGAGAGTTATATAAATCAGGTGGTCAAGGAAGCTATTTGACTTTATTATTTAGTGCTGAAAGCTTTACAGATCTTATTACAAAGATAGATTCTGCTAGCAGGCTAGTTAGCATCGATAAGAAAATAGTAAAGGATTTACTTGAGAAGAAAGAAAAATTAGATGAGAAAGTTGCTTCATTAGAAGAAAAATCTAATGAAATAGCTAAGATTAATGAAGAAACTAAGAAAGTATTATCTGAACTTGAAGGTAAGAAGAAAGAACAAGAAGTATTAATTGCCGATGCTCAAGCAGAGCAAGAAAAATTTGATGCCCAGTACTTGTCAGTTGCAGAAAGAACTTTAGTAGAATATGAAATTGGTATTTTAGGATCATCAAGTGAAATTTCAGATTTACAAAGTGCAATTAGTAGATTAAGAACTATTAGGGATAATCAATTAAAGAGCCCTACAGTAATTGAAGAAGTAAATAATGCAATAGAAGATGCAAAGGTTAAAATTGAAGATTTACAAGCACAACAAGCTGCAGCTACTGTTATGCCAAACAGAGGTCAATCATCATCTACAGGAAATGCTATTGTAGATTACGCATATGGTTTTATAGGTACTCCATATGTATATGGAGCTACAGGACCGAATGCTTTTGACTGTTCAGGATTTACAAGCTACGTTTATAGAAATGCAGCAGGAATAGAGATATCTAGAACAACTTATTCACAAATTAATGTTGGTTCACCAGTTTCATATGGAGAATTACAACCAGGTGATTTAGTATTTACTTATGGATTAGACCATGTTGGAATATATGTTGGAAATGGTCAGTATATACACGCTCCACAACCAGGTCAAAGTGTTAAGGTTTCACCTGTAACATCATTCTATGCAGCTAGAAGAGTACTTTAATTAAAAAATTAATATTAATTAAATAAACTCCGTCTAATGACGGAGTTTATTTTTATGTATAGGGAATTATAAATTATGATATAATTTAGTAGATTTATTATTAACAAAATGATATTATACATAAAAATAGTAGATAGAGGTAAATAGATGAATAAAGATATAAGGTTATTAGAAGATGAATCTATAGATGATTTACAATTAAATAATTTATATTTAATACAAAAAAAACAAGGCTTTAGATTTGGGGTAGATGCTGTTTTGCTATCTAATTTCGCTAATGTAAAAAATAAGCATAGAGTTGTAGATTTATGTACAGGTACAGGAATAATTCCATTTTTAGTACATGGTAAGTATAAGCCTAAAGAAGTAATTGGAATTGAGATTCAAGAAGATATGGTAGAAATGGCAACTAGAAGCAGTAAATACAATGAATTAGATGATACTGTAAAATTTATAAATGCTGATTTAAAGGACCTAGAATTACTAAAAACTTTAGGAACATTTGATGTTTTAACTGTTAATCCGCCGTATAAGTTGAATAATTCTGGAATTATAAATCCACATGATAAGTTGGCTATTGCAAGGCATGAGATTTTATGTAACTTAGAAGACGTAATTATAGCTGCTAGAAGGCTTTTAAAGGATAATGGAAGAATTTATATGGTACATAGGCCAGAAAGGCTAATAGACATATTTGAACTTATGAGAAAGCATAAAATAGAGCCAAAGAGAGTTCAAATGATACAACCGAATATAAATAAGGCTCCCAATATAGTTTTGGTTGAAGGTCAACGTGATGGGGGAGCATATTTAAAATGGGAAGCTCCAATATATGTATATAATGAAGATGGAACTTATACAAAAGAAATAAATAGAATTTATGGTAGGGAGGATTAAAATGCAAGCAGGGAAATTATATTTAGTTCCTACACCTATAGGAAATTTAAAAGATATAACATTAAGAGCTTTAGAAGTTTTAAAAAGTGTTGATGAAATAGCAGCAGAAGATACAAGAACTAGTTTAAAACTTTTGAATCATTTTGAGATAAAAAAGAGTTTGTTTAGTTATCATAAGCATAATGAACAAGGAAAAAGTTTAGATATAATAAATAAGTTAAAGAGTGGGGTAAATATTGCATTAATAACTGATGCAGGAACACCAGGAATTTCTGATCCAGGAAGTGTAATAGTTGGAAAATGTATAGAGGAAAATATAGAATTTGAAGTTTTACCAGGAGCAACTGCTATAACCACAGCTCTAGTATACTCTGGATTGGACACTACAAAATTTACTTTTAGAGGGTTTCTACCAAGAGAAAATAAAGACAGAAATCCTATAATTGAGGAAATAAAGAATATAAGAGATACAATAATATTGTATGAAGCACCACATAGATTACTGAATACTCTTGAATATATTAAAGATAATTTGGGAGATAGAAAAATAGCAATTTGTAGAGAACTTACTAAATTGCATGAAGAAATTTATAGAGGGAATATATCAGAAGCCATAGAGTTTTTTAATGAAGTTAGACCTAGAGGAGAATTTGTTCTAGTTATTGAGGGAAAATCAGATGAAGATATTAAGGCAGAAAAAGAATCACAGTGGAATTCTTTAAGTATAGAGGAGCATTTGATTAAGACTATAGAATCAGGAATAGATAAAAAAGAAGCTATAAAAATAGTTGCTAAAGAAAGAGGTTTAGCTAAAAAAGAAGTCTACAAGTATTCAACTAATTTATAATTATAAAAGATTAATCCCCTATATGGGATATCATATAGGGGATTAAATTAAGATTACTTTTTTAGTTCAGTTAAGCAGTTTTTACAAATGTTTTTACCTTTATAGTTAACAACATCTCTAGCATCTCCACAGAATATACAAGCAGGCTCATATTTCTTTAAGATTATTTGCTCTCCATCTACATAGATTTCTAAAGCATCTTTTTCTGCTATATCTAATGTTCTTCTTAATTCTATTGGAATAACTATTCTTCCAAGTTCATCTACTCTTCTTACAACTCCAGTTGATTTCATTAAACACCCTCCTTAAACAAGTTTCGACACTTGCAAAGTTTATATTACTAAAAATGTAATTAAAAGTCAATAAAAAAACAAAATTTTTTCTAAAACTACATTTTTTTTATATATTATTCTTTCTAATTACAATATACTACCATAAATTAGAAAAGTCAATATTAATCAAGCAAATTTCCAAAAAAATAACAAAAAAATGTAGAATGGCTTGTCTACTTGATTTATAAAGAAATAAGATATACAATTCAAATCGATATTAAAAAAATAATAATAAAAAAAGAAAAAAATGTAAATAATAATACATATAAGTTATTAAATGAAATTAAAGAGATAGAAATAACTTGTAATAAGTTTATACATACTATATAATTAAATTAATAATTAAACGTAGAGGTGAATATAATGGTAAAAAAAATTGATACTAATTATATAAAAGATGTTGCGGAAGATATGGCAAATGGAACGATGATTACCTATGATGATCTACCAAAATACGATCTTTTTTTATCTCAAGTTATCGATTTTTTAAATGATAAATTCATTGATGATAAATATACTAACAATATAGTTCAAAATTATATAAAGAGTGAAGTAATTAGCAAACCTGAAGATGGTAAAAAGAGAGGATATACTAAAATACATTTAGTTCAACTAGTTTTATTAAGTTATATGAGACCAGTACTTACTACAGAAGAAATTAAAAAAGTATTCAGCTTGGCATTTAATGAAATCAATGATAGATCAGATGACATTATATCTTGGGAAAATGCATATAAGATATTTTCTGAAACTCAAAGTGAAAGTTTTAAAGATTTCCTAAGTAAGCCTGCTGTAAATGAAGAAAAATTAGATAATATAATTTCAGAACTTAATTTAAATGAAAAAGATGAGAATAGTATAAGAACATTTGTAATAGTAATGTCTTTAATAGCTCAAGCAAGTGCCATAAAAAAATTAGTGCAGAAGATGGTAAATGAATATCATTCAGAATAAAATATTTTAAAATGCCTTACTTATTTTCGTATATAATAATTGAGGTGATTTAATGGAAGAATTGGTTAATTTAGTTGCTAATATAGGATTTCCCATAGCTGTATCTATATATCTTTTAGTAAGGGTTGAAAGAAAGCTAGAAGGACTTACTAATAGCATAAACAATTTATCTCAAACTATAAATTCAATTAAATAAATAAAAAATAAGGTGCTGTTGAAATAGCGCCTTATTTTTTTATTTAACCTATAAATATATTAATATTAGGATTATAATATATTTAAAATATAGGAATAGGAAGAACTTTAATGAAGGATAAAATTATTATTAAGGATTCAGTTAGAGGGATTATTGAATATGTTTTAAAGCAAGGAAGTATAGATGATAGATATACAGGAAGTACACGTGCTTTAGAAGGAACGTTAGCACATCAAAAGCTTCAAAGTAGCAATGAAAAAATATATAGTAATTACAAAAAAGAAGTTAAGTTACAAGAAGAATTTGAAATAGATAATGTGACATTAATAGTGGATGGAAGAGCGGACGGAATTATAATTGAGGATAAAGACGTTTATATAGAAGAAATAAAATCTACAATGAAATCACTTATATTAATAGATGAAGATTACAATGAGTTGCACTGGGCACAAGCTAAGTTTTATGCTTACATATATTCTAAACAAAATGAATTAAAACATATAAAAATAAAATTAAGCTATTTCAATTTAGAGACAGAAGAAGTAAAAAGCTTTGATAAAGATTTTACTATAGAAGCTTTAGAAAGATTTGTTTTTGAAATTATTAATGAATATAAAAAATGGGTTTTATTAAAATCTGAATTACTTAAAGAGCGAAATGAAAGTATAAAGTCTTTAAAATTTCCCTTTGAGAATTATAGAAAGGGACAAAAGGAGTTAGCTATAGCTTGTTTTAATACAATAAAAGAAAAGGCTGTTTTATTTGCACAAGCGCCAACTGGTATAGGAAAGACTATATCTACTATTTTTCCAGCAGTAAAATCCTTAGGAGAAGATAGGGGGAATAGGATAGTTTATTTAACAGCTAAGACGATAACTAGGACAGTGGCAGAAGAATCTGTTAATAAACTAAAAGCCAATTCCTTAAAATGTAAAAGCATAACTTTAACTGCAAAAGAAAAAATTTGTTTTAAGGAAAAGACAGTATGTAATCCAGAAAATTGTGAGTATGCATTAAATTATTATGATAAAGTAAATGATGCTATTTTTAACATACTTAAAGAAGAAGATACATTTACTAGAGAGAAAATAGATAAATATGCTAGAAGAGAAAAGTTATGCCCTTTTGAACTATCTTTAGATTTAAGTATTTGGTGTGACTTAATTATTTGTGATTATAACTATGCTTTTGATCCAAGAGCAAGATTAAAAAGATTTTTTGAAGAAGATGTGAATAATAACATATTACTTGTGGATGAGGGGCACAATCTTGTGGATAGATCTAGAAGTATGTTTAGTGCAGAAATATATAAAGATAAAATATTAAAGGCAAGTAAAGTTATTAAGGGAAAAGCACCTAATTTGTTTAAGGCTTTAAATGCTATAAATAAATATTTAATAGAAATTAGAAAAGAAGTTCAAGAAGCAGAAGTAAATAGTTTGTACAAAAATGAAGAATATAAAGATTTATATAAACTATTTAGAATTTTTATGAAGGAATGTGATGAATATTTAATAAAGTCAGTTAATACAGAAGGATATGATGAAATAAAAGACCTTTATTTCGAAATCAGAGCATTTATATCAATATCCGAACTCTATAGTAAGGAATATGTAACTTTAGTAGAAGTAAATAAAAATGATGTAAAAGTAAAATTATTTTGTGTTAACCCTTCTAAAAATTTATCTAAAATAGTTCAGAAAAGTTATTCAACTATAATCTTTTCTGCAACATTAACACCAATTAATTATTATATTGACTTACTTGGAGGAGATGATAAAAGTTATAGAATGAAGTTGCCATCTCCTTTTAAAAAGGAAAATTTGAAAGTATATAGTAATCCCTTAAATATGAGGTTTAGGCAAAGAGAAAATAACATAGATAATGTTTGTAAATTAATTCATAATTTCAAGGAAGAAGAAATAGGAAATTATATGGCCTTTTTACCATCATATCAATATTTAAATAAGATATTTGAAAGATATAAAGAGTTATATGGTGAGGAAAATATAATTTGCCAAGGGGAAGTACTAACAGAAGAAGAAAGAGAAGAATTTTTAAATAGTTTTAAAAATGATTCTAATATATTAGCTTTTTGTGTTATAGGTGGAGTATTTTCAGAAGGAATAGATTTGCCTGGTAAAAGATTAATAGGAAGTATAATAGTAGGAGTTGGATTTCCTAAGATATCTAATGAAGGTGATATAATTAGAGATTATTATGAAGAAAAAGGATTTGATTATGCATATATTTATCCAGGAATAAATAAGATTATGCAAGCGGTTGGAAGAGTTATAAGAACGGAAACTGATAAGGGTAGAATATTACTTATTGATGATAGATATTATACATTAAAATATAGAAGCTTGCTTCCAAGAGAATGGGAATTAATAGATTAAAGGAGAATTTTTATGAAGGTTATTGATTTAAGTCATACAATAAATGGTAATATGAGTACTTATACAAAGGATGAGAAATTTGAAGCATATGATATAGCATCTATAGAGAAAGATGGATATAATGAAAAACTACTAAAATTATGTACTCATACAGGGACACATATAGATGCTCCTAGTCATATGATTAACAAGGGAAAGACAATAGATGAATTTAGCATAAATGATTTTATTGGAATTGCCATTATTATAGATGTATCAAATTTGAAAAATGTAGATATAGAAGATTTAATTAAGTATAAGGAAAAAATTAATAATTGTGACTTTGTTATATTAAAAACTGGTTGGGATAAGTACTGGGGAAGTAGTAATTATTTAAAGGGATTTCCAACATTAACAGAAAGGGCAGCAAAATGGCTATGTAGCTTTAATATTAGAGGAATAGGAACTGATACTATATCTATTGATTCATTTGATAGTATTGATTTTGAAGTTCATAATACTATATTATCTAGGGGGATAATAATTATTGAGAATATAACTAATTTGGATGAGGTAAGAGAAGAAGAATTTACTTTAGTAGCCACTCCATTAAAAATAGAAAATGGAGATGCCTCGCCTATAAGAGCAATTGCAATAACAGATGGAACTGAGGAAATTAATCTAAATAAGAAGATGAAATTATTGACGTAATTTGAAATAATTCATGAAAGATATATTTATAAAGAAACTCCTTTTGGAGTTTCTTCTTCATTATTTAATAAATAATTTATATTCAGCATTAAATTCATTATCAATAGATAATTTCTCTATTCCTTCCTTATCTTTTAATTCCCCAGTAAAGTTAGCATAATCTGCATGACCATACCAAGGCTCAATACATATAAAAGGTGCACCAGTAGGCTTAGTCCATAGAGCTAAATAAGGGAAACCAGTGAAGTCCATTGTTAATTCTTTATTGTTTTTATTAGATTTTAGAGTAATTAAATTAGACTTTAAATTACTGAAAACTAAAGCATCGTATTTAAATAATTCTAGATTCAAATTAATTAGATTAGAATTATTAAAGAATTCCTTAGTTTTACCAGTAAAGTAGCCTTTATCAGTATCTAATTCCATAATACTAACATTTTCTTTTTTATTAAATTCAAAATAGTAATCTTCAAATTTTTCTCCTTCTAATAAAGGACACATAAATGCTGGATGACCACCTATAGAAAAATAAATTTCTTTATCATCAAGATTCTTAACATTATATCCAACCTTTACACCGTTTTCTAATAGTTCATAAGTAAGTCTTAGAGAAAACTTATAAGGATAAATCTTCAAAGTATCTTCAGACCATAAAAGTTCAAATACAATATGAGTATCATCCTTTTCTATCATCTTAAATTCTCTTGTTCTAGCAAGTCCATGCTGAGGAAGTTCGTATTCATTTCCTTCAGATCTATATTTATTATTTAAAACTTTACCTACGATTGGAAATAATATAGGAGAGTGATATTTCCAATATTTTTCATCACCATTCCATAAGTATTCAGTATTATCTTTTTTAAAAATTAAGTTATTAAGCTCACCACCAAAAGTATCTGCTGATATTTTTATATTTTTATTTTCTAATATAAATTTCATAAAAATCCTCCTAAAATTGTAAAAATATATATAAATTATACTATAATAGGTGATTTTTATAAAGAAATAACTTATTGTACTTATAAATTCCAAGATAATGTAGTATTATATATAAATATACTAAATAATAATTATTAATGTGGTGATTAAATGGGAAGGGAAAATGAAAATAAAAAATCGTTTCTAGATGGAATAGTATATTTTATTGTAAAAATAAAAGGTGATGATATTTTTGCCTTAGGTGCACAGCTAGCATATTATTTAATGTTATCATTTTTCCCCTTATTAATATTTTTAATGACTGTAATTGGATTCATTAAATTAGACTCTGCAGATATATTAGATGGGCTAAGAACTATTTTACCTAATAATGTTTTTATGTTAGTAGATTTAACAGTAGTAGAGATAATAAATACTCAATATGTAGGATTATTAGGGGCATCTATTGCCATTACTGTTTGGTCAGCTTCATCAGGCTTTAGAGCTGTTATTAAGGGATTAAATAAGGCATATAATATTAAAGATACTAGGTCTTTTATTAAAAGATCCTTTATAGCTATTATTTTCACCTTGGCATTAGTGCTAGTTATAGTGTTAACATTAGCAATGTTAGTATTTGGAGAACTCATTGGAAAATATATTTTAGCAATATTTCCATTTGAGGATTTCATAACTAAGTTATGGAATATTAGTAGATATATAATAGTTGTACTAGTTATGATAATGGTATTTGCTAGTATTTATAGATATGCTCCAGCTAAAAAGATTCCATGGAAAGAGGCGTATCCAGGGGCAATAGTAAGTACCTTTGGTTGGATAATAGTATCATTAGGATTTTCATATTATATTAATAATATAGCTAATTATTCAAGGTTATATGGAAGTATAGGGGCAGTATTTGTACTTATGACTTGGTTATATATTACATCTATAATATTAATTGTTGGTGCAGAATTTAATTCTGTTTTAAATGTAACAAGGGAATAATTATTGAAGCATATGATTTATTTTTATAGAGAATAAATCATATGCTTTTTTATAGTAAGCAATAAACTCTATAAATCCTGAATAGAAAAAATTTAAGTGGATATAATCAAAGAAGAAATATTCAGGAGGTGTAAAAATGAATAAAATTGTATTACTAGGTAAATTAATAAGAGACCCTGAACTTAGAACCTTAGAAGAAGGCAATAAAGTATTTACAAGGTTTATTATTGCAGTAGATAGAAACTTCAAGGCTCAAGATGGAACAAGAAAATCAGATTTAATTCCAGTTACTTTTTGGGGCAGAAAAGCAGAAGTTGTATGCCAGTATTTAAAAAAAGGAAGCTATATAAGTTTGAGTGGTAGATTAAGAACGGGGAGCTATGAAGACAAAGATGGAAATAAAAAATATATTGCAGAAGTTGTAGCAGAAGATTTTAAATTTGTTGGTAATAGAAGAAATGAAAAGGAAAATAATCCATCAGATGATAATTTTAATGAATTAGCAAGCAACTAAAGAATTAAGAGAAATAACAAGGAGCTGTGGTGAAGTACATACAAAAATATTAGATATTATTTCTAACATTTTGCATGCAGATAATCGCCACAGCTCCTTATTAATTATCTAAATAGCACCTTTACTTAAAACAGTAGATTTATTTTCTCCATTTTTGATTCCTTCCATAATCTTAACAGAAGTTGAAACATCTCCAATTAAAATGCCACCAACTAACTTGTTGTTTTGGAAGAATAATTTAGAATATCTATTATTTGCTTCATCTATATATCCAACCTTTTCTAATGTTGGCTCATCAAAATTAACAGTTCCTGCAGAGAATACTTGAGCGTTCATTGCTTGGAATATTGTTGATGAAACGAATTTTTCGAATTTAACCTTATCTCCAGTTGCATTTGCACCAGCTACTTTACCCATTTCTATAGCTGCAGGCCAGTTTCCATAGTATACTCCATCATATTCAGCAATATCTCCACATGCATAAATATCATTGATATTTGTTTGCATGTATTCATTAACGATAACACCTCTATTACATTTAATACCAGAAGGTTGTGCTAAGAATATATTAGATCTAACTCCAACTGAGAATATAACTACATCAGCATCTATAACTTCTCCACTCTTTAGTTGTATTGACTTAACACCATTTTCATCAGCGTTTATAAAATCAACAGCAGTTCCTAAAAGAACTTCAACTGGAGTTTTCTTAACTAAGCTTTCAAATAGTTTAGAGCCATCTTTATCTAACTGACGAGGTAGCATTCTATCGGCTAACTCAATAACGGTAACATTAATATCACGTTTTTGAACTTCCCAAGCAGCTTCTAAGCCTAATAATCCACCACCGATTATTGCTACATTTTTAGCTTCATGTAAATCTTCTTTAAGTGCATTAACATCTGCAATCTTTTTAATAGTGTGGATGCCTTTTACGGTATTGTAAGTCCAAGAATTAATTTCAACTTCTGAATCATTTAATTTTACCTTAGTAGGTGGAACAAAGTTATAACTACCATTAGCTAAAATTAATTTATCATAGCGAACTCCTTGTTTATTATCTAATCTTACAAGTTTATTTTCTCTATCAATACTATCAACATTAACACCAAGAATCTCTATAATGTTATTTTCTTTGTACCAGTTAGTTTTAGCAAGATAGAATGAATCATCAATTTCTTCAGTAATTAAGTCAGATAATTGAGTTCTTACATATGAGTGAACTGGTTCATTTGAAATTAATTTAATTATAGCACTTTCATTTCTTTCTTTAATAGCATTAGCAGCGTAGAATCCAGCCGCACCATTACCAATAATAACATAAGTTTCTTCTTTATCTATCTTATAAGTTGATACTTCTCTTTGAACTTCTATAAATGCATCACTTCCAGCACCGCATACAGGGCAGTATTCAGGAACTGTTTCAGATTCGATTATTTCTCCACAAATTACACATTTCCAAAGTTTTAATCCACCTTTTGATTCTGATGGCACATTAGTAACGTTATTTTCAGTATCTGTGTTTTCATCTTGAACTGGAAGTTCTTTTTCTCCAAGTAAAACTTTTCCGAAGTCTAATCCAAATTCAAAAGTTTCATTTAATTCTTCATCTGATGGCTTGAAGTTAATTTTAAGACTTGGGTAAAGTCTCATATTTAATTCTTTCATTCTAGTTTCCATTCTAGGCACAGCTTCACCACTCCAACCATAAGAGCCAAAGGCTGCAGCTAATTTACCACCATGAATTACAGGATTTAATTTTGAAAGAATATCACGAATTGGTTCAAGTAATTCTCCAACTATAGTAGGGGAACCGCATAAGAATCCATCAGATTCACTAATGCTAGCAACTATATCGCTTAATTCATGTTCAATAGCATTAAATAATCTAACTTCTATATTTCCAGCAGCTTCTATACCCTCTGCAATTTTTTTTGCTAGAGAAGCTGTATATCCATAAGCTGAAACGTAAGGTATAGTTACAATCTTCTTTTCATCTGCAGATGGAATTCTTGGGGTACTCCAAGTTCTATAATATTCTACAATTTCCATTGGGTTTTCTACTAATACAGGACCATGTCCTGGTAAAATCATATCTATTTTCAAGTTTTCTATTTTTTTTATAGCTTTTAATACATATGGTTTAAATGGTCCAAAAATACAATCGAAGTAGTATTTTAATGCTTCCATATAATTTTCTTTATTTTCAACATTACTGTTTATTACTGCTTCAGATGAATAGTGAGATCCAAATGAATCACAAGTAATTAAAACTTCATCTTCTGGGATGTAAGTATAAATTGAATCTGGCCAATGTAGGAACGGAGCAGATATAAATTGTAATGTTTTATTACCTAGGGCTATAGTATCTCCATCTCCAACTACAATTGATTCGAAATCCCTATTAGCAATTTCCTTCATAAACTTTATAGCAGGAGCAGATCCTACTACTTTAGCATTTGGTGAAATTTCTAACAATTTCGCAACTGATCCAGCATGATCTGGTTCTGTATGATCGACTACTATGTAATCAATTTTAGTAATATCAACATCTAAATCTTTAAGTCTTTCAATATATTGATCAAAAAATTCAGCCTTTACTGTTTCAAAAACAGCCACTTTTTCGCTTCCTTTTACTACATATGAGTTATAGCTTGTTCCATAAGGTGTGTACATAATAATATCAAAAACTCTTAAGTTTGGGTCTAAGGCTCCAACCCAGTGTATGTCTTTCTTTAACTCTAATGATTTCAAATTAACACCTTCCTTTAAATAAATATTAATTAATAACTATTATTATAAAATTATTATATGTCTAATTATTAACAATATCAACAGAAAATTATTTTATTTTTATTAAATTTCCATTTAATATTCAATTTTATATTATAAAATATGCATGTAATATCAAAAAAATATTACACAAAAAAATACAAAAAAATTTAATATATTTTATAACTTTTAAATTTATATAGAAGAATATGTTAAAATTTATTATTTCTATTCAATATATTTACAATTTCAAGATATATTTATATATATATTAAAAAAAATCTTAAAAAATTTTTTGGAAAGTTGAATTTTGTTGAAATATCGAGAAATATTTTGTGCAAGTTACAAGCATGGTTTGACAATGTTTTAAGAAAAACTATGATAATGTAATATTGTGGTAGGAAAGAAATAAATAAATCTTAATGGGAGTGGATAATTGTATGTATATTGTTGATACCCTATATAGTAGTTGTAAGAATGAAAATAAAGAAAGTCAATATTTTTTTAGAATGACAAAAAGGGAATTTATTTTTGGACAAGCTTTTGGAATAGAGATTGAAAGACAAGATTTAATAGAAGGTGAAGTTATTAGAATCGAAAGGGATTCAATAAAGAAAATTTCTAACAAAGAAGAAAAGGTTAAAAAACTTTTAGATTTAGTTTATAAGTATCAAGTATCACCTGTGCACCTTGTTGACATATTAGGGGAATATGTTGACCAATATGTTTCTGATTTTAATATATAATTTATGGAAAATAAAATCACATATATAGTAAACTATATTTAAGAGGTGATTTTATGGTTATAGGAATAGGAACAGATATTATAGAAATAGACAGAATTGAAGCTGCTATTAATAATAATAAGAATTTTATAAAAAAGGTATTTACTGAAAAAGAAATTGAAATGTTTAATAAGAGGAATATGAGATCAGAGGTAATAGCTGGGAATTTTGCAGCTAAGGAAGCTATAAGTAAGTCTCTAGGAACTGGGATAAGGGGATTTTCATTAATAGATATTGAAGTTTTAAGAGATGAGTTTGGAAAACCAGTAGCATATTTAAATAATGTTATAGAAAATATTATTAATAAGAAATATAAATTAAATATATCTATATCACATAATAAAACATCTGCAATAGCCTTTGCTATATTGGAGGAATTATAATGGAAGTAATGTCGAGAGAGGGATGCAAAGCATTAGATAAATATACTATTGATGAGGTTGGAATACCAAGCCTTGTATTGATGGAGAATGCTGCTAGTGAGATTTTTAATAAAATAGTGAATTTAGATAGTAAATTTATAGTTTTTTGTGGGAATGGAAATAATGGCGGGGATGGTTTAGCTATTGCAAGAAAGCTAATTTTAGAAGAGAAAGATGTTTGTATTGTTATAGTAAGTAAAAAAGAAAAATATTCAGAGGATTTTCTAATAAATATCAATATCTTAAAGAAGCTTACTAATAACTTTATATATATAAGAAATATAGAAGATATAGATTCTTTAAATGAACTTTCAAATAATTATAGGGTTGCAATAGATTGTATATTTGGAGTCGGGTTAAATAGGGTTTTAGATGGTTTTTATACAAAAGTAATAAATTATATAAATGAGAAGTGGAAATGTATAATTAGTGTAGATGTGCCATCTGGTTTAAACTGTGATAGTGGCGAGATAATGGGAGCTTCAATAGTAGCAAATAAGACTTATACTTTTGAAGTTATAAAAAAGGGATTTATTAAATATAAAGCTTTAAGTTATTTGGGGGAAATCGAATTATTAAAGATAGGAATTCCAGAGTATGTGAAAAAAATAAACTCAGAAAAAGTTTATATTTTAAATGAGAGTGATTATGGGAAGTTATTGAGAAAGAGGGAAAAATATGGTCATAAAGGAATGTACGGAAAAGTTGCGATTTTAGCTGGTAGTAAGGGGTATACAGGAGCAGCATATATATCAACAGAATCATGCGTAAGGGCAGGTGCTGGATTAACTACTTTGGTTACAACAAAATATGTGCAAGATAAATTAAGTAGTAAGTTAGTTGAAGCAATGACAGCCAATATTGAGTCTATGGAGGACTTAAAGAGCTTATTTAAAAATGTTAATGTTATTGCCATAGGACCAGGTATTGATAAGGAAAATAAATATAAAGATATTTTTGCTGATTTAATTAAATATAAGGATAAGAAGTTTGTCATAGATGCTGGAGCATTTAATTTAATAAAAAGTAATAGCGAAATAATGATGGGAATAAAAGAAAGAGCTATACTAACACCACATCCAGGAGAAATGGCAAGACTTATAGATAAGAGTATAGAATATGTTGAAGAAAATAGGGTAGATGTAGCAAAGAAATTTGCAAAAGAAAATAAAGTTGTGGTTTTATTAAAGGGTTATAACACCATAATTACTGATGGGGAATGTGTTTACATAAATAGTAGTGGTAATAGTAAGATGGCTTCTGGAGGAATGGGAGATTGTTTAACAGGAATCATTTCAGCTCTTTTAGCTCAAGGACATACTGCAATAGAATCTGCTTTAATTGGGGCTTATGTCCATGGATTAGCTGGGGAGTTTGCTTCAGAGGGGAAATATTCAACAACAGCATCTGAAGTTATGGAAAATATATCGAGAGCTATGAATTATATATGAATAAATCTTAATTGAATTTAATATTAGTAGTAATAAGTAACAACATCCAGGGAGGATATAATGAAGAAAAAATTATTACTAATACTTTTGGTATTTATACCTGTAATACTAATTACTTTAGTTATTATATTTAGAATGACTGCCGAACCAACAAATGAGGAAATAATTAAATCGTTAAAGGATATTAAAGCATATACAACAGATGTTGAATTTTTAATTAAAAATTCAAGAGATGAAGAGAGACAAAATGCAATTCAATATTATAAAAAAGATGTTGGTGGCAAAATAGATTTTGGACAAGATAGAACTAAGATTTATAAAGAAAATATGATTCTAGTTAAAGATAATGTGTCAAATAAGGAATATACTATAGAAAATAGCATGAATGATTTATATTCCATAAGTTTTTTAAATAAGTTATTATCTTATCCTATTAATAATGAGGGGTTACAAGAAGGTCAAGAAGAGTGGGGAGATACTGAATATATTGTTTTTACAAGTGAATTATTTTTAAAAAATGATAATTTAGATAAAGTTAAAGTTTTTATCGATAAGCAGAAAAAAGCACCTATAGGAGCAATTGTATACGATAAAAATAATAAAGACAGAGTAAGAATAGTATATAGAAATTTTGAGAAATTAAAAGAATTAGATGAAGAGTTATTAAAATAAAAAATAAATGAATACCAGTTCAATATTTAAAAATTATATAATTACAATTTGAGAAATTGGATGAAATAGAGTACATATGGTGAAATTAGTTTTAGAAACTAATAAAATTAAATTTGATTTATAAGGATATAAAAAAAATTTAAAAAATATTAAAAAAATAAACATAATTTTTGACAAAAGGACATAATTTGCAATATAATTTATTTATACATAGATCCTTTACTACCTGGAGGCAAATTATGTCTAAAAAAATTAATAATCTAAAATTTTTAAAAAATGTAGTTAAAATTAAAAAAAATAGTCAATTTATTGGGGATTCCCTAATAGAATATAATAAAGATCAATTAAATATGGATGTTTTTGAAATTATGAGAGAAGGTTATCAAGAAATGGCAATGATTAATTTAGAACTTGCAGAGCTTTCTTTCCAATGCGAAAACGAAGTTATTGATGAATATGAGAACTGGCTTTGCGGAGTGTGATATTTCTAATGACGACTATGGTAGTAAAAAGAGGGGATATTTTTTATGCAGATTTAAGCCCTGTAATTGGATCAGAGCAAGGTGGAATCAGACCTGTAATAATAATTCAAAATGATATAGGTAATAAGTATAGTCCAACAGTTATTGTTGCAGCTATAACATCACAGATTAATAAAGCTAAGTTACCAACTCATGTTGAAATTTCTTCAGAAGAATATGGACTAAATAGAGATTCTGTTGTTTTGTTAGAACAGTTAAGAACTTTAGATAAGAAAAGGTTGAAAGAAAAGATAGGTCATATGACTGATTCTGATATGAGAAAGGTAAATAAAGCCCTGTTAATTAGTTTGAATTTGGCATAAATATTATTCAAAAAAAGGTTTTGTTTAGGTAATTAAATATATTAAATACTTAGAAACCCAAATGGGTTTCTTTTATTATGTATTTTTTTATAGAAAACTATATAAAAAAACTAAAGTGATATACTATTTATTATAAAACATATGCTAATTTCTTATAAAAAGAAAGATATAGTATATACAAAATAATATTTGTATGATAAAATAATTTCGTCAAATATAGCACAATATATTTACAGGAAATAAAATCTTAGGAGGAAAATAGATGATTAAAAACGTTGAGGAATTAAAATCATTAGCAAAAATAGTTCGTAAGGATATAATTTCTATGTTAACTGAATCTCGTTCAGGACATCCAGGTGGCTCATTATCAGCAGCAGATATATTAACTACATTATATTTTGGAGAAATGAACATAGATCCTAAAGATCCTAAAGATGAAAATAGAGATAGATTTGTACTATCAAAAGGTCATGCTGCCCCTGTATTATATAGTGTGTTAGCTAGAAGAGGATATTTTCCAGTTGAAGAACTAAGTACATTAAGAAAGATTAACTCTAGGTTACAAGGTCATCCAAGTATGAAGTGTTTACCAGGAGTTGATATGTCAACAGGTTCTTTAGGCCAAGGGATTTCAGTATCTGTTGGAATGGCTTTAGCTGGTAAAATTGATAAAAAGGATTATAGAGTATATACTCTTTTAGGTGATGGGGAATTAGAAGAAGGTCAAGTTTGGGAAGCTGCAATGTCAGCAGCTCATTATAAATTAGATAATTTAACTGCTTTTGTGGATTTCAATGGGTTACAAATAGATGGAGATATAACAAAAGTAATGAATCCATCACCAATTGATAAGAAATTTGAAGCTTTTGGATGGAATGTTCTAGTGATAGATGGCCATGATATAGAAGCAATTCAAGATGCAATAGAAAAAGGAAAAAAAGTTAAGGGCAGACCAACAGTAATAGTTTGTAAGACTGTAAAAGGTAAGGGTGTTTCATTCATGGAAAATCAAGCAGGATGGCATGGAACAGCACCAAGCAAGGAGCAGTGCGAACAAGCATTAATAGAAATTGGAGGTAGCAACTAATGAGTAATAAGATTGCAACAAGAGAAGCTTATGGAAGAGCATTAGCTGAATTAGCTAATGTAAATGAAAATATTGTGGTTTTAGATGCTGATCTTTCAAAATCTACAAAGACTGCAGATTTTAAAGCGGTTTGCGAAGAAAGATTCTTCAATATGGGTATAGCTGAAGGAAATATGATGGGAGTTGCTGCGGGTTTATCAACTTGTGGAAAAATTCCTTATGTAAGTACTTTTGCTATGTTTGCAGCTGGAAGAGCATTTGAACAAATAAGAAATTCAATATGTTATCCAAAACTAAATGTGAAAATATGTGCAACTCATGCAGGATTAACTGTTGGAGAAGATGGAGCCTCTCACCAAGCAATAGAGGATTTATCATTAATGAGAAGTATTCCTAATATGACAGTAATATGCCCAGCAGATGCAGTAGAAACTGCTGCTGCAATTAAAGCTATTTCAGAATATGATGGTCCTTGCTATGTTAGATTAGGGAGAGCAGCAGTAAATATAATAAATGATGAAAGCACTTATGAATTTAAAATTGGTAAGGGAGTTGCTTTATCAGAAGGAAATGATGTTACTATAGTTGCTACTGGAATTATGGTGGATGTTGCATTAGAAGCTAAAGAAGAACTAAAGAAAGATGGAATCAATGCAAGAGTTATTAATATACATACATTAAAACCAATAGATAAAGAAATTTTAATTAAAGCAGCTAAAGAGACTGGTGCTATTGTAACAGTTGAAGAACATAATGTAATTGGAGGCTTAGGTTCAGCAGTTTCAGAAGTTTTATCAGAAGAAATTCCAGTTCCAGTATTAAAGGTTGGAGTTCAAGATACTTTTGGAGAAAGTGGATTGCCAGATCAATTATTAAAAGCATATGGATTAACAACTAATAATGTTATTGAAAAAGTAAAAAAAGCAATTACATTAAAAAAATAATAAGTTTACTATAATAATTTAAATAAATTACTAAAAAATAGCTATATTTACCATTAAGCTGTAGAAATATCTACAGCTTTTTATTTTTCAATTACTTTTAATATAAAAACATAATATAATATTTACATAGAACTATTAAGATTATGGAATAAATTCAAATTATATCTGGATAGAAAGATATATAATGTGGGAAAATAATAAAAATTATTTGGTAAAGGAGATTTATATGAGGGAAAGTTTAAAGGAATATATATTAATATTTATAGGAGTATTCTTGGTAGCAGTATCATTAGAATATTTTTTCATACCTAATAATATAGCAGCAGGGGGACTAACTGGTTTAGCTATAGTAATTAATCATTATATTCCATCTATTTCAACAGGACCATTGGTATTTATAATGGATTTATTTTTATTTGTAATTGGGTTTATTTTTCTTGGAAAAAATTTTGGAGTTAAGACAATAGTATCAAGTTTTAGTTTAGCTGGAATGATGACTATTATTGAAACCTTTTTTTCACCAATAGCATTAACAAATGACTTGATGTTGGCATCTATATTTGGTACTTTTATTACAGCAATAGGAATGGCTATAGTATTTAATGCAAATGCGTCAACAGGTGGAACAGATACCATAGCAAAAATTATGAATAAATTTTTCCATATTGATATAGGAAAGTCTTTATTAGCTGTTGATTTTATAGTAACCTTATTAGGAGCAGTTACTTTTGGTATAAATATAGGTTTATATGGATTACTTTCAGTCATTATTAATGGAATTGCTATTGATAAGGTTATAGAAGGATTTCATGTTTGTAAGGAAGTAACAGTTATAAGTACAAAAAGCGATGAAATTGGTAAGTTTATAATGGATGAATTAGAGAGAGGATGCACATTTTTAAAAGGTGTTGGAGGGTTTTCAGGAAATGATACTTATATATTATATGCAGTTTTAGGAAGAAATGAATTTATAAAGCTTAAACAGTATATAAGTAAAGTTGATCCAAAAGCCTTTATAACAGTTGGAGAAGTGCATGAAGTTATGGGAGAAGGATTTAAAAATATACAATAACCTTTTAATTGTAATATTTATTAGAAGGAGAATAGAAGATATATGAAAAAATTAAGAGAATATTTTTTAGCTACTGTAGGAGTAGCAATAGTTGCATTTGGGTTAGAATATTTTTTCTTTCCGCTAGATATAGCAGCAGGTGGAGTTTCAGGGTTAGCTTTAGCAATTAATCAATTAATCAATATTAATCCAAGTATATTAGTTTTTATATTTAATATTATATTATTTGCTCTTGCTTTTTTAGTAATAGGAAGTTCTTTCGGAGCAAAAAGTATTTATACTACAGTAATGTTATCAGTAATAATGTGGATTTTCGAAAGCTTTTTAAATCCAAGGGCTATAACTGATAACTTAGTATTAGCTTGTGTATTTGGTTCAGCGGTATTAGCTTTTGGTACTGCAATAACTTTTTACCAAGACGCATCAACTGGTGGAACTAGTATAGTTGCAAAGATTATTAATAAATATTTCCATTTACCAATAGGGCAAGGATTATTATTAGCAGATTGTACTGTAACTTTATTAGCTATTTATTCTTTTGGTGTTGAAAAGGGCCTTTTTGGTCTTTTAAGTGCTATATTAATAGGAATTTTAGTAGATAAATTTATTGCAGGTATAAATCCTGTTAAACAAGTATTTATAATCACAAATAAGGAAAAGTTAGTTGTAGATTTTATAAATAATGATATAAATAGAGGATGTACAGTATTATCCGGAAAAGGTGGATACTCAAAGGAAAACATGACTGTAGTTTATACTGTTTTGAGTTCTAAGCAATTTATAACATTAAAACAATTTATAAAATTAAATAATCCAGAGGCATTTTTAACTGTAAGTGAATCTACAGAAGCATTAGGAGAAGGATTTAAAGATTATTAAGAATTAATGAAAATTTAATGGAAATAGGGCAGAATGTAGATTTTATTAAGTGTAAAAGTATAAAAAAAGTTTTTACTTAAGCTTTGTTATGCTATAATAACGCTATAGGTTTTAAAATACGCTTATGTGCGAGGTGTTAGAGAAAATGATAGAATTTAAAAATGTATCTAAGCTATATGATAATAATGTTAAGGCTTTAGCAGATGTAAATATAGGTATAGAATCAGGAGAATTTGTATTTTTAGTTGGACCCTCAGGAGCAGGGAAATCAACTTTCATAAAGATGTTAATAAAGGAAGTAGAACCTACTGTTGGAGAAATAATAGTGGCTGGTAAGAAACTTTCTGGTATTTCTAGAAGGCAAACACCATATTACAGAAGAAAGATAGGGATGGTTTATCAAGATTTCAGATTGATTCCAACATTAAATGTATATGAAAATGTTGCTTTTGCTATGAGAGTAGTTGAAGCTTCTCAAAAGGATATAAGAAAAAGAGTACCAATGGTGCTTTCTTTAGTAGGCCTTTCTCATAAATATAAAATGTTCCCAAATGAACTATCTGGTGGTGAGCAACAAAGGGTTGCATTAGCAAGAGCTATAGTTAATAACCCATCAGTTTTAATTTGTGATGAGCCGACAGGTAATCTTGATCCAGAAACTTCAAAGGAAATAATGGAACTTTTAGAGGATATTAATAGAGCTGGAACTACAATTTTAATGGCTACACATGCTAAGGAAATAGTAGATAGCATGAAGAAAAGAGTTATTGCTATAGAAAAAGGATGTGTTGTAAGAGATACAGCAAGGGGGATGTACGAAGATGAAGTTTAATACGTTAAAGTACTTTTTTATAGATGCTTTTAAGAGCCTTAAGAGAAATAGAACACTAAGTATAGCAGCTATGATTACTGTACTAATTACATTCTTTATATTTGGTACTTTCATATTACTTGGTTTAAATTTCAATAAGGCAATAGATGATGTTGCATCAAAGCTTGAAATTAAGGTTTATCTAGATAATGATATTAAGTTGATAGATCAAAGAGAAATAGAAATGAAGCTTAATGAATTAGATGGGGTTAAGGAAGTTATATACGAATCAAAGGAAGAAGCTTTTGTTAATTTAAAGGATATGCTAAAAGATAATCAAGGCTTATTAGAAGGATATGATTTAAAAGACAACCCACTTCCAAGTTCATTTATAGTAAAATTACAGAGCCCAGAAGATGCTACACATATTACTGAAGCTGTAAAAGGCATGACTGGAGTAGAGGATATATCAAATCAACAGGATATGATTGATACAATAAGTTCATTTGTTGGTGGAGTTAGAATTGCTGGATTAATATTATTTGTTGTATTTATAGGAGTATCTATATTCTTAATTACTAATACAACTAAAATAACAGTATACTCTAGAAGAAGAGAAGTAGGAATAATGAAGTACGTAGGAGCTACTGATTGGTTTATAAGATGGCCATTTATAATTGAAGGTATGATAATAGGTATAGTTGGATCCCTACTTGCAAGTATATTATTATATGCATTATATAAGTGGATATTTGGATACATAGTATCAAATATGTTCTTAGTTTCTTTAGTTTCACCAAGTTTTGTTTTAGGAACTTTAACTTGGATATTCTTATTAGGTGGAGCAGTAATAGGTGCTTTAGGAAGTATAGTAGCATTAAGAAAATTCTTAGATGTATAAATAGATTAATAAAAAGAAAGAATAAATAATATAATTTAAGTGGAGTTTATCTCCACTTAAATTATATTTAAAGAGTATTTATAGTTTTATGAAAGGAAGTATTAGAATATGGAGGAGAATAAGGAGTATAAAGGCAAACGCAAAAAGCCCTTGATAATAGTAGGATTAGTTATAGTTTTCATACTATCAAATTTTATGTTTTTTTATATAGGAAATTTATCTGCTTTTAATGGCTTAAGCTTAATAAGTGTTAGTGAAGATGTAGCAAAAGATGTCAGTGAAATAAAAGATGTTAAAAAGTATGAATTATTATTTCAAGTTAGAGATGCATTATTAACAAAGTATGATGGTGAATTAGATGATAATGCTCTATTGGAAGCTGCTATTAAGGGAATGACTCAATCAATAAATGATCCCTATACAGTCTTTATGAATGCCAGTGAATATAAGTCTTTTGTGGAACAAAGCGAAGGCCATTTTGTAGGAATTGGAGCACAATTAGGAATTAAAGATAATAAAATAACAGTTGTGTCACCAATTGAAGGATCACCAGCAGAAAAAGCAGGATTAAAAGCTGGAGATGTAATTTTAAAAGTAAATGGCAATGAAATAACAGAACCTAATTTAGATAAAACTATAGCGGTAATAAGAGGAGAAAAGGGTCAAGAAGTAACCTTAACTGTATCAAGAGAAGGAACTGAATATCTTGATATTACAATAGTGAGAGATGAAATAAAAGTTGTTTCTGTTAGAGGAGAAATTATAGATGGAAACATTGGATATATACAAATATCTTCCTTTGATGAAGATGTAGCAAAGAACTTTAAGGATAAGATAGTTGAATTAAAGTCTCAAGGTATGCAGGGAATGATACTAGATTTAAGAGGAAATCCAGGTGGATTCCTTGATGAAGCTGTTAAAGTTGCATCTCAATTTATACCTAAGGGAGAAGTAGTAACCTATACAATAGATAAGTATGATAAAAAGCAAGAAGCAAAATCAGTAGGCGGAGAAGCTGAAGGAATGCCATTAGTAATATTAATTGATGGAGGAAGTGCATCAGCATCAGAAGTAGTAACTGGAGCATTAAGAGATTATGAAGCAGGAACTATAGTAGGAACAACAAGTTTTGGTAAAGGTATTGTTCAACAATTAATAGAATTTAAAGATGGTAATGGTGGATTAAAAGTAACAACTTCTAAATATTATACTCCTAAGGGAGAAAACATACACAAAATAGGAATTAAGCCAGATATAGAAGTAGAGATTCCAAAGGATATTTTAGAAAAGGAATATGATAGAAGTATAGATCCTCAATTTAATAAGGGATTAGAAGTTATAAAGGAAAAGATAAAATAGGAGGCTCACAAATGGAGTTAATACTATATACATTAAGAACTGTAGCTTATGCTATTGTTGAGCCTATGCATATATTTATGCTAGTAATTTTAGGTGTAATGTTTTATTCGAAAAATAAGAGAATATCTATGATGCAAAAAATGACTATTGGGGAGACAATTAACTCCCCTTTAGAACTTACATTATCTCAAATAGCTTTAGGAATAATTGCTGGAGCTATAGTTAGTGTAATGTTAAGTATAGCGGGAATAATTTTTAATGATAATTCAGGAATAGAAGTCATGTTTATGATTTCTATACTGTTACTTTTTATAAAAAAGAGATTTATTTGTTTCTCATACTCTGGAGCAGTATTAGGAGCTGTAAGTATTCTATCTAGTTTTTTAGCAAGTAATACAAATACTGATTCATACATAAATGTAAATATATTATCACTTATGACCTTTGTTGGTATTATGCATATAGTAGAAGGGATTCTAGTGATATTTGATGGAGGCAGAGGAGCCATACCTGTTTTTTCAAATAGAGACGGAAAAATAGTAGGGGGATTTGCATATAATAGATATTGGGCACTGCCAGTAGCAATATTTATAGCTATAACAAGTAATATATCAACAGCAGTTACAACAGCAGTTGCAACACCAGATTGGTGGCCAATAATTAATAAGTCACAAGCATTATTGTTGTTAAGTTCGGCAATTATTTCAGCTATACCATTATATGGAGTTGTATCCTATAATTCTGTTTCTTTTACAAAAGGAAAAAATATAAAACCAGTTTATTCTGGAGTTGGAATATTAATATATGGAATTATATTAGCATTAGTATCCCAATTGGCTCAAATTGGAATTATTGGACAAATTGTTGTTGTCATATTTGCTCCTTTAGGACATGAACTTATGATTAAGATACAAAATAAAATAGAAGAAAGTGGACAATATATTTACTTTACTGATGATAATGGAGTTTCTGTTTTAGAAGTAGCACCAACTTCCCCAGCTTATGAATCAGGAATAAGAAGAGGAGATAAGATCTTAGAAGTTAATGGTGAAAAAGCTTTATCAGAAGTTGAAGTTTTTAAAGCTGTAAGAGAGAATTTTACCGAAATTACATTTAAAGTTAAAAAAATTACCGGGGAAATAGTCGATTTAAGAATATTACCAAGGAATAAAAAGGTAGGAATGCTATTAGTGCCGAGAATGGTAAAGGCAGATAATGTTATTAGTGTAGATAATGACGATTTTAAGAAGGTATTAGATGAAATGAAGAGAAAGCATTAAGCTTTCTTTTTATTTTGTAAGAAAAAACGCACCAAACAAAAAGAGGAAAGGATATTCCATTCCTCTTTTTAACAATATAATATTTTTTAGTTAACTTATATACTAGTTTCCTTTAACTCTGTATTTTAATACTGCTAAGATTATAGCAGCTGAAATTGCAAATAAATCTGAACCAAGATATAAGTTAGTATTCATTTCATCACCTGTTTTTGGATCTTTTTTAGATGTATCTTTAGTCGTATAAACATTTTTAGATTCGTCTTTAGTAGGTTGGTCTTTAGTAGGTTCATCTTTAGTAGGTTCGTCTTTTGGTGGTTCTTGGATTTTTTTGTAATAAACATTGATAACACTATCTGCTTCAGTAGAGTCACATGTTAAATTACCTTCAGTTTTTACATAAGTATAACCATCAATTTTAATTTTATCAAAATTAGTTACATCATAAGGATCTTTAAATTCAACAGTTGTTACATTAGATTCACTGATTTTTTCATTTGAATCAACATCTAAATAGTTAACTGTTACTTTATATTTTAATACTCCATGAGCAGCTTTTAAAGCTTTTACACCTTCCATTTTCCCTGGTTCTTGAAGTTCTACATAACGAGTTTCTTTATCATCTGCATTCCAACGAGTTCCATTTTCGTTGTTTCCATCCTCATACCAACCATCGATAGCATGTTCAGGATCACAATCTTCTAACATCCAGTCTTCTCCGACTTTTTCCAATTGGATAATTCCTTTACCTGTATTATAAACATCATCACCAGCAGTAGCTGCGTGGTTGTTATAAAGTTTTACAGCATCAGACATTGTGATTGTTCCGATATTATGATGAATACCTCCACCGTAAAGAGAATTAAATCCATTATACATAATTGTAGTTCCAGATCCTAAATAGAAGTCTCCATCGCCATGAATTCCAGAAACACCATTATTCAAAATATTTACAGTAGCACCATCTTCAAAATTTAGATTTGCGTACCCATTACCTCTAGAGTAACGAACAGCGATACCACCACAGTATGGATTATCAATTGGGTCAGTTAAATCACTTCCAGTATTAGTGATATTTAATTCACTACCTTTTTGGACATGAACATTTCCTCCCCATAAGAAGATTCCAGCACTTTTATTATCAAATAAGTTTAAACTAGATCCTGCATGCATTGTAAGAACATTAGTATCATTGAAACCTGTCATTCCAATATCAGTTTCACTGATGTTAGCAATTGCACCAGCTTCTAAATCTAATTCACATTTTACTAAACCTTGGTTAGCAATATCATTAATTTCAAACTTGGAATTAGATACTTTGATTTTTACTGAAGTAATTCCGTTAGCGTCATTATTTTGATCATGAACATTTTTAATTGATACTGTTGAACCGTTTGTAACATTCATATTAGCAAAGTCTTCAGCCATAATTGCTGTATAACCAATTCCTTGCATTTTTAATGTTGAATTATCAACATTAATTGTAGCGTTTGGATTTGTATAAATACCATACTTTTCAATTGTACAAGTAGTTCCTTTATAAAGATTCAATACACCTGAACTATTCATAGAAATACTCCATTTAGAATCATTTCCAAATTTAACATTTGTATTATAGAATGTTAATTTATTATTAATAATAAGGATTCCATTTTCTGTTTCAGGTTGTTTTGGGACAGTAACTGTATGAGCATTACCTAGTATTGTTACAGGTTTATTAATTGTATTTACAGTTAATGTTGCATCACTTTGCAATTCAATTTCTTGATTATCAGTTACTTCATTGATTGCTTCATCTAATGTACTGTATGTTTTATTACCAATTTTAGCAACAATAATAGCATCATTTTCAGCTTGTATTTGAACATCATTATCACCTGCTGTTTTTGTAGCTGTAGTTACTGGCACTTTAGTACTTTCTTTAGTTATTTCTTCAACTTTAGTAGTTTCTTGCTTTGTTGTTTCTTCTACTGCTTCTTCAGTTGTTTGATTTATTTCTTTAGTTTCTTGATTTACTTCTTCAGTTGCTTGATTTACTTCTTTAGTTTCTTGATTTACTGCTTCAGTTGTTTGATTTTCTTCTACAGCTTGTTCTTTTTGAGTTGGCTCATAGGCGTAAGCATAGTTGATGCTTTGGGACATTAACATAACACCTGTCAATACAAAAGCTGTAAAAATGTTGAGTTTTTTCATTTTCATAATTTTCATATTTTCACGCTCCCCTTTTAATGTAGTCCCTATATATATGATACACCCCTAAATAGTAATTTTCAAATTCGATGTATGTCCATTTTTCTCATAAACAATATATACTTTTAAATTTTAGAGTAAATATTTTTTATAATAATTTTTTGTAATAAGAGATAATTATATGTATAATTTATTTATTAGTAAGAGAAAAATGTAATATATAGAAAGGGGAAAGTTACTTTAGATACTAGAGTAATAGTGAAAATAAATGCCTGATTTTAAACTAGAATCAAAGTTTAAACCAACTGGAGATCAGCCACAAGCTATAGAGAGTTTAGTTAATTCTATAAATAACGGTGATAGAGCTCAAACATTATTAGGAGTAACTGGTTCAGGAAAAACTTATACTATGGCAAATATAATTGAGAGAGTTCAAAGACCTACATTAGTATTAGCTCACAATAAGACATTAGCTGCCCAATTATGCTCAGAGTTTAAGGAGTTTTTCCCTAATAACATAGTAGAATATTTCGTATCTTATTACGATTACTATCAACCAGAAGCATATGTTCCACAAACTGATACCTTTATTGAGAAAGATGCAGCAATAAATGATGAAATAGATAAATTAAGGCACTCTGCAACATCTGCTTTATTAGAGAGAAGAGATGTTATAATAGTTGCTTCAGTTTCATGTATATATGGCTTAGGTAATCCTGAGGAATATAAAAAGCTAACTATTTCATTAAGACCTGGAATGATAAAAGATAGAGATGAAATAATGAGAAAACTTATAGAAATTCAATATGAAAGAAATGATATTGATTTTGCTAGAGGAAGTTTTAGAGTAAGAGGAGATTCTCTAGATATAATTCCTGCGTCATCCTCCAATAAAGGAATAAGAGTTGAATTTTTTGGAGATGAAATAGAAAGAATAAGAGAGTTTGATGTTTTAACTGGAAATATTTTAGGTGAGAGAAATCACGTTTCTATTTCACCAGCTTCCCACTTTGCTACATCACAAGAAGTATTAGAAAAGGCTATAAGTCAAATTGAAGATGAACTTGAGGATAGACTTAAGGAACTTAATAGTCAAGAAAAGTTATTAGAAGCTCAAAGGTTAAGACAAAGAACTAATTTTGATATAGAAATGATTAGAGAAATGGGATATTGTAGTGGAATAGAAAATTACTCAAGAATTTTAGATGGTAGAGCACCAGGGACACCTCCTCAAACTTTATTAGATTATTTCCCAGATGATTTTTTAATGTTTATAGATGAAAGTCATGTTACATTACCACAATGTAGAGCAATGTATGCAGGAGATAGATCTAGAAAGAACACTTTGGTAGATTATGGTTTTAGACTACCTTGTGCTTATGATAATAGGCCATTAAAGTTTGCTGAATTTGAGAAAAAGATAAATCAAGTAGTATTTGTTAGTGCTACACCAGCACAATATGAACTAGACCATTCAACTAATATAGCTGAACAAGTTATAAGACCCACAGGATTGTTGGATCCAGTAATAGAAATAAGACCAGTTAAAGGACAAATAGATGATTTGTATGCTGAAATTAAGAAAACAACGGCAAAAGGATTCAGAACTCTTATTACTACATTAACTAAGAGGATGGCAGAGGATTTAACAAAGTACTTAAAAGACTTAGGGATAAAGACTACTTATATGCATTCAGATATAGAAACTATAGAGAGAATGAAAACTATAAGAGAATTAAGACTTGGAGAATATGATGTACTAGTTGGAATTAACTTACTTAGAGAAGGACTTGATATTCCTGAGGTAGCTTTAGTTGCAATTCTTGATGCTGATAAAGAAGGTTTCTTAAGATCAGAAACATCCTTAGTTCAAACAATAGGAAGAGCAGCTAGAAATTCTGAAAGTAGAGTAATAATGTATGCAGATACAATTACAAAGTCTATGGATAAAGCTATTAAGGAAACTGAAAGAAGAAGAAAAATTCAAATGCAGTATAATGAGGATAATGGAATTGTTCCACAAACTATAATTAAAGAAGTAAGAGACGTAATTGAAGCCACTAAGGTAGCAGAAGAAAAAGTTGATTATAAGTCTGAAAATGTTAAGGAAGTTTCCGAAAAAGATAAGAAGAAGTTAATTAAGAAGTATACTGAAGAGATGATGGAAGCAGCTAAGAACCTGCAATTTGAAAGGGCAGCAGAGTTACGTGATATTATTAATGATTTAAAAAGCAAAAAATGATATAATTTATATTAAAAGAACTCAAGTATTACTTGGGTTTTTTTATTTGTACTTATTAAGGTATTTTTAATTATAATATAGGTACATATTATAGAAATAAAAAGATAGATGATAAAATTATAAAAGTAGGCTTAATTTATGCTGAGTGGAGATTGGTGTTAAGCATAGAAGAGAGTATAATATTTATTATTTAAATAAATTTGGTCAAAAGTTTTTAAGAAGCCTGAGGTGATTGGTTTATGGAATTATTAGAGAAGTGTCACTTGTGTCCAAGAGATTGTGGAGCAAATAGATTGGATGGGAAAAGAGGATTTTGTGGAGCTGGAGAAAAAATAAGGGTAGCTAGGGCTGCTCTTCATTATTGGGAAGAACCATGTATATCAGGGGATATAGGGTCTGGAACAGTATTCTTCTCATATTGCACATTAAAATGTGTTTTTTGTCAAAATTATGATATAAGTCAATGTGGATGGGGAAAGGAAATAACCATAGAGAGATTAGCGGAAATATTTATTGAACTTCAAGAAAAAGGGGCATTAAATATTAATTTAGTTACTCCAACTCACTATGTTCCTCAAATAATAGAGGCTATAAAAATAGCTAGATGCAATGGATTAAAGCTTCCCATTATTTATAATAGTAGTGGATATGAGAAAGCAGAAACTATAAAGCTATTAAAAGGATATATAGATGTATATTTACCAGATATGAAGTATTTTGATAGTAAATATTCTAGCAAGTATTCAAAGGCTAAAGACTATTTTAATTATGCTAAAGCTGCTATTGATGAAATGGTAAATCAAGTAGGAGAAGTTAAATTTGATAAAAATGGGATAGTACAAAAGGGAGTTATAATAAGACATCTTATGCTACCAGGACTATTATTTGATTCTAAAAAAATAATAGATCATATTTATAATACCTATGAGAATAAGGTTTATATAAGTATTATGAATCAGTATACGCCATTAGAGCATGTGAAAGAATATTCAGAAATAAATAAACCTTTAAATCAAAAGCATTACGAAGCTCTTATTGATTACGCTTTAAATATAGGGGTTAAAAATGGATTCATCCAAGAAGAGGGAACGGATAGTGAAAGTTTTATTCCTTTGTTTAACTTTGAGGGAGTATAGTGTGCTGACGCACAATTAATAATGAGTAATGCATAATGCATAATTAAGGATAAAACTCCCTAGGGAGTTTAGGGTGATAGTGCACAATGTAAAATCAATAATGAAGAATGAAAAATTAATGAAAAGCTCCTGATGGAGTTTTTTTAATTAATATATTTTAAATTTATATTTTTTTTGTTCAAACAAAATGAGTTTTTTATTCGTCTATATAGTATACATAGTAAAATAGGCTTTTGATTGGAGGAAAAATATTGTTTATAAGGGGTAGGGAGAAGGTTTTTGAGGAATATCTTATCAATAATAAGGAGAAACTATATAAGATCTCATATTCAGGATATGGAAAGATTGATTAATAAATCAAAAAATAAAGGAGATAGCTTTAATTTATTAATTCAAAATTTAAATGAAGAACTTAGAATAATAATAGTATTGAAATATTTTCACGGCTATAAAATAAGAGAAATATCAGAGATATTAAGCTTAAGGGAGTCTCAAGTGAAAAATAAAATTCATAAAGCCTTAAATTTACTACGAAAAGAAATTGAGGAGGAATAGTTATGAAAGATTTATTTAATAAAGAAAAAATAGTTTATAAGAATATAGAGATTCCTGAAGAATTAGAATTTATAGTTATTAAATCTATAAACGAAGGGAAAAAAAAGAAGATTTATAACATTAAATTATTAAGTAAACTTCTTGTAGCATCCTTTCTATTATTCTTTATATTGTTAAATATATTTCCTAAACTTTCTGCTTCAGCTCAAAATATTCCTATAATGGGAAGGCTAGCTTACTTTTTAACTATAGATAAAGGTTTTAGTAATGCAGTTGAAGATGGGCTAATTCAAAATATAGGATATGAAAATGAGATAAATGGAATTAAATTAAAGGTAAATACCTTAGTTGGTGATTACAAATCAATGTGGATAGAATATGAAGTGGAAGATGAATACTATGTAGAAGTTGATTTAACTGATATAAATAATGAAGATAAAATAAGTGCTTTTTATGGTTATACCACAGAAGCATATGGGAAAAGTGGAGACTATATTAAAGTGAATTTTGAGAAGTTTGAAAATAATTTCTTAATGATATTTAATGTCTATAATAAGGATAAGTCAGAAAAGTTAGCAGTTTTTAAGGTCCCAATAAATTTAGATGATAAATTTGGGAAAAGTAATATTTCTATTAATAACAATATAATTAAAACAGAAATTGGAGATATTGAAATAAAGGAAGTAAATACCTCTAAAACAAGAACGAGTATTAGCTTTAGATTAAATAGTGATAAATATAATTTTGTTAAATTTGAAAATCCAGTATTAATAGATGGAAAAGGGAATGAATATAAGATATCCTCTTCATATTTAAATTTTGATAATAGTGGAAACAATAATATAGAATTTGAAGGTGAAGTTAAGGACACTAACATTAAATTAAAAGCTGATAGTATTTTCTATGATGAAAAATATGATAAAAAGGTTATAGTAGATTTAAATAAAGAAGTTGTTCAAGATAATAAATACAATATTTCTTTTGAAAGTTATAAAGATAATATATTAACCTTAAAAGCTGAAAATGTTCAAGATATACAATATAAAATAGAAGAAGATAAGTATAAATTCAAAGCACAAGAACAGCATAGTTATGAAGAAGGAAATAATATCATACCTATTGAATTAATTACTAATTTTGAGATACTTCAAGAAGGTGATGGAATAATAGAAATTTATATAGATTCAATTACAAAAGATAAAGTAAAAGGTTTCGAAATGAATATAAATTAATATAAAAATGAGTGTGATAAAATGTGTCTGTTTATTACACTCTTTTTTTGCAAATACTTTAATATATAATTGACAATAAATATAATAAAAATTAGAATATAATAAAGAACGCTTGTTCGAGCGAATGTGAATATAAGGAGAAAGGTCATAATATGAAGGATAAAATAATAATAAAAGGTGCTAAGGTACATAATTTAAAAAATGTATCTTTAGAGATACCTAGAGATAAGTTAGTAGTATTTACAGGTTTATCAGGATCTGGAAAGTCTTCATTAGCATTTGACACTTTATATGCAGAAGGACAAAGAAGATATGTTGAATCTCTTTCATCCTATGCAAGACAATTTTTAGGGCAAATGGATAAGCCTGATGTAGAGTATATTGAAGGATTATCACCAGCTATATCTATAGATCAAAAGACAACTAGTAAGAATCCACGTTCAACAGTTGGAACTATTACTGAAATATATGATTATTTAAGACTATTATACGCAAGAGTAGGAAAACCATACTGTCCTAAATGTAAAATTCCAATAGAGCAACAATCTGTTGATCAAATTGTGGATAGTATAATGGAACTTGGGGATAGAACTAAAATTCAAGTTTTAGCTCCAGTGATTAGAGGTAAAAAAGGAACTCACGAAAAAGTTTTAGACAATATAAAAAGAAGCGGATTTGTCAGAGCTAGAGTTGATGGCTCAATTTACGAACTTACAGAAGAGGAAGTAAAGCTAGAAAAGAATATAAAGCATAATATTGAGGCTGTTGTAGATAGAATAATAATTAAAGAAGGTGTAGAAGGAAGATTATCAGATTCTATAGAAACTGCATTAAAGCTTTCAGAAGGACTAGTATTAATTAATATTATAGATGGAGAAGATATATTATTTAGTGAGAAGTTTGCATGTCCAGAGTGTGGATTAAGTATAGATGAACTTGCACCAAGATTATTTTCTTTTAACTCTCCATTTGGTAAATGTGATTGTTGTGATGGATTAGGAACATTAATGGAGATTGATGAAAATCTAGTTATTCCAAATAAAGAGTTAAGTATACTAGAAGGAGCCATAGCTACTTGGGGTGAAGGAAGATTAAAGGAAGATTCATGGACCTTTGCTATTTTAAAGGCTTTAAGTGAAGAATATGATGTTGACTTAAGTAGACCTGTAAAAGAGTTAAGTAGGAAAGAATTAGATTTAATTCTCTATGGAACTAATGGAAAGAAAATGAAGGTTATCTATACTAAAGATGGCGTGAAATCTCAATATAATTATGCTTATGATGGAGAAATAAATTCTTTAAAGAGAAGATATAGAGATACTAACTCAGATATTATAAAGAATGATATTGAGCAATATATGAGTGATAATCCTTGTCCAAAGTGTAATGGAGCAAGACTTAAAAAAGAGGCTTTAGCTGTTTTAGTAGGAGATAAAAATATATATGAATTTACTAAACTATCTATAAAGGAAGAATTAGAGTACATTAATTCATTAGAATTCTCTGAAAAGGACACAATAATAAGTGATCAAATAATAAGAGAAATAAAAAATAGACTTAATTTCTTAATAGATGTAGGTTTAGATTATTTAAATCTATCAAGAAACTCTGGTACTTTATCTGGAGGAGAAGCTCAAAGAATAAGACTTGCAACTCAAATTGGTTCTGCACTTATGGGAGTATTATACATATTAGACGAACCTAGTATAGGACTTCATCAAAGAGATAATGATAGACTTATAGCAACTCTTAAACATTTAAGGGATGTTGGTAATACTGTAATAGTGGTTGAACATGATGAAGATACTATGAAGGAAGCAGATTATATTGTAGATATTGGACCAAGAGCAGGTGAACATGGTGGCGAAATTGTAGCTACTGGTACTGTAGAAGATATTAAAAAGTGTAAGAATTCAATAACAGGGCAATACTTATTAGGTGAGAAGAAAATAGAAATGCCTAAGGAAAGAAGAAAAGGAAATGGAAACTTTATAACCGTTAAAGGAGCAAAGGAAAACAACTTAAAGAATGTTAATGTAAAAATTCCACTAGGTACTTTAACTATGGTAACAGGAGTTTCAGGTTCTGGTAAAAGTACATTAGTAAATGAAGTCTTATATAAGGGATTAAATAGATTAGTAAATAGAAGCAAGAATCCAGTAGGTGCACATAAAGAAATTCTAGGATATGAAAACATTGATAAGATTATTGATATAGATCAAAGTCCAATAGGAAGAACACCTAGATCAAATCCAGCAACTTATACAGGAGTATTCGATATAATAAGAGAATTATTTTCAAATACACCTGAAGCTAAGATGAGAGGGTATAAACCAGGAAGATTTAGCTTTAATGTCAAAGGCGGAAGATGTGAAGCATGTACAGGTGATGGTATTATTAAGATAGAAATGCAATTCTTATCTGATGTATATGTACCTTGCGAAGTATGTAAAGGAAAGAGATATAATAGAGAAACTTTAGAAGTTAAGTATAAAGGAAAATCTATAGACGACATATTAAATATGACAGTTGAAGAGGCTTTAGTATTCTTTGAAAATCATCCAAGAATAAAGAATAAAATACAAACACTATATGATGTAGGCCTTGGATATATAAGATTAGGTCAACCATCAACACAACTATCAGGTGGTGAAGCTCAAAGAATAAAATTAGCATATGAACTTTCCAAGAGAAGTACAGGAAAAACTCTTTATATTCTAGATGAACCTACTACAGGACTTCATATAGATGATGTAAGCAGGTTAGTAGAAATACTTCAAAGACTAGTAGAGGCAGGGAATACTGTAGTAGTTATAGAACATAATTTAGATATGATAAAGTGTTCAGATTATATTATTGATTTAGGCCCTGAAGGTGGGGATAAAGGAGGAACAATAGTTGCAACTGGCACACCTGAAAGTATAACAAAGGTTGAAGAATCCTATACAGGTAAATATCTTAAAAAGATGTTAAGATAATTAAAGAATACTTGTTATTTTTATATATAAGATTTAATATATAATGGTAATATAATACTAATTTTGAGGTGAAACTATGGGTTTTTCAAAGCTAATGACTATTGTTTTTGGTGTAGCTTTTATAATAGTACTTTATTTTATTATTTATTATGCACTAAAAATAATGTACAAGGACGTTAAAGGCGGTGGAAGAAAGAGAAAATCTTCTGCTATAAAGAATTATGGAATAGAAGTGCTAAGTGTAGGAGAAAACTCAAACTTAGAAGAAGGATCAATTTTATTGTTAAATGGAATAATAACCATAGGAAGAAAAGAAGGTAATACAATAAGATTAACAGATCAATATGCATCGGGTAATCATGCTAAAATAGTTGTAAAAAATAATGAAATTTTAATAGAGGACTTAAATAGTACCAATGGTGTATTTATTAATGATGAGAAAATTACTAAATATGCTAAGCTAAGAGCTAATGATAAAATTAGGATAGGTAGTGCCACCTTTAAGGTTATAAGAGCAGAAAAAAATTAGAGGTGAAAATATGAATCAGGCACTAAAGTTAGAAAAAAGAGTCCTTAAATTAATTTATTTATTATGTTTACTTCTATTTACAAATCTAGCTTTATTACAAAAGCCATTTGATACAAAAGCATTGGTTATAGGTATCATACTATGTTTTATTATAGGTTTGTCACATTTCATTTTAAGAAAGTATTACCCTGATGGGGATAAGTTTATGTTTATTTTCTCCAGTATATTAGCTGTTGTTGGAATTGCAGTACTGTATAGAATAAATCCAAGTTTTGCATTTAAACAATTAGCATGGACTATACTTGGGATAATTGGATATATGACTATAGTAATAGCTTTACCAGATTTAAAAAGCTTTGCTAAGTATAAAAAAATATATATGATTGTTACATTGATATTTATGCCTATGGCATTAGTTTATAATCTTGTAATGGGAAGCTCTGTGAATGGAGCTATGAACTGGGTTTATATAGGACCAATAAGTTTTCAACCATCTGAGTTTGGTAAAATAGCTTTAGTTTTATACTTAGCTGCTTCTCTTATGAATTATGAAGCAAAAAATTCTATTAAAGAAGATTTTAAACAATTAATTGAACCAGCATTAGTAGTAATGTTTTCATTAGCATGTATGGTTCTTCAAACAGATCTTGGATCAACTTTGATTTTCTTTGGAATATCTGTAACTATGTTATATATAGCAACTTCAAAGAAAAAATATGTCTTTACTTGTCTAGGACTTTCAGCAATTGGAGCCTTGGGAGCTTATGGAGTTTTTGGGCATGTTCAAAGAAGAGTTAAGATTTGGTTAGATCCTTGGAAGTATGCAAATGCAGAAGGATATCAAATAGTTCAAGGATTATATGCAATATCATCAGGAGGCTTATTTGGAGTAGGACTTGGAAATGGCTATCCAGGTTTAATATATGCTAGTGAAAGTGATTTTATCTTTGCAGTTATTTGTGAAGAATTTGGAATAATATTTGCGGTAGGATTAATGATAATATATTTCTTATTATTCTATAGAGGTATAAGAATGGCTTTTTTAACAAAAGATAGATTTAGTCTTTTAGCAGCTGTAGGGTTTAGTACTATGATAGCATGTCAAACCTTAGTTATAGTAGGCGGAATTTTCACAGTAATACCATTGACAGGAATAACTTTACCTCTTATAAGTTATGGGGGAAGTTCAATGTTAACAATGTTCTTCGCTTTGGGGATTTTACAAAAAATTTCAGAGGAATGCTAAAATAATCATAATATATATATATTTGGAAATTATTGTTGTATAATATAAGAAAAAGTAATTTATTACTTTTTCTTTTTTATTATTAATGTAAAGGTTTTATATTGTTTATAGGGGGAGAGGGTTTGAGTAAAAAAAATGAGAGAAAAAAGCTTAAGAAATCTAATGTTAGGAGATTTACCATTACTCAAAAAATACTTTTATTTATTACTGCAATTATTTTAATAACAGGATTATCTTTAGCAACATATTCTTCATATATTACGTATAATAATGAAACTACTAGAGTAAGTGAAGTTTTACAGCAGACTAGAGACTTTGGAACTAGCTTAACCGAAGAAGGAATATCTGAGTTAGAACAGTTAATAGCATCAGTTGAGGTAGCACTAGGTGATAGAGATAGAGCAAATAATTTTGTTTATTCTCTTGGGAAAAGCAATGCTTATGTTACTTCAGTTGCAATTAAGGGTAAAAATAATGAGTTTATATCATATTCGGGCAATTTAAGTAAGTCGTATATTGATAATTTAACATTTGCAGAAAGCAGAGAAGAGGGCATTTATTGGTCTAATGTTATAAGAGCAGGAGATAAGGGGAACATTGTAATAAAGTCATCTAATAATGGTGTTGATTATTTTATTCAATTATCTATGGATTATTTTCAAAAGAAAATAGATTCTGCAAAAATGCCTGGAATAGAACTAGATTTAACAGATAGTTTTGGAACGATAATAGCAAGCAATAACAAAGAAATTGTATATACTAAAATTAATGAAGAGTTTAATAAAGTAATTAGTGCTGAAGAAGGTAGTGGTGAAGCAACTATTGGAAAAGATAAAAAAATAATTACATATCATAAGTTTCCAAATGGCTTTAAGGTAGCAGCTATATATGACAAAGGCAGCTTAAATTCTTCCATAATGTATAGCATATTATTTAATTTTCTAATAACCATTGGATTAGCTTTAGTGGTATTATTAGGAGCTTATGTTGTAATAAAGAGATATTTATCAGCTATAATTGATATTAATAAGATGAGCAAATTCATGGGAGAAAGAGATTTTACTTATAAATCAAATATTAATTTGAATAATGAATTAGGAGATGCATTACTTGAACTAAATAATTCTTTTGAAATATTAAGAAAATCTTTTAAAGATAGTATTTCTCTAGCTGAAAGTTTAAATGATAAGACTATTATTATAGATGAATCATCAAATAGTATATATGAATCATCAAAGCAAGTATCTGTGTCAATAGAAAATATATCATCAGTTACTCAGCAGCAAGCAGAGAATATGGTTGATATTTCTAATAATATTAATGTTTTGGGTGAATCAATTAAAGGAGTAGGGGAATCTATTAAAATATTAAGAGGATTATATGGAGTTCTTAGGGATAATGCCGGAAAGAATAATGATGACATGAAGAAGCTATTAAATGATAATATGGCTTTACAAAGTTCAATGGAGGACCTATCTAGGGATATTTTAGATATATCTACAAGCACTAAAAAAATAAATGAATTTATAAATATAATAGATGAAATTACAAATAGTATTAACTTAATTTCTATAAATGCATCTATAGAAGCAGTACATGCTGGAGAATTTGGAAAGGGTTTTGCAGTAGTTGCTAAAGAAATTAATAAACTAGCAGAGAATTCTAAAGAAGCCACAGAGTTGATAAAAGGTACTACAAAAGATATACATAATAAGATAAAGAAAACTGAGGGTATATTGAAAGAAACTAAAAATGTATCAATAAAAGAAAGTAATAGTGTTAAAAATACTGTGAATTCTCTAAATATAATTATGGATAAAATTAATGTAATGAAAGATGCTATAGAGTCTATAGTAAATTCAAATGAAGTAGTTAATTCTAAAAAAGAGGAAATATCTGTGGTAGTAGAGAGTAGTGCTGCTGCAATGGAGGAGGTGGCTGCATCAACAGAAGAAATAACTGCATTAAGAGAAGAAGAATTAAGTTCAATGGAGAATATTAAGAATATGACCTTTGATCTTAGGAATTTGACAGAAAAGATGAAAGAAAATATTAGAGAATTTAAGGTATAGGAAACAATTTTAGTGTATAATATAAAAGGAGTATTGAAGATAAAATCAATACTCCTTTTATATTAATTTTATGTAGCTTTTATGAGCAAGGAGGATTTTATGAACGAATTATCTAAAAGTGTAAGAAATATTATGGTTATATTTCTTTTTTGTTTTATAGCCTTGATATCATATATAGCCTATTTTCAAGTTTTTAAAGGACCTGATATAGCAAATGATTCAGGTAATAAAAGACTTTGGGCAAAGAGAAATGAAGTTTTAAGAGGAACCATTTACGATAGGAATGGGCAACCTTTAACAAATAGTATAAGAATAGATAAGTTTAATCAAGAGAGAGAATATATTGATGGAGATCTATATGTTCATGCATTAGGATACATAGATGAAAGGTTTGGAATAACAGGCTTAGAAGATGAATTTGATAGTGAATTATCTAGATATAATGGATTCTCTAATGGAATAAGAAATTTTATTAATAACTTTGATTTAAAAAGTGCTTTCCAAAATAGAGATGAAGAAAAGATTGGTAATGGAATTGTAACAACTTTAGATTATGATATTCAAAAGGCTGCTTACGATGCAATGGGGGACTTAAAAGGAGCAGTTGTTGCCCTAAATCCTAAAACAGGAGAAATACTTGCAATGGTATCTAAGCCAACATATGATCCTAATAATTTAGAGCAGGTTATAGAAGATGCAAATTCAGGAATAGATGAAGAAAGCAGGTTACTAAATAGAGCTGTAGATGGTAAGTACCCACCAGGATCTGTATTTAAGACAGTAACTTTAGCGGCAGCTTTAGAAAATAATCCGGATGTAGTTAATGAAACCTTTCATGATACTGGAAAGATAGTTTTTCCAGATGGAACATCATTAAGTAATTATATGAATCAAGCACATGGAAATTTAAGTTTACAGATGGCATATAGAGTTTCAAGTAACTTTGTATTTGGTACTTTAGCTATGGAAATGGGAAATGCTAAGCTTAAGGAGGTAGCAGAAAGGTTTGGTTTTAATTCAAGGATAAATGGGATTGGATTATCTTTGCCTCAAAGTAGTTTTCCTACTTTAAAAGAAGAAGAATTAGGTAATATAGCTCAAAGTGGTATAGGGCAAGGAAGTGTTATATCAACACCTATACAAATGGCTATAGTTGCAGCAACTGTTGGTAATGATGGCGTTTTAATGCAACCTAAGTTAGTTAATAAAATTGTTGATAAAGATGGAAATACTATTAAGGAAATATCTAATAAAGCTTTAAAGGAAGATGTTATATCAAAGGATATAGCAACTACTATAAAGGAATATATGGGATATTTAGTTTCTAACAATATTTATAGATGGCCAGCTTTTGAAGGAACTAATGCTGGTGGTAAGACAGGTACAGCAGATTATATGCTAGAAGACGGATCAGAAGGAATACCTCATGGTTGGTTTATATCAGTAGCACCATTAGATAACCCAGAAATTGCAGTGGCTGTAATAGTAGAAGAGGGTGAAAATGGAGCAGGCTCAGCAGCTAATATAGCCTCTCAAGTTGTAAGAACTGCTGTATTAGGAAAATAATAAATTTATAAAAATATATAAAGTAGTTTTCATAATTCTGAACTAAATGAGTAATTATTACATTCAGTATAGAAGGATATAGATATTATATGACTGTGACTTGGAGGAAATGCCAAGTCCCAAGGAATATAATATCTATATCCTATTTTTTTTCATAATTTCTCTTTTTTCATCATTCACTCTTTAAATAGTAATTCATATATTAAAATATGACTATTATTTCAGAACTTTTAAGATAAAAGGAGATTAATTATGTTTAGGGTGAAAAAATTAGATGTGGAAGGATGTTACTTAATAACACCAACTGTACTTATGGAGAGTACTTGTGATTTAATTAAAGTTTTTAATGATGCGCAATTTAATATATATGGGTTAAGTACAGAATTTAAAGAGGAATACTATTCTATTGCAAAACCAGGAGTAGTAAGGGGAATTCATTTTCAATTACCTCCTGAAGAGCATGATAAGCTAATTACATGCATAATAGGAGAAATTCAAGATGTAGTAGTAGATTTAAGAAAGGATTCTAAGACATTTGGCAAATATACAACAATAAGTTTGAATGAAGATAATAAGAATTTAATATATATTCCTTCAGGTTGTGCTCATGGATATTATATTAAAGGCGATAAGCATGCCTTAGTTTATTATAAAGTTACAAAACCATTTATTAAAGATTTACGAGGAGGAATACACTGGATGTCTTTAGGTATTCCATGGGAGTTTGATTATAATAATATTGAAGTAGAAAAAGAAGATGAGAGTTGGCCAAAATTTGAAGATTTTAAATCGCCTTTTTAATATATAGAAAGTATAAGAAGTTTAGTATGTAGATAACTTTAATAATTTAGAATGAAGTTGGGAACTATTAGATGAAGTGTGGAAGTATATAAATATTATATGACAATGACTTGTGATGAATAGGATGTCACAAGGAATATAATATTTATATCCTTTTTGCTTATTGGTAATTGCAAATATTTTTACTAGTGATAAAATTTATATTACATAGTGAAAATTAAGGAGAATAATGAATGTTTGACTTTGAATATCATTTAAAAAATCTGCCTGAAAAACCTGGTGTTTACATAATGAAAAATTCTCTTGGCGAAGTTATATATGTAGGAAAAGCCAAGATATTAAAAAATAGAGTGAGAAGTTATTTTCAGAATTCAAAAAATCATTCTGAAAAAGTTAGGGTAATGGTTAAGAATATTTCTGAATTTGAGTATATAGTTACGGATTCAGAAATGGAAGCATTAATCTTAGAATGTAATTTAATTAAGAAGTATAGTCCTAGATATAATATTGCCTTAAAGGATGATAAATTTTATCCATTTATAAAGATAACTACAAATGATGATTTCCCAAGGGTATTTGTAACTAGGAAGTATGCAAAAGATGGAGCAAAATATTTTGGGCCATATACTAATGCTACTGCTGTTTATGAAACTATAAATCTAATTAATAAAATTTTCCCAATAAGAACCTGTAAGTTATTGATTAAGGAAAATGGAGAAAAAGTTAGACCTTGTTTGAATTATCATATTAAAAAATGTGTTGCTCCATGTGCTGGATATGTAAAAAAAGAAGAATATGTTGAAATGATTAATGAAATTATGGATATACTTAATGGAAGAGATAAAACTATTGTTAATTCATTAAAAGCTGAAATGGAAGAAGCATCTAAGAATTTAGAATTTGAATTAGCAGCAAAAATTAGAGATAAGATTCTTGCTATAGATTCAATAGTTGAAAAGCAAAAGATATTTAAGACTATGGAGGGTGATGAAGATTTCATTAATATATACCAAGATGAAACTGATAGTTGCATTCAAGTGTTCTTCTCAAGAGATGGGAAAATAATTGGACGTGAACACTTTATATTTAAGAATACTGCAGATGATAAGGTTAGTGAGGTTTTAGAAGACTTTATTACTTCATTTTATGGAGGTACTGCGAAGATTCCTAAAACTATATATTTACCTGATATAGAAGATTCAGAACTTATTGAAGATTTCCTTACTATTAAGAGAGGGGCTAAGGCTTGGGTAAAGGTACCACAAAAGGGACAAAAGAAAGATATGCTAGAGATGGTAAGAAATAATGCTAAAATTACATTAGAGCAATTTAAAGATAAGTTCTTTAAAGAAAAAGAAATTAATAGAATTACTCTAGAAGAATTAAGAGATTTACTTGATTTAGAAGAAGTGCCTTTTAGAATTGAATCCTATGATATTTCTAATATTCAAGGAGTAGATTCTGTTGGAACAATGGCAGTCTTTGAAGAAGGAAGAGCAAAGAATAGTGACTATAGAAGATTTAAGATAAAGTCAGTTAAAGGTGCTAATGATTATGATAGTATGAGAGAAATCTTAGAGAGAAGATTTAATCATGGACTTGAAGAAATAAAAAAGATACAAGAGAAACAACTTAATTTTTCAAATGGAAAGTTTTCAAGCTTCCCTGATTTAATAATGATGGATGGTGGTAAGGGCCAGGTAAATGTGGCTCTGGAAGTTCTAGATAAGCTTAATATAAGCATTCCTGTTTGTGGATTAGTTAAAGATGATAAACATCAAACAAGAGGAATTATATATAATAATAAAGAACTTATAATTAATAGAAATTCTAATTTAATGCAAATGATTAGAAGAATTCAGGATGAGGTTCATAGGTTTGCAATTACTTATCATAGAACCCTTAGAGATAAAAGAACTTTACATTCAATATTAGAAGATATACCTAATGTTGGAGATAAAAGAAGAAGAAATTTATTAATGAAATTTGGAAGTGTAGAAAATATAAGAAAAGCTACATATGATGAATTATTAGGGACAGAAAGCATAGACAAAAAGGCTGCAAATAGTATAATTGAATACTTTAATAGACAAGATAAAAAGTAACAAAATAGTTACAAATAGATTAATATATAGAAATATACAGCTAATGGGTTGTTTATTAATAATTTTTAATTTATACTATTTTAAGGTATAAAGTACGAGACATAAATAAATTCAAAGATATAAGTACGACTTAAATTAGATGTAGATAATTAGTAGGTTATTTGTAAGGAGTTAAGTATGAATCAATATAAAGTATTTGAGGAATTATTTAAAGAATTTTATAAAAATGAAGATGTTATCCTTGATGCTGAAATGAAAAATTATGTTCATTTTAGAGTTGGTGGACCAGCAGATATTCTTTTAATTCCTGAAAATAAAGAACAAGTTATAAAAAGTATAAGAATATGTAAAGAAAATAACATACCTCATTTTATAGTTGGAAATGGATCTAATTTATTAGTAAAAGACGGTGGAATAAAAGGTGTAGTTATAAAATTAAATAAAGTTAAAAGTATTAGAGTTTTGGATGAAACTATAGAAGCTGAATGTGGAGCTATGTTGAAAGATGTATCTAGTGAAGCTATAAAAAATTCTTTAACTGGATTTGAATTTGCATGTGGTATACCTGGGACTGTAGGTGGTGCTATATTTATGAATGCAGGGGCTTATGATGGAGAAGTTTCACATGTTATTGAAAGTGCAGAAGTTATTGATAATAATGGAGAAATTAAGGTTCTATCAAGAGAAGAATTAGAACTAGGTTATAGATCTTCTATAATTATGAAAAAAAATTATACAGTTTTATCAGCAAAGTTTAAATTAACTCATGGAGAAGTAGGAAAGATTAAAGAAGTAGTTGATGATCTTACATGCAAAAGAGAATCTAAGCAACCTCTTGAATATCCTTCAGCAGGGAGTACATTTAAAAGACCAACAGGTTATTATGCCGGAAAACTTATTCAAGATGCTGGATTAAAAGGCTATGCTATAGGTGGGGCGGCTGTATCAGAAAAACATTCAGGTTTTGTAATAAATAAGAATAATGCCACTGCAAAGGATATATTAGATCTAATAGCCCATATACAAGATGAGGTAAAACAACAATTCGGTGTTGATTTACATCCAGAAGTTAGAATTATAGGTGAAGATAAAAAGTAAAATAGGAATAGATTAGGAGCTATCGCATTAGCGGATAAAAAAAATTCACTAGCGATAGCTCTTTTTCTATATTTAAAAGAAATTCTTTTAATATCTCATAATAAAATTAAAATGTATCTAAAAAAGACACACTTAAATGAGCCTAGGGGAAATACATCATAGAAGAATTTATATTATTTTTTTAAAAAAAAGTTCGTGGAAAATATATTTTGAATGTTATATTAATTAATATAGGGGGGAAAAGCATGGATAATAAGATATTAGTTGCAACTATAGAGAAATTACTTAGTAAACCGCAGATAAGCAAAAAAGAGATTATTGATAGTATAAAAGTTTCTTCAAGGCAACTTGATGAAGTAATTAATTACTTGAACTCTGGATTAAATAAATGGAATGCACGTATAGAAGAAAATAAGCAATTGAAGTCTTATTCTCTGAAAATAGAAGACTACCATCTTTTTAAAGAATATTTTCGTAAGTTAATTAACAATCAGTCCTTTTATAACAATCAACATGAACGTATTCGATTTATACTTATTCAGATTTTAACTCAAAAAGGTTTTTTAAAAATAGAAGAATTGGCAGATAGCCTCTATGTTTCTTCCCGTCAGATAAGTAAGGATTTGCAGTTTGTGAGAGAATTTTTAGCTAGATTTAATTTAATAGTAAAGTCTACCCCGCATTATGGACTTGAAGTAATAGGTTCCGAGTTAAGAAAAAGAATTTGTCTTGCAGAAATTTACTCCCAAAATTCTAATTCGAATTCTATGTCAATGTTTATTAAAGATAATATGGATGAAATAAGTAGACAAAATATGATTGATGATATTCGAACTACAGTTTCAGATATATTAAATCAACATAACTATTTGATATCAGATACCATTTTTGAAAATCTTGTTGTCCATCTATTTGTTGCTATACTGCGTATTCAAAGTGGAAATGAAATTGATTTTGGTGATACAGAAGTATTCATTCAGAATGAAATGGAAATTTCGCAAGACATTGTACAAGCATTAAGTAGAAAATTCAAGATACAGTTTAATAAAAATGAGTGTGCTTATGTTACAGCTCATCTGAAATGTAAGAGAAGTTTCGATTTAGAATACTCTGAAAGTATTCCACCTGAAATAGGAGATCTTGTCATTGATATACTTGAGAGAATAGATGATAGGTATAATACTAATTTCAGAAATGATTTTAAACTATGTATGATATTGAGTCTGCATTGTGTGTCTTTGATTAATCGGATTAGATATGGGTTTAATCAGAAGAATCCATTATTGGAGGAAATAAAAACACGGTTTATTTATGAATACGAATTAGCTGAAGAAGGATGTAAGGTAATTAATGAAAAGTATAATTGTGAAGTTACAGAAGATGAAATTGGATATTTTGCTCTTGATATAAGGACAGCAATTGAAAAAAGGTATGGGAATGAGAAAAAAAATATACTACTTGTTTGCTCTACAGGAAGAGGAAGTGCAGAGCTGATGAAAATTAAATTTGAGAAACATTTTATTCAGTTTGTTAATAATATTGACTTATGTTCTTCTAGAGAAGCTGAGAGTATAAATCTTAATCAGTATGATTATATTTTTACTACAGTACCTTTGTTAGTTAAGACCAAGACACCTATCTTTAGGATATCTTGTTTTTTGGGCCAGGAGGATATAGTGGAAATTAATGGAGTATTTAGAACTGTGAATCCAAATAAGAAATTATTAGATTACTTACACAAGGACCTTTTTATGGGTTTATGTGATTTTAGTAATAAGGAGGAAGCCATTGAAAAGATGGTTCAGCATATTCGATTATACAAAAAAATTCCTGATTGTTTCTTGAAATCAGTTTTGGAAAGAGAAAAAGAAGCAAACACATCTTTTGGAAATAAAGTAGCCTTTCCTCATCCTAGTGAGTTGTTAACTGAAGAAACTTTTGTATCTATTGCAGTCCTAAAGAAACCTATTCAATGGGGAAGATCAAAAATACAGTTAATTCTGCTTGCCTCAATTGAAAATAAAAAGGATAAAAACTTACAAGATTTTTATAAAATGATTTCTAGAATTATTAATAATCCGAAAAATGTTGATAGGTTAATAAAAAAACCATCATATGAAACATTATGTGAATTGATTTTTAACGAATAATGTGAAGGGTAAACAAATTAATAATGTTCGTGGAAGATAAAAAAATAATTGTTTAAAATATAAGTGTAATCATTAAAAATAGCGCTATAACGAAATGATAACATAAAGACAGTGAGTAAAGTAGAGGAGTACTATATGGAAGGTTTTGAAAATGAAAATTTTGAAAATGAAGATATAGCTTTTAAACTTATATTACATGCTGGAAATGCAAAATCATTAGCAATGGAAGCTATATATGAAAGTAGAGATGGTAATTTCGATGAATCTGAGCAGAAATTACAAGAAGCAGAAAAAGAATTGACAGTTGCCCATAAATGTCAAAGTAAAATGATTTTTGCAGAGTCAAATGGGAAACAGCATGAAGCTAAGATACTTTTGAGTCATGCAATGGATCATATGGCTATGGCAACAATATCTTATGAAATGGCAGAAGAAATTGTGTTACTTCGTAAAGAGAGAGGGGATAAAAAGTAATGAATATTCTATTAGCATGTGCAGGTGGTATTTCTACTGGTTTAGTTGCAGATAAAATGATGAAAATTGCAGAGAGTAAGGG
>CAKVEW010000024.1 GCA_934746015.1 uncultured Clostridium sp.
CTTAATGAAGTAATTAATGCTGTTGATGACTATATTGACTATTACAATAACCATAGATATCAATGGAATTTAAAAAAAGATGACTCCTACTCAATATAGAAATCATCTTAACGAATGTAGTTCATTCGAACTATTTCAAGAATCAATTATTTCATATTACTTTAATTGATTCTCATATTGTTCTACCATTCGTTTAACCATTTCTCCACCAACACTTCCGTTTTCTTTTGAAGTTAAATTACCTTTATCAACTGATTCGTAGTTACTAATTCCAACTTCAGAAGCAACTTCATTTTTTAATCTATTTAGTCCAGCTTTAGCTTCTGGTACTAAATTTTTATTTCTTCCATTATTATTTGAAGTCACATATTTCACCTCCTTAATATACTTTTCAATAATATATTAACCATATTTGTGGACAGCTACTCTATATAAGTCTTAGAAAAGATGGGATTATAATCTTATATTAGCTAATGGTTCCTTAACTAATTTATTGGTAATTGCATTATAAGAATTCCCCCTATTTTCTTGGATTTTCAAAAGATGGTGGAGTTGGATCTGGAGCTTTATGTTCTGGGCCTGGTGTTGACAAATCAAAGTAAAGCTTAGAATCTTCAGTCACACCAAAATCCTTATTTGATCCAGTTTTTTGAACTTTATTAAGTGCTTCTCTAAATAATGCATTATGTGCTTCTTCTCTATTTAATAGAAAATCTATAGTCTTCCTTACTTCTTTATCTTCAATCTGGCGATATAAATATTCATATACAACTTTAGCTCTCTGTTCTGATGCTATATTAGAAAGTAAATCTGCTACTAAATCACCAGTACATGAAACATAATCTGATGTCCATGAATATCCAGATGAATTCATTAATAAAGGAGATAATCCACCTAATACATGACCTTGTATTTCTCCAGCTACTACTTTTTTATAATCTACTTCATGGCCATTTAATAAATTTATTGTGGTTGCTACCATTTCCATATGACTTAACTCTTCAGCTGCAATATCCAAAAATAAATCTTTTATTTCTGGATCTTCTATTCTAAAACTTTGAGAAATATATTGCATTGCTGCTTTTAATTCTCCGTTCGCACCGCCCAATTGTTCTTGCATTAAAACTGCATATTGGGGATTAGGTCTTTCTACTTTTACTTCATGTAACAATTGCTTCTTATGTTCAAACATACAAATACCTCCATATTTTATCTTACGGAGTTATTTTTTCCCTTACATTATTATATTATTCTAAAAAAGATAAAAAATTTATTTAATTTGACCCAATTTTCCACTTATGCTTTTGAGCCTCATTCTGCCAATATTTTAATTCTTCTTTACCACTTGTAATTATTCCTGATAAAGCTACTAGGCATTCATTCTCACTATAGTTAATTACTATATCCATAACCTCATATTCATATGGATTTTTCCATAAAGAATCATATATGCTATCACCAATATGAGGTATTATATTGGATTCAAACTCTTTTGTAATAGAAAGATAATTTTTAATATACTCTTGACTTCCTATCATTTGTGATAATATTATCTTCATTTAATCACCTTCTTTAATTAGAGTTATGTAATAACTTATATAAAAAGGACTCTATCTCTAGAGGCCCTAATAAAATCTTGTCAAATTATTGTTATTTTTCATTTATAACGCTGTTTGATTCATTATATGCACAAGCTAATTGATCAATTGGAGCATTATATGGTTTAATCCATTGTTTATTAACACTTAATTCTGTAAGAGCAGTATGTCCTTCAACAATTTGCCCTAATGATGCTGAGTATATAGCTCTTAACTCTGGAGTACTACTTGTTAATGTTGAGTTAAGATACATATCTGCTGCTTCTTTTGCTGATGAAAGTAAACTTAAAGCTATAATTTCATCATTAATATCAACATTATTTTTAATTAAATTTCCAATCATATTTTTCATACTACTCTCCCTTAGCAACTGGTATATTATTTTCTTTTATAAATTGTTGTATACCCTTTATTCTTCCTTCTGCAGCTAAAATACTTGACTCTGATTGTCTCTTTAACTCTTCATCAGATATTAAATTTAATATTGCTCTTTGCATTATTAATCCATCAGTTTCCAATTTTAACACAGCTGCTAATGATAAATTCTCTATTTCTGAAAGTGCTCTCATTTAATAATCACCACCTATATAATATTTCTATTTATATTATGTGTGTTCATATTTCAAATAATCATGTTAATATATACCATTTTTTTATTACCATTACTAAACTAAAAAGCACCTAACATTTCTGCTAAGTGCTTTGCCTGTTGTATAATTCTCTATAATACTAGTATATAACTTTTTTGATGTCTCATGTTGCAACTATTCTGCAATTTTTCTGCATTTTATTGTAATATTCTCTTCAAACTCTCTACGCTAGATACTTTTCCATTTTCTTTGTATCATCCTGCATGATACTTTATTACACATATAACTTTACTTATCCCTCCATTTTCTCAAATGTTAAAAATCTATATTTTTTAATATCAAATATATTTTTAACTCTTTCAAAATACTCTGTTAATTTTTGCTTTATCTTTTCTATTGTTCCTTTTAATCTATATACTTCACCCTTATGAACTTCAAAGTCTATATTAAACTCCATTCCTCTCTCATAAGCATATATTTTAAAATCTAAATTATATTGCTCTGATAATTTAATTAATGCTTTTACTTGAATGGAAAAACTATAACCCTATAGATATAAGTAATAGAGTTATAGTTTATAAATGTATCTCTAGATTAACTGCTATGATTACCTTTTAACTCAATAAATCCTTGATATTACTTAGGTTTTATACTTCTATTTTATTTTCTCTTGCATAGTAGAAAAGATATTGCTGAGCCATTCCTGAAAATGCTCCAAACTTATCTCTTGCAAAAACTCTCATTTTATTTAATGATACATCAGGTGCTACATAAAAATGAATCATAGCTCTTTTAACCCATACATCTACAGGGAATGAAGAATGTTTCCCCATTGAAAATAGCATTATACAATCTGCCACCTTTGCTCCAACTCCCATGAACTTTTGAAGAGCTATATGACATTCATCATCATTTAAACTTTTTATATATTCTAAATCAAAGTCAAGAATTTCTGGTCTTTCTACATATTTATCTGGCTTATTTACCATATCTTCTTTAACTTCTATTGCATCATTAACTTTTTTTATTGTATCAACTATGTACTTGCTTCTAAATGATGCTCCTGTTCCTTGAATTTCTTCTAAAGTAGCATTCTTAATAGCCTTAGGAGTTGGGAATGTATAATATGTTTCTCCTTTATACTCTATTTTTTCTCCCCAATTTTCACATATCTTCTTAACTGTTTTCTTTATTGAAGGAATACTATTTCTTGCAGATATTATAAAGCTTATAAGCATTTCAAATGGATCTTGATTTAATATTCTAATACCATAACCAAATTCAACACTTTTTCTTAGTATTTCATCTTTTGCTAATACATCTTTAATATCATCATAATTTCTTTCTAAATCAAAATAATTTAACCAAATATTATTGAAATCTTCTTCATTTGAATTGTATATTATTACCTCATCATTGTTTTGAAGTATTTCAATTACTCTTCCAAAAGCAACAACTATATAATTTTCATCTGTTATCTTATCCCATCTAAAACATTGTCCACACTCTAATATTTGTTTTATATTAAAATTTTTTACTCCTTCAATTATAACTTTATCATCTTCAAATTTTACATTTTTATAATCCATATTTTCACCTCATATTATATACTACATTAGGTTTTCCCTAAATTTTACAAATTATTCTCTTATTTTCTAAAATTAATTATATCATATAGTTAAAAAATATCTAAATAATAATTTATATTATAAAGAATATATTATTATTTATTAAATAGCAAAGAAAAGCTGTTGCATTTTACTGCAACAGCTTTTCTTCGTAATATATATCTTAATTTTAGTAAATGTAAAAACCTCTTCCAGTTTTTCTTCCAAGGTATCCAGCTCTAACATATTTTCTTAAAAGATTACTTGCTCTATACTTAGTATCTCCTGTTTCATTATATAAAACATCCATAATAGCTAAGCATACATCTAATCCTATAAGATCTCCTAAAGCTAAAGGTCCCATTGGATGATTTGCACCATACTTCATTGAAGTATCTATGTCTTCTACTGAAGCTATTCCTTCTTGTAAAATGAATGAAGCTTCATTTATCATAGGAATAAGTATTCTGTTAACTACAAATCCAGGAGCTTCTGCAACTTCTACTGGTTCCTTACCAATTGCAACTGATAATTCTTTTATAGCATCAAAAGTTTCTTGAGATGTAGCCATACCTCTTATAATTTCAACTAGCTTCATTACTGGAGCTGGATTAAAGAAGTGCATTCCTATAACCTTATCAGGTCTCTTTGTTGCTGATGCAACTTCTGTTATTGATAAAGATGATGTATTAGAAGCTAAAATTGTAGATTCCTTACATAATCCATCTAATTCTGCAAATATACTCTTCTTAATTTCCATATTTTCAACAGCAGCTTCAATTACTAAATCACAATCTTCAGCAAGAGATAAATCTGTTGTTCCAGATATTCTTCCAAGGATTGCTTCCTTATCTTCTTCAGTCATCTTTCCCTTTGCAACTAATTTAGCTAATCCCTTGTTGATTCCATTTATTCCTCTTTCAACAAATTCATCCTTTATATCTCTAACTATTACTTCATATCCCTTTTGAGCAAAAGCTTGAACAATTCCTGCTCCCATAGTTCCTGCTCCAATTACAAAAATCTTTTTCATCTTAAAAAACCCTCCATTTTTTAATGCATAATTGATAATTCACAATGCATAATTTTAGATTTTAAAACATCTAAAATTAAGAATGCAAAATGTAGAATGTAGAATTATTGATGTAATTTGTTCCAAATTACTAAAATTATATTAATTTTAAAAAACTCCTTAAGGAGTTTTCACCTTAATTTTACATTTTTCATTATTCATTTTACATTTGAATTATGCATTATGCATTATATAATTATTCTTTAACTCAGCTTGCCTGAGTTATTTTCTAAATTATGCATTATACATTACGCATTATGCATTAATTTTATTCTTCTTTTAACGCTTTTATTTGAGCTGTCATTTCAGGCACAACTTTAAATAAATCACCAACTATTGCATAGTCTGCTGTTTGCATAATAGGAGCTGTAGCATCTTTATTAATTGCTATTATCATATCTGATTCTTGCATACCAGCTACGTGTTGAATAGCTCCTGAAATACCACAAGCTATATAGATATTAGGTCTTACAGTCTTACCTGTTTGTCCAACTTGATAATCTCTTTCTAACCATCCATTTTCAACTGCTGCTCTTGATCCAGCTACTGTTCCGCCTAAAACTTCTGCTAATTCTTCTAAAATCGCAAAATTTTCTTTAGCTCCAACACCTCTACCACCTGATACTATAAAGTTTGCTTCACTTATATCTACAATTTCTTTAGTTTCTTTTACAATTTCTACTATTTTAGTTCTTATATCTGAATCATCTAATTTTACTTCTACTTCTTCAATTGTGAAGTTTCTCTCTTCATCTGGAAGTTTTGAGAACACTCCAGGTCTTACTGTTGCCATTTGTGGTCTATGATCTGGACAAGCAATTGTTGCCATTAAGTTTCCACCAAATGCTGGTCTTGTAGCAAGTAAGTCTGCTTTTTCTACATCAACATCTAAAACTGTACAATCTGCTGTTAAACCTGTAGATAATCTTGCTGCTACTCTAGGTCCTAAATCTCTTCCAATAAAGGTTGCACCAATGAATATTATTCCTGGCTTTTTGTCATTTGCTAAATCGCAAATAACTTTTGTGTATCCATCAGTAGTATAGTGCTCTAATAATTTATTTTCTGCAACTATTACTTCATCTGCTCCATGTCTACCCAATGTATCTGCTAATGATTTTACATTATCCCCTAATAGTAAAGCTGTTAACTTTACTCCTAATTTATCTGCAATCTTTCTACCTTCACCAAGCAATTCTAGAGAAACCTTTTGAAGTTCTCCTTCTCTTTGCTCTGCAAATACCCAAACGCCCTTGTAATCTGCCATACTCATCTTCTTTACCTCCCATATATCTTAGATGTAGTGTTTTTCTTTTAATTTTCCTAATACATATTTTACAGCTTCTTGAGGAGTTTCATTAATTAACTCTCCAGCTCCCTTAGTTTCCTTAGTCATTGTTTTCTTAACCTTAGTAGGTGAACCTTTAAGTCCTAATTCTTCCTTATTTACTTCAATATCATCTGCTGACCATACTTGAATTTCCTTATTTGCTGTATCAAATATATATCTAACATTCATATATCTTGGTTCATTTAATTCTTTAATTGCTGTTAAAAGAACTGGAGCTTGAACTTTAATTAATTCATATCCATCTTCTAAAGCTCTATTTACCAATAATCCATCTTCTTCTATTTTTACATCTTGGACATATGTTATTTGAGGTATATCTAAATGTTCTGCAATTTCTGGCCCAACTTGAGCTGTATCTCCATCAATAGCTTGTCTACCTGCAAATACTATATCATATTCTAATTTTTTCAAAGCACCCGCTAAAGTCTTAGATGTTGCTAATGTATCAGCACCAGCAAAAGCTCTATCAGTTATAAGTATAGCTTCATCAGCACCCATACATAATGCTTCTCTTAAAGCGTTTTGTGCTTGTGGAGGTCCCATACTTATTATAGTTACTTTTCCTCCAACCTTATCTTTTATAGTTAATGCAGCTTCTAATGCATTCTTATCTTCTGGATTTATTATTGACGGTACACCATCTCTTATAAGTGTTCCTGTTTTTGGATCAATTTTTACAGCTGTTGTATCTGGAACTTGTTTTAAACAAACTACAATATTCATTTATAAATCCTCCCTTATCTTAAAGCGCTTCCTGAAATAACCATCTTTTGAACTTCTGAAGTTCCTTCATATATTTCAGTAATCTTAGCATCTCTCATCATTCTTTCAACAGGATATTCCTTAGTATATCCATATCCACCAAAGATTTGTACAGCTTTAGTAGTAACATCCATAGCTACTTCTGCTGCATAAAGCTTAGCTCTTGCAGCATCTACTGAATATGGAAGTTTGTTTTCCTTAAGCCATGCTGCTTTATATACTAGATGTCTAGCTGCTTCAATTTTAGTATCCATTTCTGCTATCATCCATTGTAATCCTTGGAAAGCAGCTAATGGTCTATTAAATTGTTTTCTTTCCTTCATATAATTAACAGCTTCTTCAAAAGCTCCTTCAGCTATTCCTAAAGCTTGAGCTGCTATACCAATTCTTCCTCCATCTAAAGTCTTCATTGCTATACCAAAGCCCTTGCCTACTTGCCCTATAAGATTTTCCTTAGGAACTACACAATTACTCATTACTAATTCAGTAGTTGAAGATCCTCTAATACCAAGTTTGTCTTCTTTTTTTCCAATTGAGAATCCTTCGAAACTCTTTTCAACTATAAATGCAGATATACCTTTTGTTCCCTTACTCTTATCAGTCATTGCAAATATAATAAATGTTTCGGCAACTCCACCATTTGTTATAAATATCTTTGTTCCATTTAATATATAATTATCCCCATCTAAAACAGCTACAGTTTGTTGTCCTGCTGCATCTGTTCCTGCACCTGGCTCAGTTAAACCAAAAGCACCTATCTTTTTACCAGTTGCTAAATCTTTTAAATACTTTTCTTTTTGCTCTTTAGTACCAAATTGATCTATTAAAGACGCGCATAAAGATGTATGTGCAGAAACTATAACTCCTGTAGTTGCACATACTTTTGATAATTCTTCCACTGCTATTATATATGAAAGAGTGTCGCCACCAGCTCCACCATACTCCTTTGAAAATGGAATTCCCATCATTCCAATCTTAGCCATCTTCTCAACGTTTTCCATCGGGAATCTTTCTGTTTCATCAATTTCAGCTGCTATTGGTTTAACTTCATTCAAAGCGAATTCTCTAACCATTTTTTTTACTAATTCTTGTTCTCTAGTTAATTGAAAATTCATTAATTATACCTCCTTGATATTATACCCTTTTCCTAAAAAAAATTCACGTTTAAATTTAAAACTATTTTATATTTTTTATTTATTCTGACTATTTATTAGAAAAATTTTTAGCTCTCTTCCCAATGAAAGCTTCCATTCCTTCTTTTTGATCTTCTGTTGCGAAGCATTTTCCAAAATCTCCTGCTTCAACTTCAATGGCCTTATCTATATCTACTTGCATTCCTCTATTTATAGCATCTTTGCATAATTTAACAGCTATAGGAGCATTGGCCATAATTGCATTCGCCATATTTCTAGCTTCTTCCATTAAATTTTCAAGAGGTACAACTTTATTTACTAATCCTATTCTTAAAGCTTCATCAGCCTTTACCATTGCACATGTATAAATAAGTTCCTTTGCTTTTCCTTCACCAACTAATCTAGGTAATCTTTGTGTTCCCCCAAAACCTGGTGTTATTCCAAGACCTGCTTCTGGTTGAGCAAATTTTGCTTTTTCTGAAGCTATTCTAATATCGCAAGCCATTGCTAATTCGCATCCACCACCAAGGGCAAATCCTGATATAGCTGCAATGACAGGCTTGTCTAGTTTTTCTAATCTTCTGAAAACTCTATTTCCTAAAAGGCCAAAGTTTTTTCCTTCTTCTTCTGAAAGGTCTTTCATTTCTGAAATATCTGCACCAGCTACGAATGCTTTTTCTCCAGAACCTGTTAAGATGACAGAATATATATTACTGTCTTTCTCTAAATCCTCTAAAACTACATCTAAATCTTTTAATGTGTCAGAATTTAGTGCATTTAAAGCTTTTGGTCTATTAATAGTGACAATTGCTAAATGTCCTTCTTTTTCAAGAATTATGTTTTTTAATTCCATTTAAAGTCCTCCTTTTACCATATATGGTATTTTTAAAAACTTATAACAATATTTCATCTCTGGAATATTGTTATAAGATTAACAATATATTCAAAAAATAATTGAAGCTTAAGCTTCAACTATTATTATAAACATATAAAAATTCTTTTTCAATACTATTTCTAAATTAAGTAAATCCTTAATGTAATCACTTACAATTCTCTTTATCATTTAGTAAGTATATCAATGTTAATAAACTCTCAGATAAATGTACATTTTCTACTGTTACTTCCTCTGGAACAGATAAGTCAACTGGAGCAAAATTCCATATTCCTGTTACGCCATTTTCAACTAAAATATCACTTACCTTTTGTGCATTTATTCTAGGCACACATATTATACCAATGTCTATAGAATTTTCTAATAAATAATTTTTCAAAACATCAATGTCTTGAATTTCTATATCTCTTATTCTCATTCCTATTAATTTAGGATTTGCATCAAATATAGCTGTAATATTTAACCCAGTTTGTGTAAATCTACTATAGTTTGCAATTGCCTGCCCTATATTACCTGCTCCAACAATTACAGCACTATAATCTCTATTTAATCCCAAAATAATACTTATTTGATTATAAAGATCTTTAACATTATACCCATAGCCTTGTTGGCCAAAATCTCCAAAACAATTTAAATCTTGTCTTATTTGTGATGCAGTAAAACCAATCTTTTCACCTAATTCTTTTGAAGATATTCTATCTACATCATTTCTTAATAATTCTTGTAAATATCTATGATACTTTGGCAGTCTCTTAATTACTGCCATTGAAATATTTTTTTTCTTCTCCATATTATTTCTCCTATTTTTATTTTTATTTAAAACACCGTTTTATATATATCTTTATTTTAACACTTTTATTTAAATTTTAAAACAACTTAAGTTATCTATTTAACAATGCATTTTAAATATATTATTAACATTATATTTTATTTTTATTTTTAAAGTCAAAAATATTTAATTAAATTAAATAAAAATACAAAAAATTAGACTTATGTATAACGTAGCAGATCCGTTATACATAAGTCTTAACTTTACAAAATTAAACTTTGTAAATAAAAGTAATCTTGTATGCTTCCCTTATGCCTGAATGTTCTCAACTCAAATAATTATATTTAATTTGATGAAATTTGTCAATAAAAAAAGAAAAAATATAACGCTAGCTGCTCCGTCGCAAGCTCCAAGTCGCCCTAGCATTATATTGTTTTCTTTTAATACTGAAGGAAATAATTCCTCATTTCATTTCGGAATTATAAAAAATATTTATAACGTAAACCCTCTACTTATAATTAAAGATTTATATATTTATCTCCTATTTATTTTAAGCATCTTGTTGAATTTATTACTGCAAGTATTGTAACTCCAACATCTGCAAATACTGCTTCCCACATATTTGCTAAACCAACAGCTCCTAGAATTAAAACTAATACCTTTATTGCTAATGCAAATATTATATTTTGCCATAAAATCTTATTAGTTTTTCTAGCTACTTTTATTGCTGAAACTAAAGCTTCTGGATTATCATTCATAAGCACTACATCTGCTGCTTCAATTGCTGCATCTGAACCTATACCACCCATAGCAACACCGATATCTGCTCTTGCTAATACTGGAGCATCATTTATTCCATCTCCTACGAATATTACTTTCCCTTGAGTCTTATTGTCTTTAATTATTTCTTCTACTTTTTCTACCTTATCACCTGGCAATAATTCAGCGTATACCTTATCTACACCAACTATTCCAGCTACCTTTTCTGCAACAGTCTTATTATCCCCAGTTAGCATTACAGTTTGTGAAACTCCTACATCTTTTAAGCCTCTTATTCCTGCTTTAGAACCTTCTTTAATTTCATCAGAAATCACTATATTCCCTTTATATTCATTATTAACAGCTACATGAACTATAGTTCCAATTGTATTAATATTTTCATATTTAATATTAAATTTTTCCATTAACTTATAGTTACCAACTAGAACTTCATTTCCTTCTAATAGAGTTTTTACTCCATGACCTGAAATTTCTTCATAATTAACTAACTCTTTTGAATCTACTTCTTTTCCATATTCTTTAATTATAGATTGTGCAATTGGATGGTTAGATAGACTTTCTGAAATAGCGGCTATCCTTATTAATTCTTCCTTATCTAAATTAACATTATTTACTTCTGTTACTTTAAATACTCCCTTTGTTAAAGTTCCTGTTTTATCAAATACAACTGTATTTACATCCTTTAATGCTTCTAGATAGTTACCACCCTTAACTAATATACCTTTTCTTGATGCTCCACCTATTCCTGCAAATAATCCAAGAGGAATAGATACTACTAATGCACATGGACAAGATACTACTAAGAAAATTAATGCTCTAGATAACCACTCATTAAAAGTTCCATTATTGAAAATGAAAGGTGGTATTACTGCTAAAGCTATAGCTGAAAAAACAACTACTGGAGTATAGTATCTTGAAAATTTAGTTATAAACTTTTCTGTTGGTGCCTTTTTATTAGAAGCATTTTCAACTAATTCTAATATTCTTGATACTGTAGATTCTTTAAAGTTTTTAGTTACTTTAATATTTAAAACACCATTAGTATTAATAAAGCCTGCTAAAATATCTTCACCTTCAAATACTTCTCTTGGTACTGACTCACCTGTTAAAGCTGATGTATCTACAAAACTGCTTCCCTTTATAATTATCCCATCTAAAGGAACTCTTTCACCAGGTTTTACAAGAATCACTTCATCTATACTAACTGTTTCTGGATTTACCTTTTCTTCTTTTCCATTTCTTATTACATTTGCATAATCTGCTCTAATATTCATAAGAGATGTTATTGACTTCCTTGATCTATTAACAGCATAAGATTGGAATAGTTCTCCTATTTCATAAAATAACATAACTGCTACAGCTTCAGGATATTCGCCAATAAAGAATGCACCCAAGGTTGCAATAGTCATTAGAAAATTTTCATCAAAGACTTCTCCCCTTAATATATTTTTAACTGCTGTTAAAATTACCTTACCACCTATTAATAAATAACTTATTATAAATAATAATAATGTTATTATTGATTCTCTATCTAAAAACATTGCTCCTGCAAAAATTGCAGCTCCAATTATTAATCTGAAATTTTCTTTTAAACTAATAGGCTCACTATGTGAGTGATCATGAGAATCTCCGTGAGAGTGTTCATGGCTATGGGAATGTTCCTCTTTAGAAGTATCTCCATGTTCTCCATGTGAACTATGATTTTCTGCTGAACATGTTGCACTAGTACATCTATTTGCATTTTCTATTACTGTATTTTCATCATCTTTGTTAAATACCTTAACCTCTGGCTCTAGTTTATTTATTATTTCCTTAGCCTTAAGAATAATATCATTTAGTTCCTTATTTCCATCTCCTTCTATAGTTAAAGTAGATGTTGTGAAGTTTAAATTAGCCTCTTTAACTCCTTCTAAATTATTTACTCTAGTTTCTATTTTGTTTGCACAATTAGCACAAGTTAATCCTGACAAAATTAATTTTGTTTCATTTTTACTCATAGTTATCACCACTTTCCTATTCTAAAATATGCTTAAATCCTTCATTGAAAATGTGCTTTATATGATCATCCGCCAAGGAGTAATATATAACTTTTCCATCTCTTCTGAATTTAACTAATCTATTACCCTTTAAGACTCTAAGTTGATGAGAAATTGCTGATTGAGTCATATTTAGTAAAGCTGCTAAGTCACATACACATAATTCTTCTTGAAATAAAGCATAAAGTATTTTTATTCTAGTTGAATCGCTAAAAGCTTTAAAAAGATCTGCTAAATCATATAATTTTTCTTCTTCTGGTAAACCTTCCTTTACCTTTTGAACAACACTTTTATGGATTATAGTACAATTACAACTTTCCACTTTATTTTCTCCCATCGCTTTTCCTCCATTTCTCTATAACATATGAATAATTGTTCATATGTTTCTTTAATATTATTATATGCTTATCCTATTATTTTAGTCAATATTATTTAAAAAATTCTTCAAAAAAAAGAAGCTAGATACTAGCTCCTTGATATCTACTATATTACTAACGCAATATTTTCTTTAAGTTTTTGATTTAACATAACTTCATTTAAAATTAAGTTAATTATTGTATTACATATATGACTTGCATATTGTAAATCTTTTTTATAGGAAACTATTCCATCATACTCATTTTGAAGATTATATATATAACCCCTTATATCATCAAAAGTTAATGAAGTATTTACTTCCTTCCTAACATTATAGGATTTAGCAAACTTATTCAAATCATTTTCATATAAAACATGATCCTTAACTGCACCAGGACTTTTAAACTCCCACCTTTGATAATGTGGTACACAAAAATAATCACATAAAAAGTGGCATATAACCCCTAGCTCTTGATTAAATTTCCCTAAGGAATATCTAATAAAAATATCATCTAATGTTAATGAAGATAGAAACTTTATTTTATTTACTATCATATTAAAGCTTTCATCAAAATAATGCTTTTTGAATTTATATTTTGACATTGTATCTGGCTTTAGATTTCCCCATACAAAATGTTTATCATTAATTAAAAACTTTTTATCTAATTCTACATTTTCAATAAAGAAAATAGCTAAAGACTTGTGAGTATTCATCATCATAAATTCCTCACCTCTTTTCCTTTATAAACTAATAATATTATTTTTTATTTCAAAAAACAAACTTATTTATTTCATCTTTTACTTTATTATTCTAATTTTCCCACTATCGTTTAAGTTTTTCAATATTATAACTATAATTGGTAAAGCAAATACTCCTAAGAATCCAAAGAATCTAGCTCCAATAAAAATACAAATCAACATAATAATTGGATGTAATCCTACTTGCTGACCAACAATCTTTGGCTCAATTATATTTCTAACAACTGTAATAGTAACATAAATTATAGTTAATCCTATTGCTAATGGCACATTCCCTTTAAATAGCTCTACGAATATCCAAGGTATTACTATTCCTCCTGTGCCAAGAACAGGTAATATATCTACACAAGCAATTAATAAAGCAATAATAATTGCATTTTCCACCCTTACTATTGAAAGTCCAATGGATAATTCTATAAAGGTTATTGTTATAATAATAGAATATGCCTTTACAAACTTAAATAGTGTTCCAACAATGTAATCTTTAACTTCAAAGAAAATACTTTTCATCTTAGGTGAAAGTTGATTTGTTATAAATCCTGTAATTTTCACATAATCCATAGCAAAGAAGAATGAAGATATAATTGTAAATATCAACATAATAAAGAAGCTTGGTACCATTGAAACTGTTGCAGAAACAAAAGATACAACTCCTGATGAAATGCTAGATACAATTGTTCCTAAGGATTTTGCTATAGATGATATCATTTCTCTAATAGTATCAACTAATGTAGGATCTAATTTAATTACCCAATCATCAACATTATTAGAAATATTAAATATAATTGGTTCAATACTATTTTTATATACATCTGGAAGCTGTATAAATACCTCTTTTAATGCAATAAATACTTTTACCATAATCAATGTAAATAATGCCCCCACTGTTGCATAAAACAATAATACAGTAATTCCTGCCACTATTTTTCTATTAATTTTTAATTTCTTGGTTATTATATTAATAAGAGGCTTTAACATAAAGGCTATACCAAAGCCTATTACAAATGGTAAGAACCAGCCAAGGGCGTATTTAATAGTTATATAAATTATTGCCCCAATTATTAATAAGTAAATTACATTTATTATAAACTCTCTTTTTTTCTCAACATTCATAGCCTTTTATCTCCTACATTGTTTTCTTTGATTATACAACAAAATTCAGAATATTTGAATTTTAAAACGAAAATTTAATTTAATATTCAGAATTTAATTAATCTTCTATTTAATAGGTATTTATATCCATAGTTCCTAATTATTAGACATATGTTATCTTATATGATAAATTATTTGTAAAATATATAATGAAAGGAGATTAAATATGGAATATACACGATTAGGCAATAGTGGATTAGAGATTTCTAGACTTTGTTTAGGAACAATGAGTTATGGAAATCCAGATAAATGGATACATTCTTGGGTACTAAAAGAAGAAGAGGCCCGTAAAATAATAAAAAGAGCCTTAGAACTTGGCATTAACTTTTTTGATACTGCTAATGTATATGGTTTAGGAGCCAGTGAAGAAATCTTAGGTAGAGCCCTAAAAGATTATGCAAATCGAGATGAGGTTGTTATTGCTACAAAAGTATGTGGTAAAATGTTCGAAGGTCCAAATGGTGGAGGTCTTTCAAGAAAGTCTATTATATCAGAAGTTGAAAAAAGCTTAAAAAGACTTCAAACTGATTATATAGATTTACTGATAATTCATAGATGGGATTATAATACACCTATTAAAGAGACCATGGAAACTCTTCATGATTTAATTAAATCTGGTAAAGTTAGATATATAGGTGCTTCTTCTATGTATGCATGGCAATTCCAAAAGGCTCAGTATATAGCTAAAATGAATGGATTTACTGAATTTATTTCTATGCAAAACCATTATAATCTTCTCTATCGTGAAGAAGAAAGAGAAATGATCCCATTATGTATAGATTTAAAAGTATCTATAACACCATACAGTCCACTTGCATCTGGAAGATTAGCAAAAGATTCAGGTGAAACAAGTAAGCGCTTAGAAGAAGATACTATTGCTAAGCAAAAATACGATTCTACAGCTATTGAAGATAATATTATAATTGAAAGATTATCTGAGATTTCTAAAAAACGTAATATTCCTCGTAATCAATTAGCATTAGCTTGGTTATTACAAAAGAATTACTTAGCTGCACCTATTATTGGAGCAACAAAGATATCACACCTTGAAAGTGCTGTAGCTGCATTAAATATAAAATTATCAACTGAAGAAATTCATTACCTTGAAGAGGGATATAAACCTCATAATGTTGTAGGAATAGCTAGTTATAAATAATAGAAATAAGCTGTGCACTAATTTTAGTGCACAGCTTTTAATTTTTATTAAAAGTATCTAATTGAAATTAGAACTAACATTAATCCCAATCTATAGTCATAAAGCTATTAAATTTCTTATTATTACAAATAGGACAGCTGCTATTTTTCACCTCTTCTAAAGTTATAGTTTCATATTTACCTTCGCATACATGACATTTATTCTCTAATATAAAAATCTTATCCTTATCATATTTAATACTTACATAGTTAATTGTAGATAAATCCCCACATCTATTACATTTTCCATATGCATTATTATAAATTATTTCCTCTGTAGTACCTTTGCTTATTATATAACTTATAAATTCTTTATCTTTTTCATTAAAGGTTTTAATAAATTCTTCAAGTTTTTTAGTTCTACTACCTACACCTTCGAAAATAGTAGCACTATATCCATACTTCTTACATTGAATACTAACTCCCTTACCCAAAGGCACTTCCCCCTTTAATTTCTAATCTTGTTATTAAGTATATTTTATCATACCTTATATAGAATATGTTTATATAAAATAAAAATTAAATCAAGGCTATAACCTAAGTAAAATCCTTAAATTATAGCCTTAATTTTTACTAATAATTTTATTTATCGTTATATTTTTTTATAAAATCTTTATACCACTTAAAACTATCCTTCTTATAACGTTTATATGTTCCATTGCCTTCATTATCAGCATCAACATAAACAACACCATAACGTTTTTTCATTTCCACACTTCCTGCAGAAACGATATCGATGATTCCCCACATAAAATATGCTCTAACATCTACACCATCTTTTATGGCTTCTTCAATTTGAGAAAAATGTTCTTGTAGGTACTGAATTCTATAATTATCATGAATAGTTAAGTCATCATTTAACTGATCTTGAGTTCCTAATCCATTTTCTGAAATAATAACTGGCTTTTGATAACGGTCATAAACCTTATTAAGAGTAGTTCTTAATCCAATAGGATCAATTTGCCAACCCCATTCTGTTGCCTTTAGATAAGGATTTTTAACTGTTGCAACTAAATTCCCTGCTGTTTGCTCAGCATCCTCAATAGTAACAATACTAGATGAGTAGTATGAGAATGAAACAAAATCAGCTACATTATTTCTAAGAAGAATATCATCTCCTTCTTCCATCTTCACTTGAATATTTTCTTCTTCAAAGAAACGATCCATATATGATGGATAATATCCTCTTGCTAATACATCTGCACAAAACCATTGATTTACATTTTCATCATGAACCAATTTAAAATTATCTTCTGGTCTAGGTGTTAATGGATAATAGCAAAAACATGAAATCATACATCCAAATTTACCCTTAGAAATATCTTTTCCATACTCTATTGTTTTTGCGCTTGCTATAAATTGATGATGTAATGATTGAAAAACAAGGGATTGATCATATTTTTCATTTTCTTCCTTAATAAGACCTACCCCATTATAAGGAGAAAAATAGCCTGCATTTATCTCATTGAAAGGAAGCCAAAAATCAACATCATCTTTCCAACGATTAATAACAACCTTGGCAAATTTCAGATAAAAATCAACCATTTTTCTATTACACCATCCACCATATTTCTCTACAAGATGTAATGGTACTGCATAGTGATTCATTGTAATAAATATTTTAATATTTGCTTTTTTTAATTCTTGAATTATATGGTCATAAAATAATAAGCCTTCTTCATTAGGAGTCTCTTCATCACCTAAAGGGAAAATTCTCGCCCAGGATATAGAGAAACGATAGACATCTAATCCAAGACCCTTTATTAGTTCTAAATCTTCATCAATATGACTGATTCCTTCTACTCCTCTACGGAAAGCATAGTTACCTATGTCCTTACACTTTTTAGCTTCTTCAACAGTATCAAAACTTAGTAGTCTTGTTTTTGTAGTTGCTTGAGAAGTACGTGGCAAATATGGACGACAATCTTGTGTATCCAGTCCCTTACCACCTTCATTAAAGCCACCCTCATATTGGCTAGCTGCTGTTGCTCCACCCCATAATATTTTCTTCATACTCTTCTTTAGCATAATCTAATTAGAATTATTTTAATTTAATACTTCTAATTTCTTTATACTTTCTCCTTTCTAAAATTTCACTATGTAATTTACACTTTAATTATTGCTAAAAGATTTACTGCCTTAAGTAGTTTATTACTAATTTTATATCTAAATTAATCCAGTAATTTTCTTTCATTAAATTATAACTTAAATGAAATTTTATTTCAAATATAATTCTACTTTATATACTTTTATTTTCTATTTATCTGTGATATAATTTCCCCTTGTAGGGAATGAAGTTCTCCCTTGATATTTATCAAAACCGCTTATTATAGCTAATGACTTCTACAACTCTTTTTGTTGTAGAAATCATTAGCTTTTTTTATTTTTTAAATATCATTACTTATATTAGTCTACAGGAGGCTTAACGAATGAATATTTTAGTAATTATTTTAAGTTTAATAGTTATAGGACTATTAGCAAATTATACTGGTAAATTGGTTGAGTTTATAAAACTCCCATCACTTATAGGCATGATTTTATTAGGAATGTTTATAGGACCTGCTTTTCTTAATATAGTACCAGAATCTACCTTAAGCATTTCACCATATATTAAGGATATTGCTTTAGTAACAGTTTTATTTATAGGAGGGCTTGGTATAAGCTTAGATCAAATGAAGGAAATTGGTAGACCAGCAATTTTATTAAGTATTGTACCTGCAACCTTGGAGGGCTTGGCAATTGCATTTTTATCTATAATATTTTTAGACTTCTCCTTTGTTCAAGGAGCTATATTAGGCTTTATAATAGCTGCAGTAAGTCCAGCTGTTTTAGTACCTTCTATGGTAGATTTAATTAACAGAAAAATAGGTCAAGATAAAGCCATTCCTCAAATGCTTTTAGTTGGGGCTTCAGCTGATGATACAGTAGCTATTACTTTATTTACAACTTTTATAGGAATATATACGTCTAGTATTAATGGTGAATCTATATCTATTGCATCAGAATTAATTTCAATACCTATAGCAATAGTTATGAGTATAGTAGTTGGCTTCGTCCTAGCATACATAACTAAAGGGATATTAATAAGAATTAATAATAACACCCTTAGAGTGATTTTTTCTTTAGGTATTTGTATAGCAATTAGATATGTAGAAAATCAGTTGCATTTATCTTCATTTAATTCATTATTAACTATAATGATTTATGGCTTCTTCTTAAGAACATTTTTAAATGATTTAGCTAAGAAAATTCAAGATGGAATAAATGTAGTTTGGAAGTATGGCAAATTATATCTTTTTGCTTTCGTTGGAATGGCTATAAATCCATCACTAGTGGGTGAATACTTATGGATAGGTGTAGTAATGCTTATAATTTCTTTAACTATTCGCTCTATAGGTGTTACTATTTCTTTAATAGGTACTAATTTAACCTTAAAGGAAAGAATCTTTTGTATAATAGCTTATTTACCTAAGGCCACCGTCCAGTCTGCTAAAGCTGGAGTTCCCCTTCAAATGAACATAGTTGGTGGAGAAATAATGCAGGCCATAGCAATCTTAAGTGTTTTAATAACTGCACCAATTGGAGCAATTGGAATAAAGCTTACTTCTCCAAATTTATTAAATCAAGGTCCCATAGAAAATGAACCATCCTAATTAAAATAGACCCTATATTTTAGCCACTCATACTGAGAGTCTACTATATAGAGTCTTTTTTGTAATGATAAATCAAAAAATTTATTTACAAAAGCATTTTAAACTTAATTATATATTAGATAACTTTTCTACCATAAGCTTGTATTCATTATGGGTATCATCAAATTGTTGATTTTCTATTAAAGTACAGCATTTATTAACTATAGAGTATATATAGTCATAGTATTTATTTTTAAGATTTTCATCTAACTTGTTTATTTTATCTACTATTCTTGGAGCTACCTCGTAATATTTGTCTATATCAGAAGAACTATTATTTTTCATATAAGTATCTCTAAAGTTTCTTAATAATGTAAGCTCCTTACAATTATCTGATAATCCTTTGTATTCCACACATGCTGTTGTTAAATAGCACCCATTAGAAGAATCTTTCTCGGAGTGCCCCTTGTATTTATAATTTTCATCATAGCATCTACCATCTTCATCAGTATGACCCTTATAATTATAATTTTCATCATAGTGCCTGCCATCTTCATCAGTATGACCTTTGTAATTATAATTTTCATCATAGTATCTACCGTCTTCATCAACATGTCCCTTGTAGTTGTAATTTTCGTCATAGAATCTACCGTCTTCATCAATATGGCCTTTGTAGTTATAATTCTCATCATAAATTTTTTTCATAGCAATCCCCTATTCTCATTTTTCTATTTATTATTATAATATTGGATTGCAAAAATTACAATAAATGGAATAATTAATTATATATAGAGTTATGTTAATATTTTTATGGTCTTTTTCACTTTATTAATATTTTTAGAATTAAATTAAGGCTATAACTTAAGTAAAACACTTAAATCATAGCCTTAATTTTTACAAATTATCAATTAGCATTGATAATTTTATTTACATAAATTCTCCATACCTTCGCTCATTAACTATATCATTTAATAGATGCTTTATTTCTTGTTCTTTATTTTTGTCCATAATTAAAATAACATCTCCAGCATCTACAACTATTAAGTCCTTTAATCCAAATCCAATAATCAGATTTTTTTCTCCGAAAACTGCACAATTTTCACTATCTTGAAGATATACATTATCACTTATTTTATTATTTTTTTCTTCTTCTAAATATCTACTTAAAGCTGAAAAGCTCCCTATATCATCCCATATAAAATCACTTTTTATAACATAGGCTTTTCTTGTTTTTTGCATAACACCAAAGTCTATTGATATTCCATCTATTAATGAGTACTGCTCTTCGATAATTTTTTCCTCATCCTCTTCCCCTATATGCTTATATATTTCCATTAATGATCTATATAACTTAGGAAGATACTTTTCTATTTCCCTTAGTATTGCATCTGCTCTAAATATAAACATTCCAGAATTCCATAAATAACTACCCTTTAGCAAGAAGTCTTTAGCTACTTCTGAATTAGGCTTTTCTGTGAATCTTTCTACCTTATAGGTTGGTATTTCTGCTAGGACTCTTTGTCCCATTTCAATATATCCATAGCCTGTTTCAGCTCTTGATGGGGTAATCCCTAAAGTTACTATACCTCTCTTCTTATTGGCTATTTCAACTGCTTGCGATAATGTCTCAATATACAGTTTTTCATTTTCTATATGGTGGTCCGAAGGTAAAACAACCATAATAGCATCATTATCTCTTTTTAAAAGTTTTACAGCTGATAATCCTATACATGTTGCAGTTTCCTTATTACTTGGCTCAGTGAAAATGTTGTCTGAATTAATATTTTCTAATTCTACCTTTACCTTATCCTCATAATCCTTATTAGTAACAATATAAATATTGTCTTTATTTATTAGTGGTGAAACCCTATCTACTGTATTTTGTAGAAAACTTCTGTTATTAATAACCTTTAAAAACTGTTTAGGCCTTGCTGATCTAGATAAAGGATAAAGTCTAGTACCTTTTCCTCCTGCTAATATTAGCCCGTATATCAATAATTTTCAACTCCACGTAAATACTTTGATATATCTTATGCTATGCAATTTTATTTGTGAAAAATAATAAGGCTGTATTTGATGAGAATACAGCCTTGTGTGTAAAATAAAATTATTATAGTAAAAGTTTATTGTTTTATAAATGGATTTTCGTTTTTGTACAACATTTCCTTAGGTTGATTAAATCCTATTTCTTTAACTCCTAAGTATCTAAATAAATTATATATAGCTTTTCCAAAGTGTCCAAATGCAACTGCTCCATGGTGAGGATATCTATCTTGTATTAATACATGTCTATAGAATCTTCCCATTTCAGGAATTGCAAATATTCCTATTGCTCCAAAGGATCTTGTAGCAACTGGTAATACTTCTCCTTCTGCAACATATGCAGTTAATTCAGCATCTGCATTACTTTGTAATCTAAAGAAAGTTATATTTCCTGGAAGAATATCTCCTTCAAGAGTTCCTCTTGTAATGTTTGGTTCTTGATTTGGTTCTAAGGCTCTTGCCATAATCATTTGATTTTTCATAGTACAGCTTGTTAATTTACATGCTGCTGTGTTACCACAGTGGAAGCCCATAAATGTATCTTTTAATGTATAGTTGAAATTTCCTTTAATATCTGATTCATACATATCCTTTGGAACTGTATTATTAATATCTAATAAAGTTACAACATCTTGGCTTATGCAAGTTCCAATATATTCACTTAATGCTCCATAAATATCAACTTCGCATGATACTGCTATTCCTCTTGCTGTTAATCTACTATTAACATAACATGGAACAAATCCAAATTGAGTTTGGAAGGATGGCCAACATTTATTTGCAAATACTACAAATTCCCTTGATCCCTTATGTCCTTCCATCCAATCTAATAATGTAAGTTCATATTGGGCAAGCTTTGGTAAAATACCAGGCATTTTATTTCCTTCCCCTAATTCCTTTTCCATATCTGCAATTACTTCTGGAATTCTAGGGTCATCTTTATGATCATTAAATGCAGCATATAAATCTAATTCAGAGTTTTCTTCAATTTCTACTCCTAAATTATATAATTGCTTAATTGGTGCATTACAAGCTAAGAAATCTTGTGGTCTTGGTCCAAAAGATATTATCTTTAGGTTCTTAAGTCCAATTAAAGCTGTTGCTACTGGAATAAATTCCTTCATCATGTCTGATACTTCATCTGCAGTTCCTACTGGGTATTCAGGTATATATGCATTTACATTTCTAAGTGCTAAATTATAACTAGCATTTAGCACTCCGCAATAAGCATCTCCTCTTCCCCCTATTAAGTCATCTCCACTTTCTTCAGATGCTGCAACAAACATAACAGGTCCATTAAATTCTTTTGCTAATAATGTTTCTGATGTTTCTGGTCCAAAGTTACCTAAATAAACTACTAAAGCATTTACTCCTGCATCCTTTATATCTTTTAGAGCTTCTTTCATATGAACTTCATTTTCTACTGTTACGGAACATTCATATATTTCCCCATCAAATGCCTCTACTACAGCTTTTCTACGATTTGCTGATAATTCCATTGGAAAACAATCTCTACTTACTGCAACTATTCCTAATTTGACCTTTGGTACATTATTCATTTATATCTCCTCCAAATAACTTTCTCTGACTATAATTTCTAAAATCCCCTGAAATTATTTATTACTTTTATTAACACATTTTATTGATTTATCAACAACATTTTCTACTGTAAAGCCAAATTTCTTGAATAGTTCATTTGCATTTCCTGATTCTCCAAAGGTATCAAGAGATATTATATCTCCATCTAATCCCACATATTTATGCCATCCAAATGAAGTTAAAGCTTCAACTGCTAATCTTGTACGTACTGAATTAGGTAATACACTTTCTTTATAAGCTTTATCTTGTTCATCAAATAATTTGAAACAAGGAATACTTACTACTCTTGCATCAATGCCTTCTTCTGAAAGCTTATCTGCTGCTTTATATACTAATTCTACTTCTGAACCTGATGCCATTAATATAATATCTGGAACTTCTTTTTTAGATTCCTTAATTACATATCCACCTTTTAAGGCTCTCTTTGGACATCCTTCATATAGAGGCAACTTTTGTCTTGTTAATACTAATGAAGTTGGTGTTTCTCCATTAGTTACAGCATAATACCAAGCAGCTGCTGTTTCCTTTGAGTCTGCTGGTCTAAATACAGCCATATTAGGCATACTTCTTAGTGCTGCTAATTGTTCTATAGGTTGATGGGTTGGCCCATCTTCCCCTACTCCGATACTATCGTGAGTTAGTACATATGCTATTGGTAATTTCATTAATGAAGATAATCTCATTGCACCCTTCATATAATCACTAAAAACAAAGAAAGTTGCACAGAATACCTTAAGACCTCCATGTGCATACATACCATTAGCGATAGCAGCCATTGCATGTTCTCTTACTCCAAAGTGAATATTTCGTCCACTTCTATCTTCTGCTGAAAAATCCCCTTTATTATTCATATAACTCTTGTTTGAAGGAGCTAAATCTGCTGAACCTCCAATTAAGTTAGGAATTATATTAGCTAATCTATTAATAACAACACCTGAAGAGTCTCTAGTTGCCATTTCTTTATCGAAGGTCCAGAACTCTTCATTATTTAATAGTTCTTCTTTATCTACTTCATTTTTCATCCATTTAATATATTCATCTGCTAATTCTGGATAAGCATTTTTATATTCTTTAAAGGATTCATTCCATTTTTCTTCTTTTTCTATTCCTTCATTAATATAGTTATTCATATTTTCATATACTTCATCTGGAACATAGAAAGAAGGTTCTAATTTCCATCCACAGTTTTCTTTTAATGCCTTTATGTTATCCTCACCTAATGGTTCTCCATGGGCTGATGCTTTTCCTTGTTTAGCTGGACATCCAAATCCTATTATATTTTTAACTATTATAATAGATGGTTTTGAAGATTCTGCCTTTGCTTCATCTATTGCCTTGGAAATTTCATCTATATCATTTCCATCATTAACTTTAATAACTTGCCAGCCATAAGCTTCATATCTTTTTGCAACATCTTCTCTAAAAGCAATATCTGTACTTCCTTCTATTGAAATATTATTTGAATCATAAAGTGCTATTAATTTACCTAATCCTAATGTTCCTGCTAATGATGAAGCTTCTCCTGAAATCCCTTCCATAAGACAACCATCACCAACAATTGTATATGTGTAGTGATTAACTATATTAAAATTATCTTTATTAAATTTTTCTGCTAAGTAGCTTTCTGCCATAGCCATACCTACAGCATTACATATACCTTGTCCAAGTGGACCTGTTGTTATTTCTACCCCTTTTGTATGCTTATATTCTGGATGACCTGGAGTTAAACTTCCAACTTGTCTAAAGTTTTTAATATCCTCTATACTTATTCCATATCCAAATAAATGTAATAAAGAGTATTCAAGCATTGAACCATGTCCAGCTGATAATATAAATCTATCCCTATTATCCCAATTAGGATTTTTCCCATTATGATTCATCTTGCTCCATAAGGTAAAAGCCATGGTAGCTGCTCCAAGTGGTAAGCCTGGATGTCCTGAATTTGATTTTTGTATTGCATCTGCTGATAAAACTCTTATAGCATTAATAGATAGCTTATCTAATTCTCTATTCATATTTCCCTCACTTATTCTTACAACTTATAGTATATTATTTATTTCCAAAAGCTTTTGCCCAATCTGCTTTAAATTTTTCAAGTCCTTGATCTGTTAATGGATGATTTAACATTTGTTTAACTAATTCATAAGGAACTGTTGCTATATCTGCTCCTGCTCTTGCAGCTTCTAAAACATGTATTGGATTTCTTACGCTTGCAGCAATTATTTCAGTTTCAATTCCATGTAAACTAAATATTTCTGAAATATCTCTTACTAAATCCATACCTGTCATTGAAATATCATCTAATCTTCCAAGGAATGGACTAACATATGTTGCACCTGCATTTGCAGCAAGTAAAGCTTGAGTTGCTGAAAAAATTAATGTAACATTAGTTTTTATACCTTCACTATTTAAAACTTTAGTTGCCTTTAAGCCTTCACCTGTCATAGGAATTTTAACTATCATATTTTTATGAATCTTAGCTATTTCTCTACCTTCTTTTATCATTCCAGCAGCATCTTCGCTAACTACTTCTCCACTAATTGGTCCATCTACTATTTCAGTAATTTCTTTTATTACTTCATTAAAGTCCCTTCCCTCTTTTGCAATAAGAGATGGATTTGTAGTTACTCCACAAATAACCCCCATTTCATTTACTTCTCTAATATGCTCTACATTTGCAGTGTCTAAGAAAAATTTCATTTTTATTACCTCTCTTTCAAATTTATAATTTTATATTTTTATATTGTACTAAATTTATATATTGTCATATGTCTATATTCATCATTTGCCTTAAGTAATGAAGATTCAAAATGGTTATCATTTATGGCATTAGGTACAAATTGAGTTTCTAAACATATTCCACTTCTTCTCTTATAAGCTACATTTTTTTTCCCTATTTCAGACCCATCAAGGAAATTACCAGTATAAACTTGAACTCCAACATTAGTTGTATACATTTCCATAGCTCGTCCACTAACTTCATCAACAAGCTTAGCTGATAATACTGATAAATCTCCCTTTGAATTTAATAACCAGTTATGATCATACCCTTGTCCAAATTCAATTTGTTCATCTTTAGCATCTATATCTTGTCCTATAGTTTTTATTTGCTTGAAGTTCATAGGAGTGCTTTCTACATTTCTTATTTCTCCAATAGGAATTGAATATCTATCATTTACAGTAAAATTATCTGCATTTATAATTAATTTTTCATCTAAGATAGTTCCTGAAGAATGTCCCCTAAGATTGAAATAAGCATGATTAGTAAGATTAACTACTGTATCTTTATCACTAACAGCTCTATATTCTATCTTTAATTCATTGTCATCTGTAAGAGAATAGAATACATTTACATTTAAGTTTCCAGGATATCCTTCTTCTCCATCTTCACTTAAGTATGATAATTTTAATATATTATTTTCCTTATCAATTATTTCAGAATCCCATACAACTTTATCAAAGCCTTTATTTCCACCATGAAGATGATTATCTCCATCATTTGAAGCTAAAGTGTATTCTTTACCATTAATTGTGAACTCACTATTTTCTATTCTATTTCCACAACGTCCAATTAAAGCTCCATGGAACTTCTTACCATCTTCATAGCCTTTAATATTGTCATATCCTAAAACAACATCACTAAAATTACCATTTCTATCTGGAACATTAATTTCTGCAATAGCTCCGCCATAAGTTATGATTTTTACTTTCATTTTGTTTTTATTAGTCAAGGTATAGCTTTTTACTTGTAATCCATTTTTTGTTCTTCCAAATGACTGCTCAACTATAGACATATTCTTCCCTCCACTTAATCTAATTCTCATATTTATCTTATAATATACCCCATTAATGCTACAAGAAATTACTTATGTTTTTATAGACAATATTTATTATTTATATACCCTCTGAATCTACCTATATAAATTATTAATCCATATGCTTATACATTTCATTTGAACTTTTCTATTTTTAGACCTTCCTTAAATTTATCAGTAAGTTTAGTCCTTTTTTCTTGATTATTTTCTCCTTATACCCATATATACTAATAGTTAACCCTCGCTAATCGTTTTCAATGAGGCTTTGTATATTCTTGCCTTATTATATTTATGCTATTATAATTTCTTTCCAGTAAACAAGAAATTAATTATCTATATATATACACTTTTTTCATTTTTTGATTCTTCAATGTCTCTACTTTATACATTAAAGGAGTTCTACCTTTTACTTCTTTAAACTTCTTTATAAAATAATCTGTATTACTATATCCAACTAATTCTGATATTTCATAAATCTTCCTATCTGTATTATATAATAGTTCTACAGCTTTTTCTATCCTAACCTCATTTAAATAATCCTTGAAATTTTTATTATATTTCTTAAGAAATAGTTGCCCTAAATATGCACTATTGATAAAGTATTTCTTCCCCAGATATTTTAAACTTATCTTATTCATGTAATTATCATTTATTTCATTAACTATATAAGCCAATACATCATAGCTACCGAATTCTTTGACTTCTCTCATAAATATCTCTTTATATTCTAATAATTCTTCCACCTAACCCTCTCCTTATTATTTATTGACCATATTTCTTTTATAATCCTTTATAGATTGTCCATTATATTTCTTAAACCAATTACTAAAATAGTTTGGATCATCAAAGCCTATTTTCTTTGAAATCTCATAAGCCTTAATATTAGGATTTTCTAACATTTTTAATGTTATTTCCATTTTAGTTTTTGTTATATATTCTCCAAAGTTCTCATTAGTTTTTTCCTTAAAGAATCTACTTAAATAGCTTGAATTTAAATAAAAATGTTGAGCTACACTTTTTAATGATAAATCTGCATTAGATATATTTTTTAATATATATTTTTTTATTTGATTAATGTTTATATATTTATCATTATCTGTTTCTTCTGATTCAATTATTTCTGTAAGATCTCCAATAGTTTCTTTAATGCTCTTTACTTCATTAATTTCAAACTTTTCCTTTTGTATTCTTTCTTTTAATCTTAAAACTGCCTCTTTTAGTTCTTCATCATCTATTGGTTTTAATATAAAATCACTTATTCCAAGCCTTACACTTCTTTTAGCGTATTCAAATTTATCATACCCAGTTATTACAATAACCTTAATATCTGGATATTTCTCTAAGAGATGCTTACTCATATCTAGTCCATCAGTTAATGGCATATTTATATCAGTTAGAACTATATCTGGTTTATTTTTATCTATTAGGCTTAAACATTCATGAGCATTAGAGGCTTCCCCTATTATCTCAACTTCTAATTCATCCCAATCTATACAATTTCGTATAAGATTTCTTATTAAATATTCATCATCAACGATAATTATCTTTATTTTCAATGAAATCCTCCCTTTAACTAAGCTTTTCCTTAGGAATTTTTATACTTATCTTAGTCCCTTTACCAATTTTACTTTCAATTATAAACCTGAATTCATCTCCATAAAAAATTCTTAATCTTTCTTTTGTTGCTCTTAAACCTACCCCTATTCCTTTATTTATATAGATATCTTTTATCTTACTTTCTTCCATTCCTAATCCATTATCTTCAACACTTAAATAAATACTCTCATCCTCTTGATAAGTTGATATAATTATCTTACCTTTTCCTTCTTTATTTCTTATGCCATGATAAATTGAATTTTCCACTAAAGGCTGTAAAACTAACTTTATTATTTTATATTCATTACATGAATTATCTAAATTATATTCACCCTCTAATAAGTCCCCATATCTCATCCCTTGAATTATTAAATAGTTTTTTATTGTATCAATTTCTTCTTTAATTGTTATTATGTTATTTCCTTCATTTAAACTTACCCTATAAAATTTACCTAAGGCTTTTATCATTTTATATATTTTTTTATTTTCTCCTGATAAAGCAAGGGAATTTATAGAATCTAAAGTATTATATAAAAAATGTGGTTTAATTTGAGACATCAGCAAATCTAGTTCTATTTGCCTTTTATTTTCTTCATTTTCTTTTATTTCTTTCATAAGTTCTGTAATTTCTATTATGAGACAATTATATCTATCTTTCATTTGACCAATTTCATCATTATAAGTTTTTATATTTACTAAATTAAACTTTCCATCTCCAACATCATTCATAGATTCACAAAGCTTGTTTATAGGGGCTGTAATAAACTTAGATAGAATCATGGCTCCTATAACTATTAATGCAAAGGTAATTAATATAAAATATCCTAATATATATTTTACATACTGATTTTGCTCTAATAGTTTATTATAGGAAGAAACTGAAACTATACTCCAATTAATATCTTCTACTAAAACATTAGATAAAATATAATTATCCTTCTCTATTTTCTTAGTTGTAGTGCCATTATTAATACAAAAATTTATTTCATTTTCTAGCTTATTTAAAATTTCTATGTTACTATCCTTAGTAATAAAGTTATTTTCACTATCTCGAATAAATATTTTTGTTGAATATTTATCATCTAACTTTGTCCCAAAATCAAAGAATTTGTCCTCATCTATATTTATAATCATTATTCCCATAGGTTCTTGAGTATTTATATTATTAATTAATCTAATAAAGGAAATATAATTCCTATCACTTTCCTTTATTATTCCAGCACAATTGTATTTTAAAATATACTCCCCATTTTTATTTAATAATTCTTCATATAAGCTTGACTTCTTTATATCATCTAAATTAAAAGACTTATAAAAATAATTTTCAGAATAATATTTATTTCCTTCATAATCTAAGACATATATTGATGATATATTTGATTGAAAATTAGTAAATTGAGCTAAATAATCATTTATCTCATTCTTAGATGCCCTATCCTCTCTTTGATCAATACTTAAAGTATTTTGAATATTATAAGAAGATATTATCATTTTAGAAACATTACTAACATTTCCTACTATAATATGCATATTTGATTTTGCACTTTCTAATACTTCTAAAGAGCTTTGTTCTAATTTTTCTAAAGTATATTTAGTATTTACTTTTTCATATACAATAGTTAACGCTACAATGGAAAATACAAAAACCAAAGTGAAATAAATAATTATCTTTTTCATAATACTTAAGTTTAAGTAATTATCTTTTATTCTACTAATTTTTAATCTATTAACCATAATATATCCTCATTATAAATTATTCATATTATCTGCAAATTCTTCTGGGCTTATTTTCCCACTAATTAAATCCTCTACTAACCTTTTGTGAATATTTCCTTTTTCTTCTCCTAAATAAATATCCCAGTAAAGAAAATACTTCGAATCCTTAGTTACTTCTTTTAAAGTTTTAGATAATTCATTTACCTCTTCATGATCTTCTTTTTCCTGCCATGCTGGCAAACCTGTACCAAACTCTGAAAACTTTTTTGATACATTTTCTGATATATATTTAATTGCTTCAACAGCTTCCTTTTTATGCTTACTGTTATTACTTACCATTAAGTAATCTGTTGATCCCCCTAAGAAAACTTTTTCATTTAAGGGATACTTATCTATTGGAAAGTTACTTATGCCTATATCTTCTTTTACAGATGAGTTTTCTAAATCACCTATAAACCAGTTTCCAGTATAATACATAGCTACTTTTCCATTTTTAAATTTCATTTCTAATTCATCTCTTGTTAATGTTAAGTTATCTTCATTAAATGCTCCAGCCTCTGATAATTCCTTCATCTTATAAGCTGTTTTTAATAGCAAATCATAATTATTTCCCTCTAAAGCTGCCTTTACACCATTAATCCCTCCCTCTTGAAGGGCTAAGATATCATAATATAGCATAGTAGTCCATTTATCCATACCTGAAGTACCTAACGGAATTATGCCTAGCTTCGAAAAGGTTTTTATGCTTTGCAATAGTTCATCATAGTTTTTAGGAATATTAACATTATTTTCTTCAAATAATTTTTTATTATAATAAAAAGTTCCAATTGAAAGTGTAATAGGTAATCCGTAAATTTCATCATTATATTCTATATTATCAAACATATCTTTTTTAACCTTATTCTTTATCTCATCATCTAAATATGGATTTAAATTTAATACCTTTCCAGCTTCTACAAAAGGTTTGCTAAAACCACTTCCCCATGAGAAGAATATATCTGGTAGTTCATTAGTTGAAATTGCAGTCTTTATTTTTGTTTTATATCTTTCATTTTCTACAATCTCAGATTTTATTTGAATATTAGGATTATTTTTATTCCATTCCTCTATTACGCCCTCTACTATACTTCCATTAGTTTTATCAGATTTTTGTGTCCATATATGCCACATTGTTAAAGTAATGGGGTCTTCTTTTTTTTCTACCTTTTTCTCTGTACAACCATACATATTGCCTAATAAAACTATAATTATTGAAAATATGGATACCTTTCTCATAAGCATATTCCTTTCTACTTTTATAAATAGATCTTTATATTTATAAGGAGTTACTTTTGAAATTTATTCTAGCTTAATTATATCATAATAAATACAACTTATTTCTTCAGAATACTTTCATTATCGACATTAAAAATTATTATTTTCACTTTTATAACAAATACAATAATCCATCATATATTAATATTTATGACGGATTATTGCATTAGCCTATATATTACTATTTTGTTTCTTCAGTAAATTGTTTTTGCTTTTCTATTCCATAATTAATTATTTCATTTGCTTTTATCCATTTAACTTTTACAGGGTAATTTGTTTCAACTGTTTCACCTTTTATTTTCTTATCTAAAACATCAATTATTGTTTTTCCAATTTCATATGAATCTTGATCAACTATACCTGTTATTAATTGATTTTCTATTCCATTTTCCCATGTAGCTGTGTAGTCAAATCCAAAGTGATATATTTTACCACCTTTTCCTTGTGATTTAATAGCTTCCATAACTCCTGTGTCTGGGCCTTCTGAACCTAATGAGAATACTGCTACCATATCTGGATTAGCAACTATTTGTCCTTCTATTTGTTGTTTTGAAACTGATGATTGGTCATTATCTTGAACAGCTTCTAACCATTGGAAGTTCTTTGCATCTTCTCCCATTACTTTTTCAAATCCTTTTTTAATACCTTCTTGTCTATATGTCATTGTTGTTTGTGTTAAATTAACTGCTGCAAGAGCTATTTTACCACTCTTAATTCCTTTTTCTTTTAATTCCTTAGCTCCTTCTTCTCCTAATTGTTCACCAGCTAACTTATTATCAGTACCTACATAAGATATTCTATTTTCAGATGTTTTTACATCAGCATCGAAAGTTACTACTGGAATTCCAGCATCTTTAGCTTCTTTTACTTTGTTATCAAACATATCTGGGTCCATTGGTGCAATTGCTATACCTGCAACATTTTTTCTGATTGCTTCATCTACAAATCCAATATGTTTTTCATTTTTTTGTGCTTCACTTGGAGGAGTTGTTTTTACAACTAATTCATATCCTAAAGCTGCTGCCTCAAGTTGTGCTGCTTTTTTCATAGGTGACCAATATGCTCCTGTGTCAACTATAGGAATAAAGTAAATCACCTTTTTATCTTTAGAATCTCCTGCTGAAGCACTTCCACCATTTCCTGCTCCACATCCTACTAATCCAGTTACCATAATTGCTGCTGATAATAATGCTATTATCTTCTTTTTCATAATAAAACCTCCTAAATTCATCCTTTATTTTTTATTTTGATTTTTTCTTTAAAACACCATTTCTTCTATAGAAATCTACAACTATAGCTATTATGATTATTGCACCAGTAACAGCTTGTTGAATAAATGAGTTTACACCCAAAATTGATAATCCATTTTGGAATACTTGAATAGTGAATATACCTACTATAGCTCCACCTATTGTACCTACGCCACCTCCAAAGGCAACTCCGCCCATTATAGAACCAGCCATAGCATATAATTCTGGTCCATTTATTTCACTTGGTGCACCTACATTAATATTTGACATTAGTAGAATTCCAGCTATTGCAGCTAAAGCACCTTCAACTATATAAACCTTAATTATGTGTTTGTTTACGTTTATTCCTGATAATCTACTTGCTTCTTTATTTGATCCAACTGAGTAACAATATCTTCCGTATCTTGTATTTTTCATAATAAACATTACTGCTATAAATATTATGAAGAATATAACTGTGTTTGTATGGATTAAAGGAGTTCCTATCTTTGTATTTGATATATTATAAAACCATGCAGGTAATCCCTTAATGTAAATACCATTTGTTAAAAATAGTATTATTCCACGTATTAAATAGCTTGTACCTAGTGTAAGTATAAAGGATTCTAGTTTAAATTTAGTTATTAAAATTCCATTTAAGCATCCCCATAATGCACCTACAATTAGAGCTGCTAGTATTGATAATACTGGGTTAAAGCCATTTACTGATAAATATACTGCAACACATCCTGAGAAAGCTGCATTAGCCCCCATAGAAAGATCAACATTTCCAGTTATTAAAATCATTGCGTATGCAACAGTTAATATTCCAACCGTTGGAATTTGTCTGAAGAAATTAGAAATATTAGCTATTCCTAAAAAGTCTGGACTTATAATAGAAAATGATATAACCAAAACTACTAACACTAAATATATTGAGTACTTAGATACTAACTCCTTTAGGTCTGTTTTTTTCTTTTGCTTTACCTCTTTACTTTCTAAAACCTTTTCACTCATATTAATTGATACCTCCAAGCGTAGCTAATTTCATAATTTCTTCCTGACTTGCTTCTTCTCTAGTAAGCTCCCCAGTTATTTTTCCTTCACACATAACATATATTCTGTCTGACATACCTAGTAATTCTGGTAACTCAGAAGATATTATGATTACTATTTTCCCTTTTCTTACAAGATCATTCATTATTTCATATATTTCAGCCTTTGTTCCTACATCTATTCCCTTTGTTGGCTCATCAAAGATGAAAACTTCTGAATCTGAATTTAACCACTTAGCCAAAACTACCTTTTGTTGGTTTCCTCCTGAAAGAGTTCCTGCCATAACATCAATGTTGGCAACTTTTATTTGTATTGCATTTCTAAATCTTTCTCCTATATCTTTTAATTCTTTATGGTTTAAACGAAAAGATTTTAAGTTAGTTAGTGTTATATTGTCTACTACACTCATTTGTAAAGATAATCCTTGATTCTTTCTATCTTCAGTTAATAAGCATATTCCATTTTTTATGGAATCTATTGGTGAATTTAACTTTATCTCCTTACCATTAATTTTTACTTTACCGCTCTTAATTGGATCTGCACCAAAAACTAATCTCATTAATTCCGTTCTTCCAGCTCCAACTAATCCTGCAATACCTAAGACTTCTCCTTTTCTCGCTTTAAAGCTTATACTTTTTACTTTGTTGTTGTAATCACATAAGTTTTCTGCTTCTAAAACATACTCCTTAGGTTCAAAAATTTCTTTTGGAAACAACTCTGTTATATCTCTTCCAACCATCATATTTATAAGTTGCTTCTCATTTATTCCCTTCATTTCGCATTCATTTATATAAGTACCATCTCTTAGGACAGTAGCTCTATCACATATTTCAAATACTTCCTTTAATCTATGGGATATGTAGATTATTGCAACTCCCTCTTCTTTCAAAGCTTTTATAACTTTAAACAAGTTTTCAACATCTTTTTCTGACAGGGATGTTGTAGGTTCATCAAATATAATTGCCTTTGCATCTAAGCTTATTGCCCTTGCAATTTCTATCATTTGTTTTTTTGCAGTTGGTAACTTTTCTACTATATCCTTTGGTTTAATATCAACATTTAATTTATTAAGGATCTTTTCTGTATCTGAGTATAATCTATCGAAGTCTATTATTTTTAGTACATTATTCTTATATGGTAATCTTCCCATATAAATATTTTCAGCAACTGATAAGCTTTCAGATAAATTTAATTCTTGATGAACAAAGCCAATTCCTATTTCCTTAGCCTTATCTGGAGTTATTGTTCCAAAATTAATTCCTTCAACTAATATCTCCCCTTCGTCTTGACCTTGAACTCCACCAAGTATTTTCATCAGTGTTGATTTACCTGCACCATTTTCTCCTAGTAATCCATGTACTTCACCTTTTCTTATTATTAACTGTGCTCCCTTAAGTGCATAAACTCCAGGAAATCTCTTATGAATATTTTTCATTTCTAAAAGTACATTACTCAAACTGTGATCCCCCCCTCTTTTATAAATCGTTTTCAAATATTATATTACAGTATCCTACATCTTTAAAATATGAGATATCTTTACTTAATTCTTTGTTTTGTTTACCTCTTTAAAACATTTACATAAAGATATCAATATAATGTTAGTTGTTCCGTCGCGTGCTCCAAGTCGCCATAATATAACAAAGATCTTCTCAAGCACTGAATGAAATAATAAATGTCTAAAAAGTAAAAAAATCAAAAACTCATTTTTGAATTTTTGATTTTTACTTTGCTTATTTATAGGAATTTTATTAAATTTTTACTTTAAATTTATTTCTTTTGATAATGGTGATATTCCTAAAAGCTCAACGCTTCTTGCATCTGGTTGAGAAACTCCAACAAATATCTTGAACTTTTTGCTATCTAATATTCTTTCACCCTTATCATTTACAACTTCAAATTCTTTTCTCTTTAATTCAAAGCTTACAGTTTTACTTTCACCTTTTCCTAAAGATACACGTTTAAATCCTACTAGGCTATGATGTAATACTGCATATTTAGATTCTAAATCCTTTAAATAGCATTGAACTACTTCATCTGTATCATATTGTCCTACATTCTTAATATCTATACTTACCTTTACAGTTTCAAAGTCATTAATAATTTCTTCTACTTGTAAGTTATTTATTTCTACCTTTGAATAAGTTAAACCATATCCAAATGGGTATAAAACTTCTGATTCAACATATCTGTAGGTTCTTCCCTTCATTGAGTAATCAGTAAAGTCTGGAAGATCATCTGTATTCTTGTAGAAGGTTAATGGTAATTTTCCACTTGGTGAGTATTCACCAAATATTAAATCCGCTACTGCACATCCACCATGGCTTCCTGTATACCATGCTTGTAATATTGCAGCACATTTTTCTTCTAATCCATTAAGTGTAAGTGCACTTCCTGAGCCTAAAACTACTATAACAGGCTTATTAGTACTTAAAACACTTTCAAGTAAAATTTGTTGGCTTTTTGGAAGATTAAGGCTTTCCTTATCTCCTGCTGCTTCACTATTTCCTGTATCGCCTTGTTCACCTTCAATTGTAGAGTCTAATCCTAAGCATAATACTACTACATCTGATCTTTCTGCTACTGAAACTGCTTCATCTATTCTATCATTAGGCTGTGCTAAATTTTCAACTCTATCTTTATATAAATGACTTCCTTCTGAATAGTACACTCTTGTATCTTTATTTACAGTTTCATGTATTCCTTCAAGGATAGTTGTATAACTAGATGCTGTACCTGAATAATTCCCCTTAAGCATAATTTGACTATCTGCATTTGGTCCTATTACAGCAATAGATTTTAATTTTGATTTATCCATTGGTAGTATTCCATTATTCTTAAGTAAAACCATTGATTTTCTTGATGCTTCTAATGAAAGTTTATTATGCTCTTCGCAATCATTTACTTCATAAGGTATATTATTAAATTCACATTCTTCATCAAACATTCCAAGTCTTATTCTTGTAGCAATTAATCTTTCTGTTGCTATTGTTATATCTTCTTCTGTAATTAGACCTTCTTTATATGCTAATAATAATTGAAGATATATATTACCACAGTTTAAATCACATCCATTTTTTAGTGCTAATGCTGCTGATTCTGTAGCTGTACTTGTTACGTTATGATATAAATGGAAATCTGCTATTGCCCAGCAATCTGAAACTACATGTCCTTTAAATTTCCACTTGCCTCTTAGTATATCCTTTAATAACATTTTACTTCCACAGCAAGGCTCTCCATTAGTACGATTATAAGCTCCCATTACAGATTCTACATCTGCTTCTTTTACTGCTGCTTCAAAAGCTGGTAAGTAAGTTTCATATAAATCCTTTTCATTTACAACTGCATTAAATTCATGTCTTAATCCTTCTGGTCCGCTATGAACAGCAAAATGTTTTGCACAAGCAGCTGTCTTTAAATACTTTCCATCTCCTTGAAGTCCATTAATAAATGCTACCCCAAGCTTAGAAGTTAAATATGGATCTTCTCCATAAGTTTCATGTCCACGTCCCCATCTAGGATCTCTAAATATATTAATATTTGGTGACCATAATGTTATACCCTTATAAATATCTCTGTCATTCTTTTTAGCATTTTCATTATACTTTGCACGTGCTTCTGTAGATATTACATTTGCAACTTTTTGCAATAACTCATCATCAAAGATGGCAGCTAATCCAATAGCTTGTGGAAATATAGTAGCTGTACCAGCTCTAGCTACTCCGTGTAGCCCCTCATTCCACCAATTATATCTTGGAATATTTAAATGATCTATTGGTGCTGCATTATAGGTTAATTGTGATGCCTTTTCTTGTAATGTCATTTTTGCTACTAGCTCTTTAGCTTTTGTTAATGCTTCTTCATGTGGCATTCTTTTATCTCTATTCATAATAAACCATCCTTCTCATATATTTTCTATTAATTTCCCTATGATTTTATGATACCTACTAGAATTACATACTAACAAGAAATTAATTATCTATTTATAGACAATATTTATCCTCTTAATAATTTCCCCTTATAAATGTAATTGTTTAATAATTTAATAAATATTAAATGTTCTATCTTTTCCATTCCGTAGTAATTAGATTTAAATAGTATCTAATATATAAATGTTGCATATATAGTAGTTATTTTTATTAAATAAGTGTAAAATATATAATTATAGACAAAATTTATTATTGGGAGGATTATTATGTTAACATATGAGTCACATCATTTCGGAGAAAATAATACCTTTTCTCATTATCATAATTATAATTTTGATTTTCCTAAGCATTTACATAGAAGTTTTGAACTTATTTATGTAAAAAGTGGATGTCTTCAAGTTAGCATTAATAATAGAACTTTTGATGTAATGGACGGAGAGTTTATTTTGATACTTCCATATGAAATACATTCCTTTGTTACTAAAAGCCATTCTGATTCTTATATTTGTGTTTTTTCTCCTGAATATATAAAAACTTTTCATAATATGGTTTATGGAAAGTATATTGATAATCCAGTATTTTCTTTAAATTTAAACTTTAAATCTTCAATTATAGATAGTATATTTAAGAATATCCCTAATCTAATAGAAATGAAGGCTTACCTCTACTTTATCTGTTCTGAAGTATTGAAAAAATCTGACATAATAGAAAATGAAAAAAATGATTATGAATTATTACATAAAACATTAAATTATATTCAAGATAACTTTAAGAAAGATATATCATTACAGGATATCTCTAAAAAATTTGGATATAGCTATACCTATTTATCTAAGTATCTTAATAATACCCTTGGTATATCCTTTGTAGAATTTATTAATGAAAATAGAATAAATTATTCAATGTACTTATTAAAAAATACTGACGATACCATAACTGATATTGCTTATGCTTGTGGATATTCAAGCATTCGATCCTTTAATAGAAACTTCCTAAAAATAACTAAAATAACACCTAAATTGTATAGAAAAAATTTAGATATACTAAAATAAGATAATTAATGTAAGTTAAAAGTTGTAAATACAATAATTATAAAATTTATAAACTTCAGAAAACTTCTATATTGACAATTTATTTAATTAATAATAAAATTATATTATAAATTAAATATTCCATTAAGAGGGAGTAGTAAAAAATATAGCATCAACATTCGCGGTCTTTAGGCCTGGTGTTATATACCAATTTGGTTACGAGACTTTTAATACAGTTTTTCATAGAAATGAAAATTGTATTAAGAGTCTCTTTTTATATAGATTGGATATATGATCAGGTTACTCTACAGTAAGACAAATTTTATATAGAGCCATGAATTTGATAAAAATCATTCTAATGTTTGGAGGAATTATTCATGAAAAAGTATTTTTCAACGCCCTATGAAGAGGTATTAAAGGAATTTAATGTTTCTAAAAGCGGATTAGAGGACAAGCAAGTAAGTTCTAACACTGAAAAATTTGGACTTAATCAATTAACAGAAAAAAAGAGGCAAACTGTATTACAAGTTTTCCTTAGTCAATTTAAGGATTTATTAGTATTAATATTAATTGTTGCTGCTATTATATCAGCCATAACAGGTAGTCTAGAAAGTACACTTGTTATTTTTGCAGTAATTATCCTTAATTCAATTCTTGGAACAGTTCAACATTTTAAAGCAGAACAATCACTAGATAGCTTAAAAGCTTTATCATCTCCTTGTGCTAAGGTATATAGAAATGGTAAGAAAGTAGAAATACCTTCTAAGGAATTAGTTCCTGGAGATATTTTAATATTGGAAGCTGGAGATATGGTTTCTGCCGATGGTAGAATAATTGAAAACTTTTCACTTCAAGTAAATGAAAGTTCTCTTACAGGAGAATCTGAAAGTGTAAATAAATTTGTTGATGTTATAGAAGAAGAGGACATTGCCCTTGGTGATCAAAAGAATATGGTGTTCTCTGGTTCCCTAGTTACTTATGGTAGAGCCCTAGTAATAGTTACTGGCACTGGAATGAATACTGAAATAGGTAAAATTGCTAACTTAATGGAAGAAACTCAAGAAAAAGAAACTCCTCTTCAAATTAGCTTAGATGATTTTAGTAAGAAACTTGCTATTGGTATATTTGCCGTTTGTATAGTAGTATTTGCTCTTAGCCTTTATAGAGGAACTACTCTTTTAAATTCTCTTATGTTCGCAGTAGCTCTAGCTGTAGCTGCTATTCCAGAAGCTTTAAGTTCAATAGTAACAATTGTACTAGCTCTTGGAACTCAAAAGATGGCTAAAGAACATGCTATAGTTAAAAAGCTTAGAGCTGTTGAAGGTTTAGGTTCTGTATCTGTAATATGTTCAGATAAAACAGGAACTTTAACACAAAATAAAATGACAGTTAAAAAGGTATTCCTTGATAATAAATTAATAGATGGCGAAGAATTAGATCTTAATGATGAATTAGCTAATTACTTGGTAACTAGTTCAATTTTATGTAATGATTCTACATCAAAAAATGGTGCTGAAATAGGTGATCCAACTGAAGTTGCACTTGTTAATTTAGGACACAAATTATCTTTAGATGAATTAGAAATAAGAAAATCTTATGGAAGATTAGGTGAAATACCTTTTGATTCTGATAGAAAGCTTATGAGTACTCTTCATAGATTTGATAATAAGAGCTTGATGTTTACAAAGGGTGCTTTTGATGTATTACTAGATAGAATAGTTAAAATAAAAACTTCTTCTGGTGTAAGAGATATAACTTATGAGGACAAGCAAAATATAATAAATGCTAATAAACAATTATCTCAAAGTGGTTTAAGAGTTTTAGCCTTTGCTTACAAAGAATTTGCAAATCCTGAATACTTATCTTTAGAAGATGAAAATAATTATACATTTATAGGTCTTATCTCTATGATAGATCCACCAAGAGAAGAATCTGCTGTAGCAGTTAGAGATTGTATAACAGCTGGAATTAAACCTGTTATGATTACTGGAGACCACAAGATTACTGCATCAGCTATAGCAAAACAAATTGGTATCTTAAGAGATGGCGATAGAGCTATTGAAGGTGTAGAACTTGATAAGATGTCTGATGAAGAATTAAAAGAAAATGTTGAGCATATTTCAGTTTATGCAAGAGTTTCTCCTGAACATAAAATAAGAATAGTTAGAGCCTTCCAAGAAAAAAATGAAATTGTTGCAATGACTGGTGATGGTGTTAATGATGCTCCTGCACTTAAGCAAGCTGATATAGGTATTGCAATGGGTATAACAGGAACAGAAGTATCAAAGGATGCTGCATCTGTTATATTAACAGATGATAACTTTGCTACTATAGTTAAATCAGTAGCTAACGGAAGAAATATTTATAAAAATATTAAAAACTCTATTAAGTTCTTATTATCTGGTAATACTTCTGGTATATTATCAGTATTATATGCATCAATAATGGCTTTACCAATGCCATTCCATGCAGTACATTTACTATTTATTAACTTACTAACAGATAGTTTACCTGCCATAGCAATTGGTATGGAACAATCTAAAAAAGATTTATTAAAAGATAAGCCAAGAGCTAGAAACGCTTCTATTTTATCTAAAGATTTTATATATGAAATATTACTTGAAGGTATAGTTATTACAATATTTACTTTAGCAGCCTTCTATATAGGTTTAAAAACAGATAGCAATGTTGCTTCTACAATGGCATTTGCAACACTTTGTTTAGCAAGACTATTCCATGGATTCAACTGTAGAGATGATAAATCTATATTCTCTATAGGATTATTCACTAATAAATTTAGTTGGATGGCTTTTGGAGCAGGTTTAGCATTATTAAATTTAGTTCTATTTGTACCATTCTTAAGAAGATTATTTGAAGTTGCTACATTAACTGGTTCACAAGTAGGATATATTTACTTATTTGCATTTATTCCAACTTTAATAGTTCAAATAGTTAAGGTTATAAGAGATGCTATTAATAACAAAAAATCTTCTAGCTTTGATGTTAATGAAGAAGATAATGATATTAGCAAAGTAGCTTAAAAGAAGGCACTTTGTGCCTTTTTAATGAAGAATGAAAAATGAAAAATGAAGAATTAAGGAAGAAGTTCAGCTGGTGCTGAACTTCCTTTTTTATTTTTAGGGAATTTCTAAAATATTTCCTTGTTGATAACTTTTATAAATTTCTTTCTTTTACATTATAATTAATTTCGAATTCTGGCATTCCTGTAACATATGGAGCTATTTCATAATAAGGAAAATGTATAATAATCTTATTATCTCTAATATAAAAACTTTGATCTTCTTTTATTCCACCAAAGCCTTCTTTACCTGTAAAATAATACTCTGGGTGCTTACTTATTTCTTTTGATATTTCATTGTTAATATAAGTCTTATAATCATATCCTTCTGTAAATAAATCCTTTAGCATTAATTTATCCCCTGTTTTAATATCTATGTTATAGGTGTTTCTAGTAGTTATTCCATGAGCTCCACCGCTGAATTGATAATAATCTATATAAAAGCTTAATATATCTTCACTATTAATTAGTATATATCTAGCCATTAATTCATATGGAATAGTTGGCTTTATATCTTCACTTGTATCCTTTGTTTCTTTTATCCACAGATTAGTCCAGTCTAGAATTTCCTTGTTGATAGTTTTTTCTTTACTTTCATTACTTAATCCAACTATTTGAGGTATTTCTACATCAATATTTATAAAGTTAGTTTTTTCCTTTATAATCTTATCCACAAGATTTGTTTTTTTTACATAATTATCCTCAATATTTATTAACATAGCCTGTGGATAAATATTAAAAAAATTTGTAAATAATACCACAATTATCAACGCTCTATATACTCTTTTCATAAACTATTTCTCCTAATTACATGCAAGTATTTTGAATATTAACAAAAATCTAATTTATTATTTTATTATATTATCTACAATATTGTTGATAATTATTAGGTATATTTCAACATATTTTTCACAACTTATCCACATGGTAATGTGGATAATGTGGGTAACATACATTTTTTAACTGTATTTTTTATGAAAATACTCTATATTACTCCATTAATATTGTGTAAATACCACTTAACTTGTGGATAACTTTAAATTATAATATAAAAAACCAAAAAAGACCATAGGCAAATTGTGCCTCTATGGTCTTAAAATATATCAATATAACTATTCTATCTTTTTTATTCATCAGCCTCTTTAGTTTTTACAGAAGTACTTATTAATGAATTTAATTTTCTAAGTTCTTCTGAAGATAAATTCCTCCAGCTACCTATCTTTAAGTTACCTAAATTTATATTCATTATTCTTGTTCTATTTAATTTAGTTACCTTATATCCTAAAGCTTCACACATTCTTCTTATTTGCCTATTCATTCCTTGAGTAAGTATAATCCTAAAAGTCTTTTCATTTATCTTATTAACTACACATTTCTTAGTTATAGTTCCTAATATTCTAACTCCACTAGACATAGATTCTATAAACTTATCATCTATAGGCTTATTTACAGTTACTATATACTCTTTTTCATGATTATTTCCAGCCCTTAATATTTTATTTACTATATCTCCATCATTAGTCAATAAAATTAGACCCTGTGAATCCTTATCTAATCTGCCTATAGGAAAAATTCTTTTTTCATGATTTACAAAATCAACTATATTTCCTTTTACTTTTTTCTCCGTAGTACAAGTTATTCCAACAGGTTTATTTAAAGCTATATATACTAATTTTTCTTCTTTCTTTAAAGGCTTACCATCTACCTTTACATTAGCATCTATATTTACTTTCATACCCATTACAGCCTTTAATCCATCAATGGTTACTCTTCCATCTTCTATTAGCTTATCTGCTTCTCTTCTTGAGCAATACCCAGTTTCACTTATAAACTTATTAAGCCTAACTTGTGATCCTCTTTCTTTATGTACTATAATGTATTCCTTATTCTTTTGATTCATATTATCACCTTTATGGACTTACCTTGTGCTCATCCCCTGAATTGTTGAGTTTAACTTGAAGTCCTTTTTCTTCAATAAATTTTTCTGTTTTTTCTAAAGCATTATATTTAAGTGCCTTACCTGTTATGGTAATTACAATTCCAGTTTCAGGAACCATTCCATTATTATTAGCATATCTTAATATTTCTTTTATAGAATTATCCATATTAGTATTATTTACTTTTAATTTATCTAGCATATAATTTCCTCTTTCAGTTTTAGTATATGCATCGATAATCTTATCAAATCTATTAACTTCTAAAGTTATTAAAGATGTTGTCTCTATAGAAATAGTTTTGTCTATTGTTCTATATTGAAATATTCCTATAATAAAAATAATTACTACTATACTTGCAATTATTGAAATTTGAAGCTTATATTTCTTAAAAGTAAAACTTTCCCTACTAATTAAATCTTCCCCTACTCTATTATCCTTCTTAGATTTAACCTTAATAAATTCACCCTTAGAGGTCAAAATAATTGAATAATTTAAACCTTTAGAAAGTATAATTCCCCTATGCTCTTCTTCCTTATTAATTTGTATAATTTCTTCTGAACTAGGAACCTCAACAGCCTCTTCTATTTGTAAGTACTCTTGCAAATACTTATAATTAGGATTTGCTAATATAACAACAAATGTTACTATATATTCTTTCCAAGTTAGATAAAATTCTTTGTCAATAGGAGTTCTTTTTAAAAGTCTATTGATAGGAAACTTTTTAGTAGTATTTAAATAATCAAACAACTCAACATCTTCTATTATAAAATATGCAATATTTAATATTTTATTTCTAATAATATATGAAGGCTCATCATGAATTAAATCCTTAATTAGTATCTTATAAACCAAAAGTTCTTCTTTTAATCTAATAATCTCCTCTTCACGCTTTTCAACTATATCATCTAAAGCTAAGTTTGCTGGAGCTTTAGTTGAAAATTTATATTTATCATATTCAAAGATACCCATTGCCAATACTATCTCCCACCTTACATATCTTTACTTTCTACCAATTTTCCCTTTACTATAACTCTTTCTTTTGCTCCCACTGTACAAGTAACTAATGTTATTGTTGCTTCATCAGTATTATCTAAAACATCCACATTATCAGGTGATACTATAAAGCTATCAGTTACTTCATATACATATTCCTTTTTATTTGCCTTAACTAATACCTTATCGCCAATTTCTACCTTATACAAATTAACAAATGCCTCTGAATAATCTGAAACCCTATGTCCAGCCACAGAGAAATTTCCTTTTTCTCCAGGCTTTACTGAACCTTCGAAGTGCCCTAAATAATATTGAAGAATTTCATCACTAATCCCCTCAACTATTCCTTGAGATAGGCTTATACTTGGAATTTCCATTAAAGCAATAGGCTTATATCCATTTATTAATTTTTCTTCTTCTTCCTTTGATAATTCTTTAGAGTCTTCATTTATAACTTCTTCTAATATATTTTGGAGTTCTTTTTGTTTTTTAGATGTATCTATTTTCTTATAAACTATAGACACAATGATAGCTAAACCAACGACTATTAAAACTAATCCTATTATTCTTCTAATCTTTTCTTTCAAATAATCCAACTCCCAATAAACTTTTATATTCATTTATCATATATTATAACATAAACATCTGTAATCATTAATCTTTTAGGAGTAACTTATGAATAGAAAAATTATTTATGTTGACTTTATATTTAAACGAAAGAAAATTTCCTCTAAGCCTTTATTATTAATTTATAAGATTAAAATAAATATTAAAAGTCTTTTTAATAACTTATTTGAAATTAAGCATCATAAAGAAGCAAGTAATTCAAACAATTTAAAACTTTATCCCTTTAAAAAAGTATTATAAATCTTATTAACTTCATAAGTTTTATATAAATCCTTGATATTATAATTTCCTATAGAGTAAAATGGTCTTAAATAATAATCTTGGAGGTATAAAGATGAGAATAGGATTAGGATATGATGTACACCGCCTTGTTGAAGGAAGAGACTTAATAATTGGTGGAGTTAACATTCCATTCGAAAAAGGACTTCTTGGTCATTCAGATGCTGATGTATTACTTCATGCAATTGTAGATTCTTTACTTGGTGCATCTTCCCTTGGTGACATAGGAACTCTTTTCCCTGATACTGATATAAAATTTAAAGGCATATCTAGCATAAAGCTTCTTGAGGAAGTAGGCAAATTATTATATGAACATGGATATTCAATTAATAATATAGATTCTACTATAATTGCTCAAAAACCTAAAATGGCTCCTTATATAAAGGAAATGCGTGAAAACATAGCTAAAGCACTAAATATTGATGTTATGAAAATTAATGTAAAAGCAACTACTGAAGAAGGGTTGGGCTTTACAGGAAGTGGAGAAGGAATATCTTCACAAAGCATATGCCTAATTGAAATGAAGAATGTAGAATCAATGTAAAAACTCCTACAGAGTTTTTGGAATGAAAGAATGAAGCTTCTCTTTTGCCTTCGCAAAATTGAAATGAAAGAATGAAAAAAATGAGCTGTTACACTAATAATTTAGGATAACAACTCATTTTTTTATTTTTCAAAAGCAACAAAGCCACATTCTGTTGAATAATCTAAAATAACTATATCTTTCCTTCTGTACTTAAGTAATTTAAATGCAATAGTTATATCTCTCCCAGCACTTACAATATTAAAAACGAGAAAAATAATATAAATGGACTTTCTTTTAACTAGAGCAAAAAAAGAGCTGTAACAACAACTCAAATTCAAAAGTAAATGTTGAATTATTTTAGAAACTCCTACGAGTTTCTTCATTAATTTTTCATTTTACATTTTTCATTTTACATTGTGCGCCAGCACTCTTTTGGTTATATATTAATTTTACAATAGCCTTTATTTTTTCTTAAGATAACCATAATAAACATATATTGATATTATAGCACAAATTCCCATTAAATATGGATAAAATAAAAATCTCATTATTGAAAATGGAGAAATTGCTGCTAATCCCGCTGCTGATATTAATTGAGCTCCATAAGGAATTACTCCTTGGAAAGCACAGGAAAACATATCCAATATCCCAGCAACTCTCTTTGGTTCTAAATCATATTTATTTGAAATATCTTTAGCAATAGGTCCAACAGTAACTATGGCAACTGTATTATTAGCTGTGCAAATATCAACTAAGCTTACTAAAGTTGCAATTCCATATTCTGCTCCCCTTTTGCTCTTAAAATTCTTAAGTCCTTTATTTAATATAAAGTCTATTCCGCCATTGTACTTTATAATTTCTATAGTTCCTGCAATAAGTATTGATATTATAATAAGTTCACTCATGCCAGCTATCCCAGTTGATATAGAATTAAAAAATCCCAATATATCAAAACTTCCAAATATAAATCCTATTAATCCAGAAGATAATATTCCAAGTAATAATACTATTATTACATTTAATCCTAGTAATGCTGTTGCTATTACTATGATATAAGGTATTATTTTTATTAAATTAAAATCTAATGTATCTAAACTAACTGAACCAGTATTTCTTGTCAAAATCATAAAAATTAACACTGTAATTATAGCAGCTGGTAAAACTATTATGAAATTCGTTCTAAATTTATCCTTCATTTCACAGCCTTGAGTTCTAGTAGCAGCTATTGTAGTATCTGATATTATTGAAAGATTATCACCAAACATAGCTCCACTTACAACTGCTCCAACTGCTAATGCTGTCTCTATTCCAGTTTTTCCAGCAATTCCAACAGCTATTGGAACTAATGCCACTATTGTACCCATTGAAGTTCCTATAGATAAAGCTATAAAGCATCCTATAATAAACATTCCAGGTATTAAAAGTTCACTTGGAAGTAACGAAAGTCCTAAATTTACAGTTGAATCTACCGCTCCCATATCTTTAGCTACTTGTGCAAAGGCACCTGCTAATATAAATATGACTACCATTAATATAATATTAGTATTTTCTGCACCTTTGCAAAAAATATTTACTTTCTTTTCAAACTTTTCTTTTCTATTCATTATTAAAGCTGTTAATGCTGCTGCTAAAAATGGTACTATTGTTGAAATAGCATAAAAATCCTTTGCTAATATTGAACTACCTAAATAAACTACTAAAAATACTGCTAATGGAATTAAAGCTAACCCATTTCCTTTGTTATTCAATATGCTTCCTCCTTTGTTTAAATGAAACAAAAAAAATAAGAGGAATTAAAAAATTAATCCCTCTTATTGGTGCGTTATCAGGGGATCGAACCCGGGACACCCTGATTAAGAGTCAGGTGCTCTACCAACTGAGCTAATAACGC
>CAKVEW010000025.1 GCA_934746015.1 uncultured Clostridium sp.
TTTTTGTTAACATTTTAATCACCTAAAAATATTTTACAATAAAAACGAAAGAGTGTCGACTTTGTCGACACTCTGAATAGTCTCTAAAATTAGAGACTATTTTTAGGATAAATTATCTTATCTACTTCATTTATTAAATTACATTTCTTTATATAAGAATTACTAACAATTCTATTACATTTTTCTTCTATTTCAGTAAGAAATTCTTCTGCTCTTAAAAAATTAAGATTCACTTTAACATTTATTATTGCACTTTCAATTGCTGAATGTAATAAACTTGCTGCTACTCCAGCATCAGAGACTAAATTCCTATTTCCATATCTTATAGCAAATTCTATATTATCATAAAACTTAATACATTCTTCTGCTAATTGCATAGGAGTATCCATTGCTTTAATAGTAAACTCTTTAATCTTTTCTTTTCTAAACTCTATTTCTTTATCACTAGTTTTAGGTAATTTATAAGATTCCATAAGTCCTAAAAAATCTTTTCTGTCTTTTTCCATAAATTCTTGAGATACTAGAATTAATTTTTTAGCTTCCTTTTGTAAAATTAACATCTTTTCTTTCTCTTCATCTTTTAGTTTATCATAAGCCTTTTTACCTATAGTCAATGAATAAACCATAGAATTTAAACTTGCTGAAAGAGCTAAAACTAATGCTGCAGTACTTCCACCACCTGGAGATGGGGCCTCTGATGATAATTCATTTAAAAAATCCTCTATTTTATAATCTTTAAATAACATTTTAATTACCTCTTTTCCATAAGATCACTATATACCTTTAGTATTTCATTAATAATTATTTTCTTTGAATACTTTTCTATACACTCTTTTCTAATTTTTTCAGGTTTATATGAACTTATATTTTTAGTTACGTAACTCATGGCATTTCCAAGGTCATCAATATCATTAACTTTTACTAACAAGCCATTATCTTTATTAATAATATCTTCAGCACCACCATTATAAGTTCCTATAACAGGTTTTCCTGATGCCAGTGCTTCAATATATACAACACCGAAAGTTTCATACTTTGAAGCGAGGACAAAGGCATTACACCTACTCATATACTTGGAAACCTCTTCTCTAGATAAAGCTCCTAAAAAGTCTATTTGTTTATCTATTTTAAGTTCTTTAGATAAATTGATTAAAAACTCCTTTTGGCTTCCATCTCCACCTATAATTAGTTTTGTATTTGTATCTTTAAAATATTTTGCAAATGACTTTATTAAAACATCCATTCCCTTTTCCCCTTCTAAAAAGGCTAAAGAGAAAAAAGTAAATATATTATTAGTTTCCTTACTGATATTGAATCTTTCTACTGGAACTAAGTTATGTATCACCTTTATATCACTTCTTCCAGAAAACTCAGCCATCTCTTTTTTAAGTCCATTCCCCACAGCTATTAAAGCATCAGCATCCAAATAAGACTTTTTAATAAAGGGTTTATAGCTATCTTTAATATACATAGCAGTCTTTAAGGATGAATGCTCTGTTATAATTAAAGGAATATTGTATTTTTTTGATATATATGCTGCGCTAATTCCTGCCCAAAAAGAAGATTGGCAATGAATTAAATCAACCTTACCTTCTTTTTTCACAATTTCTTTATAAAGCTTTTCCAATCTCCTATTAAATATACTAAACATTCTAGGATTCTTAGGTAAATAATTGAAATTTTTATATCTATAGGTTCTTAATTTATCTTCAAGACTATAACTAATTCCTATTTTTTCATTTACTTTAAATAATAATGTTAAGGGCCATATTTCGTTATAGGCTACTGTAACTTTTACTCCACTTTCTTGAATAGCTTCTGCCTGCTCCTTAAAAAAGCTTCCATGTACTGGATTTCTCTTATTATTATACCAGGATGGCACAAACATAACATGCATTGTTAATCCTCCCTTAATATTAAATCTAATCTTTTAGATATATTCTTCCATTCATATTCAGCAATTTGATTAGATCTACTTCCATTAATTATTTTATTTGTTAGTTCTATAATAGCCTCCTTAATATCATTACTATTATTAATAGCAATGTTGCACTTATCTATATTACTAACAACATCAAGTATAGGATCATTTTCATCTCCTAAAACAACTAAAATATATGCATTACAACCAAAATAATCGTAAATTTTTGCAGGAATTTGCTTAGAATTTTTATTTCCAAACAACAATAATATATCTGCATTTATCATATATCCTAAGGCTTCTTTATAAGGAATTCTATTAGAAACTTTAACATTATCTATTTCGAGAAGTTCATTTTTTACTTCTTCATCATCTATATTACCAAAAAACAATATATTTAATTTATCATATAAAAAACTATTATCTTTCTTAATACTTTTTATAGCTTTAATAAAAGGTCTTATATCTCTAAGTTTTGAAAATATTTCTCCAGCATATACTATATTAATCATATTATCATTGATTAATATAGGATTCTCGCTATTCTTAATATCACTATATACTTTAGCATCATATCCTCTTGTTATTATATAAGTATTATCAATATTTAAATTATAAGTTTTTATATAATCATCTCTATTTGCTTTTGTAACAAAAATATGTTTATTAGCTAAATTTACTATTTCTTTTTCATATTTTTCCTCAATTTTTTTTCTTATAAAACTAGAGCCTTCTCTTGTAGAGTCTTTAAGCCAAGGATCACTCCAATAAGCTATCCACCTAAGTTCTTTATACTTTTTCTTAATTCTATAAGCACATATATGGCTTGAAGGTGGCTCATGCATAGAAAACATAACGTCAAATTTTTCATTTTCCATTAGTTTAATTCCATAACTACTTGCTTTTATAGCCCAATATAAATACATATCAGGAATAGCAAATAAACTTTTGGCCTTTCTAAGAAATCCCTTTATTTTAGATTTTAATTTATTATTCTTACTAATATTCTCTAAAGCATTTCTTCTTTTAGGCATAATCTTTTCGAAGACTATTCCTCCAGAAATAATATGTAATTTTATCTTTGGATCCAACATACTTAAAATATATTCATCATAGTAAATTGAATTAGGAGGAAAATTTACAGTTAAAAGATGAATTTCATTATTATTAATTTTAGCTAAATTATTCAAATATTGAAGAGTTTCAATAGATGCAGAATTATTAATTAGTGGTGAATAGCAGGCAATAAATAATATTTTCATTAAATTTCCCTCCTTCTAAATTTATCCTTAATAACATTAATGGCTTCTTCAAATTCTTCAATTTTAAATACTTTACATAAAGAAAAGAAGATTAAAGCTCCTATTATTCCATCTAATATTATAATAATGAATGAATTTTCTATAACAAAGAATTTATTTAAATAATATAGTGTAATTATCATAACAATTGAGCTAATAGTAATTTTTATAATCTTAATAAAAAGTTCTTTAAAATTAAAGGTACCTATTATCTTTCTTGTAGAATTTAATAATAGTAAGGAAATTATTATTGCTGAAACTGATGTTGCAATTGAAATTCCTAGTACTCCAAAAAATTTAGATAATGTAATACTTAATAATATATTTACTATAACTCCAATAATTCCATTTATAGTTGTTGTCTTTGTTTCTTTCATTGAAAATAAAGAGGAATTTAATATATCTCTAACTCCTGCAAAAGGTAATTGAATTGCATAGCCAAAAAGAGCCATAGAAGTCAAAATAACAGCATTAGATTCAAATTTACCTCTTTCATATATTACTTTTATAATATCATTACTTAAAAACATTACTCCAAATGTAATTGGTACTAAAAATAAACAAATAGTAACTATGGATTTATTTAAGTATTTTAAAAATCCTTCCTTATCACCTTCATTTAATTTGTTGGCCATTATAGGATAAACTACAGAAACTAAGGAAGTTGTAATAGCTGTATTAGCAAATTGAATAATTCTTTGGGAATACTCTAATGCAGCCATAGACCCAGTTACTAATCCAGATGCTACACTTTTATCAACTAACATATTTATTGAATTAGCTCCTGCTCCAATTATTACAGGAATAATAAGTATAATCATACTTTTAAGTTTTTCATCTTTAATGTTAATATAAAATTTAATTCTATATCCATTTTTATATAAGGATGGTATTTGTATAAGAACTCTTAATAAATTTCCCATAACATTTGCTATGGCTAATCCAACGATACTAACATCCTTAAATAGTAATAAATATATAATTATAGGGAAATTAAAAAATATGCCTAATAAAGCTGGAATAACAAAATCCTCACATACTTGAAGTATTGATGCAAAACAAGCATTTATACAAAGTAGTATTATATTAAGCAATGTTATCCTTGTTAAGAAAATAGTTGATTCTATTTTTTCTGCTGTAAAATTTGGTACAAAAACATTAACAATTTCCTTAGTAAAAATTAGGCCTAAAATTATAATAAATATAGAAATTAATGATAGTATATTAATAATATTATTAGAGAAATCAAACATTTCTTTCTTACTTTTATTATGTTTAATTTCACTTAACATTGGTATAAATGTTGTAGAAATAGCAAGGCCTACAATCATAAAAACTGACTCTGGTATTGCTACAGATGCAACATATATATCATAAGAACCCTCAACTCCAAAATGATATGCTGCTAAAATATCTCTAGCAAAACCAATAACCCTACTTAAAATCGTCATTGCCATTACTATAAAAGTTGCTTTGAATATTTTATTTTTATTCATTTTTATTTTTTCCCCTTACTACAAGTAATAAAAATTTAGGAATACTACCTAGCCTTTTTATTCTCCAAGGTTCTTTTAATACTCTATATAGCCATTCTAAGCCAAATTTTATCATCCATTTTGGTGCCCTATTAACCTTTTCAGCAATAACATCAAAACTTCCACCAACACCCATAAAAATTTCACATGGAAGTTCATCCATATATCTTACTATAAATTCTTCTTGTCTAGGGCATCCCATTGCTACAAAAATTGCATAAGGATTTTTTTCTTTTATATCATCTAATAATTCAGCAGGGTTATTAATATCAAAATACCCATCTCTATATCCAGCTATATTAATCTCTGGAAACTCCATTATAATATTTGCTACACATGCTTTTAAGTTTTCATCTGTAGTTCCAAGTAAATAAATACTTTTATTTTCTAATGATAACTTTTTAATAATTTCTTTCATTAAATCTATTCCTGCAATCTTTTCTTTAACAGGAGTTTTTAAAAACTTAGCTGCAATTTGAATTCCTACTCCATCAGGAATAATTAAAGCATTATTAGAAGTAAAATTTTCAAAAAGCTTTTTATTGTTTAAACCATTATATAGCACTTCAGGATTACCAGATATTATATGGATTTTATTTTTATCATCTATATAACTAATAGCATCCTCAATACTGTTTTTAAATATTTTATATCCTAATATATTAATAAAGTTATTATCTTTCATATTATCTCCTTAATAATTAATACGTAAAATTATCCATAAATATAATATCATATTTATTTACTTTACTAAAGTTATTAATAAGTATTACTATTATAAAATTCTACCTTTAGTAACCAAGTAAGCTAAAATTAATAAAGGAGCTGGTGTTACAGCTCCTTTATTAAAATACAAAATATACTATTTAGATTTCTTAATAACAGCTTTAAAGAACTTATTTATTCAATATTTTCTCTAAATCCTTAACTACTTCATCTTCTGGATTTAGTTTCTTTGCAATTTCCAAATGTAGTTTTGCTTCTTCATAATTATTTAAATTCATATAACACATAACTATGTTAGTACATACCTCTACTTCTTTAGTAACTTCAAAAGCTTTTTTGAAATACTTTATAGCATTTTCGTAATCATTTATACAAGCATAGTTTATTCCTAATTCCACTACTACTTCATAAATTCCACTTTCCCTAGCTATACTTTCATTTAAATAATATATTGCCTTTTCATAATTCTCTAATTTTCTATATGCAACACCTAAATAATAGTATATTAATGGATTATTATCAAAGCTTACAAGTAAGTCTAATAACATTTTTATAGTTTGGGCTGGATCATCCTTTAAATGTTCAATTGCTATTTCATAATTTGATACGTTATTTATATCATTAACTAAAGCTTCAATATCTTCTGTAACATTACCACCCATATTTATATATTCATTAATTGCTACTTTTGCTGCTTTAAAATCCCCATTATCTTTTAATATTAAAGCTTTATATAAAAATGCTTCAGGAATCTTTAATAAGTGTTTTTCACAATAATCAATATCAGTAAGTAGTATATCTTTAAATCCACTATCCTTTTCTCTTATACTTTCTCCCACTAATAAAAGTTTCTTCATAACATCTATGTCTTTAGAATATCTATAGTATCCTTTTAATAATAGATATCCATCTATTAGCTTATCTTCTTTTATCTTATTAGATATAACACTTCTTATGCAGTTATCACTATCTTTTATATATGATAAAATAGTCTCATAATCTTCATTAAATTTTAAATTTTCGTCTGCTCCCATAGCTAGAAACATTCCTTCAATAAAATAAAATATAGGTAGATTCTTTATTTTAATTTCATTTTGAATATTTGTAGTTATATATTCTGAGGATATAGGTAAATATAATTCCTTATTTGTAAATGATACATAATCAGGAATACCAACACTCCTTTTAAAACCATCTTTATCTATTTCTAGAAATAATAGTTTGCCTAATTTTTCTTTAAAAGTTGAATTATAATCCAAACATACTCCTCCTTTTATTTGCTTTAATATAAATAATACTATATATTGTCTAAGGTTTCAAATCACAAATAAATATTTTTATAAATTCCTAGAAAATAGAAAAGTGGATGCCTGTTTGCTATATAATTTGAATTATAGCAAATAAACATCCAACTTTTATATTAATTTAACTTTTCATTAACTAACTTTACAACTTCTGATTTAAAGCTTTCAAGCTTATCATCAGCATCTTTTAAACTATTTCCTTCTACTGCTATATAAGCTTTCATTTTCGGTTCAGTTCCTGAAGGTCTTACTACAAACCAAGAGCCATTTTCTAAAACAAATTTAAGAACATTTGATTTAGGAAGGTTTATTTCTTTTTTATCTCCATTTGAGAAATTTTCTTCTGTGCTAAGTTTGTAATCATATTTAACATTAACTTTTATTCCATTTACTTCTTTAAGTTCTTCATTTCTTAATGAATCTATGCACTTAGCTATTTTTTCAGCACCTTCTTTACCCTTTAACTCAAATGAAACTAAAGTTTCTTTAAAGAAACCATACTTTTCATAAAGTTCAACTAAAGCATCATAAAGGCTCTTTCCTTCTTCTTTATAGAATAAAGTCATTTCTGCTATTAACATTGAAGCAATAACAGCATCCTTATCTCTTACGAAATCTCCTGCTAAATATCCATAACTTTCTTCAAATCCAAATAAATATGTTTTATCTTTATTTTCTTCGAAGCCTTGTATCTTTTCTCCGATATATTTAAAGCCTGTTAAAACTTCCATTAATTCAACATTATATGATTCAGCAATTTTCTTTGCTCCATCTGTAGTTACTATAGTCTTAATAACAACTCCATTTTCAGGCAACTTATTTTCTTCTTTTAAAGAAGCTAAAATATATTGAGTTAATAATAGCCCTGTTTGATTTCCTGTTAATACTCTATATTCTCCTTCACTATCCTTTACAACTACACCAATTCTATCACAATCAGGATCAGTTGCAAAAATAACATCTGGATTTTCTTCCTTTGCCATTTCTAAAGCTAATTTAAATACAGCTGGATCTTCTGGATTTGGGTAAGAAGCAGTTGGAAAATTTCCATCTGGCATTTCTTGTTCCTTAACTATTGATACCCCAGTGTAACCAAGTTCCTTTAATACTCTTCTAACTGGCATATTTCCTGAACCATGTATAGGAGTATAAATTACTTTTAAATTCTTAGCTTTTTCTTTTACTAATTTTTTTCTAATAGTTAGGGCTTTAACTTTATCTACATATAATTTATCTACTTCTTCTCCAATATAAACTAATAGATTTTTTTCTATAGCTTCTTCTTCAGAAATACTCTTTATCATATCAAAATTATTAATCTTGTTAACTTCATTAATTATTATATTTGCTTTTTCATCTGTTACTTGACCACCAAACTCATCATAAACCTTATATCCGTTATATTCTTTAGGATTATGTGATGCTGTAACTACTATACCTCCAGTACAGTTTAATTCTCTAACTGCAAAAGAAAGCATAGGTGTTGGTCTTAAGCTTTCATATAGATAAACTTTAACATTATTTGCGCAAAGAGTTAAAGCCGCAGCTTTTGAAAATTCCTTTGACATATTTCTTGAATCATATGCAATTGCAACTGATGGATTTTCAAATCTTCCATTTAAATAGTTTGCAAATCCTTGAGTAGCTTTTGATACTGTGTAGATATTCATTCTATTACTACCTGCCCCAATTACTCCTCTAAGTCCGCCTGTACCAAAGTCAAGATCCTTATAAAATCTATCTTCAATCTCTTTCTCATCTTTAATACTTCTTAATTCATTCTTCATAATATCATCTATAACAGTTGATGATAACCAATCATTATATTTCTCTTTATACAACATATTATACCTCCAAAATGTACTGATCAGCTAATATTATACACTAAATTAATAAATTATGGAATAAAAAAATGCAAAGAGTGCAAATGTTGCATATCTTTACATTTTAAGACATCTTTCTATTATTTTCGTATTATTCTTGTGCTAATTCCATATCATCACTTACAGTTTTTCTTTCATATGTAACTGATGCAATTACAGTATTTAAATCATCAATTATAGATAGCTCTGATGCTACCTCTAAATCTCCTGCTCTATATACATATCCATTATTACTTTCATTTATATTCATTTTTATATATTTTGGTAAATTATCTGCAGTACATTCAATTTTAATGGAGTCCTTTTCCTTTTGTAGTACCATACCTTTCTTATTTAAATATCCTTCACCTTCATAATATATAGGTACAGTTGAAATTATTTTTTTATTTTGATCTAGTTCTTCTAAATCTAGATGAATTATTTTATGGGTAACAGGATCTCTTTGAACATCTTTTATTAAGGCCATAGAATCCTTTCCATTTAAATCAAAATTAACAATCCCATGTTCGCCATTTTTTGATATTTCTCTACATAATTCCAGTTCCCCTACTTCAAACATAAATTCATTTAATTTTTTTCCGTATAGAATTCCTGGGACTTTACCTTCTCTTCTTAATTTTTTTGCATTGTTAGGTACACTCTCATCTCTTTTACTCAAATTTAGGCTATTCACAAATAACTCCTCCTATTATTTAACTTTTCCTCTGATATTCTTATCATTTTTTATTATTTTTATTCAAAATTTACTAATTTACTATTTATTTAATAAATGAAAGGTTTATATTGCATAGTTATAATTATTAAAATATAATATTTATGTTTGTATAAAAATATATAAAGAAATAATACTTATTATAGAAAGAGGGTGCTTTTGTGTATAATATGAATCAAAATGAAACTCCACTATTCAATGCTTTAATGGAATATGTAAATAGAGAAACTCTACCCTTTCATGTACCAGGACACAAAAAAGGAGTTGGAGTTGATAATGAATTTAAAAATTTTATAGGAGAAAATCCTTTTAAAATAGATGTTACTGTTTTTAAACTAGTAGATAGCTTACACCATCCTACCGGCCCAATAAAAAAAGCCCAAGAATTAGCTGCTGATGCCTACGGCTCTGATGCTACATTTTTCTCAATTCATGGAACATCTGGTGCAATACAAGCTATGATATTATCAGTTGTAAATGATGGTGATAAAATTATCGTACCAAGAAATGTACATAAATCAGTTACTTCTGGCATAATACTTAGCGGTGCATCTCCAGTTTTTATGGAACCAGAAATTGATAAAAAATTAGGGATTGCTCATGGTGTTACTCCTGAAACTGTTGCTAAAACATTAGAAGATAATCCTGATGCTAAAGCAGTATTAATTATTAATCCTACCTATTATGGAGTTGCTACAGATATAAAGAAAATTGCAGATATAGTTCATAGTTATAATATACCTTTAATAGTTGACGAAGCTCATGGACCTCATTTAGCATTTTCAGAAAAACTACCAATGTCAGCACTTGAAGCAGGTGCAGATATTTGTGCTCAAAGTACTCATAAAATAATTGGTTCATTAACTCAAGGATCTTTATTACATGTTAAAAGTAAATATGTAAATCCTAAAAGAGTTCAACAAATATTAAATCTATTACATACTACCTCACCATCATATATTTTAATGGCTTCTTTGGATACTGCTAGAAGACAAATTGCATTAGAAGGAAAAGATTTACTTGATAAAGCTATTAATCTATGTAAATACACAAGAAATGAAATAAATAAAATTCCTGGATTTTATTGTTTTGGTGAAGAAGTACTTGGAAAACCTGGCTCATACTCCTTTGATCCTACTAAGCTTACCATTTCATCAAGAGAACTTGGAATTACAGGATTTGAACTAGATATGATTCTTTCTGAAAAATATCATATTCAAATGGAGCTATCTGACTTCTACAACGTTCTAGCAGTTGGTTCTTTTGGTGATACTAAAGAAGGAATGGATCAGTTGATATCTGCTCTAAAATCTATTTCTGAAGAATATTATGGTAAAAGAAAGCCAATTCAAGACTTCTTAGATATACCTAATATTCCAAAGAAAATATTAGAGCCAAGAGAAGCCTTCTATAGTGAGAAAACTTCTATTTCTTTAAAGGAAAGTATAGGAGAAATATCTGGAGAATTCTTATTAGCTTATCCACCTGGTATACCTGTTCTTTGCCCTGGGGAAATAATAACAAAAGAAGTGGTAGACTATGTTCATGATTTAAAAAGAGCTAATTTATATGTTCAAGGAACAGAAGATTCAACTGTAGAAAATATAAAAATAGTAAAAAATAAGGGTGCTGTATAAACAGCTCCCTTATTTTATAATCCTAAATATTCTTCTAATGTTAAATCACTATTTTCAAAATTTTTGCTATGCTCAGTTCCAATATATCTAAAATGCCAAGATTCATGCATATATCCTGTAACCCATTCTTTACCTTCTGGATATCTTAAAATAAATCCATATTTTGTACAATTTTTCTTAAGCCATTCTGCTTCTTCAGTATATTTAAAGTTTTCCTCTGCCCAAAGCGATCTATCTACACCACCTATATCAAAAGCTAGTCCAGTTTGATGCTCACTAAAACCTGGCTTTGCAGAAAATGTATCTGTAGGATCTTGTCCATAATTTGCTACATAATTATTATAAAGTCTATTTTGACTCCAATAACTTCTATAGGTTGAAAAAGCATTTAAATATATGCCTTCTTCAGCTGCATCAGCCTTCATATTTTCAAAGGCTGTTCTTGCATCTTTACTCTCCCCTGGAAGATAAGTATCTGGCAATCCGTACTCTTTGTTAACAATTAATATTCCATTTATAACTTTAGGTTCTCTTAAACTGGCATTTTCATTAGATTTTTCTTCATAGGTTTCATTTATTCTTCTAGCATTAGCAGTTTTCTTCGTTTCATCTATATATTGACTCAATTCATCTAGCTTTTCCTTAGCCAATTTATATTTTTTATCCTTAAATAAATCACTAAAGTCACTCATATATTTATTAACTTCTTCTTTTTCACTATCAATAAAATTATTAAGGTCTTTATCATTAATATTATTAGAGTATTCTTCTAATTCTCTTTCATTCATAGCACTTAAATCATTAATTTTTGATTTTAATTCTAAAATTTGATTTTCTACTTCATTGGTAAATTTATTAGATAATTTACTTTCAATACTTTTAATTAATTCATCAACTTCATTTAAGTTCTCTTCATTACCATATATATTCGAGTAACTAATCTTCAAATTTTTAAAATCATTTATATACTCTAAATTTTCATTAAAAATTTCACTAGCTTTTACTTCTTTTCTAATTAATGAAAAATATTTAAACTTTATTGGTATATATATAAAAGCCCATAAAATGACTAAAAATATAACTGCTCTTATAAAATTAAATCTTGATTTTCTTCTAGTTTTCTTCATTTTTTGTCTCAACTTTAAACCTCCAGTTATATACTTCTAAATATATTTTCCATTTTCTTACCCTTTTAGAAGCATTTTAAGATTTTCTCTTAAGTTCTTATCTAATGAATATTCACTTAAATAGTGTAGCTTGCTATTTATATCATCATCATTTTTATCTAATGCAAAGTAAGTTACTGCAGCATCTATACTTAGTACATCATCAATTTTATTTAATGTTATAACCTTTGGATCGTTTTCTTCTAACATCATTATTTCTTCTAAATTAATTGTACTCTTATTCATTGCAATAGCCTTTAAAAATTTTAAATGACCTTGAGTAAATTTTTCTGCAGCATTAATTAGGTGATTTAAAGTTCTATATGCATATTCTATTTCTCCATTTTTAACAAAACTCTTATAAAAATGTTGTATTAATCCAATTACTTGGTTATTACCTTTTATTTGAGACATAAATCCTAATATTGTAATTTTATTTTCATCATTGAAAGCCATTAAGTTATTCATTATCCAACTTACTATTTCATCAGTTTCAACACCTTCACTTGCTAACTTACATAATAAATTTGTAGCTTTCAAATTTAATTTAGTATTTTTTTGAGATAATCTTTCTAAAACAGGCACTGCATCTTTTTTAAAACTATATATTATCATCAAAATTGAATTTTCAACTGCTACTGTCCATTCTTGATCATCTATATACTTATTTATATATCTTGTAGGCCTATGCATCTTTCCATTTAGAAATTTTGGAATTTCTTTAATATTTTCTTTTCCAATTTTTTCAGCTGCTTCATAAGCTAAAGTCTTTACATCTTCAAAGTCGTCATATAAGTCTATTATTTTTAATATTTCACTTGATATAAGCTCATCCAATTCTTCTTGAGTAAGCTTAACTTCTTCTTGAATATTTTCTTCTTTTTCTTCAAATTTGTCTTCTATTTCTATCTCTAAATCACTTAAATCGACTCTAATTTCTTTAAAATTATTATCATTATTATTATCTTTTATATTAATACTTTCTCTTAAGTCATCATAATTTCCATTTTGTTTTACTTTTTTAAAAAAATTAAAAATCCCCATTTTTTCTACCTCCAAAGTCAAGTTCACTTATAACATCTATTCCATTCTCTTCCAAAATGGTAGCAGTTACCCCTTTTCCATATACCTTTTTACCAGTAAAACTACCATCATAAATATAGTTCACTCCACAAGAAGGGCTACCTTCCTTTAATATTGCAGTTTTTACATTACTTAACTTTGCTATATGTAAAGTTTCCATGGCACCCTTAATAAAGGCTTCAGTTACATCTTTATCTTCCTTAGTAATAACCTTATCACTTTCATAAATTACGCCCTTTGCTGTACCCTTTATTTCAGCAGGCCTTCTAGGTGTTGAAAGTCCTCCTAATTGCTCTGGGCAAACTAGAATTGCTTTTCCTTCTTCTAAAAGCTTTAAACAATTTTCGTCTTGATTATTACTACCACTATATTTACAATTAACACCACATAAGCAACTACTAATTAGATACATATTGACACCTCTTTTTGTACATTATTATACCATAAAAAAAGACTCGAAAAAACGAGTCTTTCTATTTTAATTTTTTTTTAATTATTTAAGTATTACTATAGTAACACCATCTCCACCTTCACCATATTCACCAAGTCTATAGTTTTTCACATGTGGATGTCTCTTAAGCATATCATTTATGGTCTTTCTAAGAATACCTGTGCCCTTACCATGGACGATAGTGACTTCCCCTAAATTAGACATATAAGCTTCATCTAAATACTTATCTGCCTTATAACATGCTTCCTCTGAATCCATCCCTCTTAAATCTATTCTACTGTCTATAGTTTTTAAGTTTAAATTCAATTCCCTTTTCTTTCTTTCCTTTTTAGTAGATGTATTTTTTACTTTTCTTAAATCCTTAAGCTTAACATTTATTTTCATTATACCAGCTTCTACTTGAACATCTCCTTTAGAATCAGGCATTGAAATAATAATTACATTTTGATTTAGTGATGGTAAATAAGCATCCATTCCTAATGTCACTTTATCTATTACTTCTCCATTATTTTCTCTTTCTTTAATTAATGAAGCTTCCTTATTTTCTAAACTATCTTTAAGTTTTTTTCTTTCTTCTTCAAGCCTTGCTCTTCCACCTTGAGCTATTCCTAACTTTTCTAATTCTCTCATAGCTTTTAATATTTCGTCTGCTTCATCCTTTGCTTTAGAAATAATATTTTTAGCTTCATATCTTGCTTCACTATAAGCTTTATCTCTTATTTCATCTAATCTCTTAAGCTTTTCATCATATTTCTTTTTTAATTCATCAGCTTCATTTTTTAACTTTTTAGCTTCTCTTGCATCTCTATTGGCTAAAATACTTTTTTCTTGTAAGTCTCTAATTAAGTCTTCAAATTGTAGATTTTCTGAAGATATATTTTTTCTAGCTTTAGATATTACATCTTCCCTTAGTCCTAACCTTTTTGATATTTCAAAAGCATTAGATTTACCTGGAATACCTATTAATAATCTATAAGTTGGTTTTAGAGTTTCAACATCAAATTCTACAGATGCATTTTCTATCCCTGAAGTTCTTAATGCATATCCTTTTAATTCACTATAGTGAGTTGTTGCTATTATTCTAGCTCCCTGTTCTCTTAATGTTTCTAGTATAGAAATAGCTAGTGCAGCACCTTCTGTAGGGTCAGTTCCAGAACCAATTTCATCAAATAGAACTAAAGAGTTCTCATCTGCACTTTCCATTATCTTTACAATACTTGTCATATGAGAAGAAAATGTTGATAGTGATTGCTCTATACTTTGTTCGTCTCCTATATCAGCAAAGATACTTTTGAAAAAACTTATGCTAGAATTATCCCTTGCCGGAATTAATAACCCACTTAAGGCCATTAAATGTAGTAATCCTACTGATTTTAAAGTAACAGTTTTACCACCTGTATTAGGACCTGTTATCATTAAAGTACTAAATTCCTTACCTAGATAGATATCTGAAGGAACTACAACTTTAGGATCTATAAGAGGATGTCTGCCTTGAATTATATCAAAACTTTTATCTTCATTTACATCTGGACATATTGCATTTAAACTTGATCCATATTTTCCTTTTGCAAAAATAAAATCCAATTCTGTTAGAATATTAAAATTGCTTTCAACAGTATCTATTACATCATAAACTCTATTAGATAAATCCATTAATATTCTTTCAATTTCTGCTTTTTCTTTAAGCTTAAGTTCTTTTATTTCATTATTTAAATTCACAAGACTCATTGGCTCTATAAAAAGAGTAGCCCCTGTAGAGCTTTGATCATGCACAAGACCTGGAACTGAACTCTTATACTCAGCCTTAACTGGTAATACATATCTATCCCCTCTCATAGTATATAGAGAATCCTGAAGATATTTAGCATTTGATCTAACTATTGAATTTATTTTATCTCTTACAGAGGAATTCTTTTCTTTTAAATTTCTTCTAATTGAACTTAAGGTGCTACTTGCTTTGTCGCTAATTTCATCTTCTGATATTATAGATAATTCAATAATATCTTCTAATTTCTTTATAGGTGTTAGAATATAAGCAAGATCTTCTAAAATTAAATGAGGTGTCTCATCCTCTCTTCTTGATATATAATCCTTAAATTTTCTTGAACATTTAAGCATACCACCTATTTTTAATAGTTGCCCAGTAGATAATATTCCACCTTTTTTTGCCCTTTCCACACCTTCCTTTACATCATGTAATCCTTCAAAAGGAGGATTTCCTTTTGTAATTAAAAGGTCCAATGCTTCATCTGTTTCTTTTAATTTTTTTCTCACTTCATAAATTGTTTCATAAGGTTCCAATTTATCAATGATTTCTTTACTGCTAGTAGTAATAGCATATTCTTTTAATCTATCTTTAATTTTATTAAATTCTAATACTTTAAGAGTTCTTTCTTGCATATTCTCTCCTTTTTATTATTTACTAGTTTTACTAAGTAAATTACTAATAAGTTTATTAAAACAGTTATAATTATAAATTCCCAATATAATACCAATAAAGCTATATAAAATAGTTAAAGACAAAAATGTATTTAATACTATTTTATTATTAGCATCAATAAATATAGCTAAAAAACATAGTGTAATACCTATAGAAACTATAAAAATTTGTTTTTTCCATAGTTTATTTAGAGAAGTAATATACTCTCTTCTATATATCTTTCCTAAATCTATTATTGACTTATGGTATTTATATTTCCTTGTTAAAAATATAAATATAAAATTTAATAAAGCAGTTACTATAATTAAAATAACACTTATAAATAACTTCATAATTCTACTCTATTCCTCTTCTATAATGACCTTTAGTATATTCATTAGAATTCTTTATTTCTTCTCCATTTATCATTCTTAAAACCTTTTTAACTTCATTATAGCTTTCATCTCTAAATTCAACTCTAAATGAATTAACACCAAGACTTATTAAATCATCTTTTTCTTCTATAAGGTTTATTGGTTTTGGATTTAATATATAGCTTCTACAAAATATATCTGTCATAACTCTAAACTTTTCATTCATTCTATCTACTAAAGTAAACTTATCTCTAGAGCAAGCTACATTACACTCCTTGCAAGAAGACTTTTCTCCAAATGTGCTTCCAATAGGACAATATTCACTTATCATAAGCTCAGTTTTTCCATAAATAATACCTTGAACATTTCCAATATTATTTTTTAGTAAATCTTTAATTTCTTTTCTATTTAGTTCAAGACTAAGGGTTGGAATAGATAATTCTTTTTGATAGAAGTTCAGAGCTTCTGAATTTATTATATTAAGCTTATAATCCCCTATAATAATAAGCTCCCTTTGATACTTCCTTATAATACCAACATTAACTGTAACTATTCCTTTTATATATTCTTTAACTTTTTCAATTATATTAACAACATTGTTAAATTCACTTTTTATTATATTCGGTACCTTTAGATATATGTTTAAGCCTTCAATTTTAGCTATTTCAACTATATCATTAATTTTCAAAGAATCTTTATCTCTGTTAAAGATATCTACAGCAATATCTTTTATACCTGCATCTATAAGAGCTTTTAATTGTTCTTTAGTTACGCATTGATACAATAATTGTAAGTCTATAGATTTATTAACTTTTTCATTATTTTTTATATTTTTTTCTGGTCTTCTTCTTCTAAAAGATTTAGTTATAGCTTTTTGAATACCTTCTAAAGCTTCTCTTCTTAGACTATTTAAATCACTTACCTTTAAAAATCCATCTTCAAAATCAGTAAACTCTACTTCCTCAATCTTAAAAACACTTTCAGAAGATTTAATTAATGACTCAATTATTCTATCCTTACTTAAAGGTCTTTTTTCTGCTCTTTCTACTTTTTCCCCTAAAAATACGTATTCACTACCTTCGTAATTAATAATTAGCTTTATATGCTCAGATACTTTAAAGTTAACTTTTGCTTTAAGATTAATCTTTCTATTATAAGGTTTTAAAGAATCTTCTAGTGACTCAAAAAGTACCTTGTCTGAAGATTTAAAAATTTCGTCCCCAACTTTATATGCACTTGGGAATATCTTAACTTTTTCCCCTCTACTAGCTTCTTTAACTTCTTTTCCATTTTTTATTATCTTATTAATATTATATCCAGTTTCTCTAAATCTGAAGCCATCACCTATATTGATATTCTCTTTTAATAGTATTTCACCATTCTTTTCAATTCTACCTAGAGGTAAGCCAGTATTTCTTGGATTATTAAAGCTCATCATATCCTTACCTAAGTTTTTGTGTAAATAAGCTGTTGAGAAGCCTCCTCTATTAAATAATTGTAACAGTTCTCTCTTACCTTTAGAAACATTATATTCTGTTCTAAATAACTCTTTTTCAACTGCTTTTTTATAATTATCAACTACACCAGCTACATATTCTGGCCTTTTCATTCTACCTTCAATTTTTAAAGAATATGCACCTGAATCTATAATATCTCCAATGCTTTCAATAGTACATGTGTCCTTAGGACTTAATAAATACGCTTTCTTTTCGCCTAAATTTTCTCCTTTAAGAGTATATTCCATTCTACAAGGCTGAGCACATCTCCCCCTATTTCCACTTCTTCCACCTATCATAGAGCTCATAAGACACTGTCCTGAATAAGATACACATAAGGCTCCGTGTACAAATATTTCTGTTTCTATTCCTAAATCTTTAGAAATATATTTAATTTCCTCCAAAGATAATTCTCTAGACAAAACTATTCTATGAAATCCTTTTTCCTTGAAAAATAAGGCACCTTCTCCATTATGTATTGTCATTTGAGTAGATGCATGAATTTCAAAATCAGGATAGTCTTCTTTTACTCTTTTAAAGAGGCCTAAGTCTTGTATAATTATAGCATCTACTCCTATTTCATATAAAAATCCAACGTATCTTACTGCTTCTTCAATTTCTTTTTCCTTTAAAATAGTATTTAATGTTACATAAACTTTAGCCCCGTAGCTATGTACATAATCTACTGCTTTAATCATATTGTCATTATCAAAATTAGAGGCATATGCTCTTGCTGAAAACTTATTACCACCTAAATATATAGCATCTGCCCCCTTATTCATAGCTGCAATAAGGCTTTCCATGCTCCCAGCTGGAGCTAAAATTTCAACTTTTTTCATTAATACTTCTCCTAAACTTTAGTATAGTAATCTAAAATCTTTAATATTATTATATATATCATAATTTCAAATCTTTTTCTATGGTATAATTATTTTCTTTTAACTTACTTTAAAAGCATGTTTCCCTTCTTTTTTTCTACTGCAAGCTCAATCTGAGAATCCATTAATTTCTTCTCTAAATCCAATACTTTATATTTTAAATTTTGTAATTGAAATTTACTATCTTTATTCATACTCTTAAGATTGTCCTTTTGTGATTTAATTTTTTTATAGTCTTCTTCCATTATTCTGTATTCTTCATTTAATTTCATAAATTTTTCTTTATAGTCATCTTCATTTTCTTTAAATGAGTTATTGCTTTTTTTAATACTTTCAATTTCTTCTCTAAGTACTAAATTTTCACTCTTTATATCTTCTATTACTTTCTTTAATATTTCAATATTCTCAACATCATCTCTTATTTCTTTTAAGCGTTCTTTAAGAGTAGCATTTCTTTCCTCTAAAGAGGTGTTTTTCTTCATTAAGGCTTCTACTTCTTCATCAGCCTTAAATAATTCATCTGCTATGTTTAAAGCAACTAATGTTGCACCTGCAGTAGAACTTAACTTTCTATTATTCGCCATAATATTCTTAACTTTTTCATCTACATACTTAGCTATCTTTGCTAAATATTCTTCACTTTCTCTTCCTTTTAAGTTATAATCCATTCCATTTATATTTATAGTAACTGTACTCATAACACACCTCATTAACATAATAATTATATTTTAATTTTAACATAAATAAACAATAGTATGTATAAGAAAATATAATCTAATTATAAATCTAATAAAAAAATAGATAAATATTATATTGTTTGATACAAGTCATCCTAATATAATATTTATCTACTTATAAGTTTAAACTTTTTAAATATTTAATTTTCAATTTTTCCAATAATGTAAGCTAATAAAAATCCTACAATAAGTGTTATTATAGATACTATTCCCATAGGTCCAAATGTAAAACCTGGATATATAACAAATACTGACCCTATAACTAGCCCCAAAATAATACAATAAGCTGTTTGAGGGTATTTATTAAATATTTTTTCTATTAATTTTGTCATTAATAAAAATCCAACTAGCACTCCAACTCCAACTAATCCAATATTTATCAAATTAAAATTTTTAACTGATTCTATAATTGGTTCATATAAACCAATTAATAGTAATACAAAGGATCCACTTATCCCTGGTAATATCATAGTTGCAGCTGCTATAAATCCTGCCACGAAAAATCCAATTGAGTTAGGTTTGAAAACAGCACTTAAAAATGAAGCATTTGGATTCACTTTTTCTAGTATTCCTAAAGTTGCAACTATAATAAATCCTAAAATCAGTCCTGTGAAATTCCCTGCTTTAATCTTTCTTTCAGTAGCTTTTTTATATAATAAAGGAACTGTTCCAACTATTAGTCCTATAAAGAAAAAATTAGTTTGTTCATTGAAATTCTTAATTAAATAATCAATTACATTAGTAAATAATAAAATTCCAGTAACTGCTCCAATAGCTAATACTCCTAAAAACAAAATGTTTTTCTTTATATCTTTAAAAAAATTATTAACTGAATATATTATTTTATCATATATTCCCATCACAACAGCCATAGTTCCACCACTAACTCCTGGAATAATATTTGAGATACCTATGACCATCCCTTTTAGTAAATCAATTATGTATTTCATATAATCTCCTTTAGCAATTGTAATTAAAATAATAGAGCCATCGCAAATAACAAAATTTAAAAATGTATAATATAAAATTAACGAATATTATTAATTTTATATTTCCATTATTTATTTTTAATTTGCGACAGCACCACTTAATTTTTTATTAAATTTAATTTTTATCTTAATGTAGCTCCAAGCTTATACTCAAGGCTTCTTAAAATCTTATCATGAACTTTGTTGACATCATTATCAGTTAATGTCTTTCTTTCATCTCTATATGCTATTGCATATGCTATACTCTTCTTGCCTTCAGGTATTTGAGCTCCTTTATAGATATCAAATAATTCTACTTTTTCTACTAAATTACCACCAGCTTTTCTAATAGTTTCTTCAATTTCTTGAACTAAAACTTCATCATTTACAAGTAAAGCAATATCTCTTGTAACTGCTGGGAACTTAGGTAAAGCCTTATATTTTCTATCTATTTTAGCATATTCAAATAATAAATCTAAATTTAGTTCTGCTAAATAGCAATTTACATCTACCCCATAGTTTTCTGAAAGATTTGGATGTACTTCTCCTAATACACCTACTTTAGTATTTCCTATCATTAAAGCTGCTGTCTTCCCTGGATGGTAACTTGGATTATTACTTTCTCTAGTAAACATAACCTTGCTTAAACCAAGTGTTTCTAGAGCATTTTCTACTACACCTTTTAAATCTAGATAATCACAATTTCCATACATACCAATAGTTAGGATATTCTTTTCAGTTGGAAGTTCTGTTTCATCATCTTTAGGAATATATATTTTTCCTATTTCAAATAATCTTGCATAGTCATTATTTCTTGAATAATTTCTTCCTAATGATTCCATCATTGAATGAATAGTAGTGGTTCTCATTACAGAGTAATCTTCACCTAATGGATTCTTAATTTTTATAACTTTTCTTAATTCACTATCCTCTGGTAAATTAATTTTATCGAATACTTTAGGTGAAATAAATGAATAACTTATAGATTGATTTAATCCACTAGCTACCATTGTTTTAACCATTAAATCTCTTAATAATTCATTCTTATATTTAGGTTCCCTACCTGTTGAAGCACTATATATAGTTGTAGGAATCTTATCATATCCATAAATTCTTGCAACTTCTTCTGCTATATCTTCCTTTATACCAATATCTATTCTAAAGGTTGGTATTGTTATATCTAAATTATCTCCATTTATTTCTGTCTTTAATTCCAATAAATCAAGATACTTTTTCATATCTTCTACAGGAATATCTGTTCCTAAGAATTTGTTTATCCATTTAGAATCTACAGTAATATGTCCCTCTTCTTTTTTAGAGTTATATATATCTATAGTTCCTTCCATAATTTCCCCACAGCCAAGTTCACATACTAATGCACAAGCTCTGTTAATAGCTAATTCTGCAAGATTTGGATCTATGTCCTTTTCAAATCTAGCTGAGCTTTCACTTCTTAAGTTTAACTTTTTAGAATTAACTCTAATATTAGTTCCATCAAAGTTTGCAGCTTCAAAAATAACTTCTGTAGTATCTTCTTGAATTTCAGAATTTAAACCACCCATTATACCTGCAAGCCCTATAGAAGTTTCATCATCTTTAATGCATAGGAATGATGAATCTAATTTTCTTTCTATTTCATCTAAAGTAACAAATATCTCATCATCTTTAGCTCTTTCAACAACTATTTTGCCGCTTTTAATTTCTCTTGCATCAAAAGCATGCATAGGTTCACCTATTTCTAACATAACAAAGTTTGTAATATCAACTATATTATTTATAGGTCTAACTCCTGCTTCTAATAGTCTTTCTTGCATCCAGCCTGGTGAAGGCATAATTTTAACATTTTTAACTCCTCTAGCCATATATCTTCTGCATAGAGAGTCTCTAACTTCTACTTTAATTTTATCATTTATATTTTCACTAGCCTTTACTTCATAATTTAAGTTTGGCATTTTGTATGATGTTCCTAGAGTTGCAGCTGTTTCTCTTGCCATACCAACCATACTTAAGCAATCTGGTCTGTTTGAAGTAATATCAAAATCTAAAATTGATTTATTAAGCTTTAAGTATTCCTTTATATCCATTCCAAGAGGAGCATCAGCAGGTAATATCATAAGACCATGTACTGGTTCATCTCCTGCTATTCCAAGTTCTTCTTCTGAACAGAACATACCATTTGATACTACACCTCTAAGTTTACCTTTTTTAATTTCAGTTCCATCAGCTAATATTGATTTATGAAGAGCAACTGGAACTATATCTTGCTCCTTCATATTAGTAGCTGCTGTAACTATTTGAATAGTCTCTTTTCCAATATCTACTTGGCAAACTTTTAATTTATCAGCATCTGGATGTTGTGTTATTTCTACTATTTTACCAGTAACAATATTTTTAATCTCATCACCTTGAGTAATTACCTCTTCTAGTGCTGATCCTGATAAAGTTAATCTATCTCCAAGTTCTTTTGCATCTATATTTACTTCAACGTAATCTTTAAGCCAATTAAATGGGACTTTCATATTTTTTACCTCCTGTTAATTAAAATTGATTTAAGAATCTCATATCACTTTCATATAATAATCTGATATCATCTATGCCATACTTAAGCATAACCATTCTGTCAACACCAAATCCGAAGGCAAATCCACTATATACTTCAGGATCTATCCCACAATTTCTAAGCACTTGTGGATGAACCATACCACATCCTAATAATTCTATCCAACCGCTTCCCTTACAAACTCTACATCCCTTTCCTTCACAAACGAAACAAGTTGCATCCATTTCTGCTGAAGGCTCTGTAAATGGGAAATGATGAGGTCTAAATTTTGTTTTAACCTTATCTCCAAACATTTTTTTTGCAAAAAGTTCTAAAGTTCCTTTAAGATCAGCAAAAGTTACTCCCTTATCTATTACTAATCCTTCCATTTGATAGAAGATAGGTGAATGAGTTGCATCAACTGCATCTGATCTATAAACCTTACCAGGTCCTATCATCTTTATTGGAGGTGCTTGATTTTCCATAACTCTTATTTGAACTGGTGAAGTTTGAGTTCTTAAAACTAAATTATCATTTATATAAAATGTATCTTGTTCACTTCTTGCTGGGTGATTCTTAGGTATATTTAAAGCCTCAAAATTATAATAATCTAATTCTACTTCTGGACCTTCTTCTACTGTGAATCCCATGGATATAAATATATCCTTCATACTTTCTAAAGTTAAATCAAGAGGATGTCTCTTACCAATGATATTTTTCTTTCCTGGCATAGATATATCTATAACTTCAGAAGCTAACTTATCATTCTTTTCCTTTTCCTTAATTACATTAATTTTTTCTTCAATCTTATCTTCTACTTCCTTCTTAACTTCGTTAACAAGCTTTCCTACTATTGGTCTTTCTTCTTTAGATAAACCTCCCATACTTCTTAGTATAGTAGTTAATTCTCCCTTTTTACCTAAATACTTTACTCTTATTTCTTCTAATTTTGAGCTACTATCTGCATTTGTTAATTCATTAAATGCACTTTCTTTAATAGACATTAACTTTTCTTGCATGTTTTTTCCTCCCTTATAATATAAAATTAGAAAATATTCTTTTCTAAATAGCAAAAAAACTCCGTCCCCATAAAAGGGACGAAGTGTCGCGTTACCACCCTAATTGGTTAAGAAAACTTAACCCAACTTAATTCGAATAACGGAAAACCCGCTAGAAACTACTATTATTTCACTTCTAGGACTCCTGAGGGAACTTCAATATAAATTTCTATAAAATAGCTTTCAGTCTATGGCTATTTCTCCCTGAAAAGTCCTTTATATTTACTTTCTCATTCACAGTCTTTACATATTCAATTTACAATTTATTATACAAATAAAATTAATTAATTTCAATAGTAATTTTCTATTTCTTACTAAATCAAATTTTGTCTTACTTTTTCAAATAATATTATTGAAGTAGCAATAGATACATTTAATGATTCTGCACCACCCGGCATAGGTATCTTAACTTTTTTGTCTGCTAATTCAAAAAGTTCATCACTTATTCCATTTCCTTCATTTCCAACAGCTAATATAGTCTTCCCCTTAAGATCCTCTTCAAAGAAATTTTTTGACTCTGCTAAAGATGTAGCAACTAAACTAAATCCATCTTCTTTTAATGATCTTATAATACTATAATTCTCATCATCATATAATATTGGAATATAAAAAATTGATCCCATAGTAGATCTAATGGTTTTATCATTATATATATCCACAGTTCCTTTTGTTAATATTATTCCATTTACACCTGCTGCATGAGCAGTCCTAATTATAGTTCCTAGATTACCTGGATCCTGAACTTTATCACAAATTAAATAAAAGTCTCCATTTAAAGTGTTTTTATTATTTTTTTTCTTCACAACAGCTATTATTCCTTGAGGATTTTCTGTAGATGCAATTTGCATAAATAAATTATTAGCTAAAAAATATATTTTTTTATTTAAATCATGATTTTTTAATAATAACTCTTTAAATTTTTCCTCATAGTCCTTTGAAATAATAATTTGCTCTATTTCCATAGTAGCCTTTATGGCTTCTTCTATTAATCGAAGACCTTCTAGGATAAATAGACCTTCCTTATCCCTAAATCTTCTTTCTTTAAGTTTCTTAATATTCTTAAATAAGTTGTTATCCTTACTTTCTATATATACCAAAATAGCCACCTCATTACTTTGATTTAACTATCATGCTTTCTAATTTATTTAGGTCTTCAGCTGAACCTATAGCTACTATTATATCATTTTTTTCAATTATATCATCAGCTGCTGGAGATAAATTAACTTCATCTCCTCTTTTTATAGCCATAACATTTATACCATATTTTCTTCTAATCTTTAACTCATTTAGTGTTTTTCCTGACCATTCATCTAATACTTGAATTTCCATAACACTATAATCTTCAGAAAGTTCTATGTAATCTAATATATTAGAAGAAACTAAATTATGAGCTACTCTAATTCCCATATCTTTTTCTGGAAGTACAACTCTATCAGCCCCTATTTTATATAGCACCTTAGCATGTAAATCACTATGTCCCTTAGCAATAATGTATTTTACACCAAGTTCCTTAACTAGTAATGTTGCCATAATACTAGATTGTATATTATCACCTATAGTAACTACAGCTACATCAAAATTTCTTATACCTAAGGATTTTAATGCATTTTCATCAGTTGCATCTAATTGAACTGCATGAGTTACATTATCTGCAATTTCTTGAACTACATCTTCATCTTTATCTATAGCTAATACATCATTTCCTAAGGAGTATAAAGTCTTTGCTATTGATGAACCAAATCTGCCAAGTCCTATTATTACAAATTGTTTATTTGACACCCTATCATCTCCCTAACCAATTAATATTTTTCCTTTTGGATATTTATAACCTGATTTTTTACCTTTTCTTGTCAGTGCTAGCATTACAGTAAGTGGACCAACTCTTCCTAAATACATCATAAACATTATAAGTATTTTCCCTACTGGAGTTAAATTTGGTGTAAGACCAAGAGTTAAACCAACTGTTCCTATAGCAGATGCTGACTCATAAAGCAAATCAATAAAACTTGCTCCAACTTCTGTATAAGATAATATCATAGTTACACCAATTACTAAAGATAACGCAATAAAAACAATTGTAAATGCTTTATAGACTATTTCTTTAGTAAATCTTCTTCCAAAGACTTCTGTATCTTCTCTTCCTTTTATAACAGAAATTACAGTAAGAACTAAAATTCCACAGGTTACTGTTTTTAATCCCCCAGCTGTAGAGCCTGGTGAACCACCTATAAGCATTAAAATAACAGTTAAAATTTTACTTGCTAAAGTCATACCACTTGTACTAACACTATTAAATCCTGCTGTTCTTGGAGTTACTGAAGCAAAAAATGAATTTAGCAATTTATCATTTAGACTCATATTACCAATACTTTGTGTATTATTAAACTCAAAAAGCAGCATCAAAATAGTACCACCAAAAATTAATGCTAAAGTTGTTATGATAACAATCTTAGCATGAATGGATAGTTTCCTTATACCTTTAAACTCAAATAATTCTAATAATACTGTAAAGCCTAAACCACCTATAATAATTAATGCACTTATTACTAAAATTACAACATTGTTACTTGAATATTCTACAAGACTTGTTCCAAACAAATCAAAGCCTGCATTGCAAAATGCAGATATTGAATGGAAAATACTATAAAAAACCCCTTTAGGTACACCATATTCTGGAATGAATTGAGTAGAAAGTAGCAAAGTTCCAAAAAGTTGTACAGAAACCGTAAGAATTAAAACATACTTCACCATTCTTACTAATCCTTGAATAGAAAATGTATTCATAGCTTCCTTCATTACCAATCTTTCTCTTAAGGTTATCTTTTTCCCTAAAATTAATGAAATTAATACAGCAAAGGACATAAATCCCAATCCACCAATTTCTATAAGGGTCATTATTATAGTTTGGCCAAAAGTATTCCAATGAGTACTAGTGTCTAATGTAATTAATCCAGTAACACACACTGCTGAAGTAGATGTAAATATAGCATCTAAGAAATTCGTTGATTCGCCACTGCTTGATGATATAGGTAATGATAATATAACTGCTCCTATAATAATTAAAGCTATAAATCCTAATGCTAGAATTTGAACTCCTTTTAATTTAATTTTATTTTTAAACGTATACTGCATCTCTTCACCTCTTAGATACACTTATTTTATATAACCTATTATACACTATTTTTCTATATATTATTTATATTAATCTACAAAAAATGCGACCTTAAGGTCGCAGTATGTTACTTATTTAATTGGCTTTTTGCTACTTCTACTAAATCAGCAAATGCTTTTGGATCATTTATAGCTATTTCAGATAACATCTTTCTGTTCATATCTATACCAGCTAATTTGATACCATTTATGAATTTTGAATAAGAAAGACCATTCATTCTTGTAGCTGCATTTATTCTAGCTATCCAAAGTCTTCTAAAATCTCTCTTCTTTAATCTTCTTCCAACATATGCATTTCTTAAAGCTCTTATTACTGATTCGTTAGCAGTTTTAAATAATCTGCTCTTTCCACCGTAGTAACCCTTCGCAAGCTTTAATACTTTCTTATGATTTTTACGTGAATTAACCGCTCTTTTAACTCTTGCCATGCTTCAATCCTCCTATAATCTTATAAATATGGTAATAACTTTTTCATTGCTTTTTCTTGAGTTGTTGAAACATAAGCTGCTTTTCTTAAGTTTCTCTTTCTCTTAGAACTTTTTTTAGTTAATATATGACTCTTAAATGCTTTAGCTCTTTTTAACTTTCCAGTTCCAGTCTTTTTAAATCTTTTTGCTGCACCTCTGTGTGTTTTCATTTTTGGCATAATAAAATCCTCCTCTCAAATTATGCTTAATAACAAACTTAAAAATAAATTCATTTAAAAGCTTATAAAATAAAAAAGACAGCATTATGCCGTCCTCGTAATATTCATCTTTCTAATTTATTATCTAAATTAATAAAAATAGAATATAATACCTTACTAAGCTTTGCCGTAAGGTGAGAAACGGCTATGTTCCTTCTTAACAATAGTTATTATATTATTAGGTAAAAAACTTGTCAATATTAAATTACAATTTAACTTGTTTTTCCACGCATAATATACAGCCTTTACAGAATATCACCTTATTATCAAAAACTTTTTCTATGGTATCAATAAATTCTTTATTTACACAGTTACTTTTCCCATGAATAATTATCCTTTTAGGAGCATTAGTTATTAATCCACTAATAATTATATCTTCCATTTTTACATCATTATCTAATTTACATTCTATAAGTTCTCTCATAAATTCATTAAATATATCCTTCTTATTTCTATCAATTATAGAATACTCCCCGCATTCCTTTATAACAATATTTATTTCTTCCATTTTACTTTCTTGAATTTCCACAAAATATTTTAGTAATTTTATAAATTCCTTATATTCCTTTTCTACCATATAGCTTTCTATTACTTTATCTATTACATCTTCTATATCTTCTCTTAATTCCTTCATTCTAAATCTTATAAACCCGTTAATATTTATCTCTGAATTTTCTTCTAGACAACTCTTTATCTTCTCAATAATGTTATTTACTTTATTTAAGCAATAAACTAAGTTATCAAAATTTATAGATTTACTTTCTAGAAATACATTCATTATTTCCTCTTCAACCTCTATAATTTCCTCTTGTTTAAGGAAGAAATAATTTTCAGTTAAATAACCTAACATCTCTTTTTCTTTATATTCATTTAAAACTACTTTATATAATATATTGCTTATATATAAATTTATAATATCTCTAACTCTTTCGCTGTAACTATTATCATCACATAATATCTTTATTATATGATTATCTAATTCCACACTTTCTACAACTCCTATTTTTATGTCTTTTTTCTTAAGAACTAATCTTAAATCTTGTATTTCATATACAAAATCCAAATCACTATTGTAAACAAGTTTTAATACAAGCATGGATTCCACTCCCTTTCTAATAATAGTATGTATAAAAAAATTATCTATATTCACAAATTATTTCTTAGTAATCGACAAATAAATATTAATATCTTATAATAAATTAAAAATATAATAGGAGATTTATATGATTTGTTTTATTGATTACAGAGCTACACAAATAGAAAGAGATACATTATCCTCTCTAGGTTTAAATGTTATTGAAATTCCAAAATCTAATGATGTATATGATGCTATAAATGGTCATGTAGATATTCAATTAAATATATTAGATAAAAAGTCAAAAAAGATAATAATTAATAGAAATATGGGTGAAAACTTCAAAAGAAAATTATCCAAATTTAATATAGGATATATTGAAAGTGAAAAAGTTCTACAGCAATCTTATCCTAATAATATTCTTTTAAATGCTTTAATACTTGATGAATACTTTATACATAATTTAAAATATACAGACAAAAATCTATTAAGCTTTCAAAATAATAAAACTTTAATTAACGTAAAGCAGGGTTACACAAAATGTTCATGTTTGCCCATTTCTAAAAGAGCTTTAATAACAAACGATGTAGGTATTTATAACAGCTTATCTAAATATGACTTTGATATATTATTACTTCCTGCTGGAGATATTGTTTTAGAAGGTTTAGACTACGGGTTTATCGGCGGTACTGGTGGTTTAATTAACGAAGATACCATAGCTTTCTTTGGGAACTTATCTTTTTATAAATATGGCAATGAAGTTAAATCTTTTTTAAAAAAACATAATGTAACCCCTATATATTTAAGCAATATGAAATTACATGATAGAGGGAGTCTTTTTGTGATTTAGTCTTTTATATAATACGTTTAACAAATATAAATGTTTCTAAATTTATAATTTACAACTAAAAAAACCTCCATGTAATAGTTTTGTCAAGAAACTATTACATGGAGGTTTTTTATGTTCAATAAGAATAATAAATTAAGAAAGATTATTAATGTACCAAGCGTATCTCAATTTAGTCGAAAAAATGCTTCCAGAGATAGTAGAATTATTGAAGATATATTTTACTATCTTGTATTGAAATCAAAAAAAGAAATTTGGATAGTATAACTTAATTGATAATTTTCCTCCGCTTAGAATAATAGATTAAGAGTAATCGTAACAACTCTAAAATTGACTCCATTACTTAAATTTGATAATGAAAAATCAGCAATGGAAATAAGCACATTATTTAATGGCCAGTATCCTGAAAGAATAAATATAGTTAAAGGAAATATAAATGATAGAAAATGTATTGATAATATGTTTGTCACAGGAGGATTAAAAAAACTGAAGCACAAAACTTATAGCTTATTATGCTTCAGTAACTTTTTATTAACTTCTATCTTATAAATAAAACTTATACTATCGCCATCAACTCTGCTAAAGTAATTTCTGGATTATCTAAACCTTTATCCAGAAAAGCAACCATAAAATTATGAAAAACAGCAATTCTTTTAGGATTCATGAAACCCTTTATATATTCATAATTGCAGACTAAATCTCCACTCTGATCATAAGGCATTATTGAAAGATATAAAGGCATTGTTGCAGCACCATTAGAATGTCTTGAAAAATGAACAGGTATATCATCATTTCCTATACTAAAGTAGGGTTGATAGGTTATAGATAAAGAATGATATCCTTTGCAGGCTGGTGCCTTAAATTTTTCACGTGCCATAGATATAACTTCTGTAGATGGAATGTTTGCGTGGCGATAATATTTATATTGATAATCGCTCATTCTCTCGCAACCTTCCATAAAACTTATCTCATTGCTAAAGCGACTTCTAAAAGGAATGGCATGTACAAAGGTTCCTCCTGCCCTTTTCTGCAGCTTTGTAGCTCTTCTAGCAACTGTATTATAAAACACAACGTCCTCAGTATCATTTACCTTAGACAAAAAAGTGCGGGCAGCAAGCAAATATAAGCATTGGGGTGAAATTCTTTTTTCTACAGCAAAGCTTTGAACTCTATCATTAAGTTCTTTTTTAATTACAAGATCAACAAAATCAGCTTTTACTTGCCACAAACGAAGAGTTGTTCCATACTTTTTCTCTTTTTTTGGAGCCTCCTTGCTTTCTTTACCATTAATTGTTGTATAAGTAGGCTCTGTATCAAAGACCTCATTATACCAGAAATCATAATCTTTCTTATGCTGAGCACTTTCTCCATAAGCAAAATCTGCTTCATAGGCTGCTATTGGCGAAGGAATAGGTTTAGGAATAGCTGTTCCATCACGCAAAGCTACATATATTTCTAGTATATCCTTTACTGTAGCCATTATTGAATAAGCATCAAAAATAACGTGACTAACACAAAAATATAAGGAATAAAAACCATTTGGCTTTAAAATTAGCTTTACCTTATAAAGCTGTGTATCCAGTGATTTATTAGGAAATTTCATTTTACTCCATTGATCAATTGCCTGATTCAGCTCCTCTTCACTTTTGTCACTATAATCTAGAACTTCAATCTGTTCCGGAGCTTTTTCTGAAAAATATTGCTTTAATTCCTTATTTTCCATAGATAATCTTATAGAGGTAGCTTTATTTCTTAAAGCACCTACATAACAAGCCTGAAGCAATAAAGAACTATCCATTTCACAATCGAAATGTACCATACTACAGATATTTACTACAGATTTGATGTAAGAGTATTTCAAATTCAAGAACATCATATTTTGAGATGATGTTGTTGGGTAGAGCGTTAAGCTTTTTGACATTATCATTTCTCCTTCCATAAAGCTGACAAATAGTATCCATATCAGCTATAAATATAATATAATTGATTAGCTAATCAGGGTAGCTTAGCCTATCAATTAACTTTATAGTATCAAAAATTTTTTAAATATTTTTAATATTAACTTAATATTTATCATAAGTCAAGCATCACTTTATAGACGATAGTGTCAATTTACTTTCTGAAAAAATTTTATATTATTCCTCTATGTTAAAGTAAGGCTCTGTTAGATTAAATTTTTTATTTAATACATTAAATTAGGTTGCCTTAATTCCAATACAACCTAATTTTATTCATTTTTACCTTCTTCATAAAAATCTCTCCTTATAAGTTCAAAATGAGTAATTAATCGTTGAATATGAAATAAATTTTGTTTGACACAATTACTCCTCCTAATATGCTCAGAAAAAATATCAAATTAATTATATAAAAGACTTTACAAAACTAACTTTGTGTACAGATAATGAATGGCTTTATCACTGTCACTTTAAAACCCGTGATGAAACTCGTGCTGCGGTATTTGAAGGCATAGAAATATTTTATAATAGAGTAATAATCCATGCTTCTAATAGTTTTCTTACACCTGAAGAATATTACAATATAGCTTTGCTGAAGGCAAAACCGTCATAAAAAGAAACATCGTATATTTCTAAGAATAATGGAGATATTAGGAGTTTTAGCCGTCTAATTAATTAAAAAAAGGACAGTTAATCCGTTTTTAATTGTACGAATATATAGAAAATTACGACATAATATTGTATAATATTTTAGAAAGTTTAAATAATAAAATAACAATATGATTTAATGTTCGTTAGAAATATATTAAGTTTTCTATCAAATGTTATATCTATATCATACAAGGGGGGATTATATGAAAAGATTTAAATTTTCACTTTCACTTGTGCTCTTGCTTACATTCGCCTTTTCCACCGTGGCTAGTGCAACCAGTGAAGTTAGTATCTCAAATGAAGGTTCAAAGAGGTATACCTTAACTCAAGATGTGGAAGATGGGCAAACTGTTATGATAGTTATTAGGGAGTATGTTAATAAGTTCCTAGCATTGACTAATACTCAAGAATCAATTGTACATCCAATTGAGAGATCCTATAATTATTTATATGGACAACATATTAACTTAGGTGAAAACAATAAACCTGATGTAGATATCACTGATGATATACTTTGGATAGTTACAAAGGATTCTAAAGGTTATGTTTTCAAAAATAAAGGTAATGGGAAATATTTGACTGCAACATTTGTTGATACATCAAATGGAGACTTAGGATTTACTGATAACCTAGAAGAGGCTGCTCATTGGTATTTCGATAATGTAGGAAATCTTTATTACTTAAATACAGACCTAGAATTTACTAATATTCTTGAAAAAGAAGATGTTAAGAAATTCACTTTATGCAGACTACCTGGCAATGAAACATATATAGGTTTAAATCCTGTCAGCACCGACGAGGTTTTCTTCTTAGAAGTTGAAGATGCTGATAATCCAGATAATCCAGTTGGTCCAGTAGATCCAAAGCCAGTAGATCCAGATCCAGTAGATCCAGATCCAGTAGATCCAAAGCCAGTAGATCCAGATCCAGTAGATCCAAAGCCAGTAGATCCAAAGCCAGTAGATCCAAAGCCAGTAGATCCAAAGCCAGTTAATCCAGTTGATCCCGCTAACCCTGTTGACTCAACTGAACCAATAAATTCAAATATAACAGATGAGTCTCAATCACCAAAAACCGGTGATTTTGCTCCTTTAATTGGTTATGTATCTGTAGCTCTATTAAGTATAGTTGGTATTGGATATCTAACATATACTTCCAAGGCTAAGAAGAGAGTATAAGATAGAAAATTATATATCGCTAATAATAAAGCTATTATATCGATAACTCTCATATGGTAATGTTATTTAGTTAAGATAATGAAAGTCCAACTAATAATAAAAATCAACATGCCTAGCCTTTTAGTGTTGAATTTAAGAAAAACTTATTTGTTGACACGAAGGAATACATATAAAAAATGATTTACAACTAAAAAAAAAGCTCCATGTAATAGTTTTGTACAGAAACTATTGCATGGAGCTTTTTTATGTTCAACAATAATAACAAATTGCTTTTTCCAGGCACAGTTAAAAAACGAGAAGAGATAATAAATTTTCTCTTCTCGTGATTCCAATTAAATAAGCATCTACTTTTTTTCTGTTATTCAACTGATTTCAATGATTCTACCATAGGAATTTTTACAAGCCTCCTATACATAACTAAGTTAACTAAAATTGAAAATATCATAGTTATTCCAAAAGCATATAAGAAACTTATAGGTTGAATATAATTACCAAACATTATTCCATCCTGTTCTATAGAAACCATGATATATCTGTGAAGAAATATACCTAATATAAGTCCTACTACAGCACCCATTATTGATAAAATTATATTCTCTCTATATACGTAGGATGATACCTCCCTATTATAGAAACCTAGAACTTTAATGGTGGCAATTTCTCTGATTCTTTCACCAATATTAATATTTGTGAGATTATACATTACCACAAATGCTAGAAGTCCTGCACAAACTATAATTACATATACTATGCTATTAAGACTTTTTATTTGGTTATCAAAAGTTTCAGCTGCAGCAGTAAAGTAGGTTACAGATGAAATACCTTCATTTTTAATAAGCTGTCTTCCTATATTCTCTTCTATCTCACTAGAAGTATCATTAAGCTTAACTAATATACCATTCGGATCTTTAATGATACTGAAGTTTTCTAGGTACGCATCTTTGCTCATGTAAGCATAATGATATACATAGTTTTCTGTAATTGCCACAACAGTAATCTTCTTAGTTGCTCCCTCACCATTATTAACAGTAACAGTATCTCCTACGCCTAATCCCAGCTCCTTAGAAAGCTTTTCAGTAATTACTATACCACTTTCCGGAAGGTTAATTCCCTTTTGTGAAGTTCTATCTCTCAAAGTTATATAATTAGTAAACCCTTCAGTCTTCTCAGGAATAATCAGTGTTACAGAAGCCGTATCCTCTTCAGTTGACATTTCAACATTGTAAGTAGCTGTAGTAATTAAGGATTTAACCTGTTCATCTTTCTGAAGATTATCTATAACACTTTGTGCCTTTTCATCAGAAATATCAGAATTAAGTCTAATATCTAGATTGTAATTAAATATTTCTTTATACTGCTTATTAACCACCTGTGATATAGAATTATTTAATCCAAACCCAGCTAACAGTAGTGCTGCACAACCAGATATACCTATGATTGTCATAAATAATCTCTTCTTATATCTAAAGAGGTTTCTCGCAGTTACCTTACTGGTAAAAGACAGTTTACTCCAGAAGAAAGGTATCCTTTCTAAAAGTATTTTTTTACCAGCCTTTGGTGCCTTAGGCCTTAGAAGAGCAGAAGGAGTTTCTCTAAGTTCATTATAGCAGGCACTTCCTGCTGCAAAGGTAGTCACTAAAATTCCCGCAGCAACACTTACTACCATAAGGATAGGCTGTGGTACATGGCTCATGTACGGAAGTGTATACATCATAGAATAAGCAATAAATATTACCTTAGGGAATATCATAACTCCTATATAAGCTCCTAAAACTCCACCTAAAGTGCTAGCTATAGCAGCATAGAGAATATATTTTAAAGCTATAGAGCTGTTTTTATAACCTAATGCCTTATAGGTACCAATAACCCCCCTCTGCTCATCTACCATACGGGTCATAGTTGTTAAGCAAACTAAAGCCGCTACTAGGAAGAAAAATATTGGAAATATGTTTGCTATTGCATTAATTCTATCAGCAGTTCCAGTATAATCCACATAACCATAGTTTGTACTTCTATCCAAAACATACCATTCTGGTTCAGAAATATATTCAATTTCATTTTCTGCCTTTATTAGTTTTACATAAGCTTCATCCAGCTTTTTCTCCCCTGAAGCTTTTTGCTCCTTGTACTTTACCTTAGCGTTATCATATTGATTTTCTGCACTATTTAACTGTTCTTTAGATTCCGCGAACTCTCTTTGTGCTTGAGCCTTGGAAATCTCTAGCTGCTCTTGTGCTGCATAATAATCTTCATATCCCTTATCCAGCTTTTCTTTTGCAGCAGCCAATTCTTTCTCCGCCTCTATAGGTATCTGTTGAATATAATTATTCAATTCATTAAGCTGATCTATCTGTTCGTCTATTTCCTTTAGCTGACTAGTATAACTTGCTAAAAGCTCTTTTAACTGTGCTTCCACCTCTGGGTCTAACGAGCCAGAAGCTAATTTATCCTCTATGTCTTCTATATTTTTTTTCACCCTGTCCCTCATAGCAGTAAGTGCTTTTACTTTTCTATCAATATCTGCCAGATCATCACTGTACTTTGCCATTGCTGCATCATACTCTGCTACAGCATTGTCATACTCTCTCTGTCCTTCGTCTAATTGCTGTTTAGCCTCTCTAAGATCAGCCTCGGCCTGCTCAACAGTAATGTTATATTGCTCTTCTTTTATATTTATTTTTGTTTTTCCACTTGCAATCTGTTCAAGGGCATCATCTAAATCTTTATCAGCCTTTTCTATCTCTTCCTCATAAGCTTTTTTTGCATCTGCATATTCCTTTTTAGCTTTATCTAATTCTTTATTTGCTAAATCTTTAACTTCTTTTAGTCTTATGGTGCTTCTGTCTTCACCGAGATTTTCTAAATCCGAAAGAACTTTTCCAACTAAATCCTCATAATCATCACTATAGCAATTTAATTCACTTGCACCCTTAACAGCTATTAAAGCTTCTAAATAAACATCATATTTAAAATCCTCTTCAGGAATATAGAGAAAAAAATCTACAGAGCCACTGCCTATATCAGAGGAGCCCTTTTCATAGCTTAAATAATATGGTGAAGTGCCTATACCAACTATAGTAAAGGTATTTTCCTTTAAAGATTTCTCTTTTATATCCTCCTCAGTACCGCTAGACAGAGTAATGGTATCTCCTATTTTTAGACCATTGTTAAGGATATTTGATTTTTCTAAAACGCATTCACCAGATTTTTCTGGCAACCTTCCTTCTGTTAGATTTATGGCATTTATATAGTTCTCACCTTTTCTACTTTTTTCTGGAAGACTATGGATTCTAAAAACATATTCTGCTGATCTAACCATTGAAACAGCGTCAACAAAATAACCTGGCTGAACACTTTCTACTCCTTCAATCTTTGATATTTCCTCAATATCATCATCAGTGAGTCCTAATGTAGAAAGTACTCTAATATCCGTCATATTATACTCATCAAAATACATATCAGCACTGTGCCTCATATCAGGTGCTGAAGCCTTTACCCCAGAGAAGAAAGAAACTCCTATAAGCACAATGAGAAAAATAGATAAAAATCTACCAAGGGTTTTTCGGATTTCTCGTATAAAATCCTTTAATAGGCCTTTAGTCATTCTACCATCCCACCTTTTCAACATCTAGTGGTTTTTCATTAACAGTAATAGATTCAATCCTTCCACTCTTTACCTTTATTACTTTATCACCAATATCTGTTAATGCCAAGTTATGAGTTATGATAATCACAGTCATTCCTGTAGCTCTACAGGTATCCTGAAGAAGCTTTAGTATAGCTTTTCCTGTTTCATAATCAAGAGCTCCGGTAGGTTCATCACAAAGTAACAACTTAGGATTTTTCGCTAACGCACGAGCTATGGCAACCCTTTGCTGCTCACCACCAGAAAGCTGTGAAGGAAAGTTATTTTTTCTGTCATCTAACCCTACATCCTGTATAACCTTATGTATATTTAATGGATTCTTGCTCACCTGACAAGCAAGTTCAACATTTTCTATTGCTGTTAAATTCTGCACCAGATTATAAAACTGAAATACAAAACCTACATCATATCTCCTATAGCTTATGAGGTCCTTCTTGCTATAAGAACTTACCTTATTTCCATCAACAATTATTTCGCCAGAGGATGCTGTATCCATTCCTCCTAAAATATTTAAAATAGTACTTTTACCAGCACCACTAGCTCCAGCAATAATTACAAATTCTCCTTTATTAATTGTAAAGTCAACACCAGCGAGAGCCTCAATTTCAACCTCTCCCATCTTATATATCTTTTTTACATTTTTAAATTCTATAAAATTTGCCATTCTGTATAACCTTTCCGACCCCATAGCAGCAAGCAGTTAAAAAACCATTTTCATCCTCCAGTAGAAGAAATCTGCACTTAGGTCTATTACAATAAATAATATTATCCTTCAGCTTAAAGCTAATATTCTTCATTGGATAAGCAAAGCCCATGCCTATAGCTTTTATATAGCTTTCCTTTAAGGTCCAATGCATAAAATAGTCTCTTTCTGGATTATTAGATTTTAAAATATTTTCTCTTTCTTCTATGGTAAAACTCTTATTAAAATTATATTTTTTATACGGTCTTATTTTCTCAACATCTATTCCAATAGGAGTTCCCGTAGAAACAGCACAATCTACTCCACCGTGGCAGTGACTAATGTTAAAGAAAATATCTTTATTATTCTTTAGGTAAGGCTTACCCCAGGGATTTACTTCAATATCCTTTTCTGAAACCTCTACACCGAACTGTTCTAAAATTGCATAGGTTAATAATAAAAATCCTGCGTTATGTAGGTCTTCTCTTTTTCTCAAAGCTTCAGGAACACCTCGTAAAGAATATATTACTCTTGTAGCTTTTTTTTCAGATATTCCTCCACATCTCTTATAGTTTCCAAATCTCTCAGGTCCCTGTCTGGAATTTCAATATCTAATATTTCTTCTAATTTTCCTATGATATTAGCAAAATCATAAGAGTTTAATTCTAAATCCTCAATAAACCTTGTTTCAGATGTGATTTTCTCCTCATCCACATCTACAAATTCAACTATTACTTTTCTGATTGTATTAAGCACTTTTAAAATTCCCCCTATCGATTAATTGTCTCTTAATTTTATTAGTTGTAGTTTTTTCAAACTCCTTTTCACTGATAAATACATTGTTTATCCTTTTATATGAGGTAAGCTTTCTATTGATCACCCTAATATCTTGTTTAACCCTTCCTTTTAATATCTCTAATCCTTCCTTTGCTATTGCAGTAGGATCGAAATACACATATGCATGGATTGCGTGATCTTCTCGTTTATTGCCTAAAGAAGCAGCTACCACAGCCTCCTTAATATATGGAATATTACTTAAAATTATTTCTTCAAGCTCTTCAGGATGTACATTTTTCCCATTAGGAAGTATTATGAGATTTTTCGCTCTTCCACTTAAATATAAAAAGTTATCTTTATCTAATCTACCTAAATCTCCTGTAATAAACCAGCCATCCTCAGTGAAGGTTGCCTTGGTGCTTTCTTCATCCTTATAGTAGCCAAGCATAACATTATCTCCCTTAACCTGGATTTCTCCATTTCCATTTTCATCAGGATTTACTATTCTAACCTTACAGCCATTCATAATATGACCAACAGACCCCAACTTCTTCCAAGCTGTGCAATTAGCTGCTACTAATGGAGCACATTCTGTTATACCATAACCATTAACAATATTAATACCTAAGTCATCAAATGCTTTTATTAATTCATTCCTTAATGGTGCTCCTCCACAAACTATCTGCTGGAGTTTTCCACCAAATCTATCCAGTATCGGTTTGAAATACTTTTCTCTTTTATCAAATCCGAATTTTCTGATAATATTGCTGAATTTAATTCCATATTTAAGATGTGCAATAAGACCTGTCTCCTCGGCATTTTTCCATATGAGCCTATCTATGGATTCAAGGAACAAAGGTACCATTATGGTAAACTCTGGTTTAAATCTTTGTAGATTTTTTGTTACGTTTTTAAGACTATCATTAAAACAAACAGTCATACCATGATATATTCCACCTAATATATGACAGGAGCATTCATAGCTATGATTAATAGGAAGAACAGACATACTTACAGCTCCAGGCTTTATAATAGTTGCAGCACCATATACAACAGCCATAATATTCCTTTGACTTAGCATAACTCCTTTATTGGCTCCTGTCGTACCCGAAGTAAAGAGTATTTCGCTCATGGTATCCGTATTAATTGGGGCTCCCAGATATTCTCTATTGTTGCTTGCAAGAAGTCCTCTTCCATCCTCTATCAGCTCCTGCATATCATGAAAGCCTTCTACTTCCTTCTTAGAATTCATAATTATAAAAGTCTTAAGCTTAGGACATAAAGGCTTTATAGCTTTCATACAGGAAACAAAGGTATTAGAGCATATAATAGCATCTGCATCACATTTATTAATGAGCTTTACTATATCCTCATCAGATAGCTCCTTATCCAAAGGAATCACTACCCCTACTCCATTTATAACTGATAGATAGCTAATAACCCAAGCATAGGAGTTTTCCCCAATTACAGCTATATTTTTTCCTTCTAGACCCATTTCCATAAGTTTTGTTCCAAAGGCATTCATATCTTCTTGTAGCTGTAAAAATGTATGCTCTGATAACTCCGTCTTTGAAACAATCTCCTTATAGGCAATTCTATCCGGGTATAAGTCTGCTGCTCTATTAACCAAGGTTCTTATATCCCTTATTTTTTCTGAATTATAAAATTTTCTTTTCACTGCAATCCCCCCATATTAACAGTAACAAAATTACCTTATCAAAAAAAGAAAGGTTTAAATTAAAAAAAATGCATCTATACAGAAATATTACTACAAAAAACGATTTATTTCAACACTATAATTATTATCATTCGTTTTTTTTCGTAAATTTTATCAATTTAAAGCATATAAACTATAAATTTCTGACACTAATTTGATATATAGCTTTAAATATACAAACATTCAATGAATATATAAAAAATAAAGTATTCTTGATTAGAAGAAATGCTATTTAACCTAAAATGATCATATTCCTATAAGAAATTATTAAATTTATTTTTTAAAATTGTTTTATTTTCTGTCCCATTTTTAGGACAGTAATTAGTTTTGTGTAAATACAATACTAACTTTGATTACAATTATGAAGTGAAAATTGGGAATAATAGGCTTATTCAGAGGCTTGTGAAATATGTTATTGAAAATATATTAGAAGGCGAAATGGAAGAACATTTAGGAAGAAATAAATATGGGAGAAAAGAATCTTCATATGACTTAAAAAAGAATTATAGAAATGGTTACAATACAAAGAATTTATGAAATACTTAAAAGAAGTTTATAAGGCTACAACAGATGAATTTGCGTTAGCGAAGCTAGATAATTTAAAAGAAAAGTGGGGAGATAAATATGAAATGAGAGTATTAAACTTATAAATTCCTTAATACTCTCATTTAATTTAAAGTCAATAGTTTTTAATTTCCTTGATGCACCACTAAAAGTTCCCTAGCTCCTTTTTATACTATACAGTTTTAATCCACTATTAAAATATCTTTAATTTGTTGAAATTTATTCATCACATCTTTATTAATCATTTCATTTTCTATATTTAGCTTGTCTAAAATTTTATTTACTTCTAATAGGGCTTTTTTCTTCTCTTCTACTGTCTGATTTCCACGACCTAGTTTATCACAAATAAAAAGAATAATTATATCATTATAGCAACTACTATTAATCAATCCTGGAATATTAGAAAATGGCAAGTCATTCAATATATATATATGATGCATATGAAAACTTACTATTTCAGATATTTTTTCAGCCTTTTCTTTATCAAAATATTTAATCAATATTTTGTAAGTGATTCCTTTACCAACCTTATCATGATTATAAGACCTATACCTACCTTTAATAAATTTAGTAGTTTCTATTTTCCCAATATCATGAAATAGTGCAGACCACATAAAGACCTCATTATTTAATGAAAACTCTTTTACCTTAGCAGCTGTATCAATGACTAATTTAGTATGATTCCACACATTTCCCTCTGGATGAAACTTTTGGTCTTGCGGAACATTTTTTAGCTTATTTAAAATATTAAAATCACTTTCTATAAAAATCTTTTCATTCATTAACTCTTCTATTTTCACTGAAGGCTTTTCTTCATTTATTAATATATTATTCAGTTCTTTAAATACGCTCAAATTTATCACCTCATAAATATATTATTTCAAAAAATATAATTTTTATTTTATGTATCAAAATAAAATTATATACATAGACTATAAATATATTAGGCACTATAGCCAAGTGGTAAGGCAGAGGTCTGCAAAACCTTTATTCCCCAGTTCAAATCTGGGTGGTGCCTCCAAAAACAAAGAAAAGGCACTGAAAAGTTATAATATCAGTGCCTTTTATATATTATTTTTGTCTTGCTCTATTTAATATTTCACCAATTTCTTCATGAGAAAATTTATATGCTGCATTACAAAAATTACATTTTATTTCTTCTTCTTTTCCTTCGTTATATATTTCTTCTAAATCTTTTTCACCTATAGATATTAATACTGATTCAACCTTTTCTCTTGTACAATTACATTTAAATTCTGGTGATACTTCTTCTAATATATTTAAATCCATTCCATCAAATATATATTCTAAGACTTTTTCAATGCTTCCATGCTCTAATAGCATAGTTGTTATTGATGGTATTTCTTCCAATCTATATGTAAGTAAATCAGAAAGTAATTCATCTGCATCTGGCATCATTTGTATTATAAACCCACCTGCTGTCTTAATTGTATAATCCTTATCAACTAATACTCCTAATGCAACTGCTGAAGGAGTTTGTTCAGATACTGTGAAATAATAAGCTAAATCTTCACCTATTTCTCCAGTATAAATAGGTACTTGCCCAACATAAGGATCTTTCATACCTAAGTCTTTTATAACAGTAAATTCACCGTTTGTTCCAACATAGCCACCTACATCTAACTTACCTTTAGAATTTAATGGTAAATTCCCATAAGGATTTCCTATAAATCCTTTAACTACTCCACCTTCATATGCTGTTACAGTAATACCTTTTGCTTCTCCACCACCATTTATTTTTAATGTTATAACTTCTTTATCTGATTTTAAAGTAACACCCATTAAAGCTCCAGCAGTTAACATTCTACCTAAGGCTGCTGCAGCAACAGGTGTACATTCGTGAAGATTTGTACCTGTATTAACTAAATTTGTTGTTTCTCCTGCAATAATTCTAATCATTCCATCTTTTGCTGTAGCTCTTATAATCTTATCCATAGAAAACCCTCCATTTTTATTTATTTATTTATTTTTTTACTACATATACAATTCTTTCTGTTTTATCATTAACTTGTCTTTCAGTATATCCTTCAAATTTTCCTATTAATTTTAATCCAGCATTTTTTAATTTTGACTCTATAAATTCTTCTGTATAAGCTCGTTCTAAATGTTCTTCTTCAAATCTTTCATATAAATCTCCTCTCTTAACAAAGAAAGTCAAATACATACTTAATAAATCCTCTTCAAAAACATTTTCCCATGTATAAAAAACATCTTCTTCACTATATGTGTATATGTTGTTTCCTAAAATATTAGAAAGCTTATAATATGAATTAATATCAAAAATAAATAATCCATTATCATTTAGATGTTCTTTAACTCTTATAAAATAATCCAAAAGCTTATCTTCTTTAATTATGTAATTAGTTGAATCTAAAGCTGAAGTTATTAAATCAAATTTTCGATTTAAACTTAATTCACTCATATCCTGACAAATAATTTTGCATCTTACTTTTTCTTTTTTTAATTTATCGAAAGCTTCTCTGAGCATATCTTCTGATAAGTCAACAGCAAAAGATTCATTAAAACTTTTAGCCAGTCTTAAAGTTAGATTTCCTGTCCCACAAGCAATGTCTAAATAATTATTAAATGTAATTTTTTCTTTATTACATATATCAATTACCCTTGAGCACATAGAATCATAATTTATATCTTCATAAATTAATTCATCATAAATTTCAGCAAAATCTCCATATGCCAAAGTAATCCCCCCCACTTTAATACTTTTCTAAAACTATATTAAAGGTAAATTTTCCTTTAGTCAATGCTACATATAAAATGATTATAAAATTAATTATTTCCTTCCTAATATTTCCTCGTTAGTTGGTATTTTAAGCATCCTTTTTCTTTTTGTCATTATACCTCCAATTCTACCTGTTTCTTCTGCAGTAAGTCCTCCCCATCCATAGGAATCAACCTTATCCTTTAATCCTAATTCTTCGGCAATTTCGTATTTAATTTTCTCTCTTAAAATTTCTGCGTCACTAAGTTCTTTGTTTGACTTAATTTTAGACTTAATAATTTTTTTTAAAGGTGTTTTACTCATTACTATACCCCCTATATATGATATTTATATTTTCCCCAAAATACTTATCAATATACCTTTAAAATAATTAATCACTATCTAAGAGTAAATCTTATATATTATAATAAAGTATTGAAATTTTTGAATATTTTAACTATAGTTATTAGTAAGCATATTTTATGCTTACTATAATAAAAAGGGGGAAAAGTTTATGTACAATGTTGCTATAGTTGGGGCCACTGGTAACGTAGGCAGAAAATTTTTAGAAATTCTAGAAGAAAGGAACTTTCCAATAAAAGAACTATATCTTTTTGCTTCAAAAAGGTCTGCTAGTTCAAAACTTATATTTAAGGGTAAAGAATTTGTTGTTGAAGAAACATCTGAAGAAAATATAAAAAATAAAAAATTAGATTTTGCATTATTTTCAGCAGGTGGAGATGTAAGTTTCAAGTATTCACCAATTTTCTCTTCTTATGGTGCTGTAGTTATTGATAATTCTAGTGCTTTTAGAATGGATAAAAATGTTCCATTAGTTGTTCCTGAAGTTAATCCAGAAGATATTAAATGGCATAATGGTATAATAGCTAATCCAAATTGTTCTACAATTCAGGCTATGCTCCCATTAAAGGTTTTATTAGATAACTATGGAATAAAGCGAATAGTCTACTCTACTTATCAAGCTGTTTCAGGTGCAGGTATGCAAGGAATATCAGATTTAGAAAATGGTTATAAGGGCCATGCCCCTAAAAAATTTCCTTATCCTATAGCAGGAAATTGCTTGCCACATATAGATGTATTTTTAGAAAATGGTTATACAAAGGAAGAAATTAAAATGATCGAAGAAACAAAGAAAATTCTTCATAATTCTAAATTAAAAATTACAGCAACTGCTGTTAGGGTTCCTGTTTTGAATAGCCATAGTGAAAGCATTAATGTAGAACTAGAGAAACCATTTGATTTAAAAGATATTTTAAATTTATTTAATAATACAAAAGGAATAACTCTTTATGATGATATTTCTGAAAGTAAATATCCTACTCCACTACTTGTCAGTGGTAAGGATGATGTTTTCCTAGGTCGTATTAGAAGGGACTATAGCTTAGATAATGGGTTAAACCTATGGGTAGTTGCAGATAATATTAGAAAAGGAGCTGCTTTAAATGCAGTTCAAATAGCTGAACTATTAATAGGGAGTGATAATTAATGGCAATTTTCAAAGGCTCAGCAGTAGCCATCATAACGCCTTTTAATTCAAATAACAAAGTTAATTATGAAAAATTAAAAGAACTAATAGAATGGCAAATTGAAGAAAAAACTGATGCTATTGTAATTTGTGGTACTACTGGTGAAGCAAGTACTATGAGTAAAGAAGAAAAAGAAAAAACTATTAAGTTTACTGTTGATATAGTTAATAAAAGGATCCCTGTTATAGCTGGTACTGGTAGTAATAACACTGAAGCATCTATTGAAATGAGTAAATATGCTGAATCAGTTGGTGTAGATGGATTATTATTAATAACACCATACTACAATAAAACTAATTCTAAAGGCTTATTTAAGCATTATGAAGCAATTAATAATGAAGTTAGCACACCTATAATATTATATAATGTACCAAGCAGAACAGGTGTTAATATAAGTCCTAATGACTTGCTAGAATTAAGTAAGTTAAAGAATATTGTTGCTATTAAGGAAGCCAGTGGTAATATAAGTCAAATAGCAGAAATGAAGGCTTTATGTAAAGATACTATAGATATCTACTCAGGTAATGATGATCAAATAATACCTATACTATCCTTAGGAGGCATAGGAGTAATATCTGTACTTGCTAATATATCTCCAAAAAACGTCCATGATATGGCATATAATTATTTAAATGGTGATTTAAATAAAGCACTAAAGCTTCAACTAGACACTATAAACTTAATTAAAATGCTATTTATAGAAACTAATCCAATTCCAGTTAAAACATCTTTAAACCTTATGGGTAGAGATGTAGGTAGCTTTAGGTTACCTTTATATGAAATGGATAATAATAATCGTACCTTACTAAAGGAAACTTTAAAAAAATATGATTTAATTTAAGGAGGAACTATGGTAAAAATATTATTAAATGGTTGTTGTGGAAAAATGGGTCAAATAATAGTAGAGTCATCCAAGAGTTTCCCTGATATAGAAATAGTGGCTGGAATAGATAAATATCCTACTGCCAAAAATGATTTTAAAATATTTAATAATGTAAATGAAGTGGATATAGATTATGATGTATTAATAGATTTTTCAAGGCCTGAAGCATTAAAAGATTTACTTAATTTATCAATAAAGAAAAATAAACCTATTATTTTATGCTCAACAGGATATAACGAAAATGATTTAAAATTGATTTCAGAAAAAAGTAATATAATACCAATTTTCAAATCAGCCAATATGTCTCTAGGTATTAATTTAATAAATTCTTTACTAAAAAAAATAACTCCAATTTTATATGGAAACTACGACATAGAAATTATAGAAAAACATCATAACCAAAAAGTAGATTCTCCTAGTGGTACAGCTCTTTTATTAGCTGATACAATAAAAGAATCGCTATCAGATGAAATTAAATATGTTTATGGTAGAAATGGTATTTCTAAAAGAGAAGAAAATGAAATTGGAATTCATGCTGTTAGAGGTGGTTCCATAGTTGGTGATCATGATATCATATTTGCTGGTTCTGGTGAAGTTATTGAACTAAGTCACAAAGCTTTATCAAGAGAAGTATTTGCTGTGGGTGCCTTAAAAGCTGCAGAATATATGTGTGATACAATATTGCCAAGACTTTATAATATGGAAGATGTAATAGGTATTAGATAAGAAGGAGCTGTATCAGCAGCTACTTTATTAAAAATCTAGAATTATTGATATAATTCTACAGGGATTACTGATAATATATATTTTTTTAGAAACTCCTAAGGGAGTTTCTTCTTTTATTTTACATTTTTCATTATTCATTTTACATTGTGCCACAGAACCTTCTTAATGTATCTATTTCCAGTTTAATTTTAAAATAAGGTGGGAAAATATAATATAATAAATTTAAGGAGGATTAGAAATGCCTAAAGATAGTCAACCTGATAATAAAAAAGCAAGAATGGAAAAATGTAATTATCAAACACCAATAACAGAAGAAGGCCATAATCATAATCCAAATGCAAAACATAAATCTATAAAAAGAGATGGCTTCTCTAGTGGAAATTTCAATAGATTTGGAAATTAAAAAAGGGGCTGTCGCACTAAAAGTTAGTAAAGTGGACCCTATGTCAAGGACACAGTAAAAAAAGGTTATGAAGCTAGTAAA
>CAKVEW010000026.1 GCA_934746015.1 uncultured Clostridium sp.
TTCAAGTGATTTAACTACAAAATTAACAAAAAGGATATTTTCATTTTTGAAAATATCCTTTTTGTCTACAGTCTGAATAATATATTTATATATTATTTTCAAGGAGGAGCTATGAAAAAACAAATTAATATTGAGGCATGTGAAAAAAACTATTTATATTTTACTTCAATTGAAAAAGTCTTAAGCTTTTACTCATTAAAGAATTGCTATTTAACTCTTCGCTTTGAAGATATTGATTTAAACAGCTATAAATCTGTTTCTGTATTTTTTAAAAATATTAAAACACGTGAAATTCTTAAGTGTGTTTTTGAAATAGAAGAGAATAATTTAGTTATAGATTTAAGAAGTCTAAATAATCTATGCACAAACTATGAATTTAGTATAGTAATCATTTTAGATGATTATAAGTATTCTACTTGTGTTTATCCAAAGTTAAGATTGAATAATAATAAAGAAACATCTATTACATCATCATTATCTGATAATTCTAATATACAATGGTTTTTGCGAGTCTTAGAGAATGGCAAATTAAGATTATCTACTATATATTTATTTTCTTATTTAGAAGAAGATAATAATAAAATTATACTATAAGAAATGGTACATATTTCTATGTACCATTTCTTAGTAATATTTTGAATTTAATTGTATTAAATAACACTCTTCAGAACAATAAACATTTAACTTTTCATCACTTATATAAACTTGTCCATTACTTATTACACTATTGCACACATTACAAATTAAATCATGATTAATTTCTTTTTCATAACTAGTATTTTCTTTATTTAGTTTATCAAAAACGCCTTTTATTTTATACATAAATCCACCTACTACTAATAATAACTATATTTATGTTATTATCGGTGTATTTATGTTATTATTTATATAACTTATTTATTCTAGATATTTCTATATACTTCCCAATATTCGTATATTCATTATAGAATAGAGGAAATTTCAAATTATAATTTCCCCATATTGTAACTGGGTCTTTATAAAAATAGAATGTAATAAAAAACAATTCTCTAGCACATAATTTTGTGAACAATTTAATATATTTTTTATCATTAATCTTGTAATAATTATCATTATCATTTACTATCTGAATAACTTCATCAAATAATATATTATCTTCAATACTTAAATTACTTTTTATAAAAGTTATACTATTATCATTTAATTTATTTTTATAAAAGTCAATAATTAAATTACCCTCATTTATTTCATAAAATTCTTCAAATGCCTTAATAAAATAATCTTCATTTTCACATTCATTATTTATATGGGATAATTCAATATGCTTAAAATTATCAAAGCCTTCTAAAATATTGTTAAATTTAATATTTATAATATTTTTAAAATTTAAATTATTAACTGGTTCTAATTTCATTCAAAATCTCCTTAGGATATTTAATTCCATTTATTAAGTTGAGCTCTTACTTCTTTTATAAGTTCATTTAAGCTATCACCTTCTATCTCCTTTGATTCATTTAAAGTGTTATTCTTAACAACTTGTTTATACCTAATTACTTTACTATGATCAATATTCCAAAGTTCATAAATTCTGCTTTTTTTAATATCCATTTTTCTCACCTTCGCATTATTAAACTTTAAAAATAGCCTTTAAGTTTCCATCTTTATCAATAGATGAAATCCCTACCTTATTCTTAATAGTTTCACTATCTTTAAATAAATATGCATCATAGTGAAAAATATTTTTTATTACATCTCTTACATTATATATTATTAATACTTCATACTTAATAGATTTTAATGAAGAACTAATAATATTATTTAAAAAATCAATTCTTTTAAAAGATGAAACTTCCAATATCACCACATACCCAATATTAGGTCTACTATTAACTTTGTTAATTAAACCATGTATTACTGATATATCTTTACTTAAATCTACTTCCCTTGTTATATTAACCTTTGTTGAGGAAGTGCTAATAGTATTAAACTCATATTCCTTCCAATTTATTTCAATGCTTCCGTCTTCACTCTTATTGCTTGAGACAAAATATCCCAATAATTTACCTAATGTAATAAAATATCTATTCTCTTGATCTATTATATCTTTACTCTTCTGGTATATACTTAACCCTAAATTGACATAATTTCTTATAAATCCATTAAATAATATCATTAAATCTATGTCCATTATATATCCTCCTTTGTTGCTATTTATACTTATATTCTAACATTTATTTTATAACTTCACCACTTTATATTTATTTTATACTTATTTACGAGTATATTATTTAAGATTAAAAGCTTATTTATTTTTAAATATCTTATAATTAATTATCTTAAATTTATATATTATTAATATATATAGTGTGTTATTTTAATTTTCCATTTTTTTAAAGTGTTTAGTTTATAAAAAAAGTAGTTGAACTTAGATTATAAATTCAACTACTAACTTTTCTATAAATTCATTAATTTCAATTATTCTTCTTCCTTATTATGACTTTGATCTATCTCATCTCTATATCTAATTTTATATTCTTCATTTAATAATCCAAGTTTACTAAAAGTATAAATTATAAGTGATAAAATCATACCAATTACAGCTGCAAGTACCATTCCACTAACACTTACTGCTCCAATTGTAACTGTAGCTCCACATGTTCCAACTAAAAATGTAATTGCACCTAAAGCTAAATTATAGTTCTTAGAATAGTCAACTTGTTGCTCAACTAACATTCTTATACCAGATATAATAATTACACCATACAAGTATAAAGTCATTCCACCCATTACTGCAGAAGGGATAGTTTGAATAACAATTGATATCTTTCCAATAAGAGAGAATATAATTGCAAGTATAGCAGCTCCTCTAATAACCCATACTGAAAATACTTTTGTTATAGCCATAACACCAATGTTTTCACCGTAACTTGTATTTGGAGGTGAACCAACACATCCAGACATTAGGTTACTAAGACCTTCTGCTAAGAAAGATCTGTGTAATCCTGGATCTTTTATAACATTTTTTCCTATAACATTTCCAGTAACCATTAGATCTCCAATATGCTCAGCTATTACAACTAAGCAAGCAGGAGCAATAATCAGCATTGCATTAATATCGAATTTTGGTGCAGTAAATGTAGGAATCTTAAACCATGGAGCAGCTGCTATAACTGAAAAATCAACCATGCCCATAAAGCATGAAAAAATATATCCTGCAACTACTGCAATAAGAATAGGGATTACTTGTATAAAACCTCTAAATAATAATGACCCAATAACTGCTACACCTAAAGTAAACATAGCTACTATAATTACATCCGCACTTTTCCCTCCAAGTAAGCCAGCTTGTTCTGCAGCAACAGGTCCAAGTTCAATACCTATAGTTGCTATAACTGCACCTACAACTGGTGGAGGAAGTGCTATATCTAACCATCTAGTACCAACAGATCTAATTATAAGGGATAATACGAGATATAGTACTCCTAGAAAAAGGAATCCACTTTGAGCATATGAATAGTCACCATATTCCTTAATTACTAGTAATACTGGAGAAATAAATGCAAAACTTGATCCAAGATACATTGGAATTTTTCCTTTCGTAATATAGGAGTATAGCATTGTTCCAATACCATTCATAAGTAATGCGATGGATGGATCTACTCCAAAGAGGATTGGGACAAGAATAGTGGCACCAAACATTGCAGTTAAGTGTTGAAAACTTAGAGGCAATGTTTGAAGTAAAGGTAATTTTTCGTCTACACCGATAGTACGTCTCATTAATTCACTCTCCTTCATATATAATAAAAATTTTGTTTACCTTTTATTTAATGCCATATATACTTTATCTGCAGTAAATGGAAGTTCATATATTTCCACTCCTGTAGCATCAGCTATTGCATTACCTATAACTGATGTAATTGAAATCATAGGATGCTCAGCACAGCCTCTTGCTCCATATGGGCCATCAAGTTGTGGAGTTTCTACGAAGTGAAGTTCTATCTTTCCTGGTAAGTCTTGCATTGTAGGAATCTTATAATCCACGAAATTTCTAGTGAGTAATCTGCCTTTATTATCATAAATCATGCCTTCACATAAAGCTGTTCCTAATCCTTGTATTATTCCTCCTACTACTTGCCCTTCTAAAAGTATTTTATTCATAACATGTCCTACATCAAAAGCAGATGCTATTTTCAATATTTCTATATCACCTGTGTTTTTATCTACTTCTAGCTCTATACCATGCGCTCCAAATGTCCAGTCTAAAGCTGGTTTACCTTCTCCTGTTTCTTGATTTAAGAAAGTTAAACCTTGGGCTATACTCTTTCCTCTTCCTATTAATGGACCTCCAATTGAATTACCATTTGAATAAACATATCCTATAGCTATCTTATTATAAGGAAGTTTATTTTCTGGATGCTGTTTTACATATACACATTCATCTCCTATTGCTAATTCATGTTTTGCAGCATGAAGAACTATTGATCCTAATTCATAAATCTGCTCTACTAAATCATCACAAGCTTCTATAATTGCATTGCCTGCAAGAACTGTCATACGACTTGCAACAGTTTGCCAATCATAAGGTGCTGTATCTGTATTTGTTTCATTAACTACATGGATTTTTTCTAAAGGAATACTAAGTCTCTCAGCTATAATTTGAGCTAAAACTGTATAGGTTCCTTGTCCATAATCAATACCACCAACATTAAATTTAACTGAACCATCTTCATTCATCTGAATTAATGCAGAAGATGCTGACCAAGAAGGCATTGCAGGAGCTTTATGAAGAACTGCTATTCCTTTTCCTTTATATTTACCTGTCTTCATTTCATTAGATTTTTCTTCTTCAGTCTTATCTATTCCCCATCTTATACTATCTTTAACAACTCTTAAACATTCTTGAACATTTCCTGTATTTTCAGTTATTATTTCACCTGTTATAGTCTTAGAACCAGGTTTTAATAAATTCTTCATTCTAAATTCAAATGAATCCATATTTAAAGCTTTAGCTGTTAATTCTCTTTGTCTTTCTACTGCCCAAAAGAATTCTGCATGACCGAAACCCCTATATGCTGTTCCAAAAATATGATTAGTATAAATTGTATATGAATCTACAAATATATTATCTATTTCATATGGTCCTGCTGCAGAATATCCTGAAGCTCTTCCAATATTTACTCCATAATCTGCATAAGCACCTGCATCCCATAAATATTCAATTTTCTCTGCTACTATTTTTCCATCTTTATTTACACCTGTTTTTATTTTTGCTACTAATCCTTGTCTACATGGTAGTGTTGATGTTTCTTCTTCTCTTGTAGGGCAAAGTTTAACTGGTTTACCATTTGCAGCTTTTGAAAGTAAAACTACTAATGGTTCTAAATGAATACCTGCTTTTCCACCAAATCCTCCACCTACATATGGAACTATAACTTCTATATCTTGCTTTGGAATTTCTAAAGCAACACTCATTAAATCTCTTATAGCAAATGGTGCTTGTGCACTACTCCATACTTTAATTTTATTTCCTACTGACCATTTCCCAATTACATTATGAGTTTCCATAGGAACATGAAGAACTTGTGGCTGAGTAAATGTATTTTCTACAATTATATCTGCTTCATCAAAGCCCTTTTCAATATTCCCTTTTCTTATTTTAAAAAGGTTTGCTATATTTGTTCCTATTACAGGACTAAAAACATTTTCCATCCACTTATTGCTTGCTATATCTTCATGAACTAAAGGTGATTCTATTTTTAAAGCTTCTTCAACATCTTGCACTACAGGAAGTTCTTCATAAACTATATCAATAAGCTGTATAGCTTTTTCTGCAGTTTCTACATCAATAGCTGCTACTGCTGCCACTGCCTCTCCGTAATATCTTACTTTATCATATGCTAATATAGGTCTATCTATCATGTATATTCCAAGCTTTTGATAAGCATCTTTGCCTGTTAACACTGCTTTTACACCAGGTAATGCTTTAGCTTTCGATACATCTATACTCTTTATTAATGCATGTGCATAAGGACTTGTTTTAACCTTAGCATATAGCATTCCTTGAAGTTTAATATCATGAACATATTGGGCTTGTCCAGTAACTTTTTCAATACCATCTAATCTAGTTACTCCTTTGCCCACGTAATCATAATTCAAAGCTATTCCTCCCTCATAAGAAATTAAAATTATATCATCGATTCTCTATTCTTCTATTGCCTCTTCAACAGATTTAATAATAGATTCATAACCTGTACATCTGCATAGATTTCCCTGCATAGCTTCTTTTATTTCTTCTCTATTTGGATTAGGATTTTTGTTTAATAAAGCTCTTGCAGACATTATCATACCTGGAGTACAGAAACCACATTGAAGCCCATTATTTTTAATAAATGACTCTTGAAGTTTCGAAATATTACCATTTTTAGCTTCACCTTCAATTGTTTCAACACATCCTTCAGCAGCCTCTAAAGCCATAACTAAACATGAATTGACAGCATTCCCATTAAGAATAACAGTACAAGCTCCACATTCTCCTGCTCCACATCCTTCCTTTGTTCCTGTCAATTCTAATTCTTCTCTTAATAACCAAAGTAATGTTTTATTTGGTTCTACTTCTACAAAAACCTCTTCTCCATTTACATATAGATGTAATTTTTCTTTCATTTTATCCCTCCGAACTTAATTCTTCTAAGATCTGATTTGATAAATATTTTGCCATAGCAATTCTGAATTCTTTGCTTGCCCTTTGATCACTTATAGGATTTATAGAAGTTATAATTTTTTCAATTATACCTTGTATATTATTTTTTACATCATATTTATTAAATTGATTAAAATCTTCTATTACAATTGGTGTTGGTGCTGCAGCAGTTATGGAAACGTTTAACCCATTATCATTTTTTAAGAACATTGAAACCCCTATTTGAGCTAAATCATGTCCTTTTATTCTTGACCTTCTTCTATACTTTCCAATGCCTTCGATACTTGGAAAAATAATTTTACTAATTAGTTCATTTTCCTTTAACACTGTTCTTTTAACTCCTAAAAAAAAGTCTTTCAAAGGTACAATTCTTTTGTTACTTTTAGATAAGATCTCTAGTTTACCTTCAAGAACAATAGATGGTCCCAGCATATCTCCTCCAGGAGACGCATTGCATATATTACCTATAAGGGTAGCTCTATTCCTAAGTAAACTATTAGCCAATGTTTTAGCAGCTTGAATTAATATTTCATATTTTTCATTAATAATATTTGAATTTATTACTTCATTTAAAGAAACTGCTGCACCTATTTCAAGCCCCTTATCTACTGAATAATTAATTGCTTTTAATTCTTGTATATTCTTAATATCCATTAAATAATTACAGTTTATTAATCTATCCTTTAGTGCAATAATAAGATCTGTACCACCAGCTAATATTTTTAAGTCCTTGCCATAGCCATCTAAGAGTTCTAAAGCTTCTTTTATACTTTCTGGTCTCAAGTACTGAAGTTCTTGCAATTTAATCCCTCCATTACATTTAATTTTTAAAAGCTTCTATCATACTAACTTTTATTTATATATTGTAGTACAATAGAAGCTTCGTCTTAATATATTCTATTCTATAGGTTTAAAAATGAAACCATAACAATCCCTACCAACAGTTTCTTTTATAACTCCTACTGTTGTGTTTAATTTCATTCCTATTTCAAGTTCTTCAGAATCAATTTGTCCACTAGCAGTTAATCCATTTTCAAATTTAACTATTCCAAAAGCTAGATAAGGTTTCATATAACCTTCTGGAAGATTATACGCTCTTGTATAAGTTAATAATGTTACTTCTCCCCCTAGTTCAACTTCTTCAAATTCTCTAGCACCACATTTTCTACATACATAATGCTTTGGATGATGAAGTTCACCACAAGTTGTACATTTATAAGCATACATCTTTTCACTCATCTTCTAATCCTCCACCTTTGTTAATATTGTTGAAACTACATTATTTCCAAAGCCACCAAAGTTAACTGCAAGTCCTACTTTAGCTCCTTCAACTTGTCTTCCTGTTGCTTCGCCTCTCAATTGTTTTACTAATTCAACAACTTGAGATACTCCTGTTGCTCCTAATGGATGTCCTTTAGCTTTTAATCCACCAGAAGTATTTATTGGAATTTTACCTCCAACTTTTGTTTCCCCATTACGCGCTGCAATGTGTCCTTGCCCTCTTTCAAAAAATCCTACTTCTTCAGATTCAACTACTTCAAGAATTTGGAAAGCATCATGTAATTCAGCCACATCTACATCCTCTGGTTTAACTCCTGCCATTTCATAAGCTTTTTTTGCAGAAAGTCTTACTGCTAATAAATCAGTAGGAACTTTTCTTTCAGCTACTACGTGTGTATCTGTAGCTTGACCTATACCTGCTATCTTAACAGGTTTTTTATTAAATCTATCAGCTACATCCATAGCACATAAAAGTACAGCCGCTGCTCCATCTGATACTGGGCATACATGATATAATCTTAATGGTTCTGCAACATAAGGATTTATTACATCAGCATCTTCATCATCAGCAATAGCATATAGACTTGGAACTACATGAATATGTGCTACTGGATTATGAACTGCATGTTCATGATTTTTAACAGACACAATTGATAAATCCTTTTCAGTTATGCCATACTTCTCCATACATAATTTAGTAAACATACCTGCAAATGAAGGAAGAGTTAATCCATAGTTGTATTCTGCTTCTGGGTGTAACATAGTTGCAACAAAATCTGTACCTTCCCATCCACTTATTACTCTCATCATTTCTCCACCAACAACTAAAACTGCATCACACATACCACTAGCAATTGCCATATAACCAAGTTTTATTGCAGATCCACCTGATGCTGGGCCATTTTCTACTGTATCAGCCATTGCAGGTCTTAGATTTAAAGTATCAACTAAAGCAGATGCAACACCACTTACTCTATTAACCATTCCTGCACCCATAGATGCAACAAAAACTTGATCTATTCCATGATTTTCTCCAGTTTTAACACCAGCATCATCTAAAGCTTCTACTGCAGCTTTACTAAGCATATCTATAAATGTCCCTCCAGACCATTTACCAAACTTAGTGTGTCCGATGCCTACTATACCTACTTCACGCATCTTCTATACCCTGGTTTTTGAGAATAAGTTTCTGGAAGGATTGGATTTAATGATGTTGCAAGCAACTCTTCTTTAACTGGACGTCTTCCTGTACATTTAGATTTCTTATGCTTTTCCCATAATGCCTTAGTTAAAACGTAAGTTGGAACTCCACCTAATTCATGCCATATCTCTGGTCTTGATTCCAATTCATATTCTATCATCCATCTTTTAAATCCATTTGGACTTTCTGCAACTATCCAAACTTCTTCTTGATTTAAATAATCAAAATGATATTCCATTTTAGCTGCAAATAATTGAGCACCTATTCTTAAGCCTTGTTTTAAAGTGATTGTGTGATAAGACATTCCTGATTTTTCATCAATCATACGCCCATTAACTATACCAACTATTAGTCCATCTATAGTTCCTATTAAGCAATATTCATCCTTAACTCTGTATTTGTAATAACCTAATAATTCAGAATAAAATCTTGAAGCAACTATATCATAAAAATCTTTTTCTACATCCATTAAAGGTTGTATAGCTTCTAATATTAGTGGCACTTCTTCTCTCTTTATTTGACGTATAACCATTTTTTCTCCAGTAGCTAATGTTATATATTTAGCTGGATATTCTGGCATATTACTTTCAGCAGGTCTTAAGGTTTGTTCCATTTTATCTATTATCATAACTTAACATCCTCTCAAAATTATTTTTTTATTTTTACTTAGTATCAAATGCAACTATACGAGATATACAAGATTCTCCGCCTTCAAATCTCCAAGGGAAGCATCCAATTATTAATCTTCTGCCAAGAACCTTATCTATATCTCCACCAAGATTTTCAGCATGAATTATATCAACTGGGAATAAATCATAGTGCATAAATTGGTAATCATCTTCTGGGAAGAAATCATCTAAGCCTTTTCCATATTTAGATTTTAAGAATTTATCAGCTTTTCTAGCTTCTTTTGGACACCATTCACGAATCTTTGTATTCATTGGATGATCTGCAGAACCGCAGTCAACACCTATCCATTTAAATTCCATTTCTTTACACCAATAAGCAAATTCTTTTGTAGGACCTGGATGTCTTACCATAACTCTTTCTTCGTCAGCATCTGGTTCATCCCATCCATATTTATGATAACCTGTATTTATTATAAGAATATCTCCTTTTCTAACATCAGCTCTATCCATAATGTCTTTTGATGTATAAATTCCGTAATCTTCTGCTATATCAGAAAGGTCTACTACAACTCCTGGTCCAACTAATTCTTCTAGTGGAATACTTGCTATATCTCTTCCATGAGTACAGAAATGAAGAGAACCATCTAAGTGAGTTCCAACGTGATTTGAATGAGTCAACACTTGTCCATTAGCTCCATTTGAAGATAATCTTTTGAAAAACTTAATTTCTAATGGCTCATAAGTTGGCCAAGGTGGTGTTAAATGGCTAAGTTTTTGAGTTAAATCATACATTTTTACATTGCTAAAAGCATCAATAATATTCATTTAAAATCCTCCATTCAATTTATATATATTTATTTATAAATGCATTTAATGCATCTTCAAAACATTTTGTAGGTGGGTGAACTATACCAGCTCCCACCTGTCCAACTCCTGCTCTATTACATGCTATACCAGTATTTATTACTGGTAAGATTGCTGTTTCAATTACCTTTCGTATGTCTATTCCAGTTGGTGCACCTCTAAAGTTTAAGTTTGGTAACTTATAAGCATTATTTTCTGCAAGAGTAATTTCATACATACTATTTGTATAATTTATAGCATCTTTAGGTGTTCCACCAACAAATTGAACAATAGCAGGTGCTGTTGCCATTGAAAAACCACCTATTCCTGCTGTTTCTGTAATGGAACTATCTCCTATATCTTGATTTGCATCTTTTTCATCAAAGCCAGGGAAATAAAGTCCTTGAACTAATTCACAAGGTGCTGTAAACCACTCTTTTGAAGTTCCACTTACTCTTATTCCAAAATCAGTACCATTTCTAGACATTGTATATACCACTGTACTATACTCAATATCTTCTAATGGATCTAAACTGCATTTACATGCAGGCATTGAAATATTTAAAAAGAAGTGATCATTTTTATCTATAAAGAATAAAACATCTGATTTTGTTTCATCCGAAAAACTTGTCTTAACTATATATGGTGCTAACTCTCTAAATATTAGTGATGTACCAGCTTTATTTCTGTTATGACCTTCATCACCCATTTGAACTATTTGTCCAATTATAGCTTTTAAATCTATAGGTCCTCTAATTTCCATTGTTTCTTTAATAACAGGAGCTAATGTACTCTCAATCCATTTAAGTCTATCTATAACTTCATCACTAAATGCACCAAATCTTAATACTTTGCCTAATCCTTCATTAAATGTGCAGTAAGCATAATTTCCAAAGGCTTTATTTTGAAGTTTCCATACTGGCATTGAATAAGTAACAACTCCAGCCATTGGACCAACTGTATTATGATGATGGCATGGGTCAAAAATTATTTCTCCTGATGATGCTAAATTTCTTGCCTCTTCTTCATTAGAAGCTAAGCCTTCATATAAAAGTCCTCCTATTATTGCACCTCTTAAAGGTTCACTCATTCTGTCCCAAGTTATTGGTGGACCTGCATGAAGTATAGTGTTCTTTGTCATTCCTGGAATATCATCCCCTGCTTTTCCTATACCTAAAATAACAGGCTCTGCTGATAGTAATCTTTCTATAGCTTCTTTGTTAGCTGCTTCTATCTTTATTTCTATAACTTCATCGTCTAATTGGTCTAGCTTTTTACTTGCTTCACTTGGTGGCCTCCAATTTACATGGATTGATTCTACATTTTGTTCTTTTAAATCATTATGAAAAGCTTCTAAACCAAGATTTACAACTTTTAAATCATTTTCAAATAATTTATTTATTAAAGACATACTGCACCTCCTAACCCTTTATCGCTTTAAGAAGCTTTGCAGTAAGTCGTACTGCTTGTGCATTTGATGGCATTAAAATAACACCTGCAGCTTCCAGCTTTTCTCTTTGTTCTCTATAGCTTTGTGGATCTTTATCGGTTCCGCAAATATAAGCTATGATAGATAAATATTTATTTTTACTTTCAAATTTCTTTTTTGCTTCAATAATATATGGTAGCATCTCACCAGCTGGATCCATATTAGATCCATATCCTATTACAAAATCCATAAGAATAACTGCTACTTCTTCATCTAAAGCTTCATTAGGTAATCTTTCAACCCTTCCAATTGGGTCAATCATTGGATGTGGTCTTCCAACAGTAAAATCATCATCACCTAAATCTATACAAGTATGCTCTTCGCTCTTATGAATATCTTTCAATTTAAACTCTGGTGATAAAGGTATGTTTGAATATATTGAAAAACCTTCCTTACCAAGTAGCTTCATAGCTTCATCTGCTAAGGTTCCACCAGTGTATAATGCCCTTAAATACTTTTGTGATGGATGTAGTTTAGATACTTCCTTTTCAACTATTTCATTTATATCTTCATCTGACATCTCAAAACCTTCATAATCTTGTGATTCAATACCTTTTGATAAATTATAGGCTTTATGAGCTGCATCTTCTAAACTTATACATGCATATGCTCCACTTTTTTCTATTTGACTTCTATCTCCACCTATAAAGTTAACTACAACTGGTTTATTAGTGGTCTTAACCATTTCAAGAATCTTTTCAGCAACTTCCTTTGCAGGAGGTTTAGAAATTAAAACTATTACATCAGTTCCATTATCATCTATTAGTGCTTTAAAGCCTTCAAGCATCATTATTCCGCCTACTTCACTCTTTAAATCCCTACCACCAGTACCTATAACTTGTGATAAGCCTCCACCTAATTTGTCAATAAGCACAGTTACTTCTTGAGTTCCTGTTCCAGACGCCCCAACAATTCCTATATTTCCTCTTCTAACTACATTTGCAAAGCATAAAGGAATTCCATTAATTATTGCAGTACCACAGTCTGGTCCCATAACTAAAAGACCCTTATCTCTTCCTAGTTTCTTTAATTCAATTTCTTCATCTACAGTAATATTGTCACTGAAAAGCATTACATTAAGTCCTTTATTTAAGGCCTTTTTTGCCTCATAAGCTGCATGCTTTCCTGGTAGTGATATTACTGCCATATTGGCATCCTTCATATGGTTAATTGCTGTAGTTAAAGTTTTAACTTCAATTTCAGTTTCTTCTTCTTTTTGTTTTGAATTTAATAATTCATTTACTCTATTTACAATTTTCTCTAGACCATCATTATCTTCTAAATATGCTGAAATAAAGAAATCATTAGGTGTTAATAATCTTATCTCCTCGTTAGATAGGTTTAAGTTTTCAGCTAATTCTTTATTTAACTCTGTTGCCATTCCAACTATTACTTCTTTAACACCATCCATTTTCTTAACTTCTTTTGTAATAATCATTAGAGCTACTGAATCGTAGTACACGTTTTTTCTAATATCTACACATAGATTCATTTCCAATTCCTCCTATATCTAATATCAGTAAAAATGGCAAATCCTATATATATTCCAAATGCCATATCACTTCCTGATGTTTCTCCAAAGGAAATTACCCTTTTCAAATCATTTGTTATGCTTACATCATCATCCTTCGATAATAATGTAGTCATCAGCTGTTTAATCCCCCTACTTATTGCTCCTTTTGCTGAATTCATCAGCATTTCACTACTTACCTTTGTAGTTTTGTTTATTGATTTTGTAATTAATTTATTATTAAACTTATATATATTTTTAATATCTAAGTTGTAATAATCTCCTAAATAAATAATTGAAATCATTAATCCACTTATAAAATCATCTATAGATGGTGTTAATCCATAGCCAAATCCAATTATGTTACTTGCATAATCTTGAATATTAGCAATATCATAGCTTATAATAGCTTTTAAAAATTCTATAAATTTGTCTTTTATAAATATATAACTTTTATCATTGTTTTTTAAACTTAGCCCATTACTTGATTTTTCTGCATCTATTATCCTTAATTTATAACCTAAGTCATTATTAATGATATTTTTAATATCAGCTATCAACGGATAAAAGAAGTCTAACTTTCCATATTCAAACAATATATCTTTCATCTTAATTAAGTTTTTAAAAAGAATCTTTTCTTCAATATAGTTGTCTATCCTTTTAATATTTGGATCATATATTTTTACATTTTTCAAATCCACTTTAAAAGTAAAATTACTACAAATAATAAATTCATCGGTAAATACAAATTTACTATTATTATTAATTTTTAGCTTTTTAAAATCAAAGCCCTCTTGGTTATCTATAACTATACTCATAGGAGCTATTATCTTATCTTTTGTTAAAACTGTTATTAGGTTTTCTTTATATTCTATGTTGCAAGCATTAATAAATATTGAATGAACTTTAGCTATAATAGTTGTGTTGTTTTTAATACATTCTAATAAATCCTTACTTATAAATAATGCTTCCAATAAACCTCATCCTTTTCTCCTGTAATTTTCTTACAATTTATTATACTTATATAATTCTATTATTATTAAATAAATCTTTTGTGTAATATTCATAAACCTAAAACTTTTCTTTTGTAAACATTTACCAAATAGAAAAAGTACTTATAGGCAATTTAATATTTGCCTATAAGTACTTTTAAGCTATATCTATAATATCCAGTATTTTTAAAGCTATTTGTAAGTTTAGTCTATTATCACCATCTTCTATATTTAACCCAGTAATTGCTTCAATTTTATTAATTCTATAAACTATAGTGTTATAATGCATATACATCCTTTCAGAAATTTTCTTCATATTTCCATTAAATTTAAAATATTGTTTTAATGTCTTTACTAACTCTGACTCATATTCCTTATCATACTCTATTAATGGCATAATAGTATCCTTACAAAAGTCAATTAGCTCTCCTTTTAATTCATCATGTGCTAATATTCTATAAATACCTAAATCATCATAATGAATTATTGATTCAGTAGTGCTTTTACTTAAATGTTCAACAATAAGCTTGGCTTGATCATAGCTTTTATACAATTGTGATATATCTTCATAGCATCTCCCAATACCAACTATTATTTCCATAGAAGTAATCTTTTTTACTGCCTCTGAATAAATCCTTTTACATAAACTCAATGTATCTTCTTTAATTTTAACAGCATTATAACTTTTAGCACTTCCATATAAAAGTATAATTCTATCTCCACGTTCTACATATATAATATTATTTTTGCAAGACTTAATAATTCTATTTACAATAAACATTAAATTGTTTATTTCTTCTTGATAACTATGTTTAATTTCTTCGTTCCATGGTTTTAACATTATTTCTATAATACAATATTTATTATTCATATTGAAATTATAATTTTTAGATTTTTCAATAGCCCTTTTTAGTCTAATTTCGTCTTGACTTAGTAAATCATCAAAAAACTCTAGTTTATACTTACTTTCCATACTATGCATAGAAATTATCTTTGAAAATTCCAGCATTATAATATTCATATAAAGATCAATAATCATTTTTTGTAATGTATTTATATCACTATTGTCAATCCATATAAAGACATTTCCATATTCCATTTTATTAATAATTAAAGGAATAGTAACTCTTTGAATATTTTTTCCATTTATAATATCTATACTCTCACAACAACTCTTTTGACAATAGTTATTGTTACTAATAAATTCATATACTATTTTTTCAATTTCATATTTCTCTATATTATCATTACAAAGAATTTCACATCTATCATTTATATTTTCATATATAGCTAAAGTATTACCTATATTATTATATAAATTGGTTGCAATATCATTTAAGTTACCACCATTTATCACGATCTCCATAGCTTCTTTATTATATCTCTCAATTTCTAATAGCAGAATAGTTTGCTCACTTATAACTTGAGTTAAAATAGATGAAATTATATCTGTATGAGACACAGATATTGGAACCTCTATAATTGGAAAGCTGATTTTGTTTGCTAAGTTAAAAATATTATCTGATAATTCTTTTACATATCTACCTACTTTAATCCCTAGCCCTGCAACACCCTTATCTTTTAACTTTGGAATTAATTCTTCTAATATTTGCACATTATCCTTAATAGAATAAGCAGTAGTAATTAAGAATTCACCTTGGCTTACCCAATCGATAATATCAGGCACCTCCATTACATTAACTTTAGTTATTATATTATTTAACCCTTTTCCTCCAGCAAGTACCTTTGATTCCTTTAATATCTCAAGTGTCAATAACTTTTCTATAGATATTCCCATATTAGTTTTCATAAAAAACTCCTTCAATATAGATTAGGTAATATATCAATTCTCTATACTTTATTTCTATTAATAAATTTATACTATTTTACTAGAATCTTTTTTCTTAATTCTTAAAAAACTCATCTATACGTTTTCATTAATATAATTCAATAACTATTCTTATTTTTCCTTCTATATTGATCTGATTTTTAAAATTATTTTGTAAGTATTTCTATTTATTTTTATTATATTATCATTTACGAGTATTTTATTTAAGAACTTTTTTTCTTATAATATTTAAAAAGCACTTAGAATATACTAAGTGCTAAACTACTTATATTAATTTTTGATTAAATACATTATCTAAATTAACTTTACTAACTCTTTGCTTTATTTCTTCTTTATCTATAGTATACAATCCTAGTGCCTTCATCCTTTTAAAATATTCAGCACCAGCAAAGGTATATCTATCTCTTCTTCCTTCCCTTGTTCCTGCCTTTTCATTTGCATAAGATATTATATCTCCTATTACTATTGATGAAGGTAATATTAATAATGGTATTCCCATTGCTAGTCTCACAGCATTATGACCTGCTAATGAACCAGTAACAATAGCTTCTGTGTGTCCAACAAATAAACCTGACTTTTCACCTGCACAAAATAAATTATCTACTCCATTCACTTTTAAATCATTAGTTCTTGGCGCTACTGATAAATACCTTATTGAATTCCCCTTGCTACCTGCATATGGATCTACATATTTAGCATTTTCTAATCCCTTTATTTTTCTTAATTTTTTTAATGGATAGTAGGTAGTCATAAGTTTAGCATGTCCAGTATCTAATAAAATTATATTTTCTGCAAATTCCTTTAAAGCATATTGTTGGCACACTTTAGCACTAAGCTTATCATAATTAATATCTTCCTTAGGAACTTCTAAAATAACGCAACCTGTTCTATCTAACTCTTCAACAATTTCCTTTGATAAACTTTCTTTAGCTAATTTACAAGAGCCTGAAATTGCTCCTAATGTGTCTTCATCTCTTTCCCCTTGTATATCTGAAACACCACATCTCTCACTTATACTAAGTCTTGGCCCAAAGGCTGGGCACCTCAATATGCACATTGAGCAACCATTTCCATATCTTAAGCAATTTCCCATTGGCCCTGTTGTACCAGTAGTTTCAATAAATACATCTCCATCTTCATAGCTACCATCACTAAGATAAATACCTTTAATCTTACTACCCTCTAATTTAACATCAGTAACTCTACTTTCTATATGAATAATAATTCCAATTTCCTCTAAATACTTACTTACTTTACCTTCAATTAAATTTACATCATACAATGTTGCATGTTTATGACCTGGAAATTCTATATCTTTATGCCTTGCAGTATTATCAACAATATCAATTAAATCTCCAGCACCAAGCTCTATTAATTCCTCTGAAGCTGTCCATCTTCCGTTATTTCTCATTATTCCGCCAACATTTCCAAGTCCTAATAATAAATCAGTTTTTTCATAAAGATGAACTTCTGCGCCTGCCTTTTTTGCTGTTATTGCAGATGCACAACCAGCCCAGCCTCCACCAACTATAATAACCTTTATCATATAAATCTTCTCCCTTCAAATACCTGTCTTGGATCTGTTTGAACTTTACAAAACCTCTTTACCCTATGCCCTGAGAATCTAACGGTACAACTCCCACATATTCCTTCCCCACAGCACATTTTTATATTGTTACAGCATGAAAGTTTTATGTCTTTTCTATCTATGCTATTTAAATAATCTATTAATTTAACACTTAATATATCTGCTCCTGCAATATGAATATACTCAACATTTCTTTCTGATAAAATATTTTTAATTATAACTTTAGCTTCGTCACTAATTTCACCTTTATCTATTAAAGTTTCATTTATAACTTCAACATTATACTCTTTCAAATATTCTTTTACATAATTATCTTTATAAGGAGAGTTATCTAAAATTAAAGTTATTTTATTATTATTTTGATTCAATTTCCTAATAACAGGAATCATTGGAGCCATTCCAATTCCTCTTGCTAGTACTAAAACATTATTATTAACTTGGCTTTTTAAATTATTTAATCCAAATACTCCATTCCAATAAGGGCCTCTTATCGTTATTATGCTACCTTCTTTTACATTTAATAGATTTTTTGTTTTTATTCCTCTTATTTCTATCATAATAGATATTATATTGTTATCTATATCAGATTCTAATATAGATATAGGTACATCAAAATAGATATTATTTTCATCAGGTCTGATAAATATAAAACTACCTGCTTTTACTAAATCTATTGCTAATTTGTGAGGGACTTCAAACTTAATTAATAATAAATCTTTTTCATAAATTTCTGTTTCTTTAACTAAACAATTATATGTTTTTCTACCTCCTTTAGCTTTAGAACCATTATTAATAAATTCATGATAGATACAAACCCCCTTCCAATTTAGACAATCACAAAAACAACTTCCCTGCAATTGTGAACAAATTATACATTCACCGGCTTCAGCTAGCTTGCATGGGCAAAATTCTGTTCCAGAATCAATACATTCTACAATTTCCCTCATTACTTTATATCTCTCCAAGGATTTCTTATACAATATTAGATTATTTATTATAATTTATTTTGTTACAATCTTAATAATAAAAAAGTAGAGGCAAATGTCTCTACTTCTCACCAATTATTATTTTTTCAAATTCTTCCTTACTTATATTTATATTACTTATTAAAGGAAACTTGCTTTTTTCATATGCTTTATCTTTAACAGATATTTTCCCGAATATATTCCCCTCTTCTATATCTATTAATGACTTAAAAACTTCCACTTCTACAATATCACTCTCTTTATAACCATAAGTTATATCTTCTTCATTTATTATTTTTCCTAAGCCTGCAAGTTTTTCTTCCTCTAATATTTTTCTATTATTTTTATTAATAAACTCATTACTTTTAACTACATAATTATATATTTTTTCGGTAACATTCCATCTATCAACACAATTTAAAACAACTATTATTATATTTTTACCATTATGATTTATAGATGAAACTAAACACTTACCTGCCCCACCTGTATATCCGGTTTTCACACCATTAGCACCAGGAATCTTATATAAGATTTTATTAATATTCTGATAATCTCTAGTGAAATTATACTTATCTTTGTATATTACCTTTTCTCCTACACATTCTCTAAAAACACTATTTTCCATTGCTTTTGATGTTAAAATTGCTAAATCATATGCTGAGGAATAATGTTTTGAACTATCTAAACCATGTGGAGATTCAAAATGTGAATCTATTATTCCTACATTTTTAGCAAAATCGTTCATAATATTAGAAAACCCTTCTATTGATCCTCCAATATCTTCTGCAATAGCTATAGCAGCATCATTCCCTGATCGAAACATCAAACCAAATAGTAATTCTTTCATAGCTATTTCTTCACCTGCTGAATATCCAACTGTTGAACCCCTAATAGATGAAGCATTTTTACTTATTGTAACTTTTCTATCTAAATCACCATAATTTATTGCTATAAGAGCAGTTAAAATCTTAGTAGTACTTGCCATAGGGACTATTTCATATCCATTTTGATTCCATAATACTTGATTACTTTCTGCATCTATTGCTATAGCATTTCTAGCAGACACCTTTAATGGAGAATTAATATTAACTTCATCTAATGATATATGTATAGATTCTTCCTCAATTATATCAATTGATTCATAGTCATTATCAATAATATCATCATTGTAAGCTTTAACTGAATATATATCCCATGTAAATGTCAATAATACTAATAAAATAGTTGCTAGAACTTTTTTTATATTTTTCATATTATCACCCTCTATACTAGCCATCTAAAAATAGTTTGTTCTAAAAGAAAATTTTTAAACATAATTTTAAAAATTTCTATATTAGATAATTTATCAATCTTTTTGAAAGGATTTAATAATGAAGTTATTTATTATATTTATTATTATACTAATAATATTATTTTTACCTTTACCTATAAAAATCAAACTAGAGTACTCAAATAAAAATTTAGTAATAAAACTATATAAATACATCATTTTCTCTTCATTAAATGGAGTTGAAAACAAATATTTAAAAAAACTAATAAAAAATAAGCCTAAAATAAAAGATAATAACATTAAATCAAAATCACAAAGAAACCTTATAAAGAAAATTTCCTACAAAAAATTATATAAAAATATTTCAACAAATAAATTAAAGCCTAAAATAAAGCTTAATGCTTCCCTTATCTATGGTATTGATGATGCAGCTGTTTCTGCTATATTATACGGACTTCTATGCAATATACCAACTTTACTATATTTTATCTTAAACATTATTTTTAAGGTTAAAAACCTATCCTTTGACATTAAGCCTAAATTCAATACAACTTTATTAACTTTTGGAATAACTAGTATATTTTACTTTAATATTGCCAATATTATATATATGTTATTTTTATTATTTAAAAGTAAAGAAAATAAGGAGGTGGCTCCCAATCTAGGGAGGAATATATGACAAATCAGCATCCTGTTGAAAGTTTAATGAAAAGTACAATGGAAAATTTAAAAGAAATGATAGATGTTAATACTGTAATAGGCGATGCAGTAGAAACTAAAGATGGAAGTTATATAATTCCAATATCGAAAGTAACCTTTGGCTTCGCTTCAGGTGGAAGTGAATTTGGAAATGTCTGCATAGGTCCTGGAGATAATATGTCAAACCATCCATTTGGTGGTGGATCTGGTGCTGGAATTACTGTTAAACCCGTAGCTTTTTTAGTTTTAAGAAAGGACGTTGTAAGATTATTGCCAGTAGAACAAAATAATACATATGACAGAATAGTAGATTCTATACCTCAAATTATAGACATTGTAAAAGGTTTCTTTAATGAGGATAAATATAATAAAAATAATTTTGAAGAAGGATCACCTATGAATAGTTGTGATAATAGTGATTCTTCTTCAAGTAATTTACATTAATTTATATAAGATATATTTTAGGACACTAAAATATATCTTATAACTCTTTTATAATTTCATTCATATTTTCTATAATATCATTCTCTTTATTATCATATAAATCTAATGAAGGCAATTCATTTAATTCTTTTAATCCGAACTGTCTTAAAAATTCATCTGTTGTTCCGAATAAAATTGGTCTTCCTGGAACTTCTAATCTACCGACCTCTTTTATTAAATCTTTTTCTAACAACCTTTGTAATGCACTTTCAGATTTAACTCCTCTTATTTCATCTATATCAACTCTTGTAATTGGTTGCTTATAAGCTATTATAGCCAAACTTTCTAAAGAAGCTTGAGATAAGGATTGTCTCTTATTTTTTCTTAGTAGTTTTTGTATATAATCACTATTTTCAGCCTTAGTAACTAGTTGAAATTCTCCATTTATCGAAATTAATTTTATTCCTCTTCTCTCTTCTTCATATTCATTCTGCATTTCATCTAATATATTTTTTATTATTTTAGTTGAAACCTCTAATGTATTACTTAAATCTCTTATAGTTAGCGGCTCTCCACTAACAAATAGAAGTGATTCTATTGAAGATTTCAGCTTAGGCTTTGATGATATTTCTTCAAATTCATATTGTGCTGCATCTATATTACTCATTGCCTATTCTCCTTTCCATTAAAATGTCATCAAAATTACTATCTTGATATACTTTAAGCATTCTAAGCTTTATTAATTCTAATAATGCTAAGAAAGTTACAACAGCTTCTAGCTTGCATTCACTTTCTCTTATTATATCTCTAAATTTTACTATTTTATTATTATTAAACTTTATCATTAAATCATTCATCTTATCTTCAATTTTATATTTGTCTACATATATCTTTCTTTGAATTACATTTTCCTTATTTTGCTTCTTAAGATAATTTTCGATTAAATTATTATAAATATTATATAAATCTAGTAAAGTTATATTCTTAAATATATCTTCTTCCTTATTCACTATATTTACTTCTTTTATAATTTCAGGCTTTTTTGTATAAATTTCACCTGAATTAATAAATCTATCCCTTAAGAATAATGCTGCCCCTTTTATTCTCTTATATTCTATAAGCATATTCATAAGATTTTTTTCTAAATCTTCTTCACTTTCCTCATTATTCTTAACAACAGGTAGAAGCTTTTTAGATTTAATTTCAATCAAAGTTGCAGCTACCACTATAAATTCAGAAGTTATATCAAGATCCATAATCTTCATATCATCTAAATATCTTAAATACTGATTTGTTATCTTATATATTTCAATATTATATATATCCATTTCATTCTTCTTAATTAAATGTAGCAATAAATCAAATGGTCCCTCAAAATTTGCTACTTTAATTTTTGGCATTTCCATATTACTCATCCGCCTTTAATAATCTATTTCCTTAGAATATAATATCAAGTTTATTTATAAAGAACAACCTTTTTACAATAAGAAAAAAGGATTCAATAAAGAATCCCTTTTATATACCTTTTCTGAACATATTTTTCATATTAAATTTAAAGTTGTCAAAAATACCACCTAATTTAATATCTCTATCAGAATATAAATCTACTTCTCCGATTTTATTTTCTCCAGAATATGCCTCACATTTCCCTATAATTTCCCCTGCCTTATATTCCTTCTTAAGATCATCTATTACGATTTTTTTCTCAATTTCACTATTATCACCCTTTTGAATAATAGCAATTAAATCATCTTTTGCTTTAGCAATAAAGAATTTATCTGTATTTTTATTTAAATATATGTTTTCAACATCTTCATCTTTTACTAATATCTTTTGGCCTTCAAATTTAGAAAAGCCAAAATTTAAAAGCATTCCTGCATCTCTATTTCTTATTTTATAAGTTGGTGCTCCCATAATTACTGAAAGCATTCTAACACCATTTCTTGTTGCTGTAGTAGAGATACAATACTTAGCTTCTGATGTATATCCAGTTTTTAAGCCATCACATCCCTCAAAAAACCTTACTAATTTATTATGATTAACTAATTCTATTGGAGATAATCTTCCTTCAGAAATTGTTTCCATATAAGTTCCTGTATATTTTAGTATAGTTGGATGTTTAAGAAGTTCTAATGACATAATGGAAATATCTCTTGCAGTTGATAAATGTCCTTCTTTTGGTAATCCATTACAATTTTTAAAAGTGGTATTATTCATTCCAAGCTCTTGAGCTCTTTTATTCATAACTTCTACAAATGCATCTTCTGTTCCACTTAAATACTCTGCTAATGCTACTGCAGCATCATTCCCAGATGCAATAGCAACACCTTTTAGTAGTTCTTCAACTGTCCTAACTTCACCAGTGTCAAGAAGCATGGTGCTTCCCCCCATTTTTTTTGCATTCTCACTACATGTTACCTTATCATTTAGAGAAATCTTACCACTATCTACTGCCTCCATAGTCAATAACATTGTCATTATTTTTGTTACAGATGCTGGTGCAAATTTTTCATTTGGATTTTTTTCATATAGTATTTTACCAGAAATAGGCTCAATTAATAATGCAGATTTTGCATCTACATTTATACCTTCTTCACTAAAAGTTTCAGTGCTCCATTCTTCATATGTTTCAATTTCGTTATCATGTGCTTCAACTAAAGCATTAACTGGTATAATATTTAAAATTAATAAGCTTAAAGAAAGTATAATTACTTTTTTCATTTTGTTTTTATTCATTTTATTTCCTCCTTTCAAGCTTATTATTACCAATAAAAATAAAAATATGATAAAAAGAATAAATCTTCTTATCATATTTTTCTTGCATTATTTTACTACATCATATATTAAAGGTAGCTTTCCTTTACTTTTCTCACTTACAATTATATTCTTTAAAATATTATTTTTAGTCTTTTCTATATTATCTTTATCATTACTATGAATGTATGCTAATATATCTCCTATCTTCACTTCATCTTCTCTTTTCTTATTAAGTACTATTCCAACAGAAAGATCTATATCACTTTCCTTTGTTTCTCTACCAGCACCTAACTCCATAGCAATTAATCCAAATGCTTCTGCATTAATTTTAGTTATTACTCCACTATTAACAGCTCTTACCTCTTCAATATATTTTGCTTTTGGCAATTTATCGGTATCATCAACAAATGATGGGTCTCCCCCTTGAGCCTTAATAAATTCCTTTAATTTTTCTATACCTTTTCCATTATTTATATTTTCTAATAATAAAGCCTTACCTTCTTCAAAGCTCTTTGCTTTGTTTCCACAGACAAGCATATAACTTCCTAAAGTTAATGTTAACTCCAATAAATCCTTTGGTCCATTTCCTTTTAATAATTCTATAGCTTCTTTTACTTCTAGTGAATTTCCAATAGCATATCCTAACGGCTGGTCCATATCAGATATAACTCCTATAGTTTTTCTCCCAACTGATGTACCAATATCAACCATTTCCCTTGCAAGAGCTTTTGCATCATCAGGAGTTTTCATAAATGCTCCATCTCCTACCTTTACATCTAAAACTATGGCATCAGCACCAGAAGCTATTTTTTTACTCATAATGCTTGAAGCTATTAAAGACATATTATCTACAGTTGCTGTAACATCTCTTAAGGCATACAATTTTTTGTCAGCAGGTGCAATATTCCCTGTTTGACCTGTTATTGCTATTCCAATTTTATTAGAGTTGTTAATAAACTCTTCTTCTGTAAGCTCTACAGAGAAGCCATTAAAAGATTCTAATTTATCAATAGTTCCACCAGTATGTCCTAAACCTCTTCCTGACATTTTTGATACTGGAACACCTAATGACGCAACTAAAGGTGTAAGACAAATACTAGTCTTATCTCCTACACCTCCTGTTGAATGTTTATCTACTTTAACTCCATTTATTGAAGATAAATCTATTACATCTCCTGATTTAACCATTGCCATAGTTAAATCAGCTGTTTCCTTCTTATTCATCTTGTTGAAAAATATAGCCATAAGTAGTGCAGAAGCTTGGTAATCTGGAATTTCTCCATTTGTAAAACCTTGCACAAAATAATCAATTTCTTCCTTAGTTAATTCTTGACCTTTTCTTTTTTTTAGAATAATGTCATACATTCTCATTTGAATATGTCCTCCTATTATTTAAGCACGTTATTTAAAAGTATTTTCTATATTATAATAGCATTAGTAATTTCTATAAACATTTATATTTTATATGTTATAGGATTAATTAATTTATCTACTCCTTTCAACTATAAACCTAGAATTATGAGCCTTTTACTACCATTATGCTCTAGGATGGGAGTTTTTATATACTATATTAATTTTATCATTATTTATTATTTCATAATATGTGTCCATATAAGTTAATACTTGATTGCCTAAAAGCTTTTGTACAGCTCTTACATTTGCACCATTTTGTAATAAATGAACAGCAAATGAATGTCTAAATGTATTTAAATTAACATCCTTTTTTATTCCTGCCCTATGCGAATATTCTTTAACTATTCTCCATACACCTTGTCTTGTTAATTGGTTTCCATTTAAATTAACAAATAGATTTTCTACTCCTTCACAAGCAACTCTGTCTCTTATGCTAAGATATTCCTTTAATGCTATTACTGCACTCCTACCTATTGGTATTAATCTTTCAAAGTTCTTATTATCTATACATTTCACAAAGTTCAATTCCAAATTCACATCAAAAACTTTAATATTAATTATTTCAGAAACTTTCATTCCAGTTGCATACATAAGTTCTAACAAAGCATTATCTCTTATACCCTTATTACAGTCCTTATCTACAATTCTAATTATTCTGTCTACTTCTTCAATAGTCAAAATTTCAGGTAGCTTCCTTGTTGTTGAAGTATTTTTATAATAAATCTTAGGAATTTCTTTAACCACGTCTTGATCTTTTAAATAGTTATAAAAACTTCTTAAGCTTATTACTATTCTATTAATAGATCTCTCTGATTTTCCTTGACTTAGTAAATGTTGAATGTATCCTAGCACTGATACATTATCAGTTTCATCTATATTAATTTCTTTACTATTTAAATATTTTACATATAAATTAACATCTGTTACATAGGCATAAACAGTATTTTCACTTTTATGACTTTTTAATAAAGCTTCCTTATAATTATTCACAACTTCTTTCATAATAATCCCCTATCCTAACATATTATTTATTCGACAAAAAATTTTTAATCCCTTCTTTATTTTCATTGGCTTAAGTTAATTTATAAACATTGGTAACTACTAGTCTTATTAATCCTGGACTTATATAACACTCAATTAAAACTCCTACTATAAATAATATAAAAAAGAACGATAATTTCATAACTAGTCCACTATATATATCCTTATTTAACCTTGCTCCACCAAAAAACTTTTCTTTAATTTTAGCTGATGATAGTTCTAATGAAATTATACTTATTCCAACAAAAAAAGGTATATAAAGTAAATTTTGTGGTACAGTTGAAATTAGTGCTATCCAAATGCCCTTTCCTTCAAAAGTAGTTAATAAAAAACTAAAAGTATATCCTAAAGTAAATCCTTTTACTAAATCAATGATTAAAATCAAAGGTGCTCCAAAAATTGTAAACCCAAGTGCCATTATAAGTAATATAGTTAATATATTATTTTTAATTATGCTAAGGAGTAACTCATTAGTTTTAATTTCTTGATTAATAATACTTTTAATAAATCCTGTAAAATAATCAGATAAGTCCTTAGCATCTACTCCATCCATATATTTTATGGTATATGCACCTAGTAATATTCCAACAAAGAAAAATGTTAATACTAATAAATAAAATATTTTATTTTCTTTAAAGTTAGAATTCATTTTTTCAATCATATTCATAATACTCCCCCTAATAAGTTGCTATAAAACATACTATGATTATGATTTCTTTATTATTCATAATTGAATATATGTAAATAAAAAAAGTATTAAAAATATTAAATTAAAAAGCTATGCTAAAGTGATTAAATAATCAATTCAACATAGCTTTTAACAATAAATTTATAAATAAGTAAAAATACTTATTGTTTTTCCATCAATTATGTCACCTTTTTTTATCATTTCTTTTACTTCTTTGATATTCATTATTTTTACATTAGTAAATTCATCTTCATCTTCATTTTTATCACCTAAGGTTAAATCAGTTCCTTTATATAAGTGTATTATTTCATCACAAAATCCAGGTGCCGTTGCAATACTTCCTAAATACTCTAAATTCTTTGCTATATATCCTGTTTCCTCTTGTAACTCTCTTCTTGCACACTCTATAGTTTCTTCATTTTTATTAAGCTTCCCAGCTGGAATTTCTAACATTATTCTATTTAAAGGTAGCCTAAATTGTTCTACTAAGATTATATTTTCTTCATCTAAAAAAGCTATAATGGCAGTTGCTCCTGGATGCTTAACCACATCTCTAGAAACATTGTTTCCATCAGGCAATGTTACTTCTACATTTACTATATCTAAAAAACTTCCTTTATATATTAATTTTTCATTTATTATTTTTTCTTGTAAATCCATACTTTCTCCTTTTAATTGTGTATCCAAATAATTTAACCCATTGATCCAATATCTTTTAAATTGATACCCAGATAAACGTTCTTATATTAATACCTTTTGTTTGTACTTATGAAAAAGATATACCATTTATATAGTATAACATACTATTACCTGTTAAATAATATATTAAAAATTTTTAAATCATATTATATTTCTATTCACTTTATAGTGATATACTGTGCAAGATGGACTCTTGTCGGTTAAATAAATTAATTTTATGAAAAGATACTTTTAGGTAGTGTAAAATAGCCTGTGCACGCTTCAAAATATATTATGATAAAAGAATCACAGACTACTTTACATCCTCAATATAATAGTTCTCTATTTTAAAAAAACCTATAATATTTTTCCCTGACTTCTCTCGTAAAACCATAATCAATAATTATCGGTCTTCCATTGATTATCCCCCAACTACTCACTCTACTTAAATCACCAGATAATAAATTATATTTATATTGAATATTCCGAAATTTTTCTAAACTAAATAGTTCTTCTTGGCTTCTAACTTTATAATAATCAAGTATATCAGTAAAATTTTTTATTCTATATGCTTTCCTCATTACTAAGATATCAAAACCTTTTGAAACTCGTATAACATCAGCAAATAAATTAGATGAATCTATTAATGAGATTCTATATTCACTCTTATTTTGTGCAATTCCTGCTATATTTTTTGCAACTTTCATAACATATCCATTTCCTAAATCAAATACATTTCGTGATGAACCAGAACCAATATATATATAGTTCCCTTGTCTCATATTTAACATAATTTATCACTCATTTCTATCTTTTGTTTATAATAATATAAATATAAATGTGAAAAACTATTATGTATATTATTTTATTCCCTTCATAATTAATTAGTTCATAACTCATCACGATTTTATACTATTCATTACTCTTTTGTTTATCTCTTTTAAATCAATCATTAACTCTTTTTTTCTAACGTAAAGATTTATTGTTTTTACAAACGTTACATCCTTCTTAACATATGTCTTCATAATCTACTTTTTTAATTTTAATAATTTTATCATAAAAAAAACACCTCCATTTATTGATTTTTATATCAATAAACAAAAGTGTTTGCGTAAAATTACTATTAGATATTTATTGTCATACTCTAGACATTTTTATCATTTATTCATTGTCTTAGAGCGTTATTACTTTTTCAAAAATGGCTCTTTCTCTAGCTTTAGCTAACTTTATTTTTAAGTCTTAGCTTGTCAGCTATTATTGCTATAAATTCACTATTAGTAGGCTTGCCCTTTTCATTGTGGATTGTATATCCAAACAATCTATTTATAGCATCAACTTGTCCTCTACCCCAAGCAACTTCTATAGCATGTCTAATTGCTCTTTCAACTCTAGAGGCAGTTGTATTATATTTTTTAGCTATTGAAGGATATAGTTCTTTAGTTACAGCTGATAATAACTCCATATCATTAACTACCATAGTAATTGCCTCTCTTAAATACATATATCCCTTTATATGTGCAGGCACTCCTATTTCATGAATAATATTTGTTATTTCAGTTTCTAAGTCTATTGGCCCTTTTGTTGCTGGTTTATTTTCACTTTCTAATACAGTGTTTGCTGGCTTTCTTACAAATTCATTTGAAGAACCATTAAATAATTCCCTAATTCTCTTTGTAAATACATCCATATCAAAAGGTTTAACTACATAATAATCTGCGCCAAGAGTTATAGCTTTTTGAGTTATTTTGTCTTGACCTACAGCAGAAAGCACAATGATTCTTGGCATTTTTTCTAAATTCATAGAATTTAATTTTTCTAGAACTCCTAACCCATCTAAGTGTGGCATAATAATATCTAATACCACTAAGTCTGGTTGTTTTTCTTCAATTAAAGCTAAAGCTTCCCTTCCATCTTTAGCAACTGCAGTAACTATTATGTCTCTTTGATTTAATAAATAGTCATTTAATATACTGCAAAATTCTTTGTTATCATCAGCTATTAAAACTGAAATTTTAGAGTCATTCATACTTTTCTCCCCCATCTTCCCGTATACTCCACATTAAATGAGTAAATAATAGTTCTTTTCATTTTTATCTTTATAAATCGCCTATAAAGATTATTTATAGACATTCTGCTAAAATACTTTTGCTTTATAAAGTTTTCTTATTCATTATATCACAAATTATTTAAATAAAATAGTTTTTTTACAATTTTTTCAAAATTTTATATTTAAAAATTTTAAAAAAATTTATTCTATTCTATTATCCCTGAGTCCTTAAGCATCCATTCTATATATATTCCATAGCCTATATCTGGTTTATTAATTAATACATGTGTAACTGCTCCTATTAATTTATCATCTTGTATTATAGGACTGCCACTCATTCCTTGAACAATCCCGCCTGTTTTTTCCAATAATTCTTCATCAATTACTTTAATTACCATACTTTTAGCACCAGGCTCTTCTTGTGATAGCAATTTTAGTATCTCTATATCATATTCTTTAGGCCCATTTTCATCTATTGTGGTAATAATTTTTGCAGGACCCTCTTTTATTTCACTTCTAAATCCTACCTTAATAGGTCTATTATATACATTATTTATTAAATAATCTGAACCAACTCCAAAAATACCTGATTCTGTATTCTTATCAATTTTACCAATACTTTCTCTTTCATTTATAAATAGACCTTTTAATTCACCAGGTGCACCTTTTTCACCTTTTTTTATACTTATAATTGAGGAGTTAAGTAAATTTCCTTCTTTTATGCTAAAGGGCCTATTTGTATCACCATCAGTAATTGGATGTCCTAAGGCTCCAAATACATTTGATTTTTTATCATAAAAAGTTAATGTTCCTATTCCAGCTGTAGAATCCCTTACCCAAAGACCTAACTTATATTCATTATTTTCTTTTTTTAGTTGTACTTCCCTTTTATTATTTATACCATTTCGCATATATTCTATTAATATTTTCTCTTCCTCTAATTTACTTATTTTTTGAGATAAATCTCTTGAATTTTCAATATCTTCTCCATCTATTCTAATAATTATATCCCCCAACTCTATACCAGAGGCTTTAGCTGGACTTTCTATCTTTCCTTCAAAGGAATCTAAATCTGAATGACCTACAACCAATACTCCTTTTGTAGATATTTTTATTCCAACATTTAATCCTCCTGGATATACCTCTAAATCCTTTATCTTTGATACTGAAACTGATTTAATTGGAATTAAACCTAAAAGTTTTAATTCTAATTTATCCTTTTTTATTTTACTATCTTTTATAAATATACTATTTGATACTTTTATACTATCAGCACTTTCATTAACATAAATTCTTTTTGGTATATTGAATAAATAGAAGTAAGTAAATAGACTCAAAATAAACATTGGAGTTATTATCACAGCTATATATTTAAATTTTTTATTTTTCATATTCTCGCCTCCTTTGCTTCTCTATATTTAACTTTCCCTCATGTTCATTCATATATGCTGTAGTAACTTTGTTAAAATCGTTAAAAATTTTAAAGATATAACTAAAAAAAAATAAAAAACTAAAATCATGGCAAATAAGCCATGATTTTAGTTTGTTCAAAATTATATTTACTTATGTATTTATTCATACACATTTTAATATTTCTTGTTTTTTTAATTCGGCAAAAGCAACCATCTCAGATGCATTTTCTAAAGTTACATCACTAACTTCATCTCCACTTGTCATCTTAGCAATTTCTTTAATTTTTTCGTATTTATCTAGTGTTTTTATTTCAGTAAAAGTCTTTCCATCTTCTACTCTCTTAGAAACAAAATAATGACAATCAGATAAAGCTGCTATTTGTGGTAAGTGAGTTATACATAATACTTGATGCTTAGATGATACTTCAAACATTTTTTCTCCAACCCTCTTAGCTATAGTTCCACTTATTCCTGTATCAATTTCATCAAAAATTAATGTTGGAATCTGATCTTTATCTACAAAGACGCATTTCATAGCAAGCATTATTCTAGAAAGTTCTCCTCCAGAAACTACTTTTTCTAAAACCTTTAAAGGTTCACCTGGGTTTGTAGAAATTAAAAATACAACATCATCAAAGCCTCTTGAATTAAAAATATCTGTATTTTCAATATCTATCTTTATTACAGACTTTTCCATACCTATATAATTTAATTCATATTTAATCTTTTCTTCAAGACTTATAGCATACTTTTCTCTTATATTATGCATTACAAAGCATAGTTCTTTCATTTCTTCTTCTATCTTTGTTCTTTTTACATTTAATTCATTAATTATTTCCTCAGAATTAACTAACTCATCATACTGATCTTTTAATTTTTTTAAGTAATTCAATATTGATTCAACTGAATCACCATATTTTTTCTTATATAAACCTATTTCATATATCCTTGAATTTATTTTTTCTAATTCAAATTCATCATAATGTATTTCAGAAGAAAGATCTCTTATTTCTCTTGAAATTTCTTCTAATATATAAAGTGAATCCTCTATCTTTTCTCTTTTTTCTTTAATTTTTTCAAAATGTTTTTCGACACTTACTAATTCATTTACTACTTTAGACAGCCCTTCATTAACAGATATTCCTTCAATTGGACTATCTAAGATTGAATAACTCTTGCTTAATGCTAATGATATCTTTTCAGCATTAGAAAGAAGATTAAATTCTTCTTTCAACTCATCTTCTTCATTTACTTTAAGATTAGCCTTTTCTATATCATCTATTTGAAATTTTATATAATCAAGTAGTTTTTCTCTATCAGTATTTCCATTTAATTCTTTTATTTTTTCTACAATTAAATTTTGTTCTTTTCTTAAGTCTTCATATTTATTTAAGTAAGAATATAATTCTTCACCAATAAAATCATCTAAGTATTGTATATGATATGCTTTATTTAATAAGTTTTGATTCTGATGTTGACCATGTATATCCAATAACTTTTCTCTTATTCTTTTTAAATAAGCTAACACCACAGACTTTCCATTAACTTTAATAATACTTTTACCTGATAAGGTTGTCTCTCTAGATATGATTAATAATTCATCATATATATCAAGTTCTTTTAGTATATCTAAAATATCAGGATTTTCTATTGAAAAAACTGCTTCTACAAAAGTTTTATCTTCTCCATATCTTATTAAATCCTTTGAAAACTTTCCTCCTAAAACATAATCTATAGTATCAATTAAAATAGATTTACCTGCGCCAGTTTCCCCAGATAATATATTGAATCCTTTTCCAAATTCAACACATAATTCTCTAATTAACGCAAAATTTTTAATATTTAATTGTAATAACATTAATATCACCTTTTATTTATAAAATCATTTTTCTAACTTTATCAACTAATTCTTCTGCTTTATCTAAACTTCTAGCTAGAATAAATATAGTATTATCTCCAGCTATTGTACCTGCAACTTCAGTATCAAATAATGTATCAATTGCTTCAGCTACAGCCATAGCTGAACCTGTTAAGGTTTTTACTACAACAAAATTATCAACATTTTCTACTGATGTAGCAGCATTAGATAATATGCTAGATAATTTATCATTAATATCTCTGCTTTCTTTAGAAGAAACTGCATATTTATAGTTTCCAGAAATCCCTTGCATCTTTATCAATTTTAATATTTTAATATCTCTTGATACTGTTGCTTGAGTAACATCAAAGCCTGCTTTTTTTAGTTCTTCTGCTAACTCTTCTTGAGTTTCTATATCCTTTTCATTAATTATCTCTAGTATCTTATTATGCCTTCTTAGTTTCAAATTAATCACCTTCACAATCTTTCCAATTATTTATAATTTTTGCCCTCAATACTTTAAAATAATCATAGTCATCAAATAAAATAACATTTGCGTATTCTTTTGCTTTCTTTACTCTTACTACAACTTCATTTATATGAGTAATAGTACTTTGGCCATCAAATATAATATTAATTTCATCATTATTACTTTTTATTCTTACTTCAATATTACTATTACTATTTAATACTATAGGCTGAACCCCAGTTGTATGGGCACAAATTGGAGTTAATGTAATTGCATCAACAGTTGGATAAACAAATGGTCCTCCAGCTGAAAAGGAATATGCTGTTGAACCTGTAGGAGTGGCAATAATAAGTCCATCTCCTTTATAATTATAGTATCTTTTTCCATCTATATATATATCAAATCTTATCATTCTAGATAAGCTTCCTCTTGCAATTACTATATCATTTAATGCTAGTGATTCATTAACTACTTCTTCTAAAGAAAAATCACAAGTTAATAACATTCTTTTTTCAGATGTATAATTTCCATCCTTTAATTTTTTAAAAGCTGTATCTATATCAGAAAACTCTACACTTGATAAAAATCCTAAAGTTCCAATATTAATACCTAATATAGGTACATCCAGCTTTCCATTAATCCCCCTAGCTACACTTAATATTGTCCCATCTCCACCTAGTACTATTATGAGATCTAATAAATCTCTAAACTTATAATTAATTATATCATAACTATTTAGCATGATAATTTCTATATCATCAAAATACTTATTTAGCTTTTCTTTTACTTTTAAAGCCATTTCCATATTTTTATCTTTCTCCAAATTAATTGCAATAGCAACTCTCTTCACAATCATGCCCCCTATAGTTTAGTTATACCATAAATTTTATTAAAGACTTCAAGTTAATTCTAGAAGTCTTTAATAACATTCAATATAAAATTATAATAAATTATGTGATTCATTCACAGTCTTTTCAATATCCTCCATAGAAAATTTAGATTCCCTATCTTTATCTTTTGTAAAGTATACTAGATATTCAATATTTCCTTCTGGTCCCTTAATAGGAGAATAACTTAAGGATAATACATTTAAATCTTGGGAATATAGATAATCAACTATACTTTTCACTACTTCATTATGAACATTAATATCTCTAACAACACCTTTTTTACCTACTTTTTCTTTACCAGCCTCAAATTGAGGCTTAATTAAAGCAACAACCTCACCATTATCACCCAATAAATTTATAGTAGCAGGCATAATTTTCTTTAATGAAATAAAGGAAACATCTATAGACGCAAAATCAACTGCTTCACCTATATTCTCTGGAGTTACATATCTAATATTAGTTCTTTCCATACAAACTACCCTTGGATCAGTTCTAAGTTTCCATGCAAATTGCCCATATCCTACATCTATTGAAAAAACTTTTTTTGCTCCATTCTGTAGCATACAATCAGTAAATCCACCTGTTGATGCTCCTATATCCATGCAGGTTTTATTTTCTAATGATATCTGAAATTCTTTCATTGCTTTTTCAAGCTTTAATCCACCCCTACTTACATAAGGTATTTCTTGTCCTTTAAAAATAATTTCTGCATCTATACTGACTTTTTCACCAGCTTTATCTACTCTTTGTCCATCAACAAATATTTTACCAGCCATTATACTTGTTTTTGCTCTTTCTCTAGAAGTAAATATTCCTTTTTCCACTAAAAGTATATCAAGTCTTTCTTTTTTCCCAGACATTTTTATCTCCTTTATTTATAAAGTTCTATGATTGATTCTGCAATTCCTTCTGGATCTAATTTATTTTCTTTATATAATGTATTCACATCGCCTTGATGAACAAATTTATCTTTAAATCCTAAAGATTTAAATTTATTCTTAAAGCCTAATTCATATAAATTCATTAATACATGACTTCCAAATCCACCATTAGTTATATTATCTTCAATAGTTACAATATCATAACCATCATTTATTAATTCACGTAACATTTTATTATCTAAAGGCTTTACAAAGGTTGCATTAACTATTAATGGGTTTATACCATGCTTTAATAGCTCTTCTTTTGCTACAAAAGAATGTTGTAGCATCTTACCAACAGCTATTAACGCAACTTTTTCTCCATCAGATACTTTTTCCCACTTTCCATATTCAATTGAATCCAAAGGTTTTAAGTCATCACACAAATCTCCACCTCTTGGATATCTTAGTGCAACTGGTCCATTATGATTTAATGCCCATTTTAACATTATCTTTACTTCATCTAAATGTTTAGGTGCCAAAACAGTCATATTAGGTACTGCTGATAAATATGATAAATCAAATATTCCTTGATGAGTTTCACCATCCTCACCAACTAATCCAGCCCTGTCTATAGCAAATACTACTGGCATATTTTGAATACAAACGTCATGTATAAGTTGGTCAAATGCTCTTTGTAGGAAGGTAGAGTATACTGCAAAAACTGGTTTTAAATTAGCTGCTGCAAAACCAGCTGCTAATGTAGTTGCGTGTCCTTCAGCAATTCCTACATCAAAAAATCTATTTGGAAATTCTTTAGCAAAGTCTTTAAGGCCAGTTCCATCTGGCATAGCTGCTGTTATAGCAACTATTCTATCATCATCTTTTGCTAATTCAATCATTGCATCACCAAAAGCCTTAGAATAGTTTTTCTTAGTCTTAGTATTAGTTTCACCACTTTCTAAATCAAAAGGACTAACTCCATGATATTTATTAGGATTTTTTTCTGCCAATTCGTATCCTTTACCCTTATTAGTGATTACATGAATTATTACTGGTTCATTTATATTTTTTGCCATTCCAAAAACTTCATTTAAAAGTTCTATGTTATGTCCATCTATTGGTCCTATATATTTTAATCCCATATCCTCAAAAAGCATAGATGGAACTATAAATTGTTTCAATCCATCTTTAAATTTTGATATATATGTAGCAACTTTTTCTCCAGCTTTAGATGATTTTAATGTTTCGTTTATTTCTGACTTTAACTTATTATATCTAGGTTCCATTCTTAGCTTATTTAAGTGTTTTGAAACTCCACCAACATTAGGAGAAATGCTCATTTGATTATCATTTAAAATCACTATCATTTTAGTTTTTTTAAATCCCACATCATTTAAAGCTTCTAAAGCCATTCCTCCAGTTAATGCTCCATCACCAATAACTGCAATTACTTCATTATTTTCCTTTTTAATATCTCTAGCTCTAGCCATTCCTAAAGCTGCTGATATGGAAGTACTACTGTGTCCTGTATCGAATGAGTCATACTTACTTTCGCATCTTTTTGGAAAGCCACTTAACCCATTATATTGTCTTAGTTTATCAAATTGGTCTTTTCTTCCAGTCAAAATTTTGTGAACATAGCACTGATGTCCAACATCCCATACTACCTTATCTTTTTCTAAGTTAAAGCTTTTAAATAAAGCTATAGTTAATTCAACTACTCCTAAATTAGAAGCTAAATGTCCTCCTGTTTTGGACACACTATCTATTAAAAATTCTCTAATTTCAGAAGCTAAAACTTCTGATTCTACATTGCTTAATTTCTTTACTTCTTCAATAGAGGTAATATTATCTAATATTTTACCCATAATCAAACCTTTCTTTCTATTAAAATTCTCTATTTAATAACTCTAAAGTTAATTCATTTAAGTCAATAGCATCTACAGAAAGGCTCTTCAACAACTCAATACATTCATTTGTTAGCTTTATACATTCTCTCTCACAATATTCTAATCCAAATAAAGATATAAAGTTTGACTTATTTTCATCACAATTAATATTCTTACCGAGCTTCGATACATCACCTATAATATCTAAAATATCATCTTTTATTTGAAATGCTAATCCTAGTTTCAATCCAAAGTCATTTAATATTTCAATATCCCTTTTAGGTGCATCTGCTAAAATAGCAGCAGATACTATTGAAGCTCTTATTAACTCACCAGTTTTTTTATTATGCATATAGATAAGCTCTTCTTTAGATATTTTTTTATTTTCGCCAATAATATCTACAACTTGACCTCCAATCATTCCTTCTGGTCCTGCTGCTTCTGATATTTCCCTAGATGCAAGTAAAGCTCTCTCCCCATTATTTAAAGAAAAAAGCATAAGTAAACTCATTGCCTCATTCAATAACATATCTCCTGCTAATATAGCAATACTTTCCCCAAATTTTTTATGATTAGTTGGCATTCCCCTTCTTAAATCATCATTGTCCATACATGGCAAATCATCATGTATAAGAGAGTAAGTATGAATCATCTCAATTGCTGAGGCCATTTCTATTACGTCTTTATAATTATCTTTATATAATTTATAAGTTAATAAGAATAATATAGGTCTTATTCTTTTTCCTCCTATATTAAGGCTATAACTTGCTGCATCATATATAACTCTATTATAACTTCCTTTATCCTTAAAATACAAATCTAAATATTTATTAATATAATCCCTATAATGATTTATTTTGTTACTCATTCTTTAGCTCCATTTCCATTTCGTCTTTAATTACGCTTATTTTACCTTCTAAAGAATTTAAGGTCTTATATAACTTATTTATTAATTTAACTCCATTTTCATATTCTTTCATTAATTCCTCAAGTGGAAGCTCATTACTTTCCATTTTACTTAATATACCTTGAAGATTATTTAGCATATCTTCATAAGATTCTTTTTTAGCCATAAACCATCAACTCCCTTTAATTTAATTAAAATCTTTTATAATCTTCCCTTTTACTTTTCCATCATTGAAAAGAATATTAATTTCATCTATACCTTCTAAATCTTTCTTAGAAGATATAATGTTTTCATCTTTATCTTGGACTATCGCATATCCTTTATTTAAAACATTCATTGGATTATGTGCTTTAAGTAATTCATTAAAGGAATGAATCTTCATTTTTTCTTTATCTAGTTTATTTATTATAAAATTATTTAATTTATCTAAAGTTCTATCTATTTCAATGTAACAATTGGATAAGGTAACTTCAGGACTCATTGATGTCATTAATTTTTTATAATTATATAGTCTTTCCTTTTCATAGTATAAAGTATCTAAAATTATCTTATTTATGTTATTTTCGTAATCTTTTATATATTTTTTTATATCACTTTCTAAAGGTACTGCTATTTCTGCTGCTTGAGAAGGAGTTGACGCTCTATAATCACTTACGAAATCAGAAATAGTAAAATCTACTTCATGACCTACCGCAGAAATTATAGGGATTTTAGATTTAAAAATTTCTTTAGCTAACTCTTCTTCATTAAAGTTCCATAGTTCTTCTAAAGAACCTCCGCCTCTTCCAATAATTATAGTATCAACATTTTTTTTATTATTGAAATATCTTATACCTTTTATAATAGTCTTATATGCGCCATCACCTTGTACCAATGCTGGATATAAAACAATATCTACTAATGAGCTTCTTCTTTTGGTTACATTTATTATATCTCTAATTACGGCACCAGTTTCAGATGTTACTACACCTATTCTTCTTGGCATCTTAGGAATACTCTTTTTATTTTCAATATTAAAGTATCCCTCATCTTGAAGTTTCTTCTTAAGATTTTCAAACTTAATGTGAAGCTCGCCTAATCCTTCTTTTTCTAGTTTATCAATATATAATTGTAGTGAGCCAGTTCCTTGATATATGGAACATCTAGCTGTTGCTATAACTTGCATTCCGTCTTCAAGTTTAAAATCTAGATTAATAGAACTGCTTTTAAACATTACGCAATTAATTTTACTACTTGAATCTTTTAAAGAGAAATAAATATGTCCACTACTATGATACTTTAAGTTAGATATTTCCCCTCTTACTATTAAGTTGTTTAAAATATAGTCGTTATCTAATATTTTTTTTATATAATTATTAACTTCACTAACTGTTAAAGTTTTCATTTTCATAATTTACTAACGCCTCACAGGAATTCTTAATTAATAAAGTAGTAGTTAATGCACCTACCCCACCTGGTACTGGTGTCAGCATTTCTACTTCATTTATAATATCATCAAAATCTACATCACCTGTTATTTTACCATTTAAAGATGAAGTACCTACATCTATAACTATAGATTTTTTATTGACATATTCTCTATTTATATATTTAGCTCTACCAATTGCTACAATTAGTATATCTGCTTTCTTGCAAATTTCTTTTAAATTTTCAGTTTTTGAGTGACATATTGTTACTGTAGCATTTTTATTAAGTAATAATTGGGCTACAGGCTTTCCAACTATATTACTTCGTCCTATAACAACTACATTTTTACCTTGTAGATCTATATTGTATCTTTCTAATAATGTTAGAACAGAATTAGGTGTACAAGGTAAAAAAACTTTTTCTCCACAATAAAGTTTTCCTTGATTAATATAAGTTAAACAATCTATATCCTTTTTAGGTGAAATAGAATTAATTATCTTTTTTTCATTTAGATTACTAGGTAAAGGAAGCTGAAGAATTATACCATCTACCTCTTTATCTTTATTCAATTTACTTATTAAAGATATAAGTTCCTCTTCTTTTATATCTTCTTCTAGTATAACTTTATCAAATTCAATTCCAAGAGAAGTTGCTACCTTTTCTTGATTATTAATGTAGTAAATTGAACCTTCATCATTTCCAACTAATATAGATGCTATTTTAGGTACTCTTAGACCTTTATCTTTTCTTTTATCTATAAATCTTTTTATCTCTTCTTTTACCTCTAAAGAGATTTTTCTACCATCTATTATATTTTTCATGGAAAATAGCCCCCTATTAAAATTATAAATTCTTAAATGCTTTATCTAATACACCATTTATAAAAGATACACTTTTTTCATCTGAGTATTTTTTAGTCATTTCTATTGCTTCATTTATAGCTACCTTTTCAGGAACATCTTCTAAATAAATCATTTCTCCAATTGCTAATCTTAATATTGATAAATTAACTTTAGAAATTCTATCTAATTTCCAGTTAGTTAGTGCCTCCTCTATTTTTTTATCAATATTCACTTTATTTTCTTCAACTTTTGAAAGTATTTCTTTTATGTAATCTAAGTCTATAGTATTTAATTTCATTTCATAATCTTCTAGGAATGTTTCTATAGTTTCTTCAAGTGTGTTTTTACTTAATGTCATTCCAAATAGTAATTCCATTGCTATTTCTCTAGATCTTTTTCTATTCATTTTATCCTCCTAAGTGCTGTTAATAATATTATTAACCTTATAAAACTTTCTAATCATAAATATACTACAACAAATTTATTTAAAGCACAAGAAAAACACCCTCTGAAAAATCAGAGGGCTTGATTATTTTTCTTTGTTTTCTAATTTTTCTACTTTAGGAACATAAATGTTCTGAACATTAATATTAACTGCTGTTACATTTAATCCCGTCATAGTTTCAACAGTTTTCTTAACATTTTCTTGAACAGCATTTACAACTTCAGGTATTTTCACACCATACTCTACAGCTAAATTCAATTCAATAGTAGCATAATCTTCATTTAATGTTACTTTTACATTTCTTCCAGCGTTTTTCTTACCTTTTAGCAGTTGTGATATGTTATTACCCACTATGTGTTGTAGATCTTCTACTCCATTTACTTCTTCTGCCGCTATTCCAGCTATAACGCTAACAACTTCATCAGATATTTTAACTACCCCTAAATTTTCTTCATAGTTCATATTGTCCATTTGATTACCTCCTAGCGTTTTGATTTCAAAACTCTTTCTTAAGTTAATTATATCAAAGCAATTTCCATATTACAATGAATTATTTCTTTGGCTCTATTATAATATCGCTTATTCCAGAAATATTTTCAGCAATTTCTTGGATTGAAGCAGTATCAGCTTCTGTTAGTTCATCTGCCTTAACAACTATTCTAACAGTACTTTTTTCAATAGAACATAGTACATCCTCAAAGCCTTTATTTTTTACATTTACTTCTATTCTACCTTCTTGATCTTTCATCATAGTTTTTTCTCTTAATTCATTTGCTGCTAAATCCTTTTGTTCTTGTGAAGTTTGTTCATCTGTCATTAATTCATTTAATTGTTGAATAGTAACTGCATCCTTTTGCTCCTTTTCACTTCTTAAACCATAGAAATAAGTTTCTTGATTACCAATAGTTTCTTTATCCTTATCCTTATCCTTATCTTTATTCTCTTCTTCTCCTTGCTGTGATATTACTTGACTAAAATCTGTTGGATCATTTAAGCCAGTTTTATTTATCCTAGCTGCTATAACTCCTACACATACTATAAGAGCCATAAGTGTGAAAATAATACCAAATTGTTTTTTTGTCATTTTGATTTCCCCCCATCTATTTTTCATATTATTTATATGCTAATTCTTCATAGGATATACATTAACCTTATCTATGGATATTCCATATAATGTAGATACAGCTACTTGTATATCATACTTAACCTTAGCACTGCTTGCACCTTCTGCAACTATTAGAACGCCGCTTATCTCAGGCTTATTTACTTGTAATATATAGGGCTCATTTTTACCTGAATCACCAGCCATTACTACTTTACTTCCACCATTTTGCTGAGTAGTAGCCCTCTTTCCACCTTGACTATCAGTTTCTTCTGTAACTGATTCTTGTGTAGTCTTTTCTACTGCTGGAATCTTTATTTCTCCACTTTTAAAATTAATTTTAACCTCAACATTACCTACATTTTCTATTTTACTAAGCAAATTTTTAAGTGTTTGCTTTTCATTTTCTTCATATTTATCCATTGTTATTTTTACTTCTTCTTCTAAGTTACTTATACTTTCAACATTTGAACTTATTGATTCCTTAGAATCTTTTTTTCTAGTTGTAGTTAAAAAGCTAATGGCAAGTAAAACAAAAGCTAATATTAGTGCTATAACTACAACATTTAAAAACTTTTTATCATTAATTAATTTTGTGAAATCATTTTTAAAATTACCTTTTCCCATTTTCTCACTCCTACTAATCTACTTTATAAATCATTATTTGCTCCTTATTTATATTTAAAATTTCTGCTAAATAACTTATAATCTCATCTTCATTTTTTACCTTTTCTTCTTTAGAAGTAACTTCTGTACTTTCTCTATTATTGTTTATTACTATTTTTTCTATTTTAGAAACCTCTCTATTTTTAACAGCTATTTCAACTTTGTTAATTGAATATGTTATATCTTGCATATTCAGCTCACAATCAATATCACTTTTAAATTCAAAATCCTTAAATTTTTCTTTTAGAAGCTTATTGCAATTTTCTTGTAAATTTTGCTTAAAGGCAATTTCACTAGTGCTTTCCTTATTTTCACTGCTTGCTTCATTTGATCTCCCATTGGCTAAGTCAATATACTCTGATATATCACTAGTTATAGTCTTCTCTCCATTACTTACAATAGAAACTATTGGACTTATCATTACGGCAATTAAAATAGTTCCTAAAACAAATTTTAAGTATTTCTTCATACTATTATCAGGTGAGATTAACTCTAAAGAAGAAATCAAAATAATCATACTTACTAAAGTAACAACAAACCCTTTTATTTCATTCATCTTCTAACCTCCTATAACGAACTTTCCAGCCGAAGCCATTATAGCTAACAAAACAAAAAACATTAAGCTAACGGATAATACACATGACATTAATAATATCAATGAATTACCTGCTGAAGTTAAAGAACTAGTTATACGTTTATCACTTATTGGTTCTATAATTGCTGCAGTTAACTTATATACAAAGGAAATTAGAAGCAATTTAATTATTGGATAAAGCATCATAATTACTATTATTATTAATCCAATAGAGCTCACTGCATTTTTTATTATAAGTGAATATCCTGCAACAGACGCAATTGCATCTGAGAAAGCTTTACCTACTATAGGAATAAAATTATCTATTGCAAATTTTGCAGTTTTTAGTGTAACTGCATCTATAGTAGATGAAGTTATACCTCTCACTGTTAATAATCCAATAAATAATGTGAGTATAATACCTTGGATCCAAATAGTTATTTGTTTTATTAACTTGCACAAGTTTCCAATTTTAAATTCATTAGAAATGTTATTAGTAAAATCTAGGACAAAACTTGTAAGTATTAAAGGTATTATTATAGTTGTATAGATTCTTGGAATTATTAATGTTGCCCCAATAATAATAGGATCCATAGTAGCTGCTTGTGCAAAGCCACCAATTGAACCAATCATCATAACTAATACAGGCAATATGGCCCCCATAAAATTTGACAATTCTTTTATTATATCTGTTGCAATATTAATACTAACTAAAAAGCTCTTAGATAAAATAATTATCACTATTGAGTAACAAGCAAAAAAAGCTATATTTGATATTCCCTCACTAGAAAAAGCTGATTGCAAGTTTTTTATTAAAGAGCACATAATTGCAATAACAATAATACTTATAGAAAATGAAAGTGCTGTTTTTACCTCTTTAAATAGAAAGCTTGTTATAGCGTTACTAAATGTTTTTATAGATAAGTTCCCCTCACCATTTTTTATATATCCTTTTATATATTCTACAGGATCTAAATCATTCATTATTTCAATATCAAACTTCATATTATTAATGTAGTTATATAATGAATTAAGTTTATTATTTACTTCTTCGTCTTGTAGTTCATTTTCCTCTAAAGAGTATTTAATACTATTACCATTTTCATTAGCTAAAGCAATTTTAGTATTAGAATTTATAAATGTAATTACTAATATAAAAAATACAAATACAATTCTTATAGTTAATAATTTTTTAAACATATAAACACCTACAATATTTGTAAAATAGATTGTAATACAGCCATTAAAATAGGTATCGCTAAAGTTAAAATTAATATTTTAGCAGAGAATTCAACTTTACTAGCTATGCTTGCTGCTCCTGCATCTTTACATATTTCGCTACAGAAAGTTGCTAAATAGGATATTGCAAGTATCTTTAAAACAACTCCTATATAAACGATATCTATATTTGCTCTTGATGATATGTCTTTAATAAAGCTTATTATGTCAGTTATACTGGCTAAAATTGATACAAAAAGAATTACACCTGCTAGTAAGGATACCAATACTGCTATATCAGATCTTTTATCTTTAAATAATAAGAATATAAATAAAGCAGCAAGTGCAAAAGATACTATTTTTAATATTTCCATGATAATCTCCTATAACATGAACATAGTTTTTACAGTATTAAATAAAGTACTTATTAATCCAATAACTGTAATAAGTATAATTACTATTCCTGCAATATTTGTTATTACCGCAATATCATCTTTTCCACTAGCTTTTAAAACTTTATCAATGACTATAAGTAAAACACCCATAGCCCCAATTTTAAATAAAATACTTATATCTAGCATTAATTTCCCTCCCACTAAAATAAAAAAATTGCAATCATTGCACCTATACATATGCCTATAGCGCTATACATCTTTGAATTTTTCTTTGCTAATTCATCTGCAGCTTTACAATTAATTTTCATATTTTCAATAGTTAAATTAAACAACTTATCTTGTCCATATACACCAGATTCCCCAAGGCCCTTAAGAAAGTCTTTAATTATTCCTTTATCTTCTTCGAATAGATTTAAATTACTTTTATTTTTACGCCATTCATCATGAAATGCTTCATAAACACTTTTTGATTCTCCACTTTCAAGACTTAATGCTACATTTGATAAAATATCATCTATTGGATTCTCTACCTTCATAGATATATATTTTAAGGCTTCAGGTAAGGGTGTATTTGAATACATAACTTCATTATTCAAAAACATTACTGATTTCAATATAGATTTTAACTGCTTGCTTCTTCTTTTAAAGCTTTCTCCATAGTAAAATCCTATATATGTGCAAGCTAAAAAAATTATTGAAATTGCTATTATTTTAAGCATTTTAGTTCCCCTCCAGACATTATTGAGTATATATTTTCTACTGTTCCTGGTCCTCTTCTGTTACTTAAAACAATGACTTTTTCTAATATATTATCTTCTAATAACTCCTTAAAAACCTTTCTTTTATATATATCTTCAATTTTATATCCATGAATTGTTACTATAATATTAACCCCTGAATTAAAGGCCATATTAAGAGCCTCTATATCTCCTTCCGTACCAATTTCATCACATATTAATATTTCTGGAGATAAACTTCTTATGGCCATTATCATTCCATCTTTTTTTAAACAATTATCTAAGATATCTGTTCTAATTCCTACATCTAACTGTGGAATGCCATTAAAGCAAGATGCTATTTCACTTCTTTCATCTATAATTGATACTTTCTTTCCTGATAAATTATTAATAGGCATACCATTTGAAATGTTTTTAGCTAAATCTCTTAATATAGTGGTCTTTCCACATTTAGGAGGAGATATTATTAATGTATTATTAACCCTATCGCCTTCAACGATATATCTCATTATTTCATTAGAACATCCTTTTACTTCTTTACATATTCTAATATTTATAGATGAAATATTTCTAATAGTTCTAACTTCTCCTTTAGCCAATACACATTCTCCAGCTATTCCTATTCTATGACCACCCTTAATTGTAATATATCCTTGCTTAATCTCTTCTTCATAAGCATATAAAGAATAATTTGAAACTCTAATTAAAATCTGTTTAATATCATTTGATGTAGCTATCTTTTTCAATATAGTTTCTTTATTAGATAAATTAATTATTACTGGTTTATTAGCCTTTATCCGTATTTCTTGTACAGATTCCATTAATAAATACCCTCTAACTTCATTACATATATCTGCTGGTAATATTCTTAATATTTCATCCCCATTCCACAATTTATCACTTCCTATTCTATTGTTATATTTAAAATTATTACTATCTATCAAATAATATTCATACTAATAATTAAATATGTAAAATATTTTAAAATATCTATAAATAAAAAAGGATATAGATATTATATTCTCTAATACTGAAAGAAAGGAATTTATAAAAAATAGAAAAACCCTCTGTTTAATAACAGAGGGTTTTTCAAGAAAATTAAGAAATCCTATTAAAGTATTTTAATAGGATTCTTTCTTACATTGCTTCTTTATTACAAAATGGGCATGGTATTTTCTTTTTATTATTTATAGCTTCCTTTTCAACAAATAAAGGCTTATTGCAATTTTTACATTTAATTTCAATATACTCTTCTTCTAGCTCAATTAACTCTTCTATTGAAACTTCTTCAAACAACTCATCCTGTAATCCAATAATATCTTCATCTATATATCTTATATTTTCTTCTAAGGAATCTTGCTTATAATCAATTTCCTCTATGGAATCTGATATATCACTAACTATAGATAATATACCATCAAATATCTCTTTATATTTATTATCTTCAATAGAAGATATCTCTTCTTTTAGTTTTTCTATTTTAAATTTTACTTCCTTCATATTTTCACTTCCTTAAAAATAGAAATAATCTATTTAAATTAT
>CAKVEW010000027.1 GCA_934746015.1 uncultured Clostridium sp.
TTCAAGTGATTTAACTACAAAATTAACAAAAAGGATATTTTCATTTTTGAAAATATCCTTTTTGTCTACAGTCTGAGTAGGAGAATTTCTCCTACTTTTTTGCTTTTAAAATAAGAAGACTATACCATTATATATTTGTAAAAAAATACAATAAAAACCAATTGGATTGTAATGATACACAAATAAAATATGAAATTATTTACATAAAATCAATTAAGTGGTATAAAATAATTGAGGAGGGATGAAAATGATAAAAAGAAATTTTAAAAAAATTATTTCAGTTTCAGGTTTGCTTACATTATTTTTAACTCAAACTGCATTTGCAGCTAGTGGAAGTTCTGTTACTTATAGTAATCGTGGAACATCAACAACAACTACAAGCTATGGAGGACAAACTTTAAAATCAACAGCTAAATTCATTTACACATCTAATCTAATAGGGGTAGAACTAAGTAATACTCAAAGTACATCTTCAAATGGACCAACAAGTGTTTCTGCAACTGCATATAGTAGACATGAGATTTGCAATGCTAGGAGAACTGAAGGAATTCACGAAGTGAATGGATGGGCTGAATATTACTCAGGTAAATCAGTTGGTTACTATTAATAATTATGGCTATGCATTTGCATAGCCATTTTCATAAGAAGTGGAGGAAATATAATGCTAAAAAAATATAAAAAACTATTATCAGTTATTTTAATATTATACATAACAAATATTCTGATTGGCTGTAGTAAAAAAGATTTAGGAGATAACTATGTAAGTAATGAAGATGCTCAATATATGTTTATGCAATCTTCATTAGATAAATATATTGCAAAAAGTGATAGTGGATATTATTTTGTAAATGGTCTTTATCTATATTATGCTGATAAGGAAACTATGAAACCAGTTATTTTATGTGATAAGCCTAATTGCTTACATGACAAAGAAACTGATCCACATAAAAAGCCAGAATGTAATGCATTTATAGGAAGTGAATCTAATAATTTGTTAACAATTTATGATAATCATATTTATTACTATGGTGTTAATGCAAAAGACAATTTTGAAAAATATATATTTAGAATTGGCTTAGATGGAAATGATAAAAAGGCAGTTGCCAAAATAGGTGATAATGTAACTTCTATGGCTATTCATAGAGGAAAGTTATATTATTCAAATTATGAGGATATTCCAAGTTCAGATAGGAAATATGAAGGAGAAAAAATAGCTAAGTTAAATGAATATGACTTTTTAAAGTCTTCTTCTAAACCAAAAGTAATAAAAGAATTTAAAAATATAGATGGAGCAATATCATATATTATTCCTTTGGGAAACAAGGTTTATTTTAATGAATATACCTTTGATGATAGTAGCTATGGATTAGATTCTAAAATACAAATTTATGATATAAAAAATAAAAAAATAGATAAGTTATATGACTATAAGGAATCAATTTATAGAATTTTTAAAGATAATATTATTTTTTCTGCTGCCATAGAGGAAAATGGTGAATATAAAAGAGATCCTCATGTATATATTTGTGATTTAGATGGGGGGAATAAAAGGCTATTATTTAATGAGGAAATAGAAGAAAACTTCTATTCAGATAATAAATATATTTATTTTGATAATGCTAGATTAATTAAAGATAACGATTTAGAAAGACTCTTAACGGTAAGGAATGAGGATGGAGAAATAGTAGATAAAATTAATATTAATGGAATTAGACCAAGTTTTAACTTCGCTGGTAGTGATGGAGAAAAATTGTTTATAAAATATGAAGATGAAGAAAAGTCTTATATAAAATATATAGATATAAATAAAATTGGGACTGGAGAAGCCAAATTAGAAACTCTTTTTGAAATAGAGAAAAAGTACATGAATTATGAGTATATATATAAAAAATAATTAGAATAAGAAGGTGATTAAGTAATGATTTTAAGATTTGAAATAAAAAAGGCTTTTTCAAGCGGAATAGTATTAGGCATTATCTTTTTATCTCTAATCATGAATCTATTTATTTTTTATAGTAGTCAAGCAAAAGATAATTATATATTAATTAATAATAAGGATAGATATTATAAATTATCTAAAGAAGATTATATTGATTTAAAAAATCTTAATGATGAAATAGAGTTATATTCATATATATCTTATATAAATACCATAGATGATGACTTTTTAAGCGAAAAGGATATTGCACTTAATTCTTTATTAGAGAAAGATAAAGATATTATTAGTAAATATAATAAGAGCATATATTTAAATGATAGCGAAGCTTTAGAACGAGACAAGGTTTTAGTGGCAAAGTTGTTAAAGCAAAAGGATTATTTAGGTTCATATAATGATTATTTAGGTGGAATTGAAGAGCAAAAGAATAAGATGTTATCAGTGTCTATATTTAATAAAAAAGGAACCTTTTCTTACAATAATATTTTAAAGACAGCAGAGGATTTTAAAGGTATTAGAAATGCAAATTTAAAATTAGATATGGAAGAAGGAGTATTAAGTATTACTAATTATTATTTTGCTGATGTAATTATTATCTTTATTATTTTTATATTATGTATAGTTATTTTTTCTTATGAAAGAGAAACGGATATATTGCCTCTGATTAAATCAACAAAAAATGGTAGGGGAAAGTTAATAATAGCAAAGATAATAACTTTATTTATTTTAATAACTTGCATCTCTGTAATTTTATATGGGTCAATAACAATTTTATCAAATTACTTATATGGTTTTGGAGATTTATCAAGGGATATACAATCTATAAATGAATTTAAAGGCAGTATTTTAAGGATAAATGTACGTGAATATATTAAATTATTTTTGCTAACTAAAATAAGCTCTTCATTATTAATAGGAGGAATATTTTTGTTAATTTTTCAAATAAATAAAAATATAGTTAAAAATTATATATCTGTAATAGCAGTTTTAGTAGTAAGTTTTTTATTTTTAACTTTATTACCTGTTAATTCCTATATTAACTTTTTTAAGTATGTAAATATATTAACGTTTTTATTTACACCTTATTTGCTAAAGGAATATGTAAATATTAATCTTTTTACTATTCCTATAAATATTATTTTAGCATATAAAGTTTTTATATTTATAGTTCTACCAAGTATTATAATTTTAAATATTATATTATTTTCAAGGGAAAGAGAATATAAAAAGAAGTGGATAACTATTTATTTTTTTAATAGAATTAGAACTAAAATAAGCAGAATTACTACTTCATCAAGTTTATTTATAAATGAGATATACAAAGACATACTCCAAAGTAAATTATATTTAATATTGCTCATTATATTGATAATTAGCTTTAAATCTATTAACTTCTCGAAAAATTATAATTATACAACAGAAGAAAAACTCTACAAGTATTATATAAGTAATTTGGGAGGAAACATTACAGAAGATAAAAAAATAGAAATAGAGAAAGAAAAACATTTCTTTGATAATGAAAATGAATATTTAGATGAATTATCACTAAAATTAATTGCCAATGAAATAAATATAGAGGAATACTTGAATGAACAACGAAAAATAACAAATAAATTAAATCTATATAAAAAGCCATTTATAGATTTTTATAATCAGTATCTATATTTAAATGAACTTAAGAATACTAAAAATATAAATGGAGATTTATTAGATAAGAACATAGGTGAGGAACTTATATTAAATAAGAATAAAGATTTAGTTGAGGGATTAAGTATTTCTGTATTAATAATAATACTAATTTCAAATATATTTGCCTTTGAATATAAAACAGGAAATATATATTTAATTAGAGGAAGCAAAAATAAGAAAAAGTTATTTATATATAAGTATTTAATAAGTTTTTCCATGGCTGTATTTGTATATATTTTAGTTTCCTTACCAAGATATATTAATGTATTTAGGGAACTTGGCTATAGTTTTTTATATTCACCAATTCAAAGCATAGAAGGATTTTACAATTTCACACCTAATTTAAGTATTTTATCTTTTTTAATCTTAACAAATTTATTTAAACTATTAGGAGTATTTATAATATCTAATTTTATAACAAATATATCCTTAATAACTAAGAATAATTTATTTACTATTATAATTTCAAATTTCTTATTAATACCTAGTTATATATTAAGTTTTATTGGTATAGAAACAATAAATAGATATTCTTTAGTTAATGTTTTTGACATTAATAATTCTATAATTAAAGATGGAAATTTAATATTTAATTTAATATACTATGTAGTTTTAATAATAATTTTAATAATTCTTCAATATATAGCAAATAAGTTTTATGAAGGTGAAAAGGTTATAAAAAGGTGGGGTAGCATATGAATTTAGAAATAAAGAACATTAGCAAGAGCTATAATAACGGAAAAATAAAGGCTCTAGACAATATTTCTCTAAATTTAACTAATGGGATTTATGGACTTTTAGGACCAAATGGAGCAGGGAAAACTACTTTAATGAATATAATTACAGATAATTTAAAAGCTGAGAATGGAGAAATATTATTTGATGGGGAAAATATATGCAAAATGGGTAAAGATTTTAGAAGTATATTAGGATATATGCCTCAACATCAAGGAATATATAGAAATTTTACAGCAAGGAAATTCCTTTGGTATATGGCTTCTTTAAAGGGGGTAGAGAGAAAAGTAGCTAAAGATAAAATTGATGAAGTATTAGAGTTAGTAAATTTAAAAGAGGAAGCAGATAAAAAGTTAGGGGAGTACTCTGGAGGAATGAAGCAAAGAATATTAATTGGACAATCTCTATTAAATAACCCAAAAGTTTTATTATTAGATGAGCCTACGGCAGGGTTAGATCCAATGGAGAGGATAAGGGTTAAGAATTTTATAAGTGAAATATCAAAGGATAGGATAGTAATTATAGCAACTCATATAGTATCTGATATTGAATATATTTCTAGCAGAATTATACTTATGAAAAAAGGAAGAGTAATTTTGAATGATGAACCTAGTAATATAATAAGTAGTATGGAAGGAAAAGTTTATGAAGCGTTAATATCAGATGAAACCTTAGAAGATTTTAAGGAAAGATATAATTTAAGTCAGATAGCAAAAAGAGAGAATGGAATATATGTTAGATTGGTATCTGAAGAAATACCAATTGAGAAATGTTTAAAAGTTGCAAAAAGTAGCCTTGAGGACACATATTTGTACTTTTTTAATAGAAAATAAATTGCTAATAATATACAGATACTTCATAATGTGATGACTATATTATTAAGGGAGAATTTGATATATGGAAAGCTTTCTAGAATTTAAAAATAGAATATATTCTTTTGAAAAAAATCTATTCAAGATAATTTGCAAGAATTTGTAGTTAATCCTAAAATAGCAGACAAAATAAATGGTAATGGAATTATAAGGGGTTTTTATGGTGATACTGTAGTATTTGAATTAAGCGAAGATGAAAAAAATCTTATAGCAAGAGTACAAGATATTCTATATTGTAATTGAAGTAATTATTTATCAGAAAAGCTACCTGCTTCAACCTTGCATATGACTTTACATGATTTAAATAGTAATTCTAATTATAAAGTTATAGAAGATATTATTGCTGAAAGTCAAAGTGAAATAAAGAATGTTTTTAATAAACTTTATAATACAAATCAAAAAGAAAAAATCAAAATGAAGAAAAGTTATGTATTTAACCTTGTAAATACTAGTATAGTATTAGGACTAGAGCCAGTTGATGATGATAACTATAATAGACTAATGAACTTATATAATAAATTTGAAGAAGTAAAGAAATTAGAGTATCCCTTAACTCCACACATAACCTTAGCATATTTTAAAAATGAGAATATTGGTTATGAAGGTATAGAAAAAATTAAGAAAAACAATTAAGGAAATGAATGAATATGAAGTAGAAATAAATCTTAAAGTAAGAAATCTTTCTTATAAGCACTTTTATAGTATGAAAAAGTATAAAACTATTTTAAATATTAATTATAAATAAGATTAAGAAGCTGTATTAAAATTTATTTTTGTACAGCTTCTTAATCTTATGAAGTAATTTAATGATTATTAAGAGATAATTACTATCTTTTATTTAGAAGGAAATTTTGGTATAGTAAATTTGAGTCATGTTATTTAAATAGTGAAAATATTAACTGCATAATAGAACATGGCTATGCAAATACTTAAAATATTAAAGTGTTTTTATATATATTATTCTAGTATTAAATTTTAAAGGAGGATTAATATAAAATGAGAAAGACAAAAACCATGGACGGAAACACTGCAGCAGCTTATGTTTCATATGCTCTTACAGAAGTAAGTTCAATTTTCCCAATAACCCCTTCTTCACCTATGGCAGAACATGTAGATGAATGGGTAGCCAAGGGAAAGAAAAATATTTTTGGAAAGCCAGTAAAGGTAGTTGAAATGCAATCAGAAGCAGGTGCTGCAGGAGCCTTACACGGATCTCTTCAAGCAGGTGCATTAAGTACTACTTTTACAGCTTCACAAGGCTTATTACTTATGGTTCCTAATATGTATAAGATGGTTGGTGAAAGATTACCAGCAGTTATTCATGTAGCTGCAAGAGCAATAGCAACCTCATCATTAAGTATATTTGGAGATCATCAAGATGTTATGGCAGCTAGACAAACTGGTTTTGCCATGCTTTCAGAAGGCTCTGTTCAAGAAGTTATGGATTTAGCTCCAGTAGCACATTTGACAGCAATAAAAGCTAGAATGCCTTTTGTTAATTTCTTTGATGGATTTAGAATATCTCATGAAATACAAAAGATTGAGGTTTTAGAATATGATGAATTAGCAAATCTTGTTGATTATAAAGCATTAAATAATTTTAGAAAAAATGCATTGAATCCTGATCATCCAGTTACAAGAGGAACATCACAAAATCCAGATACATACTTTCAATTAACTGAATCATTAAATAAGTATTATGATGATATTCCAGATATAGTTGAAGAATATATGTCAAAAATAACTGAACTTACTGGAAGAGAATATCATTGCTTTGATTATTACGGAGATAAAGAAGCAGATAGAATATTAGTAGCTATGGGTTCAGTAATTGAAGTAGCAGAAGAAACTATAGATTATTTAAGAGCTAAGGGAGAAAAGGTTGGACTTGTCAAGGTAAGACTTTATAGACCTTTTTCAATAGAAAAATTATTAAAGGTTATTCCTAAAACAGTTAAAAAAATTGCTGTATTAGATAGAACTAAAGAACCTGGTTCTATTGGTGAACCTTTATATTTAGATATAGTTAGAGCAGTTAATGAAATGGAAAATACACCTAAGGTTTATGGCGGCAGATTTGGATTAGGTTCAAAGGATCCATATCCAGCTCATATAGAAGCTGTTTTTGATAATCTTAATTTAGATAAACCAAAGAATAGATTTACTATAGGTATTGATGATGATGTGACCTATTTATCATTAACACCAAAGGAAGATTTAGATGCTACTCCAGAAGGAATAACAGCTTGCAAATTCTGGGGATTAGGCTCAGATGGTACAGTTGGAGCCAATAAAAGTGCTATAAAAATAATCGGTGACCATACAAATATGTATGCTCAGGGATATTTCGCATATGACTCAAAGAAATCAGGAGGTATTACAGTTTCCCACTTAAGATTTGGTAAATCTCCAATAAAATCTCATTATGAAATAGATAAGGCGGATTTTATAGCATGTCATAATCAATCTTATGTATATAATTATGATGTTCTAAAGGGACTTAAAAAGAATGGAGTATTTGTATTAAATACTATTTGGAGTGAAGAAGAATTAGATAAGAAACTTCCAGCTAAGATTAAGAGATACATAGCAGAAAATAATATACAGTTCTATACTATTAATGCTATAAAGATAGCACAAGAAATAGGTCTTGGTGGAAGAATCAATATGATAATGCAATCATCTTTCTTTAAGTTGGCTAATATTATCCCTATTGAAGATGCTGTTAAATATTTAAAGGATGCAGTAGTAACTTCCTATGGTAAAAAAGGTGAAAAAGTAATTAATATGAACTTTGAAGCTATAGATAAAGGTTTAGAGTCATTAGTTAAAATAGATCCTCCAGAAAATTGGAAGGATGCTGAAGATGATATGTTGGAAGAAAAAATTGATGTTCCAAAGTTTGTTGAAGAAGTATGCATTCCAATAAATAAATTAGAAGGTAGTAGCATTCCAGTATCAACATTTATAGATGCAGGAGCAGAAGATGGAACCTTTATGTCTGGTACAACTGCCTTTGAAAAAAGAGGAATAGCAGTTAATGTACCTGAGTGGATTCCAGATAAATGTATTCAATGTAATCAATGTTCATTTGTTTGCCCTCATGCAGTTATAAGACCATTCTTATCAACTAATAAGGAATTAAAAAATGCTCCTGATAGTTATAAGAGTATTAAAGCAAATGGAATTAAAGGAGATAAAGAGTATAACTATACTATAGGAATAACTCCTTTAGATTGTACTGGATGTGGAAACTGTGCAGAAATTTGTCCAGCACCAGGAAAAGCTTTAGTAATGAAACCTATGGATACACAAAGTAAACAAATAGAAGCTTGGAACTATGCAATTGAAGAATTAAATCCAAAAGAAAATCCTATGAGTAAGACTACAGTTAAGGGAAGTCAATTTGAACAACCTTTATTAGAATTCTCAGGAGCTTGTGCAGGATGTGGAGAAACTACTTATGCTAAGCTTGTAACTCAATTATTTGGAGATAGAATGATGATTGCAAATGCTACAGGTTGTTCATCAATTTGGGCTGCATCAGGAGCGTCTACTGCTTATAGACCTAATCATGAAGGAAATGGTCCAGCTTGGGCTAATTCATTATTTGAAGATAATGCTGAATATGGATTAGGTATGTTCTTAGGAGTTAAGACAATTAGAGATAGAATTGCAGATAATGTAAGAATAGCTTTAGAAGAAGGAAATATGTCTACAGAAGCCAATGCTATATTAAAAGATTGGTTAGATAATGTAGATAATGGAGAAGGAACAAGACAAAGAGCAGAAAACTTAAGAAGTGTTCTAGAACAAGAAAATTCAGAAATTGCTAAGGAAATATTAAAGGATAAAGAATTCTTTGTTAAGAGATCTCAATGGATATTTGGTGGAGATGGCTGGGCTTATGATATAGGCTATGGTGGCTTAGATCACGTATTAGCATCAGGAGAAGATATTAATGTTTTAGTATTTGATACAGAAATTTATTCAAATACTGGGGGTCAATCTTCTAAAGCTACACCAGAAGCAGCAGTTGCTAAGTTTGCTGCTACAGGAAAGAGAACTAAGAAGAAGGATTTAGGCTTAATGGCTATGACCTATGGATATGTGTATGTAGCACAAATATGTATGGGAGCTAACTTAAATCAAACTCTTAAAGCAATTGCAGAAGCAGAAAGTTATAAGGGACCTTCATTAATAATAGCTTATGCTACTTGTATATCTCATGGAATTAAGATGGGTATGTCTAATACTCCATTTGAAGAAAAGAGAGCTGTAGATTCAGGATACTGGCATTTATATAGATACAATCCTGACTTAAAGATTTCTGGTAAGAATCCATTTAATTTAGATTCAAAGGCACCAACTGCAAGCCTTAGAGAATTCTTAATGGGAGAAGTTAGATATTCATCATTAGCAAAAGCTTTCCCAGAAATAGCAGAAGAATTGTTTGAAAAAACTGAAGAAAATGCTAAGGAAAGATATGAAAGATATAAGAGTTTAGCAGAAAAGACAATATTATAGTAAAAAAAGTTAAGAAAATATTAAATTAAAGACTCAATCTTGTGATTTATTTCTTTATATTGTACAGTTAAAATAATACTGTATAAAAAGAAAATTTCATTTAGATTGAGTTTTTCTTTAAAAATTTATTATTTATATAAAAATATTATATAGGTTCTTAAATTTATATAGTAAGTTAATTTAGGAGGGTTTTATGAAAATATATGAAGCATGTGTAGGAAGTTATAATGAAGCAATTAAAGCAGAAAAATTAGGAGCTAATAGAATAGAATTTTGTGATAATCTTTCAGAAGATGGTACAACACCTAGCTTTGGAAATATAAAAAAGACAATTAATAAACTTAAGATTCCAGTAATGGTTATTATAAGACCAAGAGGAGGAAGTTTTGAATACTCAGAAGATGAAGTAGAAATTATGATAGAAGATATCAAAATGTGTAAAGAATTAGGTGCTTACGGAGTAGTAATTGGAGCCTTAAAAGGGGATAAAATAGATTTAAATACAACTAAAAGATTAGTGGAAGTAGCCAAGCCTATGAATATTACCTTCCATATGGCCTTTGATGAAATAGAAGATAAAAAGGAAGCAATTGATCAGTTAGTAGAACTTAGAATAGATAGAATATTAACTAAGGGTGCACGAGGAGGAAATGCACTAATTGGAAGGGAATCAATTAAAGATTTAATTAAGCATGCTAATGATAGAATTATAATTATGCCAGGTAAGGGCGTAAATAAAGAAAATAGAGATTATATCATGGAATATACTGGAGCTAAAGAAATTCATGGAACAAGGGTAGTATAGATTTTATTTTAATGATAATTAAATATAAAAATATTCATATAGGAGAAGCTGTTTTTTTGCAGCTTCTTTTTAATTTAGCTTGGATTAGACAATGTAATTCACACAAGATAAGTATTAATAGAAAGAGTTATTTTACTTATAAAAAATGGTTTTGTTTGAAAAAAAAGGTTATTTATGATAAAGTGTAATTGTTATAAAGACTATAATAAATACTTATTATATAATTTTTAAAAATAGATAATTGTCTTAATAAATCTTTAAGATTTTCTTATAAGTACTGTAAGATACCTATAATAAGATTATTTATAGGAAGGATAAAAAAGTAAATAGGGGGAATATAATTTGAATAAATTCAGAATAGCTTTTACAAAACTTTATATAAATATATTGCTAGTACTAATGTTAATAGTAATATATTACTGTAAGTTTTACTTAAAAATTCTAAGCCAGGGAGATATTTTACCAGCAATAATTTTAATAGGTATAATTACTTTAGAATTATTTATTATAGTAAAAAAAGTAGATGTAAAATGGAAATTAATATTTATATTACTCTTAGGATTCATCTTAAGGGGATTATGGCTCTTAAATATTAATAGTATTCCAACTTCAGATTTTAGAGTAATTTATGAATGTGCACAGGATTTATTAACTGGAGATACTAATGCCTTTTGGGGGAGTGGGTATATAGCCAGGTTTCCACATTTAACGATTATGGTTTTATATATGGCACTTATGATAAAAGTTTTTCCTGTTAGTAATTTAATTGCAATGAAGTTTGTTAATTTATTATCTGGGGTTTTAATTATTTATTTAGTATACCTTCTAGCTAGAGAAATATTCAATTCTAAAAAATTAGGACTTTATGCTGCAGGTTTAGGATCAGTTTTCTCTCCACTAGTAACTTATGTTGGCGTTTATTGCACAGAAAACATTGCGATACCTTTCTATATACTAAGTACCTATATATTTATATTAGTAGTGAAAAATAAGAAAAGTAAATATTATTTAATATTATCTGGTGTAATTTTATCTATTGGGAATTTATTTAGAATGGTTGCAACAATTATGATAATAGCTTTTGCTATGTATTTAATAATATATGCAAAGGATAAATTCCTTGAAAGGGTTAAAAAGATATTACTTTATTTAGCACCTTATTTACTTGTTCTTTTCACAGTAAGTTCTTTATTACATTGGATTGGGATAACTGAATTTCCATTATGGAAAGGGAGTGAACCAAAAGTTACTAGCATACTAAAAGGAAGTAACATAGAAAGAGGTGGAAGATGGAATGAAGAAGATGCCTCAATTGTAAATAAATATGATTATGATTATAATAAAATAAGTGAAGCCAGCAGGAAAATCATTATTAAAAGACTAACTACTACCAAGCCTTTAGAGTTAGCTAAGTTTTATCTAAATAAATTTGCTAAGCAGTGGAATGAAGGAGATTTTGGTGGTATTTTCTGGTCGAAACTAAATGTTCCGGAAGAGGAAATAATAATTGATGTATCTCTTGAGTTACTAGAGATAGTCTATTTATTTGTAATGATTCTTGTATTTTTAGGAATAATTAATAGACGAAAAAATAATAAGAATTATGAAATAAATTTAATATATTTAATACTATGTGGATATGGAGTTATGTATTTAGTAACAGAGTCGCAAGCTAGATATTCATTAATTATAGCATGGATCTTTATTATTTTAGCCACTGAAGGAATTAGGTTTTTAATTAGAAAATCTAATAGGGAGGAAGACTTTGAAAAAATATAAATGGATAGTAATAATATTAGGAATTTTATATACAAAAGGTTTTTTATTGGCATTATTTATTACATTTGATAATGGAAGTTTTAATATTAATGGAGCAGACATAAATATATTTTTAATATTGCCACATTTAGCTATATTAGGAGTATTTGTATTACCAGCTTTAATGTTTAAAGGAAAGAACTCTATTAGATATCTATTATTTATAGATATTATATATACCCTTTTAATTATTTCAGATTTGTGGGTATATAGGGGAACTGGTCATTTATTAGAATTAAAGTTCTTATTCTTTAAGGAAGGTTTTTATACCATAAATGAAGGTATAATTAATCCTAGAATTAGAGACATAGTCTTTTTAATTGATATTGGTTTATTATTATTTTATTATAAGAAGATTACTAGTAAAATTAATAATATAAGAAGAGTAGGAACTTCATTAGTACTAATAGCCTTATGCTTTGCTATAATAGGAAGTTTTCACTATATATTGGACATAGAGGATTTAACTAATGGAAAGGTTAGATTTATACAAGAAGAATGGCAGGGAACATGGAATCCTTATACTAAAATTGTATGTAGATCTCCAATAGGTAACCATATTTATGAGGACTATAAAACTATTAAAAAGTTAGTAAGAAAAGCTAATGACAATGATATTAATGAAATAAATCAGTGGCTAGAGTGGAATAAAGAAGGGTTAGATGATAATGAATATAAAGCATTAGCTAAAGGAAAGAACGTTGTATTCCTTCAAATTGAGGCTTTAGAAAATTTTGTTATTAATGAGAAAGTATTTGACCAAGAAATTACACCTAACTTAAATAAGTTAATTAAAGAAAATTTGTACTTTAAAAATATTCACGAGCAAAATAGTGCCGGTAATAGTATAGACACGGACATGATGGCAGCTTCAGGTGTATTACCCTTAGGGGATGTTATAACTTATTTAGAATACCCAGAAGTAAAATACTATTCATTGCCAAGGATATTAAATAAAGAAGGGTATAATACTATTTTAACTCATGCAGAAAAGGCTGGAGATTGGAACTGGGCAGAGGCTGGAAAGTCAGCAGCAGACTATAAGACAATATGGGATATAAGAGACTATACTATAGATGAGATAGTAGGTTTTGGATTATCAGATAGAAGCCTTTATACACAATTTGTAGAGAAAATAGCAAAGGAAGAAGAGCAATTTTTAGCTGTAGTACCAACATTAACTAGTCATGGACCCTTTGATATTGATGAAAAATATAGAGAATTAGAGCTACCTAAGGAGCTAGATAAAAATAAATTAGGTGGATATTTTCAAAGTATTCATTATGCAGATAAACAAATAGGGTTATTTTTTGAATTATTAAAGGAAAAAGATTTATTAGATAATACTATTGTAGTAGTTTATGGAGATCATGGTGGAATTCATAAATATTATATGGAAGATGTAGAGGCTAGTAATATTGAAGGAACATGGTGGCAAGAAAAGTATAGTAAAATTCCTTTAATTATCTATGGAAGTGATATACCTGGTAAAACTATAGAAGCTTATGGCGGACAAATAGATATTATGCCCACTGTTTCATATCTTTTAGGAGTAGATACAAATGGATATCCTATGGGGAGAAATCTACTAAATACTAATAGGAATGCAACTGTTATTAAGGACGGAATAATATTAGGAAATCCTAAGGGAGATGAAGAAGAGATGTTAAAAAAAGCTTATGACATAGCAGATAAAATAATAAAAAACAATTATTACTACAAAACTAATAAAGTAGACTAATTATTGATTAATGAATTCAGGAGGTAGCTTTTTGGATAAGTTTAAAATAAGTTTTACAAAGTTTTATATAAATATATTAACAGTTTTAATGGGTATAGTTGTAGTAGCATGTGGATTAATTACAGTTGGTAGCTTGATTTTTTATGAAAAATTCAATATACAGGTAATAATACCAATATTAATTTTGGCAATTACAATTGCTTTAGAGTTATATATTATTAAAAAAGATATAAAAACTAAATATAAGATATTATTAATTTTATTATTATCATGTATTTTACGTGTGCTATGGTTATTAAATGTAAATACTATGCCAATATCAGACTTTAGAGTAATTTATGAAACTGCACAGGATTTATTAGAGGGAAATACAAGTGCTTTTTGGGGAACTGGATATTTAGGAAGGTTTCCTCATTTAACAATAATGAGTTTATATATGTCATTTATGATAAAGGTATTTCCAGTAAATAATATAATTGCAATGAAGGTTGTTAATTTATTCTTTGAAGTTTTAACAGTTTATTTAATATATCTTTTAGCAAAAGAAATATTTAATTCTAAGAAATTAGGACTTTATGCAGCTGGTTTAGCTTCATTTTTCCCACCACTAGTAACTTTTGTTGGAATACTATGTACAGAAAATATTGCAATACCATTTTATTTACTAAGTACTTATTTATTTATCTTAGTAATTAAAAATAAGAAAAGTAAATATTATCTTATATTATCTGGAGTTATGTTATCTATAGGAAATTTATTTAGAATGGTTGCAACAATTATGGTTATAGCCTTCGGAATATACTTATTAATTTACACAAAGGACAAGCTTTTTGAAAAGCTTAAAAGAGTTGGACTTTACTTATTGCCTTATCTTTTAGTTTTATTTACAGTAAGCTCTATATTACAGGGATTAGGAGTAACAGAATTCCCATTATGGAAAGGTAGTGAACCTAAGGTTACTAGTATATTAAAGGGAACTAATATAGAGAGCTTTGGAAGATGGAATGAAGAAGATGCTTCAATTGTAACTAAATACAATTATGATTATGATAAGATAGATAAAGCTAGTAAGGAAATTATAAAAGAAAGATTAGCAACTACAAATCCTTTAAAATTAGCGGGATTTTATATAGTTAAATTTGCAATGCAATGGAGTATAGGAGATTTTGAGGGAGCATATTTATCTAAATTAGATATGCAGGAAGATGCAGTTAAAGTCAATGTATCCCTTTGGTTTATTGAAGTTATTTATGGATGTATTATGTTACTTGTTTTCTTAGGCTTAAATAATAGAAGAAAAAGAACTGATGATTCAGCAATAAATTTATTATATATAATACTTTGTGGATATGGTGTTATGTACTTAGTAACAGAGGCTCAAGGACGATATTCACTTATAATAGCATGGACATTTATTATTTTTGCAATAGAGGGCCTTAGGGTTTTATTAAAAAAATACAACTTAAGTGAAGCCTAATATAAAAAGGAGATAATAGTATGGAAGAAAGATTATATTTAGTTGTACCTTGCTACAATGAGGAAGAGGTTTTAAGAGAAACAGCTAAAAGACTTTTAGAAAAGATAAATAAGATGATAAACCAAGGACAAGTATCTAAGGAAAGTAAGATATTATTTGTTAATGATGGCTCTAAAGATAGGACTTGGGACATAATAGAAGAACTTTACAATAGCAACTCTATATTTTCAGGAGTAAACTTATCAAGAAATAGAGGCCATCAAAATGCTTTATTAGCAGGGCTAATGGTAGCTAAGAAATATGCAGATATGGTTATTTCATTAGATGCAGATTTACAAGATGATATAGATGTAATAGAAAAATTTGTTGATGAATATTATTCAGGTAGTGACATAGTTTATGGAGTTAGAAGTTCTAGGGAAACAGATACCTTCTTTAAAAGAACAACAGCACTAGGCTTTTATAAATTTATGGATAAGCTAGGTGTTAATGTTGTTTATAACCATGCAGATTATAGACTTATGAGTAAAAGAGCATTAGAAGGATTAGCAGAATTCAAAGAAGTAAATTTATTTTTAAGAGGTATAGTACCTCTAATTGGATATAAACATTCTATAGTTGAATATGAAAGACATGAAAGATTCGCTGGAGAATCTAAGTATCCACTAAAAAAGATGCTTGCATTTGCAATAGATGGAATAACTTCCTTTAGTGTTAAACCTATAAGATTAATTTCAGTTTTAGGCTTTTCAATATTTTTTATAAGCTTAATTGCATTAATATACTCATTAGTAGTAAAGCTCCTAGGTAAAACAGAAGTTGGATGGACATCAATTGTAATATCCATATGGATGTTAGGTGGGATTCAATTACTTTCATTAGGGGTGATAGGTGAATATATAGGTAAGATATATAATGAAACTAAGGCAAGACCAAGATATATTATTAAAGATAAATTAATAAGAAATAAGGAAGAAAAGATAAATGAATATAATAAACAAAATAAAAAGTATATTTATAAATAAGGAATTTATATTATTTATAATTATAGGTGTTATAAATACATTTAATGGAGTTATGTTTTCCTTTATATATTCAAGCTTACTTAATGAAAATTTAGCTTTTATCTTAGGGTATATTTCAGGATTGATAGTTTCATATATTTTAAATAGCTATATAACCTTTAAAGAAAAACTATCTTTTACTAAGTTTATTAAGTTTGGAATTTCATATATACCTAATTTTATAATTCAAAACATAGTTGTAATAATAACCCTTAATATTTTAGGCTTAGATAAATTAATTGCATATTGTTTAGCTGCAGTTATAGGGATTCCAGTAACATTTGTATTATTAAAGTTTTTTGCTTTTAAATAAAAATAAATATACTATTGCTTGCTCTGTCATAAATTTCAAGTCATCGCAATAGTATATTTATTTTTTTAGCTAAAGAAAATCTTTTAATGTATTAATAAAGAAAGACGAGTATTGCCATCTCTACCAACTAGAGTTTCATTATTTAATAATGAACTCATAATAGCAGATTCACAAGCTTCAATGGAAGCTCTAAATACTATATCTATTTTATCTTCATGAATCTCTTTTATACTTATCACATCACTTGTTGGATAATGAGGAATAACATTTGCTGTTGAAAATCCAATTACAACATCTCCACTTCCGTTACCTAAATGAGAGCCTAGTCTTGCTAGTGAAACGCTCATTCTTTTACAAACTCTTTTTATTTGACGAGATGATAGTGGGACATCAGTAGCAAGTATAATAATAATACTTCCTTTTTCCAAGGTTTCATCATGATAATTAGAGAAGTTAATGTTATCAAAAATAAAGTCTTTTTTTAATCCAAAGTTACTTAAGACTAGAACCCCTATAGTGTATTCTTGTCCATCTAATTCAACAATACGAGAGGCAGAACCAATGCCACCCTTCATTCCAAAACAGGACATTCCTCTTCCAGCACCAACACTTCCAAGTTCAAAATTAGTAGTTGCATTTTTTATAGCTTCATAAACGTCTTCTTCTGTTATAGCACATTCACGAATATCATTAAGATATCCATCATTACACTCTCCAATAACAGCATTAATAGTACCAGTATTTTTACCTATATCAGGATTATTTTTTAGCATATGCTTTACTATGGCTTGCTGAACAGTACCAACATTTAAAGTGTTTGTAAGTCCTATAATACTTTCTATAGTACCAAGCTCATCAATTTGAATTAATCCACTTGTTTTACTAAAGCCATTAATTACATAAGAAGAAGCCACATACTTATTATGGAATATATTATCTTCACTTGGGATAATTACAGTTACACCTGTATGTATATCTCCATTATCAATGGTTTTATGACCTACTTTTACTCCTTTAACATCAGTTATTTTATTTAATTTTCCAGTTTTCATTTTTCACCCCTCCATATCAAAATATATATTGAGAAATAAACATTTTTATATCTAACTCTATACAAATATAATACACCAAATTATTAAGATATGGTTAAGAAAGATGCTTTTACCAGTATATAATGTTAATATAAGAATAGAGTATATTAAAAGTGAGGAATGATTAGATGCTTAGAGAATTTGGAGAAAAGTTATTAATGGAAAAAATAATTACTGATGATTTTTTATCAGCAATGCATGAAAATATAAGACCAGTAAATGAATTAATGACTTATTATCGCTGTGCAATAATGGAAGTTGAAACAAAATTTAATGTATTAAATGAAGAGTTTTCAGTACAATATGATAGGAATCCAATAGAGACTATAAAATCTAGATTAAAGTCTAATGAAAGCATTTTAAAAAAGCTTAAAAGAAAAGAGCTACCTTTTTCATTGCAATCAATAGAAGAAAATATAAATGATGTTGCGGGAGTAAGGGTAATTTGCTCATTCCCAGAAGATATTTATATGTTAGCAGATTGTTTATTAAATCAAGATGATATTAGGTTAATAGAAAAAAAGGATTATATAAAGAATCCTAAAAAGAGTGGATATAGAAGTTTACATTTAATTATAGAAGTACCAATTTTCCTGAAAAATGAAAAGAAATATATGAAGGTAGAAGTTCAGCTTAGAACAATAGCTATGGATTTCTGGGCAAGCCTAGAACATAAATTAAGATATAAGAAAAATATAGCTTCAGAAGAAATTGAATTTTTGGAGAGAGAGTTAGTAGAATGTTCAGAAGTTAGTGCTGCTTTAGACAAGCGTATGGAAGATATAAGAAATAGAATAGAAAAAAAGCTATAATAGAAAAGGGGCTGTAATTATAAAAAGAAATAAATTATCTACAAGATAAAAAGTGCTGTCATAGCAGTTCTAATATTGCTAGTGACAGCATTAATTTTATAAATTATTAACAGCTTCTCCTAAAACTTTTCCAATAGAATCATGAATAACTAAATCAGCTTTATTATCAGCAGAAGTTGTACTCTTATTTATAAGAATAAGATTCTTACCTCTAAAGTAATTAATAAGTCCTGCAGCAGGGTAAACTACAAGAGAAGTTCCACCAATAATTAATGTATCAGCTTTTGATATTGCGTCTACAGCACCTCTAATAGTTGCATCATCTAAACCTTCTTCATATAAAACTACATCAGGTTTAACTCTTCCACCACACTTAGTACAAGTAGGTACTCCCTTTGACTCTAATATGAACTTTTCATCATAGAAAGCATGACATTTAACACAATAATTTCTAAGTACAGATCCATGAAGTTCAAAAACATTTTTACTTCCAGCAGCTTGATGTAATCCATCGATGTTTTGAGTTATAATAGCTTTTAATTTTCCCATTTCTTCAAGCTTAGCTAATGCAATATGAGCTTCATTAGGCTTTGCTTCTGGATATATAAGTTTAGCTTTATAGAAGTTAAAAAATTCTTCAGGATATCTTATATAAAAGCTATGTGATACTAATTGCTCAGGAGTAAAATTAATTTTAAGCTTTTCACTAAATAATCCATTTGAACTTCTAAAGTCAGGAATACCAGATTCAGTACTGACACCTGCACCACCAAAGAATACTATATTATTACTTTCTTTAAGTATTTGAGCTAACTTTTCTATTTCAGTATTCATAAAATCACCGACCTATCATATTATATATTTTTATTATGGCACAAATAAAAATAAAAATAAACATAGGGGGGGAGGCAGAAGCGGGATTGTATTGATAATAAAAAAGGAAATTAATTATATGAAAGAAAATAAGAAGTAAAGTTCCTTTTTAAGAATCCTCACTTCTTACATTAGTTTATAAGCTCTTTTTATTGCATCAAAGGTTTCTTTACTAATTACATGTTCAATCTTGCAAGCATCAACAGAAGCTATATCCTTTGGAACACCAAGTTTTTCAAGTAGTGATGAAATTAATTCGTGCCTTTCATAAATCATTTCTGCAATTTCTTTACCTGAATCAGTAAGATATATAAAACCAGAATCAGTTACTGTTATATAGTTATTTTCCTTTAGATTTTTCATAGCAATACTGACACTTGATTTCTTAAATCCTAATTCATTTGAAATATCTACAGAACGTACAACAGGCAGTTTCTTACTTAATATCAATATTGTTTCTAGATAGTTTTCGGAAGATTCATTTATTTTCATGAAATATATCACCTCATGTGTTATTAAATTATAATAATTGTAATAAATTTAAGCTAGTATAACATGAAATCGTTATTTTTTCAAATATTTTATTAGTTTAATGGAAGTATTATATATAAATTATTAGGAAGTATAGCTTGTTGACAAAAAAATGTCAATAGGCTTATTGACAATGATTATCAGTGAGCCTATACTTATTATTATAGAAATGAATTTTTTACCAATACATATAGGGGGTGAGATTATGCCACTATCAATGGTGAGAGAAGGAGAATCTAGCGTTATAAAAAAAGTTTCTGGGAAAGAAGAAACCCGTAAATTTTTAGAAAAGCTTGGTTTTGTAACAGGTAGTACTGTAACAGTTGTTTCTGAAATTGGTGGAAACATAATAGTTAACGTAAAGGATTCGAGAGTAGCTATAGGAAAAGATATGGCTAATAAAATTATAGTTTAATTAAATATATATAATAGAAATCAAACTTTTATTGTGAGTATTTAAAGGGGGAGAGCTTAATGAAAACACTGAAAGAAGTTCCTTGTGGACAGACTGTAAAGGTAAAAAAAATATCTGGAGAAGGTCCAGTAAAAAGACGTATTATGGATATGGGAATCACAAAAGATATTGATGTCTTTGTGAGAAAGGTTGCACCACTTGGGGATCCAATTGAGGTAACTGTAAGAGGATATGAATTATCACTTAGGAAAGCAGATGCAGAAATGATTCAAGTAGAATAATTTTTTTGGCAGTAGGTTAGTGATAACTAATTTTAGATAGTTAAAACTAATATTAGATAATATTAAAAAGAAAATATGTTCAGAGGGGAGGAACATTTAGATGTCAATAAAAATTGCACTAGCAGGTAATCCAAACTGCGGTAAAACAACATTATTTAATACACTAACAGGTTCCAATCAGTTCGTAGGAAACTGGCCAGGTGTAACTGTAGAAAAAAAGGAAGGTAAATTAAAAGGGCACAAAGATGTCATAATAATGGATTTACCTGGAATTTATTCATTATCACCATATACATTAGAAGAGGTAGTAGCAAGAAATTATTTAATTAAAGAGAGACCAGATGCAATTATTAATATTATAGATGGTACAAATATTGAAAGAAACATGTATTTATCAACTCAAATTATGGAACTTGGAATTCCAGTTATCATAGCGGTAAATATGATTGATATTATTGAAAAAAATGGTGATAAAATTCATATTGACAGATTAAAGAAAAAATTAGGCTGCGAGGTTGTTGAAATTTCAGCATTAAAGGGAGCGGGAGTCAAGAAATTAGCTGAGAAGGCAGTAGAATTGGCACAGGCAAAAAATGTGAGCGTTCCTGTTCATGAATTTAATTCTACTGTAGAATCTATAATTCAGAAAGTAGAGAAAAAACTGGGAGAAGAAATTCCAGTAGAGCAAAAAAGATTTTTTGCAATTAAACTTTTAGAAAAAGATGATAAAATTACAGAGCAGATGAAGTATGTACCTGATGTATCAGAGGAAATAAAATTCTTAGAGGACAAATTTGACGATGATACAGAAAGTATTATAACAAATGAGAGATATGTATATATTTCATCTATAATTGGAGAATGTTATACAAAGAAAAACAAAAAGAAATTAACACCATCGGATAAGATTGACCGTGTTGTGACAAATAGATGGTTGGCATTACCGATTTTTGCTGTAGTAATGTTTTTTGTATATTTTATTTCAGTTACAACAGTGGGTTCATGGGCTACAGACTGGGCCAATGATGGAGTATTTGGAGATGGATGGCATCTCTTTGGAATTGGATCTTCTGCCTATGAAGAAGATGTGGCAAATTTTAGTCGTGCAGATCAAATTCTAGAAGCATACACAAATGGACAAACTAAAGCTGATATTATAAATGAAGAAGAAGAAGTTATTGAGACAGTTAATATTTCAGATAGAGTAGTTGAAGAAGCACAGGAAGTTGTTGATGCAGGAGAACCTGATACATCAGAGTATGGAATATGGGTACCAGGAGTACCTGTATTAATTGAAAAAGGCTTAGATGCAGTTAACTGTGCAGACTGGCTAAAAGGTTTAATCCTTGATGGTATTGTTGCAGGTGTAGGTGCAGTTCTTGGATTCGTTCCTCAAATGCTTGTATTATTTTTCTTCCTTGCATTTTTAGAAGCATGTGGATATATGGCAAGAGTTGCATTTATAATGGATCGTATATTCCGTAAATTTGGACTTTCAGGAAAATCCTTTATTCCTATGTTAATTGGTAGTGGATGTGGAGTTCCAGGTATAATGGCATCAAGAACTATTGAAAATGATAGGGATCGTAAAATGACTATTATGACTACAACATTTATCCCATGTAGTGCAAAACTTCCAATTATCGCATTAATTGCAGGAGCGCTATTTGGTGGAGCATGGTGGGTTGCACCAAGTGCATATTTTGTAGGAATTATAGCAATCATATGTTCAGGTATTATTTTAAAGAAAACAAGGATGTTTGCAGGAGATCCAGCACCTTTTGTTATGGAATTACCAGCATATCATATGCCTACAGTAAGTAATCTACTTAGAAGTATGTGGGAGAGAAGTTGGTCATTTATTAAAAAGGCAGGTACTATAATTTTATTATCTACAATTGTACTTTGGTTCTTGATGAGTTTTGGATGGGTAGATGGATCATTTGGAATGCTAGAAGCAGAACAACTTGATAGTAGTATATTAGCATACATTGGTAATTTTATTGCACCAATATTTACACCACTTGGATGGGGAGATTGGAAAATGGCAGTTGCAGCTGTAACTGGACTTATAGCAAAAGAAAATGTAGTTGGTACTTTTGGTATATTATATGGATTTGCAGAAGTAGCTGAAAATGGAACTGAAATCTGGGGCGCATTGGCAGGTAGCATGACTGCAATAGCTGCATATTCTTTCCTAGTATTCAATCTTCTATGTGCACCTTGTTTTGCCGCAATGGGAGCAATTAAGAGAGAGATGAATAATGCAAAATGGTTCTGGTTTGCAGTTGGATATGAGACAGGCCTTGCTTATGTAGTATCATTATGTATATTCCAAATTGGAAGATTTATTACAGAAGGCACCTTTGGTATTGGAGTAATAGTTGCATTTTTACTTGTAATTGGATTTATATATCTACTTGTAAGACCTTATAAAGAAAGTAAGACATTAAATGTAAATATAAAGAAGATATCTGGAGCAATATAAAAATTAGACTAGCATGAAAATAGGGGCTGACTTATAAAAAGACAATCCCTATTTTACTTTAAATCATAAGGGGGGTATGTATATGGGAACAATTTTTATTGGAGCTATTGTAATAGGAATCGTATGTCTTATAATTTGGAGCATGATTCGTGATAAGAAAAAAGGAAAATCTCTGCAATGTGGCTGTGATTGCAAACATTGTGGAGGACATTGCAAGTAGAGAAGGGGGAGTATAAATGCTACAAAATCTCGAAAGGCAAAAAGTGAACCTTCATGAATCAAGAAGCTATCATAGAACTGAGATGCAAAAGGAAATTATCGTTAAAAAATTAAAGGAACGTGGTTGTAGAATTACAAAGCAAAGGCTAATGATTTTGGATATTATATTGGAAGAAAACTGTACATGCTGTAAGGAAATTTATTATAGAGCATCAAAACAAGATGAAAAAATAGGATTTTCAACTGTTTATCGTATGATAAATGTTTTAGAGGAAATAGGAGCAATCAGTAGAATAAATATGTACAAAATAGCTTGTGGTGATGAATGTGAAATGGAAAACGCATGTACCATTGAGTTTGATGATGATACTGTTATTGAATTATCTTCTAAAAAGTGGAATAAGGTTATTCAGAAAGGACTTGAAGCTTGTGGTTATTCAAATGGGCAGAATGTACGAAGTGCAATAGCAAAACAATGTGGATGTGATGAATAACATATAATAATTGAAATAAAAAAATTCTTTTTAAACACCCTTATTAAAAGAGATTATTTATTAATATTAAAAAGATGAACTACTTATTAAAGTGGTTCATCTTTTTAATTATAAACTGGATAAAAATGTATATTAGTATGATATAATTATTATATAAAAAATTATATGGAAGAATAGAGAATTTTATATGAAAGATAAAGAAAAAGGATTTCTGGGGCTAGCTTGTTTTTTAGGCGGGGTAGTTGTAGGATTTTTAATTGCTCCAATTAAAAAAGGAATATATTGTGGAAACAATAATGGAAATTACTTAGGAAGAGATGAAGAAAAAAAAGAACCTATTGAAGAAAATAATACTTTATAATAAACATAGATATACAGAGGTAGCAAGATGAAAGATAAAATGAAGAGGATTATGATAATTGGATGTGGAGGAAGTGGAAAATCTACATTATCTAGAATTTTATCAGAAAAAACTAATTTGCCAGTAGTTCATTTAGATAGATTATTTTGGAGAGAAGGATGGGTTAATATACCTAGGGAAGAATTTAATATATTGCTAAGGGAAGAATTAAAAAATGATAAGTGGATAATTGATGGTAATTATGATAGGACATTGCAAGAAAGATTAAAGAGATGTGATACTGTAATTTACTTAGATTATCCGAGAAGGACATGCATTTTTGGAGTGCTAAAAAGAGTAATGATTAATTACAAGAAGGTTAGACCAGACATGGCAGAAGGGTGTCCAGAGAAGATTGATTTAGAATTTATGAAATGGATATGGAATTTTAACAAAGAACATAGAGACAAATTCTATAAGATACTTAAAGAAGAAAAAGAGAAAAATATATACATATTTAGAAACAGAAGAGAATGCAATGAATTTTTAAATACTTTATAAGGAGAGAAAATTAAGATGATGGGATTTGGAATTATAGGAACAATAATTGTACTGTCTATTCTTTTTTATATTATCAGAGATGCAGTGGAACAAGGAGTTTTTAATGCATTAAAAAGATACGATACATTTAAAGCAAACAATACCTATGAAGAAGAATAAAAACTCAGCTCTCTGCTGAGTTTTTCCTTTAGTTTTAAAGGAATGCATAAGATATAACGATAAAAATTGCTAGTTATTTATGCGTATGTCGACTTGGAGCGAAGCAATATCAACAGTAATTATAGTAATAACTTATTATTTAAATAAAAAACTCGGCTTCATGCTGAGTTTTATCCTTTAGTTTTAAAGTGAAAAATAAGATATAGTAATAAAAATGGCTAGTTATTTATGCGTATATCGACTTGGAGCTTGCGACGGAGATAGTAGCATAATAACTAGCCATTTTTATTTATAGATTATCGTGAACCTAGCATGTATTCTTTCCAATCACCATTTTCTATATATATGGCTTCTTCTTGGAATCTTGGATCTATATCCTTATTATAGAAATAAGAATAACAATCTTCATAGCTTTCATCATCAGTTAATTTAACTTTTACAAGTTCTCTAGAGTATTCATTATTTGGGTTTCCTTCGCCTAAGAAACCTTCCATTTCATCCATAGCCTTAAGTGTTGAATCATAATTTTCAAGTTCAACAACTTCGCCTATTATGGTAGTATTACCAGGAAATACTGCTGGATAGCCCTTATATGGCATATGGTATAATTGAAAACCACTTATTTCAGCAGGTCTTATTGATTTAACTTTTCCCTTTAAGTAAATGTCATAGTTAAAAAAACCTTCTCTTAAACTACCATAAACAAAAATATTTATGTTTTTATTCATTAGCAAATAGCTCCACCTATAGCTTTTATATCTGATGAATTTTCTATAATTGCTTTTATGCTAAGTTCTAGACCTTTAGTTATATCATCTATTGACATAGATGGCATGTTAGTTTTTGTTGTTACTTGGGATGGTATATATGGAACGTGCATAAAACCACCTCTCATATTTGGATACTTCTTATCTATTAAGTATAAGATTCCGTACATAAGGTGATTGCATACAAAGGTTCCAGCTGTATTTGAAATAGAAGCAGGGATTCCGTTATCGTTCATTTCCTTAACCATAGCTTTTATAGGTAAGTTAGAGAAATAAGCTGCCTCTCCATCTTCATAGATTGATATATCAATAGGTTGATTACCTTCATTATCTGGAATTCTTGCATCATCCATATTAATAGCAACTCTTTCTGGAGTAAGTCCAAATCTTCCACCAGCTTGGCCTATAGATATTACTACATCTGGATTATGTTTTTGAATATTTTCTTCAATTTTTTCTACGGATTTTCCAAAAACAGTTGGTATTTCAATCTTTATAACTTCATGTCCTAAAATAGTATCAGGCAATTTTTTTACAGCTTCTAATGCTGGATTTATATTTTCTCCACCAAAGGGATCAAATCCTGTAATTAATATTTTCATCTATAATCCTCCTTTATGTACTAAAATGCTAAGAAGTACATTAATGGTATGTGAATTGCAAGTAAAGTTATTGCAAATATTGATTGAACTTTTATAACTGCATTCTTATCTTTAATTTCTAGTAAAGCTACTGGTAATACATTAAAGTTTGCAGCCATTGGAGTTAATAAAGTTCCACAGAAACCAGCTGTCATAGCTAGTGCAGAAGCTATTATTGGATCACCACCTTGAGCGAATACGAAAGGAACTCCAATACCTACAGTTATTACTGAAAAGGCAGCAAAAGCATTCCCCATAATAGCAGTAAATAATGCCATTCCTACACAATAAGCAGTTACTCCTAATAATATATTACCTTCTGGAATTACACTTGAAATCATACCTGATATAATATCACCAACACCAGCAACAGTGAATAATGCACCTAGAGCTGCCAATAATTGAGGCAATATTGCAGTAGCTCCAACAGCTTGGAACATTCTATTACTATCATCTAAGAATTCACTAGGTGTAGCCTTAGTTATTATAAATGTAGCAATTAAAGCAATTATTGCAGCAATACCTACAGCGGCAACACCAGAAATTGGTGTAAATTGTGCAATAACTAGAGCAATTAAAGCAATTATTAATGAAGGAATAAAGATTTTCATTCCAATTTCATTTGCTTTTAAGTTTGCAAAAGTAGCATCTAATTGTTTTAAGCTTCCCATATTAATTTGATTAAAGGCAGCTAAAATACCTATTATTACAATAAGTAAACCAGTTATAACTGGAGGAATAATATTTCCTAGTATAAATATAACACCAAGAATTCCCCAGAATAGGGCAGTGCCATATTTAGTTTTATGATTTTTATCCTTTAAAGTAAACATCATAGTAAGTATGAAGAATAGACCAACCATAATGTAGAATATTTCTAATAGTATATTTGAAAATGTCTTAATATCCATATGCCTTCCTACCTATTCTTATATTTTTTAGCTAGTTTTTTATCTAATAAATAGTTTTGAACAACTCCTAAAATAAATGCTATTATAGCTATAGGAATTGAAGCTTTAGCTATTTGTAATGTATCAACATTATATCCTAGAGTTTCTAATGTACCAGCAATAAGTAAAACTCCAGAGTTTGCTAAAAATACATTTTGTCCAAAAAAGTTACCATAGTTATCAGCTGCTGCTGAATTTGCTTTGATTAAATCTTCATCTTCTTCGTCAATTTCACCATATTCTGAAATGGCTGCACCCTGAGCCATTGGATTAATTAATGGTCTTACAAATTGAGGATGTCCACCAAGTTTTACTGACATTGCAGAAGAAGCCTCTCTAATAAATAGATATCCAGCTATAAGTTTACCAGTAGATAAACCTTTTACTTTTTTTATTAATAATATTGCTTTTTCTTTTAATCCATATCTTTCACACAAGCCTATTACTGGCAATGTTAAAAGAAATAAACTCATTTCTCTTTTTTGTACGAAAGTTTGTCCTAAAGTTGTTAATATTTCAGAAATGCTCATATCAGCAATTAATCCAGTTACGATACCAGAAACTATTACTACAGCAATTGTATTAAACTTTAGTGCAAATCCTACTATAATTATTAGTATTCCTATTAATGCCATATTTATCGAATCCTTTCGAATTTTGTAATTTTTTTTGAATTTTGAATGTTGGTTTTATTATATATTCATTTTTGCAAAAAATCCATGTAAATATTTGATAGTTTATGCAAAAAAACACCAAAAAAATATAAAATGAATAATTGTTTATAATAGATTTACAATTATTAGATTGATTAAGCATTTATAAATACTAGATTTATAACGGAAATTAACCGTGATTATTAATTGTAGTTAAAAAAAATAATGAAATTATTGAAAAAACATTTACATCACAAAAATCTTGTGCTATTATGGGTTAGTAATTAAATAAGTAGTGTGTTACTGGTAAAGCAGGCAAGGACTAAAAATGTTGTAGGTATACTATAGTTATATCTATAAATTTTGGTCCTTTTTTTATTTTTTTAGAGATTTGTATAATAACTTTAAGAAAAAATGCAAATAATAAGCCTGAAGAAGAACAGTCTACTGTAGTAATTTATTTTTATTTTATTTATAAACTTATATTCAAGGAGGAATTATAAATGTTACAACAATTACAAAGAATTGGTAAAGCTATAATGCTTCCAATAGCAGCATTACCAATCGCAGGTATTTTACTAGGAGTTGGTGGAGCTTTATTAGGAATCTCAGGATTATCTAACCCACCTGCTGTTTATCAACCATTAATAGCTTTTGTTAATATTCCTGTTGTTACAGCAATATTAACAATAATGAAAAATGTAGGGGATATAATATTTGGAAACTTACCTTTATTATTTGCAGTAGGTGTTGCAGTTGGACTTGCTAAAAAAGATAAGGGAACTGCAGGTTTAGCTTCAATATTTGGTTTCATAGTTATGAACCAAGTTATATCTTCAATGTTAGCATTAGGATTAACTCAATTAGGAGTTGTTACTCCAGATGCAGTTGGTGAATATGGTACTTATGTTACTACTAACTTAGGTATATTTACATTAAATATGTCAGTTTTCGGTGGAATTATTACAGGTATAGTTACAGCAATATTACATAATAAATATCATACAATACAATTACCACAAGTTATTGGATTCTTCTCAGGTTCAAGATTTGTGCCAATAGTAACTTCATTGGCAATGGCAGTAGTTGGTGCTTTATTAGCATTCATTTGGCCAGTAGTTCAAAACGGTATAGGTGTTCTTTCTGAATTAGTTAGAAATGCAGGTGCTATAGGAACATTCTTCTATGGACTTATTGAAAGAGCATTAATTCCATTTGGATTACACCATGTATTCTATACTCCATTCTGGTATGGATCATTTGTTGAAGGTCAAATATTAGTTGATGGTGCATGGCAAACAGTTGCAGGAGCTAACACAGCTTACTTTGCTCAATTATCAAGCATGAGTAGCTTAGTTGGAGCTTCAACAGCAGATATGTCAACTATAGTTTCAGGGACTACAAGATTTATGGCTGGTAAATTCCCATTCATGATGTTTGGTCTTCCAGCAGCAGCATTAGCTATGTATAGAACAGCAGCACCAAGCAAGAAAAAAGTTGTTGGATCATTATTAGCATCAGCTGCAGTTACAGCATTACTTACTGGTATAACTGAACCATTAGAATTTACATTCTTATTCGTTGCACCAGTATTATATGTAGTTCACTGTGTATTAGCAGGTTTATCATTTATGTTAATGGATATACTTAATGTATTTATTGGTATGACATTCTCAGGTGGTTTAATAGACTTTACATTGTTCGGTTTATTACCAGCAGGAGCAGGAGTTCCAACTCACTGGTTAAGATTAATCTTAGTTGGTATAGTTTATGCAGTAGTTTATTATTTCATATTCTACTTCATGATTAAGAAGTTCAACTTAAAGACTCCTGGTAGAGACGAAAGCGAAGAAGAAGTTAAACTTTATTCAAAAGCTGACTACCAAGAAAAAGCAGGTATCCCTCAAGCTGATATCAACGAAAAGTCTGGTAATAAGAAAGCTGGAAAAAATAATGAAATAGTTGAAAAAGCTCCAGCAGTTTTAGCAGCTTTAGGTGGAGAAGAAAATATAGTTAGTGTTGATGCTTGTATTACAAGATTAAGAGTAGAAGTTAAAGATAAAGCTAATGTTAATAAAGATGAATTAAAATCATTAGGAGCAGCAGGAGTAGTTGAAGTAGGTAATGGAATTCAAGCTATCTTCGGTGCAAAAGCAGATGCTTATAAAAATGAAATTAAAAATATCTTAGATATAGATTAATTTAAACAAAAAACTCAGGAATTTATTTTCCTGAGTTTTTTTACAAGAAATATTTATAAAATTAATAATTTTTTATACAACTGATGAACAATAAGTGGTAAATTGGTAACATATAGATAAAAAAGTATGTATAAGTAAAATAAGATATTAAATTTATTAATACTTAGAAAGGAGTACATAATGAAAAAAGTAAAATTAATTAGTTTAGTTACAAATTTCCTTATATTAGCAGTTTCAATAGTATATATAAATAAATCTAAGCTTTTTCCAAATGAAGAGGAGGAAGCTATAGAGACTATGACAAATGCAGACCTTGCCTTTGCTGTTTTTGGAGATGTTCATGAAAATATAGATCATTTTCAAAAGGCAATAGATGATTTTAATAATATAAATCCAAATATGGATGCATTAATTTTAAATGGTGATGTTGTTGATCAGGGATTAGATGAACAATATGATTCTGTAGAAAAAACTTTAGAGAAAAATAAGGATTTATTACCTGAAATAATTATAAAGAATATAGGAAATCATGAATTCTTTGATTATGATATTGAGACAAATTCAAAGGAAGAAGTTCAAGGATTTATTAATAATTATTTGAAATTTTCAGGAGAGGATAAAGTATATCATGATAAGTGGATAAAAGATTATCATTTCATATCCCTAGGATCTGAAGATGGAAATTCTGAAACTATGAATTCTGTAACAGCATTTTTATCTAAAGAGCAACTACAATGGTTTAGAGAAAAAATAGCTGAAAAATATGAAAAAGGAAAACCTATTTTTGTATTTTTACATCAGCAATTAGAATATCCAAATAGTAAGTGGGTTGGAATTGAGCAAGCAGAAGAGTTTAGAGAAATATTATCAGAATATCCAGAAGCAATACTATTTTCATCTCATACTCATAGAGATATATCAGATACTAGCATATCATTAAATGAACCATTTACAATAGTTAATACAGGGGCAATACACTATACTTTAGTTATTGATCCAAATCAGGAAAATGGAATCAGAAGAGAAGATGATTATATTAGTGGGATTTATGTTGAGGTAAATGGCAATGTTGTTACAATTAAAGCAAGAGATATAAAAGAAAAGCAATGGAGATATAGCATTGAAGTTTCAAAGTAATTGCTAGTGTATTAATATAGGGGGCAAAGGTTAATGGATATAGGAATTGTAGGATTTGGAGGAGTTAGTAAGGCTTTTATAAAGTTACTAATGGAGAAAGATGAAAACCTTAAGAAAAAGGGGCTAGAGTTAAAGGTTAAATACATTATTAAAAGTAATGGTGGAATTTATAATAAGGATGGAATTAATCTAAAAGATATAGTAAGGGCAAACTATATTTTAAAAGATCTTAATTTTAATGAAGATATTAATATAAACACTATTATTAAGAATAATGATATAGACACATTGGTGGAACTTACAAGTACCAATATAGAATCAGGAGAACCAGGTTTAACTCATATTAAATTGGCATTAGAAAATGGTATTAATGTAGTTACTGGTAATAAGGGACCTATAATTCTACAATACAAATCTTTAAAAGAAATAGCAGATAAAAAGAATGTAAAATTAGGAATAGGTTGTACTACTGGAGGAGCTTTGCCTTCCATAAATGTAGGAAGTTATGATGTAGCAGGGGCTGAAGTATTATCTATTGAAGGAATATTAAACGGAACTAGTAACTATATTTTGTCTGAAATGTATAAAAAGGAAGTTAAATATGAAGATGCCCTAAATAAAGCTATTTCATTAGGAATTGCAGAGTCTAATTACAAGCTAGATGTAGAAGGATTTGATACAGCTTCTAAAATTTTAATTTTAGCCAATGTGTTAATGGATGCTAATTTATCTCTTGATGATATAAAAATACAAGGGATTAATAATTTAAATAAAGGTAATATATTAGAAGAAAAAAATAAAGGAAACAAAATTAAACTAATAGGAAAAGCTTATAAAGATGGTAATAAGATAAAATCTTATGTAAGACCAGAGATTATTAATAGTGAACATCCTTTATACTTTGTAGATAATAAGAATAAAGGAGTATGCTATAGAACAGATACTCTTGGAGATATAAGCGTAGTAGGTGGAGCTTCGGGCACTATAAATGCAGCGGCATCTATCTTAAGAGATATTGTAAATTTAAATAATAAAAGTAGATAGTATATTGGGAGAGTTTATGAATAAGGAAGAGAAAAAGCTTTTAAGAAACAATATTTTATTAAAGAGAAATTCATTAGATAAGGATATTAAGGAAAATATTGATTATCAAATTTATAATAAGTTAATAACTTCAGATTTATATTTAGACTCAAAAACTATATTTATTTATCTAAGCTTTGGAAGTGAACTAGATACAAAGACTATAATTAATAAGGCCTTAATGGATGGAAAAAAAGTCTATATTCCTAAAATTTATAAAGCAGATAAATCTATGAGAGCTGTAAATCTAGAATCTTTTAAGGATTTAAAGAAAAATTCTATGGGAATATTAGAGCCTATAGATGATAGTAATTACATTGAAAAAGAGAATATAGATTTAATTATAGTTCCAGGAGCAGTATTCGATTTTAATGGTAATAGGATAGGTTATGGTGGAGGATATTATGATAGATATTTAGAAGATATAAAAGAAATAAATAATAAAGTAGTATTAGCTTATGATTTACAAATTGTAGATTTTATTAATCCAGAACCTCATGATATTAGTTTTGATTACATAGTAACAAATACAAAATTTATAAAAGTTTATAAATAAGTTAATTTATTATATTTAATTTTGCCATATTGAGTCTAGAGGTTGCTTCTTATTTGAAGTAACCTTTTTACTTTTTTAGAAATTTTAAATTTGAAAAACATATATTTATAAACTATAATATAAAATGATAATTTTGACTTGGTAAATGATTTTACCTTTGAATAAGGGGTGTTTTTATGTTTAATAAAGAGGAACTTCAAATTATTAATGAAGCTGTAAGAATGTATGAAGAAAAGACCACTAAACTTTTAGAATCTAGCACTAATAATAAAGATAGAATGGTTGCTTATAATAGAAAACAAAAGAAAATTTGGTTACTTCAAAATAAGCTTAAAAAATTAATGGAAGAAAATAAATAAAATATATTACAAGATGATAAAAAAGAAGGGGCTGCACACTAATTTCTTAGTGCGAAAGCCCCCCCTTTCTATCTTTCTTTGTTTGCTATTTCTAGTATTAATCTATTTTTTAATTCAGAAACTGGAATTGCACCTTCTTCGCCATTCTTTCTGCTTCTTACTGAAGCTTCATTGTTAGTAGCTTCTTTTTCACCAACAACTAAGATATAAGGAATTCTTTCAAGTCTAGCTTCTCTTATCTTGTAACCTATTTTTTCAGCTCTGTAATCTCCATTTATTCTGATTCCTGCATTCTTGAAGTCTTTAACTATTGACTCAGCATAGTCATTATATTTATCAGAAATAGGTAATACTATTGCTTGAGTTGGTGATAACCAAGTTGGGAATGCACCAGCATATTTTTCAATAAGCATAGCTAAAGTTCTTTCATAACATCCAATTGAAGATCTGTGAACTATATATGGACGTTTCTTGTTTCCATCTTTATCTATATAAGTCATATCAAATCTTTCTGCAAGAGCAAAGTCAATTTGGATAGTTATTATTGTATCTTCTTTTCCATGAACATTCTTGAATTGGATATCAAGTTTTGGTCCGTAGAATGCAGCTTCTCCTTCAGCTTCTACATAATTAATTCCAAGGTGATCTAAGATACCTTTCATTAATATTTGAGTTTCTTCCCAAGCTTCTGGATTATTTATATATTTTTCAGTATTGTTTGGATCCCATTTAGAGAATCTGAATGATATATCTTCATCAATACCTAAAGTATGCATTATGTGGTTGATTAATTCAAGAGATCCCTTGAATTCTTCTTCAACTTGGTCTGGTCTACAAACTATATGTCCATCAGCTAAAGTAAATTGTCTAACTCTTATTAAACCGTGCATTTCACCTGAAGCTTCATTTCTAAATAAAGTAGAAGTTTCAGAATATCTTATAGGTAATTCTCTATAAGAATGTTGTTCAGCATTATAGATAGTATATTGGAATGGGCAAGTCATTGGTCTTAAAGCCATAACTTCAGCATCCTTTTCTTCATCTCCTAAAACAAACATACCATCTTTGTAGTGATCCCAGTGACCAGAAACCTTATATAAATCACTTTTAGCCATATAAGGAGTCTTTGTAAATACATAGCCTCTCTTTTCTTCTTCATCTTCAACCCATCTTTGAAGTAATTGAACTATTTTAGCACCCTTTGGCATTAATAGTGGTAACCCTTGACCTACTTTTTCATCAGTAGTGAAGAGTTTAAGTTCTCTTCCTAATTTATTGTGATCTCTCTTTTTAGCTTCTTCTAAAGCTTCTAAATGAGCATCTAAATCTGATTTCTTTAAGAATGCAGTTCCATAAATTCTTGAAAGCATCTTATTCTTTTCGTCACCCTTCCAATAAGCACCTGCACTTCTAAGAAGTTTAACAGCTTTAACTGGCTTTAATGACATTATATGTGGACCTGCACATAGGTCAACAAAATCTCCCATTTTGTAGAAGGAAATAACTTCATCTTCTCCTAATTCGTTTATTAATTCAACCTTATATGGTTCATTAGCATCTTCCATTAGCTTTATAGCTTCTGCTCTTGGTAATACAAATCTTTCAATTGAAGGATTTTCTTTTATTATTTTTCTCATTTCATCTTCGATTTTAACTAAATCTTCAGCAGAGAAAGAATTTTCTACATCAAAGTCATAGTAGAATCCATCAGCAATTGCAGGTCCAATAGCTAATTTTGCTTCAGGATATAATCTTTTAACAGCATAAGCTAATACGTGAGATATACTATGTCTTACTGCATCCTTTCCTTCTTGAGAATCAAATGTGCAAATTGCAAGTTCGGAGTCTTCGTTTACTACATAACGTAAATCAACAACCTCACCATTAACTATTCCACAGCAAGCATTTCTAGCTAAACCTTCGCTTATTGACTTAGCTATATCAAGTACTGAAACTCCAGATTCAAATTCTTTTACTGATCCATCTTTTAAAGTAATTTTAATCATTTTTATATTCTCCCTTCGTATTTTTAAAAATAAAAAAACTCTCATCCCTTCCATAATAGAAGGGACGAGAGTAATAAATTCGATATTTCCCGCGGTTCCACCCTTAATTGCCTAAAATATAGGCCTCTTAAGATATCGTAACGTGATATTAAACGGGCTTTATTAGAGCCGCTCAGAGGTGGTCTTCAACTAAATCCAAGTAAGATAATTTCACCAAGCTTATCTCTCTCTGAAAATGAAAAATAGTTTACTCTTCTCATCAACGCATTAAATATTTATTAACAATAGTATAATTATATATTTAATTAATGTCAATATCAATAATAAGTTAAAGTAATTTACTATATATAGATATAGTAAATTAGGTTTATCCAAAATAAGAATAAAAATAGTATAAAAATTATAGAAAAATGTGGATAATTATGTATTGATATGTTAATATAAACATACAAAATTTTAAAAAAGTATTTTTAAATTTGATAATTAAATAGGCAAACTTAAGGAAATTTAAGGACGCAAAGCTATAGGGACTAAGGTTTATAACTATGTCAGCCAGTTGCCAAAGAGTACATTATACTTTTTGTTTTAAAGCTTAATTAATTATAAATATTACTTATCATTATTCTATAATAAGCAATATTTAATTCATTAAGTATGCAAAGCTACTCTTTTTTGAGTGGCTTTTTTTAATGTGCTTCTATGGGAGATAAATTCAACCAAGGGGGTAGAAAATCTATGAATAAGAAAAAAATTGCTATTGTAGTAATTGCTGCAATAATAATTAATTTCTCATCCACAGCAATAAAAGCTTTAGCTGATGAGATATCAAAAAATCAAATTTTAATTACAGAAGAAGAATCTATTGAGGAGGTAAATCAAGCTGTTATAAGTAAATTCAGTTTATATAATAGTGATAAAATTGATGATTATAACGAAATATTTAGAATGAATTATGATAACATAGCAGCTATAACTAACAACGGTGGTAGATATGTAAATTCAACTATTGATAAAGCAATAGATGGAAATTTTAATACTCATTGGGAAACAGGAAGACCAAATAGCTCTGAATTTACCAATGAAGTAGTATTTAAATTAAAAGAAGTAACAACATTAAATAGAATAGTATATGGAGCAAGGCAAGAATCAGCTAAAGGTAAAGGTTTTGCTAAGGAAGTGGAAATTTATTCATCTCTAACTGATGAGGAAGATGATTTTAGATTAATAAGTAGTGGTGAATATACAGGCTCTACTGGAGATATAGTGGAAATTAAATTTAATTCAACTGAATTTAAGAGAATTAAGTTTAAGTTCAAAAAAGCTAATGAAGATTGGGCTTCAGCATCAGAATTTATGTTTTATAAGGAAGATGTAGTAAGTGATAAAATGAAAAAATTATTTACTGATAGTACAATGAGCCAAGTAAATAATGAATTTAATAATATAGAAAAGATAAATGCCTTAGAAGAAGAAGTGAAAAATCATCCATTATATAGTGAGTTTAAGGAAGATATAGAGAATGCTAAATTAATTGTAGAAAATAAAGAAGTTAACTATAGTGATGCTAAGGTATCTAAATTTAAAGATATGAATAGTGATAGACTTCCGTTATATGATAGCATTTACAAGGTTAATTCTAACAAAATAAAATCAATAACTACAAATGGTGGTCAATACGCTGATAACTCAATAGATAAGACTATTGATGGTGATATAAATACAAAATGGCATTCAGGAAAACAAAATAGTGATAGCTTTACAAATGAAGTAGTAATAGAGTTAAATGAACTAACAAAGTTAAATAGAGTAGTATATACTTCACCTCGTGGAACTAATAGAGGATTTGCAGAAGCATTTGATATATATGCATCAAGAACATCTAAAGGAGATACATTTGAATTAGTATCTAGTGGTTCATATAAAGCAACTCAAGATTCAATAGAAATAAGATTTAGTCCAACAGAATTCAAAAGAATGAAATTTGTATTTAAAAAAGGATATGAAAATTGGGCTTGTGCTGCTGAGTTTGGTTTATATACTCAAGATGAAATAGCAGAAAAAATGGATAGATTATTTACTGATAATACAATGAGCAGAGTAAGTGAAGAATTTAATACATTAGAAAAAGTACAATTACTAGAAGCAGAAGTTAAAAATCATCCTTTTTATGAGGATTATAAAGAATATTTAGAGGATGCAAAAATTCTTCTACAAGAAAATAAAATTGAAGCAACAACAGCCAAGGTTTCAAGATTAGAAGCATATCATAATGGAAAAGATCATGAATATAATGAAATTTATAGAATGCCTAACTCTAATATAGTTAATATAAGTGCAAATGGAGGGGTTTATCCAAACTCTAAATTAGAATATATGATAGATGATAAGACTGAAACACATTGGGAGACAAATAAAAATAATACAGCTGATTTTACTAATGAAGTAATATTTACATTAGATGAGGCAGAAGTACTAAATAGAATTGCATTTTTAGCAAGAGAAAATAGAAAAGGATTCCCAGAAGAGTTTGAAATATATGCTTCAGAAACAACAAATGGTGATACATTCCAATTGGTAGCAAGAGGAAGTGCCCAAAGTACTAATGACTTTTTAGAGTTTAAATTCCAGCCTACTAAGTTTAAAAGAATAAAGTTTAAGTTTGTAAAGGCAAATATAGATAGACCTTTCGTAGCTGAATTTAGATTTTATAAGGAAGATAAGGTATTAGATAGTATTCAAAACTTATTTACTAATGGATTGATGAATGAATTATCAGAAGAATATAATACATTAGAAAAATTAGAAGCCCTAGAAAATGAAGCTAAAGAACATCCTTTAAAGAGTTTATTCACTGAGGAATTTGAATTAGCAAATAAAATACTTAAGGGTGAATTAGATACTGTAAAAGTTATTACAGCAGAGCAACATGGGGACATGGTAAAGCATGCTAAAGATAATTTGAAGTTCGGATTTGGTAATAATAATCAACCAACAGGTATATCTGCAAAGCCAGGAGATGTAATAACTGTTTATGTAGATGCAGACCCAACAGAACCATTACCAAGTTTAGCATTTTCTCAGCAAGAAGGAAGCTTTGCTAACTGGCTAAGAACTGTTAATTTAAGACCAGGTAAGAATGTGATTACAGTTCCAGAAATACCAAAGGATAACTGGTACCATCATGATGTAACTAAAGGGGGAGCAATATATATAGTAAACCCTTATACTAGTGAAGAGCAATCTAAGGCTCCAGTTTTAAGATTTTCTTCAGGAGATAAGTTCCCATTCCTTACAGAGGATACTAATGAAGAGGAATTTAAAAATTACTTAATTGAATATAAAAAGGCAATAGATGAAGATATAGCGAAAAATCCTAATGTTTTAGATAGAGAAGTCCTAGATGTATTTGAGTTTGTAAGTGATCATATAGTTTGGACTGGTACTGCAACAGGAGCATATAAGGCTTATATAGAGCAAGGAGTAAATCCTTTAGACACAATAAAATCTTACAATACCCATATGAAAGAAATTTTTAGATACTATGGTTTAGATGGAAGTAATGAACAAAATGATCCTAAGTATATAAGAGAAAATGTTAGATTAGCACAACCATTTGGATATATGTATGCATTCACTGGACATATAGGTGTACAGGGGGATGTAATGGCAAATCACTTAATTCCATTTGAAGAAAGAGGTCCATCATGGGGATTAACTCATGAAATAGGTCATAAAATGGATGTATACGAAAGATTATATGGTGAAGTTACAAATAATATGTTGCCTATGTATATGTCTGCATTTTACGATAAAATAGATGAAAGAATACCTTATGAATCTGATGTTTATAAAAATGTAATTAGTGAAAACTCAAATAAATATACAGAGGGTGGATACTTTGAAAATCTATCTGTATATTGGCAATTAGAAATGTATAAACCAGGCTATTGGGCTGAATTAAATAAGTTATATAGAGAAAGAAATATTAGCTTAGGAGATGAAAATCCTAATAATGTTAAAATGCAATATTTAATTAAATTCTCATCAGAAGTAATAGGGGAAGATTTAAGTGAATATTTTGCTAGACATGGATTTGAGGTTAATGAAGAAACTAAACAGGAAACTAGTAAATATAAAAAGCCAGATAAGAAGATATGGTATCTGAATGATAAAAAGGTTAATTATAAAGGAAATGGATTTATTCAAGATACTAATTTAGATGTTACCTTAAATAGAATGGAAGATGGAATTAAGCTAGAATTTAATGTGGATAATAGTGTTAAATCAGATCTACTAGGATATGAAATATTAAAAGATGGTGAGTTAATAGGATTTACTTCAACTAATTCCTTTGTAGATACTAATGTAGATGCAACTAAGAATTCTAAGTATGAAGTTATACCTTATGATATTAATTTAGGAACTGGTAAAGCTTTTATTATAAATTCATTTGGAGCAAATATAGACCTTCAAAAAAATAAGATAGTTTTAAAATTAGGAGAAGAGTTTAATCCTATAGAATATATAAAAGTATTAAGCTATGAAGGAAATGATATAACTTCTAATGTTGAAGTAGAGCAAAATGTAGATACTAGTAAAATAGGTAATTATGAAGTTAAATATAAAATAAGTGATAAAGATATAGAAGTAGAGAAAACTGTAAAAGTTGAAGTAGTAAGCGATTATGATTACTTATCAGACCAAGAGTGGACATCAGTAGAAACTGAATGGGGAACTCCAAGAAGAAATACTAATATAAAAGGTAGGGTAAATGGAGAGATAAAAGACTTTGAAAAAGGCTTTGGAATACATGCAAATGGAACAATAACTTATGACTTATCAGATAAGGAATATGATTATTTTGAGGCACTATTAGGAGTTGATATGTCAATAGCAGAACAAAATAAGTCTAGTATAAAATTTGAAATAATAGCTGATGGAAAGGTTCTAGCTACAACTGATGTTATGAAATATGCTGATAATATGGCATATATAAATATTCCAGTTAATGGGGTACAAGAATTGGTCATAAAAGTTAATAATGCTGGAAATGGAAATGAATTAGATCATGGAATAATAGTAAACCCTAAATTAACTACAAACAATGGTAAGCCTAAAATAACTGTTAATGACAAGGTTTATAAAATAGGTGAAACTGTAAACTTTAATGAAGGTGTTACTGCAAAGGATGCAGAAGATGGAGATTTAACTTCAAATATAGAAATAGTATCAAATTCCTATGAAGAAGGTAAAATTGGAAGATTTGAAGTTGTTTATAAAGTAACAGATAGTGATAACAATACTACAGAAAGTAAATCTTACATTACAGTTTATGAAGAATATACAATAGTTAAATCAAAATATGGACAATTTGATAAATTAAATGAATATAATGAAGAATTTAAAGTTCCAGTAGTTTCAATAACTAATAATGGTGGAAACTATCCATATAGCCCTTTAGAAAGAGCTATAGATAACAATCCTAATACTCATTGGGAAACTGGAAATCCCAATAGTAGTTCATTTAAAAATGAGGTTATATTTGATTTAGGGGAAATAACTGAAATAAGTAGAATTGCCTATGCCGCTAGAAAGGGTGGAAAAGGATTTGCCAAGAAGTTTGAAATATATATTTCTACAGAAGCAGAAGGTAATGATTTTAGATTAGCTGGTAAAGGTGAGTATAATGGTAATGTCAATGATGTTGTAGAATTTAGAATAGATAAAACAAATGCAAGAAGAGTTAAATTTAAGTTTATAGAAGCTAATCAAGATTGGGCAAGCATTGGAGAGATGTCTTTCTATAAAGTAGATACATTATCTGATAAAATAGATAACTTATTTACTGATAACAGTAAAACTGAAGTTTCTGATAGCTATAATACATTAGAAAAAGTACAAGCTTTAAGAGAAGAGGTTAAAAATCACCTAGCAGCCAACTTATTTGAAGAAAATTTAATTAAAGCTGAAGAAATAATAAAAGCTAAGTTCCCAACAATAGCTGTTGAAGGTATAACTTATGTTAAATTAAATAGTGATTTTAACTTAACTTCTGGTGTTACTGCAAATGACCAAGAAGATGGCGATATAACTAGCAATATTACAGTTAATAAAAATGATTTTAATATAAATAAATCTGGAGAATATACAGTAACATATACAATAACGGATAATGATGGAAATAAAGCGAGTAAAGATAGAAAAATTGTAGTTTATAGTGATAGTACTTATATATCTGATATTGAATGGGAATCAGCAGTATCAGGATGGAAGAGTGTAAATAAAGATTCAGCTGTTAATTCAAGCAATAAAATAAAGCTTAAGGTTAATGGTGAAATAAAAGAGTTTGATAAAGGCATAGGAGCTGCAACAAATGCTGAGATAATATATAAATTAGATGGAAACTATAGTAACTTCTCAACATATGTAGGCACTGATAAAAATTATAATGATAATAGAACTACAATAATATTTAAAATATTTGCAGATGGAGAAGAAGTATATACTTCAGATGTAATAAGAAGAGATAGTGAAGCAGAGCTTGTAAATATAGATGTTACTGGAGTGAAAGAACTAAAATTAGTAGCAGATGATGCTGATGGAAATGGCCTTGGAGATTTTGCTTCCTGGGCAGATACTAAATTATATACAATAAATTCAAAACCAAAATTAACTATTCCAAAATCAATATCAACTAAAGTTGGCGAAGAAATAGATTTAAATCAAGAGTATAGCGCAATAGATTCAGAAGATGGAGACTTAACTCCTAATGTTGAAGTAACTGGTGAAGTAAACTTTAATAAACCAGGAAAATATCTAATTACTTATAAAGTTGTAGATAGTGATGGTAATGAAGTATCTAAAATAAGAACTGTATCAGTAGTAAATATGGAGGATTATAAATATTTAACAGAATATGATTGGAAATCTGCAAAATCAGGATGGGGAACAATTAGAAAAGATAAGTCTGTAAGCAATAACGTACTAAGATTAACAAATGAAGAGGGGGAAGCTATATCTTATGATAGGGGAATAGGTACTCACGCTACATCTACAATAATATATGATTTAAGTGATAAGGATTATTCTTATTTCACTTCTTTTGTTGGAGTAGATAGAGCAATGTACGGAAGTGTTGGATCAATAAGCTTTGAAGTATATGTAGATGGTGAAAAGCAATTTGATAGTGGAATAATGAATTCTAAAGATGCTATGAAATATGTAGAAGTAGATATAAATGGTGCTAAAGAATTAAAACTTGTAGTAACTGATGGCGGAAATGGAATTGGCTCAGATCATGCTACATGGGGAGACTCTAAGCTTCATTATGCAAACAGTAATAGATAAGATATATATTTAATATAAGAAAGAAAAAGCTCTTAAGATTATGGTTACCAATTTATTTGATGGTAATATAATAATTAAGAGCTTTTTTATTATATAAATCTAACTTAATTAACTAAATAAATTTAGTAAGAATAATAGTAATTTGAATATTAAAGAGAGTTTTAGCTAATATTAATATTATGGAAAAGGCGTTCTAATTCAAGTTCTTCAAGCATTGCATATGAGTAAAGCTTACCACCCATAAGATTGGTTATTATATCTTTTTTAGAATAACCTTCTTTATATAACTTGAGTTTTTTTATTAATTTTTTTAAAGAAGAATTAGAAATTTCTAAAAGACCATAAAGTTCCTTGGCTGTATAGTAGTCTTTGGGCAATAATTTAGATAGTTTATCCTGCAATTCTAATTTATACCTTAAATCAGTTTCTATACAATTGTGAGGTCCGTTTTTTCCTCTATGGTGGTAGTTACAAAGATATTTATAATTTAGCTTAATATCGTAGCCACCTTCATGTTTATGAACTATATGATGTATATCTGCTTTAGATCCACAAATTTCACAGCGGTACAAAGTCATGCCTCCTTTATATAACTTTATAGCTCTTTACAAATATTATATAATTTTTTGAAAAAATAATCTATATTATTAAAAGCTTTACAAAAATTAACATATAGTTAATAAAATGAATTTTTTTGTGTTTAAAGTGTTTAATGTTACTTTGTTATAATCTGAAAAATTACTTGAAAATGAGTTAAAATATACTATATAATATATTTATAGTATATTTTATTTCGAAATTGAAAGAAAGGTGATACTGTGAGGCATAATTATGATTCTTTTGATTATTGGGAAGAGTTGATTGATGAAAATAAAACCATAAGAGGACATATGTTTATGGATAGACTTCCAGATGATAGAAGTATATATATCCATAGTTTAATATTTTCAAAAAATAATGGCCTTAGTAATATATGGTCATACTTTCCTAATGAAAAGACACTATTAGGATATATTCAATATTCATTTTTACAAGAAGCTTTTTATAAATGGATTTATGGAAAAGAAAGATTAATAATAAATATACCAAATGTTCCAGTAGAAAGAATAATTGCTGACGGTGAAAAAAACAAAAAAATATCAAAAGATGAAGCAGATAACATGAGAAGGCATTTAGATATGATTAAAAGTTTTTGGAATTTACCAAGTGATAAATTAATAAAATCATTAAAAAGATTTTGTAGAGATTTTAATAGAACTTGGTACGGTGACAATAAGGAGTTTTTATACTTAAGAATATTTAATAAACCAAAAGAATTAGGGGAATTCGTTGTTAATTCAAGTTATATAACTACTACAGAGAGGGATTTTATTGAAAGAACAGGAATAGATTTGATAGAATGGAAGAAAATTTGTGAAAATGCAGATGTAAATAAGAGAAATGGTGAGAAATTCAGAGATATTTTACTAAAATCTCTAACCGAAATTATATAAGGGTAAAAAGTTCTTATTGACAGTAATAGTTATGGAATATATAATGTTATTGTTAATAAGATATGCGGGTGTAGCTCAATGGTAGAGCCCTTGCCTTCCAAGCAAGTTACGTGAGTTCGATTCTCATCACCCGCTCC
>CAKVEW010000028.1 GCA_934746015.1 uncultured Clostridium sp.
AAAGAATTTCTTTTAAATATAGAAGAAGAGCTATCGCTAGCGGATTTTTTCACCTGCTAATGCGACAGCTCCTTTTTATTTTTAATATGTATATTTTATAAATTTTAATGGAAAAGTAATAGTAAATAAAAAATAAACAAAATAAAAGTTTGTTATTTAAATAACAATAATCAATAAGATATTTATATTTTACAACTGAAATATGAAAATACTATATTATCAGAATAATTAAATAATTGCAAAAAGTACAAAAATTAAAGCTGTAATTAGAAATATTGAAATTATATATTGAAATTATATAAAATTATACTAAATTTATAGCATTTAATTGATTATTCTTAAGAAAAAGAAAAAAATAGAAAAAATATGATAAAAATTTAACAAAAAAGATTGACAAAAAATAGACAATGAAATACAATAAGACTGTGATTAAGTTAAACAAATTTTAGAAAGATAACAAATAATTTTAAAAAATATAAATCTTATCATTTAGGAGGATATAAAATGGTTGTAACAAATGCACAAGAATTAACTAAAAGAATTAATCAATTAAGAGAGGCTCAAAGAATTTTTGCAACTTATACTCAAGAACAAGTTGATAAAATTTTTAGACAAGCAGCAATAGCAGCAAATGATAATAGAATTAAATTAGCAAAAATGGCAGTTGCAGAAACTGGAATGGGTATAGTGGAAGATAAAGTTATAAAAAACCATTTTGCAGCTGAATATATATATAACCAATATAAAGATATGAAAACTTGTGGAGTTTTAGAAGAAGATAAGACTTATGGAATTACTAAAGTTGCTGAACCAATTGGAGTTATAGCAGCAATAGTTCCAACAACAAATCCAACATCAACAGCAATATTTAAAACTTTAATAGCTTTAAAAACTAGAAATGCAATTATAATTTCCCCACATCCAAGAGCAAAAAAAGCTACAATTGAAGCTGCAAAAATAGTTTTAGAAGCTGCAGTTAAGGCAGGAGCTCCAGAAGGAATTATAGGATGGATAGATGAGCCATCAGTAGAATTATCACAAAATGTTATGAGAGAATCAGATATTATACTTGCAACAGGTGGTCCAGCTATGGTTAAAGCTGCATATTCATCTGGAAGACCAGCTTTAGGAGTTGGAGCAGGTAATACTCCAGCAATTATAGATGAAACTGCTCATATAAAAATGGCTGTAAATTCTATACTTCTTTCTAAAACTTTTGATAATGGAGTTATTTGTGCATCAGAACAATCATTAGTAGTATTAGAACAAGTATACGATGAGGTTAAAAAAGAATTAAGCGAAAGAGGAGCTTATATCTTAAAGGGTGAAGAAGTAGATAAGGTAAGAAAAGTTATACTAAATGAAAAAGGTGGATTAAATGCTAATATAGTTGGTCAATCAGCTTATAAAATTGCAGAAATGGCAGGAGTTAATGTCGAAGCTTCAGCTAAGGTTTTAATAGGGGAAGTAGAATCAGTAGAGTTAGAAGAGCCATTTTCACATGAAAAGTTATCACCAATTTTAGCTATGTATAAAGCAAAATCTTATGAGGAAGCTTTAGAAAAAGCAGCAAGATTAATTGAATTAGGTGGTATGGGTCATACTTCAATTCTTTATACTGATCAAATTAAGTGTAGAGATAGAATATTACAATTTGGTGAAAAAATGAAAACTGCTAGAACTCTAATAAATATGCCAGCATCACAAGGAGCTATAGGAGATATATTTAACTTTAGATTAGCACCATCACTAACTCTTGGATGTGGATCATGGGGAGGAAACTCAGTTTCAGAAAATGTTGGCCCTAAACACTTAATTAACATCAAGAGTATAGCTGAGAGGAGAGAAAATATGCTTTGGTTTAGAGTTCCAGAAAAAGTTTACTTTAAATATGGATGTTTACCTGTAGCTCTTGGAGAGTTAAAGGACATGGATAAAAAGAAGGCATTTATAGTAACTGATAAAGTATTATTTGATATGGGATATACTAATAAGGTAACAGAAGTTTTAGAAAGAAATGGAATACAATTTAAAATATTCTCAGATGTAGAACCAGATCCAACACTTAGATGTGCAAAAGCTGGTGCTAAGGAAATGTTAGATTTTAATCCAGATGTAATAATAGCTTTAGGTGGCGGATCTGCTATGGATGCTGCTAAGATTATGTGGGTTATGTATGAACATCCAGAAGTTAACTTCCATGATTTAGCTATGACATTTATGGATATAAGAAAGAGAATATATAAGTTCCCAAGAATGGGTAATAAAGCTATGATGGTTTCAATAGCTACATCAGCAGGTACAGGTTCAGAAGTAACTCCATTTGCTGTTATTACAGATGAAACTACAGGAGTTAAATACCCTCTAGCTGATTATGAATTAACTCCAGATATGGCAATAGTAGATGCTGAACTTATGATGACATCTCCTAAGGGATTAACTGCTTGTGCAGGTCTAGACGTATTAGTTCACTCAATAGAAGCATATGTTTCAATAATGGCATCAGAGTATACTAATGGATTAGCATTAGAAGCTATTAGATTAGTATTTAAATATTTACCAGATGCATATAATGAAGGAACTACTAATGTAAAGGCAAGAGAAAAAATGGCTCATGCATCATGTATGGCTGGTATGGCATTCTCAAATGCTTTCTTAGGAATTACTCATTCAATGGCACATAAATTAGGTGCATTCCATCACTTACCACATGGTATGGCTAATTCATTATTAATGAATGAAGTAATAAGATTTAATGCAACAGATGCACCTACTAAGCAAGCAGCATTTGCTCAATACAAATATCCAAATGCAGCATGGAGATATGCTAGAATAGCTGATCATCTTGGCTTAGGTGGAAATAGTGAAGAAGAAAAAGTTGAATTATTAATAAAAGCTGTTGAAGAGTTACAAGCTAAATTAAATATGCCTAAGACAATAAAAGAAGCAGGTGTATCAGAAACTAAATTCTATGAAACTCTTGATGAAATGGTTGAGCAAGCATTTGATGATCAATGTACAGGAGCTAACCCAAGATATCCATTAATGAGCGAATTAAAAGAAATGTATATTAATGCTTATGAAGGACCTAAGGGCAAAGAAACAAAAAAAGCAACAAAAAAGAATAAATAATTTTTAGATATAGAGATAGGGTACTAAATAGTATCCTATCTTTTATTTTCTAGAAATTTATAAAAAAATATCTATCACCTTTTTTTATTTAATAATAAACATAGAAATGACTTTTTTATGATATTATTTATATATGTATTTATAAAAAATTAATTTTTAATTTATGGAGGAATAAATGAGGAAAAATGTATTAGTAAGTATGTTAGTTATAATTATAAGTATAGCTATAACAGGATGCCGAACTACTTCGAAGGATTTGCAAAGCAAAGAGAAAGATAAGATTAAGGATACTATAGATTTAGTATTGTCATATGAAAAAGGATATGATGATACTATGAAAAAACATATTAGTGAGAAAAATTTTTATGTATGTAATTATGCAGAATTTTATTCTAGATATATCGGTACAGTAGATATTAAAGAATATGAAAGTAAAATTATCAGCTTAAGAGAAGAACAAGACAGATATATAGTTTGTATGACATTAAACCTTAAAGCAGTGTCATTAGAAGTACATCAGCATGATGATGGAAGTATTCATGAAGAAGGTAGTGATGAAGCAATTGGAGAAGATGTTCCAATTGAAGTAATTTTAAAGGAAAGAAATGGAGAGCTATATATAGAAGGATTTACAGAGTATGAAAACCTTGAAAAAGCTAAGGAATTAAATGAAGGCTTTAAGTAGAAAATTTTATAAATAGAAAGAGTTGATTTAATGAAACCATTAGCAGAAGCGATGAGACCTCAAAAGTTAGAAGATTTTATAGGACAAAAAAATATACTTGGAAAAGGAAAGCCATTATATAATTTAATAATAAGTAAAAAAATCCCTAATTGTATTCTTTATGGACCACCTGGTACTGGTAAAACAACATTAGCAAATATAATGGCTAATTATAGTGATAGAAAATTTTATAAATTAAATGCAACAACTGCATCAGTTAAGGATATTCAAGAAATAACTGAAAGTCTAGATAATTTACTTAATTATAATGGAGTAGTTATTTATATAGACGAATTACAACATTTTAGTAAAAAACAACAACAAGCTCTTTTAGAGTTTATTGAAAATGGAAGAGTAACATTAATAGCCAGTACTACTGAAAATCCATACTTTGCTATTCATAAAGCCATATTAAGTAGGTGTAATATCTTTCAATTTCAAGCACTTAATATAGAAGAAATAATTGAAGGCTTAGAGAGAGCTATAAAAAGATTAATAAATGAAGGAATAGAGGTAGAGTATTCTAATGAAGCATTAAAATACATATCAGAAATTTCTCAGGGGGATTATAGGAAGGCATATAATATATTAGAACTTGCTATTAATTCTCAGTTAACTAAGGTTAAAAATATAAATGTTGAATATATAGAAGCTTTAAGCCAATCTCATATAAGGGCAGATGCAAGTGGAGATGAATATTATAATTTTTTAAGTGCACTTCAAAAAAGTATACGAGGAAGTGATGCAGATGCTGCAGTTCACTATTTAGCAAGATTAATTAAGTCAGGAAATTTACAAGCTATAATAAGAAGAATTTCTGTAATTGCAGCAGAAGATATAGGTCTTGCCCATCCTAATGCACTTACTGTAATAAATTCAGGAGTAGAACTTGCTCTAAAGGTTGGTTTGCCAGAAGCTTCATTAATATTATCTGAATTAGTAATATATCTTGCAACACTACCAAAGTCAAATAGTGCATATATAGCAATATCTAAAGCTATGGAAGACCTAGAAAATAAAAATATAGGAGATGTTCCACAGCATTTAAAAGATGCTCACTATTCAGGATCAAAAAACTTAGGTGTAGGAGGATATAAATATCCTCATGATTATGAAAATAATTATGTAAGTCAACAATATTTACCAGATAATTTAGAAGGAATAAAATACTATAATCCACAAAATAATAAATATGAAAATAGCATAAAATACTATTGGGAGAATATAAAAAAATAATATGGTAGAGAAAGAAATAGATTTAACAGTATAATTGCCTCTACAAAGAAGTGATATTATTGACAATAATTAAGTGGTTTGATAATATATATGAAGTAAATACAAGTAAAATGGTCAACATTAAAAGGGGGAAGATTAATGAAACTTTCTACTAAAGGAAGGTACGGGGTCAAGGCTATGGTAGACCTTGCTATGCACTATGGAGATACCCCTGTTTCAATAAAAACAATCTCTCAAAGACAAAGTATATCTGAATATTATTTAGAACAATTATTTTCACCTTTAAGAAGGGCAAAACTTATAAAAAGTATAAGAGGAGCTCAAGGGGGATATGTTTTAAATAGTGCACCCAAAGATATTACAGTAGCGGATATTATGTATGTTCTTGAAGGGCCTGTAGAAATAGCAGAGTGTATTGAAGGAACTGAATGTGACAATATAGATTATTGTGCTACTAGATTGTTATGGGAAAAAATTAAAAATAGCATTGATGAAGTAATGGAAAGCATAACACTTCAAGATATAGTTGATGATTATAATAGATTGAAACACGAAAGTGAATCTATTAAGTTTGTAAAGAGGAGCGAGTAAAGATGAAAAACGTGTATATGGACTATGCAGCAACTACTTATGTTAAACCAGAGGTTTTAGAAGAAATGATGCCTTTTTTTACAGAAAAGTATGGTAACCCATCATCTTTCTATGGTATTTCAAGAGAAACTAAAATGGCTATAGACAAAGCTAGAAATAGAGTTGCAAAAGCTTTAAATTGTGATTTAAGTGAAGTTTATTTCACTGGTGGTGGTTCAGAATCAGATAACTGGGCAATTAAAGGAATTGCTTCAGCTCATAGAAAAAAAGGAAATCACATAATAACTACTAAAATTGAACACCATGCAGTTCTTCATACTTGTGAGTATTTAGAAAAACAAGGATTTGAAGTAACTTACTTAAATGTTGATAAAGAAGGCTTTATAGATTTAGAAGAACTAAAAAATGCCATAACTGATAAGACTATATTAGTTTCAATTATGTTTGCAAATAATGAAATTGGAACTATTCAGCCTATAAAAGAAATAGGTGAAATTTGTAGAGAAAGAAAGGTTTTCTTCCATACAGATGCAGTTCAAGCAGTAGGAAATATACCGATAGATGTTAAAGAAATGAATATAGATTTATTATCTTTAGCAGGACATAAAATTTATGGACCTAAAGGAATTGGTGCTCTTTATATAAGAAAAGGAGTAAGAATAGATAACTTAATTCATGGTGGTGGTCAAGAAAGAGCTAGAAGAGCTGGAACTGAAAATACACCATCAATAGTAGGTCTTGGAAAAGCAATTGAACTTGCTACAGAAAATATAGAAGAACATAATAAAAAACTAATGATTCTTAGAGATAAATTAATAGATGGATTATTAAAGGTACCTCATACTAGGCTAAATGGTCCTAGAGGGGATAAGAGGCTACCAGGTAATGTTAATATAACATTTGAGTTTATTGAAGGGGAATCTATTCTTCTATCATTAGATTTTGAAGGAGTATGTGCTTCAAGTGGAAGTGCTTGTACTTCTGGGTCTTTAGATCCATCTCATGTTTTATTAGCTATTGGGTTGCCTCATGAGCTAGCACATGGATCTTTAAGGCTAACATTAGGTGATGGATCTACAGAAGAAGATGTTAATTACGTTTTAGAAGTAGTACCACCTATTATTGAAAGATTAAGAAATATGTCACCATTATGGGAAGACTTTATTAAGAAGGGAGAAAAATACTATGATGTACAGCGATAAGGTAATGGATCATTTTAGAAATCCAAGAAATGTGGGGGAAATTGATAATGCAAGTGGTGTTGGAGAAGTTGGAAATGCCAAATGCGGAGACATAATGAAGGTTTATTTAAAAATAGAAGATAATATAATAAAAGATGCTAAATTTAAAACCTTCGGTTGTGGATCTGCTATTGCATCTTCATCAATGGCAACAGAATTAATTATAGGAAAAACAGTTGAAGAAGCTTGGGAACTATCAAATAAGGCAGTTGCAGAAGCTTTAGATGGACTTCCACCTGTAAAAATGCACTGTTCTGTATTAGCAGAAGAAGCAATACATAAAGCAATAAATGACTATAGAAAAAATGCAGGATTAGAGCTTTGGGATTTCGAAGAACATGATGACATTCACGATCATGTACATGGAGATGAGTAGAGATTAATATGAAAAAGAAAGTTGTTATAGGCATGAGTGGCGGAGTTGATAGCTCTGTTGCTGCCTATCTTTTAAAAGAACAAGGTTACGATGTTATAGGCGTAACAATGAAACATTTTGACGATGAATCTGAAGACTATGTTGAAAGAGAAGGGGGATGCTGTTCACTTTCATCAGTAGAGGATGCTAGAAGAGTTGCTGATAAGTTAGGAATCCCTTTCTACGTTCTTAACTTTAAAGAGTCTTTTAAAGAGAAGGTAATAGATTATTTTGTGCAAGAGTATATGGAAGGTAAAACACCTAATCCATGTATAGCTTGTAATAAGCATATAAAGTTTGATGAATTTTTAAGAAGATCTAAAGGAATTGGAGCAGATTATGTTGCTACAGGCCATTATGCTAAAATTAAACAAAATGAAGATGGTAGATATCTTTTAATTAGAGCTGATGACGATAGGAAAGATCAAACTTATGCGTTATATAATTTTACTCAAGAGCAATTAAGTCAAACTTTAATGCCTTGTGGAGATTATACAAAGGATAAAATAAGAGAAATAGCTAAGGAAATTGGTTTAGCAGTTCATAATAAAAAAGATAGCGAAGAAATATGTTTTATACCAGATAATAATCATGGTAAATTTATTACGTTAGTTAGACCTAATGAAGTAAATGAAGGAAACTTCGTTGATAAAAATGGTAATATACTTGGAAAACATAAAGGAATAGTATATTATACTATAGGTCAAAGAAAAGGATTAGGTATAGCTTTAGGAAGACCAGTTTTTGTTACAGATATAAATCCTAATGCTAATGAAGTAGTTCTTGGACCAGAAGAAGATATCTTTAAAACAGATTTAGTTGCAAAGGATATTAATTTTATTCCTTTTGATAAGCTTGAAAAAGAAATGACAGTACAAGCAAAAGTAAGATATTCAGCAAAACCTTGTGAAGCTATAATATACCCTTTGGAAGATGGCAAGATTAAGGTTTCATTTAAGGATAAGCAAAGAGCCATAACTAAAGGACAGTCAGTTGTTTTTTATGATGGAAATATAGTAGTTGGTGGCGGAATAATAGAAAAAATTATATAACAAAGAAAAATTCCTATATTTTATTATATGGGAATTTTTTTTATTTTTTGGGAAAAAATAATTCTATGGTTCGTAGAAGGGTATGGTGATAGAATGTTAAAAACGAAGGATTTTTATTTGCTTAAGGTTTTTGATATTAGGGGGAAGTATCTAGGGATTATAGATGATATTTATATAGACTTTCATGATGGAAAAATCAAAGGCTTTTTACTTTCTAATTATCTGCTTTTTAGTAAAAGAAATTTTATTAAGGTAGAGGATATTGTCTATATAGAAGATGTAATGATTATTAAAGAATTAAACAAAAAAGAAGGAATATCCTTTAGAAGTATTAAGGATATAGATGTTAAAGATAAAAATAATATTATTAAAGGTGTACTAGAAGATTTAGTTATAGATAAGCAAGATTTATCTATAAAAGGATTAGTTATAAGCTCAGGAATATTTGACAGAATAATAAAGGGAAAAGAAATATTGCTTTTAAAGGAATGTATATTAGGTGAAGACTTTATTTTGTATTATGGCCATAATAAAGTGATATTTAAAAGTATTCCAAGAAAGAGGAAAACATGCTGATTACTAATAAAACGAAAAAAAAACTTTATTACGGCTTTTTGATAATATTATTAATTTTTATTATAATATTATATTTAAAAGTGAAAACATTAAATAGTATAGTTAATATAATTTTTATAAGTTTTATATTAGCATATACATTAAAGCCTTTAAGAAATATGTTATGTGATAAGGTTAAGGTCAAGAAGAGAACAGCTTCAATAGTGATAATACTTAGTATTATTCTTTCTATTTCAATATTTATTTATATATTAATTCCTTCTCTTCTAAAGGAAAGCTACAATTTAGGTAATATATTAGATAATATAGATAATTATGTGGAAACTATAGCTAAAAAGTTAAACATCAATGATATCTCATTTTTTGATAGTTTATATGGAAGAATTAGTGATGGAACTAATTTGTTTTTTAGAAATTTTTTCAATTCTTTAGTTGATAATTTAATGTCTTCTTTAGAAAGTATTATTTCTTTAGCTATAGTGCCTATAGTAACATATTATTTTTTAGTGGATGGTGAATTAATATTTAATAAGCTATTATTAATATTACCTACTGAAAAAAGAGTTATAGCTAAAAAGGTTATAACACATATTGATAAGGTTTTATCTAGATATATAATAAGTCAATTGCTTTTATCATTAATTATTGGGGTGTTAACAACTATAGCACTTTTTATTTTAAATGTTAAGTTTTCTCTATTACTAGGTGTATTTAATGGATTATTAAATATTGTACCTTATTTTGGACCGATAATTGGAGGAATACCAGCTGTTTTTATAGCTCTTATGGAATCTCCCAATAAAGCATTATGGACGCTAATAATTGTATTTATTATTCAACAGATAGAAGGGAATATATTATCTCCTAAAATAACAGGAGATAGCACTGATATGCATCCTATTATAATTATAATATTACTATTAATTGGTGATAAATTAGGTGGATTCATTGGAATGATAATTATAGTGCCTATAGGAGTTATTATTAAGGTTATTTATGAAGATATTAATGATTATCTGTTCTAAAATAAAATAATTGACATATTTTAATAAATAAACTATAATTTCATTGAAATATAAGAAAAATTAATAGTTAGCGTTGAAGAGAATGAGTAAATGTACCCTGTGTATTCAGAGAAGAAGTGGTTGGTGAAAACTTCTTACATAATATATTGAAGCTATCTTGGAGCTATATTTTATCTAAGTGATGCATTTATGCATAATTAGGGTGGTACCGCGGAATATATGTTTTCGTCCCTTTTTTTATAGGGATGGAAACTTTTTTTATTATATAAAGCTATAAATTTGGAGGTAAAAATTATGAAATTCATTGGAACTAATGAGCTTAGAGAAGCTTATTTAAGATTTTTTGAATCAAAAGAGCACTTAAGATTAGAGAGTTTTCCTCTAGTGCCTAAAAATGATAAATCATTATTGTTAATAAATGCAGGTATGGCACCACTTAAGCCATATTTTACTGGATTACAAGAACCACCAAGAAAAAGGATTACTACTTGCCAAAAGTGTATTAGAACTGGTGATATTGAAAATGTAGGTAAAACATCAAGACATGGTACTTTCTTTGAAATGCTTGGAAACTTCTCTTTTGGAGATTACTTTAAAGAAGAAATAATACCTTGGGCATGGGAATTTATTACTGAAACTTTACAAATTCCAAAGGATAAATTGTATGTAACTATTTATTTAGAAGATGATGAAGCTTTTGATATATGGTGTAAGAAAACTGATGTAGATCCAAAAAGAATTTTTAGATTAGGTAAAGACGATAACTTCTGGGAAATAGGAGTTGGACCTTGTGGACCATGTACTGAAATTCACTTTGACAGAGGAGAAGGTACTATCACAAATGTTGATGACTTTGTAAAAGCTTCTGATGAAGATAGAGTAGTTGAATTCTGGAATTTAGTATTTACTCAGTTTGATAAAGATGAGGATGGTAATTATAATAAATTAGCAAATCCTAATATTGATACAGGTATGGGACTTGAAAGAATTGCTACAATTATGCAAGGTGTAGATAATATATTTGAAATAGATACAGTTAAAAATATATTAAATAAGGTTTCAGAACTTTCTGGAGTGAAATACGGAGAAGATCATCAAAAGGATATATCTTTAAGAATAATTACTGATCATGTCAAGTCTGTAACTATGCTTATTTCAGATGGAGTTCAGCCAAGTAATGAAGGAAGGGGATATGTTCTTAGAAGACTTTTAAGAAGAGCTGCTAGACATGGAAGATTACTTGGAATTAAAGGGTTATTCTTAACTGAAATAGTTGAATCTGTAGTTGATAATTATGGAGCTGCTTATCCAAATCTTAAAGAAAATAAGGAATATATTGAAAAAATAGTTTCCTTAGAAGAAGAAAGATTTAATGAAACTATAGATTCAGGAATGGTTATATTAAATGATTATATTAAAGAAATGGAAGCTGCAAAGGAAAATATATTAAAGGGAGAAAAGGCCTTTAAGTTATATGATACTTATGGATTCCCAATTGAATTAACAGAAGAAATATTAGAAGAAAAAGGTATGAAGGTTGATCATGACTCTTTCAGAAAAGAAATGGAAGAACAAAGGCAAAGAGCTAGAAATGCTAGAGGTGAATCTTCTTATATGGGAAGTGATGAAAGCCCAATAAATAAGATAGAAGCTTCAATAAATACTGAGTTTATAGGGTATTCTAATATTGAAGTGAATTCAAAAATTATTGTATTAGCAAATGATAATGAATTTGTAAATGAATTGTCAAAGGGTGACAAAGGTTATATAGTAACTGAAAAAACTCCTTTTTATGCTGAAATGGGTGGTCAAGTAGGAGATAAAGGTACTATTAAGACTCCTTCTGGTGAAGCTTATGTTTATGACACTAAGAAAAATGTGGGCGGAAAAACTATACATTATGTAAAAGTTACTGAAGGTAATATAAAGATAAATGAAGATGCAAAACTAAAAATAGATCTAGTAAGAAGAAACAGTATTGCGAAGAATCATACTGCAACACATATGTTACATGAAGCTTTAAAGCAAGTAGTTGGTAAACATGTAAATCAAGCTGGTTCATACGTAGATGATGAAAGATTAAGATTTGACTTTGCACACTTTAAAGCATTATCAGAAGAAGAAATTCAAAAAATAGAAGATTTAGTTAATATTAAAATCATGGAAGTATTTAATGTTGATACTGATTTAATGACTTTAGATGAAGCTAGAAATTCAGGAGCTATGGCTTTATTTGATGATAAATATGGAGATAAGGTTAGAGTTGTTAGTGTTGGAGAATTCTCAAAAGAACTTTGCGGAGGTACACATGTTCATAATTCTGGAGAAATTGGATTGTTTAAAATAATATCTGAAGCTGGTGTAGCAGCTGGAATTAGAAGAATAGAAGCTGTAACTGGAATTAATGCAATAAAATATATGGAAGAAAAACAAAGATTATTAAAAGAGGCATGTAGCGTTCTTAAGTGTAGCGAAAAAGATGTAATTAAGAAGATAGCTTCTCAAGGATCAGAAATTAAAGAAAAAGAAAAAGAAATACTAGAACTTAAAAATAAATTAGCATCAGGAGTTGAAGATGATATTATAGCTTCTGCTAAGGATGTTAATGGTGTTAAAGTGGCAGTGTTTGAAGTATCAGATATAGACGGAAATTCATTGAGAGATCTTGCTGATAAGGTTAGAAATAAACTTTCAAGTGGAGTAGTTGTATTGTTTAGTAATGTTTCTGGAAAAGTAAATTTAATATCAATGGCAACAAAAGATGTATTAGAAAAAGGCATACATTGTGGCAAGATAATTAAAGAAGTAGCTTCTATAGTTGGAGGCGGTGGAGGAGGAAGACCAGATATGGCTCAAGCTGGTGGTAAGAATCCTGAAAATATAAAAACTGCAATAGAAAAAACTTATTCTGTAATAGAATCTTTGGTAAAATAGTGTACTTTTAAATTATTTTAGTTTATAATATAATTAATAGATATAAACATTGAATAAAATTTGAAATAAATGATATACTATTATTAGAAGAATTTAACTAAATATAAGTAAGGGGGTGGGCTGCAATTAGCAGCAGTTATATGAATAATAACTTAGATGCAACAATGCAATTTAACTTAAACATCAACAAAGGAGATTTAACAAAATCAATATTAACAGATGTTTATAATGCGTTACAGGAGAAAGGTTATAACCCAGTTAACCAGCTAGTTGGATATCTCATTTCAGGAGACCCTTCTTACATTACAAGCTACAACGGAGCAAGAGCTTTACTAAGAAAACTTGAAAGAGATGAAATTCTTGAGGAAGTTATAAAATCTTATTTAGAAATAAAATAAAGAGTGCCCGTTTATTCGGGCACTTTTTAATTTTTAAGGAGTAATACATGAGGATATTAGGTTTAGATATAGGATCAAAAACTATTGGAGTGGCAATAAGTGATCCGCTAGGATGGACTGCTCAAGGAATAACTACTATTAGAAGAACAAAAAAAGAAAATGACCTTGAAGAAGTAAAAAAAATATGTAAAGAATATTCTGTTGAAACTATAGTTATTGGATTACCTAAAAATATGAATGGAAGTATTGGGGAGTCAGGAGAAAGAGTTCTTGAATTTTCAAATCAAATAGAAGAATATACAGGTTTAAAAGTTGAAATGTGGGATGAAAGATTAACAACAGTTGCAGCTCATAAAGCTATGTTAGAGGCAGATTTATCAAGAAATAAAAGGAAAAAAATAGTGGATAAGATAGCTGCTACTTATATACTTCAAGGATACTTAGATAGATTAAGTATGAAATAATACTTTAGTATCAATTGAAAATTATTATTGACAAGTGTCAAGGGGAAAATTACAATTATAAAAAAAGGAGATTTTTATGAATAAAGATTTAAAACAATTAGAATTATACGATGAAGATGGTAATTTAGTAAAATTAAATGTTGTAGCATTTTTTGATATGATAAATCCAGATACAGAAGAAAAAAGTGAATATGTTATAGTATATGATGATAATTATACTGAAGAAGATATATTTGCATTAAAGGTAGGAGTAGATGAAGATGGAGATGATTTATTAATTCCTATTGATGATGAAGTAGAACTTGCTGCAGTTCAAGAAGCATATGATACTATTTTTTCGGAAGAAGAATAGTTTTTAAAAATATATATAAATAAAATAGAAGGGGGTGTGTTGTCTGTGGAACATTCAAACACTATAGATTTTAATGTTTTAAAGGAAGACTTAAAACAAAAAGGATATAAATTAACTCCGCAAAGAAGAGCTATCGTTGATACCATAATAGATAAAGAAGGAGAGCACTTAACAGCAGAGGAAATATATGATGAAGTGAAGAAAAATTGTCCTGAAATAGGGCTCGCAACTGTATATAGAACTATAATTCTATTAGAAGAATTAGGAGTAGTATGTAAGTTGGATTTAGATGATGGATGTAGTAGATATGAATTAGCTCGTAAAAACGAAGGGCATAGACATCATCACTTAGTATGTAATGAATGTAAAAGTGTTATTGAAGTTCAAGATGATCTATTAGATGAACTTGAAGAAGAAGTTGAAAGGTCTTATGGATTTAAAATTATAGACCACAGTGTTAAGTTCTTTGGTATTTGTAGAAAGTGTCAAAGTAAGATGGACGAAAATAAAAAATAGTGGATGAAGAGGTATCTCGTAATGAGAAGCCTTTAAGTTACATAATTTAGGAAGAAGGAGGGGACATATTGAAAAACGAAAAGGCAAAAGTTAGGATTATTCCTTTAGGTGGAATTAATGAGATAGGAAAGAATATAACTGCAATAGAATATAAAGAAGATATAATAGTTATAGATTGTGGTCTTAAATTCCCAGATGAAGATATGTTCGGTATTGATTTAGTAATACCAGATATAAGTTATTTATTAAAAAATAAAGATAAGATAAGAGGAATATTCTTAACACATGGTCATGAAGACCATATAGGGGCATTACCATATGTATTAAGACAATTAAATGTGCCTGTATATGGAACGAAATTAACTCTTGGGATTGTTGAAACAAAGCTTAAGGAGCACGGATTATTAAGTTCAACAGAACTTATAAGAGTAAAACCAAGAGATGTTATTAAATTGAATTCAGTTTCTGTAGAGTTTATTAAAACTAATCACTCTATAGCAGATTCAGTTGCAATTGCAATACACACTCCACTAGGAGTTGTATTACACACTGGAGATTTTAAAATAGATTATACTCCTATAGATGGAGAACCTATGGATTTTGGAAGATTTGCAGAAATAGGTAAAAGAGGAGTATTAGCTATGATGGCAGATTCAACTAATGTTGAAAAGCCAGGATATACTATGTCAGAAAAAGTTGTAGGAGAAAGTTTTGCAAGATTATTCTCTAAAGCAAAGGGAAGAATAATAATAGCAACATTTGCTTCAAATGTGCACAGAATACAACAAATAATTGATGCAGCACGTTTATATGATAGAAAGGTAGCTGTATCAGGAAGAAGTATGGAAAATATAGTTACTGTGGCTACAGAGCTTGGCTATTTAGAATTTGAAAAAGACATATTAGTAAGTATAGATCAAATTAATAAATATCCAAATGAAAAAGTAGTTATTATAACTACTGGCAGCCAAGGAGAACCAATGTCAGCTCTTACTAGAATGGCTAATTCTGAACACAGAAAGGTCAATATAGTTGAAGGAGATACTGTTATTATATCTGCAACACCGATACCTGGAAATGAAAAGTTGGTTTCAAGAGTAATAAATCAATTATTCCAAAAGGGAGCAGAAGTAATATATAAGTCTTTAGCAGAAATACACGTTTCTGGGCATGCTTGTCAAGAAGAATTAAAGCTTATGCAAAGTTTAGTAAAACCTAAGTTCTTTATTCCAATTCATGGTGAGTATAGACACTTAAAGCAACATGGTGAGCTTGCTGTGTCTTTAGGAGTACCAGAAGAAAATATATTAATACCTGAAAATGGTGGAGTAATAGAAGTTAATAGAAATTCTATAAGAAAAAATGGGACAGTAACTGCAGGTCAAGTCTTTGTTGATGGATTAGGTGTAGGTGATGTTGGAAATATAGTATTAAGAGATAGAAAACATTTATCTCAAGATGGTATATTAACAGTGGTTGTAACCTTATCTAAGGAAAATAACTCAATTATAGCTGGCCCAGATATAATTTCTAGAGGATTTGTATATGTAAGAGAATCAGAAGGCTTAATGGACGAGGCTAAAGATATTGTTAAAGGCGTTTTAAGAGAATGTGAAGAAAGCAATATAACAGATTGGGCTAGTCTAAAGTCTAAAGTAAGAGATGAACTTAGATCTTATCTTTATGAAAAGACTAAGAGAAAACCTATGATATTACCAATTATAATGGAAATATAATCTAGAGGTTGACATTTCTTAATAATAACCTTAGAATAAGTATGGTTTAAATATTTTTTTAAAATTGGATACTTGTGTATCCAATTTTATTTTGGAAAAAATAATTTATAGGTTTACATTATATAAAAAAACATTATGGAGGAAAATAAATGAATTTAATTAGTAGAGATGATATTAGAAATATTGCTATAATAGCTCACGTTGACCATGGTAAGACAACCTTAGTAGATGCCTTATTCAAGGAGAGCCATGTATTTAGAAGCAATGAAAAAGTTGAAGAAAGAGTTATGGACTCTAATGACTTAGAAAAAGAAAGAGGAATTACAATTCTTTCTAAAAATACAGCAATTACTTACAATGGAGTAAAGATTAATGTTGTGGATACTCCTGGACATGCTGATTTCGGAGGGGAAGTTGAACGTGTTCTTAAAATGGTTGACTCAGTATTATTGGTAGTTGACTCTTATGAAGGACCAATGCCACAAACAAAATTTGTTTTAAAGAAGGCTTTAGAATTAGGATTAAAACCAATAGTAGTTATAAATAAAATAGACAAACCAAATGCAAGACCAGAAGAAGTAATTGATGAAGTATTTGAATTATTTATTGAACTTGGTGCAGATGATGAACAATTAGACTTTAAAATAATTTATGCTTCAGCAAGAGAAGGATTTGCAAGATATAATGTTGAAGATACAAATAATGACATGGCACCATTATTTGAAACAATATTAGAAAATGTTGAACCACCTAAAGGGGATATAGAAGGACCATTACAAATGCTTATAACTACATTAGATACTAGTGAGTATGTAGGAAGAATTGCAATTGGTAAGATACATAGAGGAACTGTAAAGAAGAATCAACAAGTTGCTTTAGTAAGAAATGATGGAACAACAGGTAATTACAGAGTATCAAGTATATTTACATATAATGGCTTAAACAGAGAAGAGGCACAAGAAGCATCTTTAGGTGACATAATTGCTTTAAGTGGTATTCCAGATTGTAATATTGGAGAAACTATTTCTGATGCTGCAAACCCTGAAGCATTACCATTCGTTGAAATTGATGAACCAACATTAAGCATGAATTTCATGGTAAATGATTCTCCTTTTGCTGGAAAAGAAGGCGAATTTGTTACTTCAAGACATTTAAGAGATAGACTAGCAAAAGAATTGGAAACAAATGTAAGTTTAAGAGTAAATGAAATTTCATCAGATTGTTTTGAAGTTTCAGGTAGAGGAGAATTACATTTATCTATATTAATTGAAACTATGAGAAGAGAAGGTTATGAATTCCAAGTTTCAAAAGCAAATGTTATATTTAAAGAAGAAAATGGTAAAAAATTAGAACCTATGGAATATTTAACTATAGATGTTCCAGAAGAATTTATGGGACCTGTTATGGAAAAATTAGGACCAAGAAAAGCTGAAATGGTAAATATGACTTCTGCTGTTAATGGATATACTAGACTTGAGTTTATTGTACCAGCAAGAGGATTAATAGGATTTAGAAATGAATTTATGACAGATACTAAAGGAAATGGTATCATGAACCATGTATTCCACGGATATGATAAATTCAAAGGAGAAATCCCAGGAAGAAGTAGAGGATCAATATGTTCATTTGAAGATGGAGATGCTATAACTTATGGATTATTTAATGCTCAAGAAAGGGGTACTTTATTTATAGGAGCAGGAGTTCCTGTATATCAAGGTATGATAGTAGGAGAATGTTCAAGAGCAGAAGATATAGATATAAATATATGTAAAGGTAAAAAACTTACTAATACAAGAGCCTCAGGATCTGATGACTCATTAAAATTAACTCCACCAAGACAAATGACATTAGAACAATGTCTTGAATTTATCAATGCTGATGAATTAGTTGAAGTTACACCAGAAAATATAAGAATGAGAAAAAGAATTCTAGATTCATCTGAAAGAAGAAGAATAGCAAGTAGAAGCAAAAAATAGATAAAATTCTTTATAAGTTAAAAAAAAAGTATTATAATAAGGTAAATAGCCTACAATAGGCTATTTACTTTCTATGTAGGGGGTTTTTATGAAAAAACTAAGTTTAAAAATAATTCCCATAATATTAATTTTAGTTTTATTTATAAGTTTTTTATTAGCTTTTGTCAGTATAATTAATAGGCCTTTAAAAAAAGATTCAAACATAGTAATAAGAGTTAATGAAGGGGATAGTTTTTATAGTATTATAAATTCTTTATCCGAAGAGGGAAAGATTAAAGGAGTACCCTTTATAAAATTATATGTTAAGGTTTTAGGTAAAAATATAGATATTAAACAAGGTGAATATGTTATAGAAAAGGACTATTCTTTAGATGATTTAATAGAAACATTGACTACTGAATCTTCAATAAATATAGTTAAGTTTACTATTCCTGAAGGCTATACCATAGAAGACATAGCTGAAAAGCTTGAAAATGAAGGTATTTGTAGCAAGAATGATTTTATTTTAGCTATTGAAGAATATGAGTTACCAAGCTATGTTAAAATTGATAGTAGAAAAAAATATAACTTAGAAGGATATTTATTTCCAGATACATATTTATTAAAAGTTGGAGAAACTCCTAAAGAAATATTAACTAAGATGATTTCAAGGTTTGAAGAAATGGTCCAAAAGGCCAAAGAAGAAGTTAATACAGAAGTAAAAGATGATGATATAGAGACTGTTATTACTATAGCTTCTATGATAGAAAAAGAAGCAAGAATAGATAGTGAAAGACCATTAATTTCATCAGTTATAGTTAATAGATTAAATAATGGTATGATGCTTCAAATAGATGCAACTGTTATTTATGCTTTGGGTGAACACGTAGAAACAGTTTTAGAAAAACATTTAGAAGTGGATTCTTCATACAATACATATAGAAACTATGGTTTGCCTATAGGACCTATATCTAATCCAGGTTTAGAATCAATTAAAGCTGCATTAAGTCCAAAAAATACAGACTATTTATTTTATGTACTTCAAGATGATAAAACTCATTATTTTACTAATAGTGATGAGGACTTTATGAATAAATTAGAGGAGCTTGGATACTAATTTTATTTACTAGTTGGAGGATTAACATGAGTGAAATAACTTATGATTATATGGAAGAGTATATAAGAAATTTAATACCTGAAGGTGATAAAAAGTTTAAAGACTTAGAAGAATTTGCAAAAATAAATAAAGTTCCTATTGCACAAAAAGAAACTGCAAAGTTTTTAGAGTTTATAGTTAGCATGAAAAAGCCTTTAAGAATATTAGAGCTTGGAACAGCGATTGGATACTCAGCAATACTAATGCATGAAGCATCAGGGTATAAATCATTTATTACTACTGTCGAGCGTGATGAAAATATGATAGAATATGCTAGAGAAAACTTTAAAAAATATAATTTAGAGGATAAAATAGAAATAATTCAAGGTGATTGCCTTGATGTTCTAGAAAATTTAGATGGTAAATACGATTTGATTTTTATGGATGCTGGTAAGGGACATTACAATCATTTTTTACCAAATTGTCTTAGACTATTAAGTGATGATGGTATTATAGTTGCAGATAATGTACTTTTTAGAGGAATGGTTGCATGTGATGATTTGGTTAAGAGGAGAAAAATAACTATAGTAAAGAGAATGAGAGAATACTTAGAACTAGTATCTAAGGATGAAAATTTAATTACTTCTGTAATACCAATGGGGGATGGAATTGCAGTGACTAAAAGGAGGTAAATACATGAAAAAACCAGAAATTTTAGCACCGGCAGGAAGTCTAGATAGATTAAAAATAGCAATAGATTTTGGAGCAGATGCTGTATATATAGGTGGAGGAAGATTAAATTTAAGAGCCTTTTCTGATAATTTTACTAATGAAGAAATGGCTGAAGGTATAAAATACTGCCACGATAGAGGGAAAAAATTATATGTTACTATGAATGTATTCCCAAGAAATCATGATTTAAAAGGTGTAGAAGAATATATAAAAGGGTTATATGACTTAGGTGTAGATGCAATTATAGTAGCTGATCCATCGATAGTAGCAGCAGCAAAAACTGCAGCACCAAACTTAGAAATACATTTAAGTACTCAAGCAAATATAACAAATTGGATGGCAACTAAGTTCTGGTATGAGCAAGGTGTTAAAAGAATTGTATTAGCAAGAGAACTTACATTAAAGGAAATAACTGAAATAAACGAAAATACTCCAGAAGGCTGCGAACTTGAAGTATTTATACATGGTTCTATGTGTGTTGCTTATTCTGGAAGATGCTTAATATCTAATTATATGTTAGGTAGAGATGCAAATAAAGGCATTTGTTCAAATGCTTGTAGATATAAATATTATATAGTTGAAGAAACAAGACCAGGTGAATATTATCCTATAGTAGAAGATGATAATGGGACATATATAATGAATTCAAAGGATTTATGTATGATAGAGCATATACCTGATATAGTAAAAAGTGGAGTTCATTCATTAAAAATTGAAGGAAGAATGAAAAATGAATTTTATGTTGCTTCAACAGTAAAGGCTTATAGAGAAGCTGTTGATGCATATTGTGATAATCCAGAAGGATATGAATTTAAACAAGAATGGCTAGATACAGTAATGAAAATAAGTCATAGACAATATCACACAGGATTCTTCTATGGAAAAATGGGAGAACAAACATATGATGTTTCATCATATGTAAGAGATTATGATATAGTTGGTATAGTTCAAAGTTATGATGAAGATACAAAGGAAGCAACTATTCTTCAAAAAAATAGAGTTTTTGAAGGTGATGAGGTAGAAGTTTTAAGAGCGCATACACCATACTTTAATGTTAAGCTTAATGATATGTTTGATATGGAGAAAAATAAGAGCACTGATGTAGCTAATAGGGCTCATATGATATTTAAAGTTAAAGTTGATACTCCATTAAAAGAAAAAGATATGTTAATAAAAGGAAAGAAAGTTTTAGAGCTTTAAACATAAGAGGGAGGAACTATAATGAAAAAGCCAATACTAATCGGTATTACTGGTGGAACAGGATCTGGAAAAAGTAGTATTGCAGATGCTATATATTCAAGTTTTTCAAATGAATGTATTGCTATGATACAACAAGATATGTACTATAAGGATCAAAGTAATTTATCTATGGATGAAAGAGTAAAAACTAATTATGATCATCCAAAAGCATTTGATAATGATTTATTAATAAAGCATTTAGAAGACCTAATGAATGGAATTCCAATAGAAAAGCCAATTTATGACTTTTCAATTCATACTAGATCTAAAGAAACTGTAAGAGTTGAGCCTAAAAATATAATAATAGTTGAAGGTATTTTAGTTCTAGAAGATGAAAGATTAAGAAATTTATTAGATATAAAGGTTTATGTTGATACTGATGCTGATATAAGAATATTAAGAAGATTAGTTAGAGACATTAATGAAAGAGGTAGAACTGTTGATTCAGTGATTAATCAATATTTAGAAGTTGTAAGACCTATGCACTTGCAATTTACTGAGCCAACAAAAAGATATGCAGATATTATAGTTCCAGAGGGCGGACAAAATAAGGTTGCAATAGATATACTTGTGACAAAGATTAAAGACATCTTAAAATAGAAATTATTGTATAAAAGACACCTTTTAAGGCTAGAATTTAGCCTAGGGAGGTGTTTTTTTTAATGAAAGTAAAAAATAATATAGTAGTAAATAGAATATGGATAATAAATAGTATATATTTTATAGTTATTTTTGCATTAATTATTAAACTATATTTTCTACAAGTTCATCCATCTATTATAGTTTCAGGAGAAATAGAAAATTATCAAGCTGAAAACTTATCCCAAATGAATTATAGGATATTTGATACAAATGGAAAAGATTTAATGACATACGATAAAAAATATATTTTAGTTCTAGATACAAAGCCATTCATGCTTAATAATTATGAAGAGACATTAGAAGATCTAATGGCTTTAAACTTTATAATGAAGGGTGAAGATTCAGATTTTAATTATTCAGATATTATGAAAAAAGAAGGTAAGATATACTATACAATTAGTGAAGACACCTATAATAAGATAAATAAATTAAATAATGTGAAAGGTATATATACCTACGTTTACGATGAAGTAGATAGAAAAGAGGCATGGAAAACAAATAATATTTTATCTAATATTAATGATGATAATACTGTTGAAGATTCATTAGAATATACTTTGAATTCATTTATAAAAGATAATTCTTACCCTGTAGCTAAATTTTATTTAAATGAAAAATCTATTTATGGAGATGGAGAAGTAAGTATAGTAAATAATAAAAATATAAAATTAACAATAGACTCCAATTGGGAAGATAAAATTAGAGGTATTTTGAATAAAGATGAGTATTCATTTTTAAAAAATGTAGGAGTTGTAGTTTCAGAAGCAGATACAGGTAAAATAAGAGCTATGGTTCAAAAAGATGAAACAGAGGCTAACGTGAATTTAGGTATAGGACAATTAGGATATGAGCCTGGATCTATTTTTAAAGTCATTACAGAAACTATAGCTTTGGATAAAGGACTTATTAGTCCTACAGACAAATTTTTATGTACTGGTGAAATATGTTCAAAGGATGGAAAACCTTATAGCCATGGATTACTTTCAGTGGAGGATGCTTTAAAAGTTTCTTGTAACGATATTTTTGCTAAAGTTGGAGGGGAAATAGGATATAGTGATATGATGGATTACTTAAGTAAAATGGGGTTATTTAAGCCAGTTATAAATCTTAAAGGTGAAAATAGGGATGAAGCTAAAGGAGTAGAGCCTACATTAGAAAATAGTATGAATAATATATCAATAGGACAGACAATAATGGTTACACCTGTTCAAATGGCTGGGCTATATAACACAGTTGTAAATAATGGACTATATATTAAACCAAGTATAGTGGAATCAATAGTTGATGAAAACGACAAAGAAGTAAAATCGTTCGCAGAAAGTGAAAAACGGATTTTTAGCGAAACTGCAGCTAAGCTAGTTCAAGAAACCATGTCTAAAGTTATTTGGGAAGGTTCAGGATTTGAGGCAAAAGTAGATGGAGTAAAAGTCGGGGGGAAAACAGGTACATCAACTGGACATGGAGGTATTAATCATGGATGGTTTGCTGGGTATTTTGAATTAGATAATAAAAAATATACTATAATTGTTATAGCACCTAATATAGGCAACAAACATCCAGATGGAAGAGAATTAGGTGGAGGAAATACTGGTGCACCAATTTTTAGAGATATAGTAACAGAATTTACGAAGCAATAAATATATTGAAAATATTAATTTAAACATACAGAATTACACCTGGAATTTTTACAGTGATTTTTATAATAATAATAAATTTAAAAACTAAAGCAATATTTTTAAATTCTATCATATTATATAATAAGCACTACTAGGAGGAAGTTCTGTGTTTTTTTTATCTAATATAATTGAGCTACTATGTAATTCAATATTTTTAACAGGTTATATTACAGGCAACAATACATTTCCTAAACCACTTGATGAAGAAGAGGAAGAACGTTATTTAAAGTTATTAAAAGATGGAGATAAAGAAGCAAAGAGTATATTAATAGAAAGAAATTTAAGATTAGTAGCTCATATTGTAAAAAAATATAATTTTCCAAATAAGGATATTGATGAATTAATATCTATAGGTACTGTTGGACTTATAAAGGCTATAGATTCATTTGATGCGGGCAAAGGTACGAGACTAGCTACCTATGCTTCTAGATGTATAGAAAATGAAATTTTGATGCTTTTTAGAAATAATAAGAAACAAAAGAATGAGGTGTTTCTACAAGATCCAATTGGGGTTGATAAAGAAGGTAATGAAATATGTTTAATTGACGTTTTAAGTAGTGATAAGGATTCAGTATTGGAAAAGGTAGAAAGTAATATTCAAATTAAGCAATTATACAATAAAATAGGAATTTCACTTACAGAAAGAGAAGGATCAATATTAAAAATGAGATATGGTCTTATAGATGGTAGGTGTAGAACTCAAAGAGAAATCGCTGCTTTATTAGGAATATCAAGGTCTTATGTGTCAAGAATTGAAAAAAAAGCTCTAAAAAAATTAAAAAAAGAATTATCATATAAATGAATATTATAAAATAAATAAAAATAATGTACATTTAAAAGAAGGAATGTAAAGAAATTTAGCGAATTATAACTAAGAAGATGAGAAAGAGCAACACGGAGGGGTAAACAGTGATTTATGTGCTAAATGAACTATTGAAAGAAACAATAACTAGAGGAGCATCAGATCTACATTTAACTGTTGGATTACCACCAACAATTAGAGTTAATGGAAAGTTATTAAAAATTGGTGAAGAAAAGTTAACTCCAATAGCATTAAGAAGCTTTGCAGAAGAAATACTAGAAGATAAATATCAAGAGTATGATAATTATGGAGAAATTGATACATCTTATTCAGTTGCAGGTACTGGGAGGTTTAGAGTAAATATATTTAAACAAAGAAATAGTGATGCTATAGCAATAAGAGTAATAGCATTAAAAATTCCTACATTAGACGAATTAAAGCATCCAAAGGTAATAAAGAATATAATTGAAAAGCAAAGAGGATTAGTACTAGTAACTGGGCCAACTGGAAGTGGAAAAAGCACTACATTGGCAGATACGATTAATGAAATAAATAATAACAGAGAAGCTCATATTATTACTTTGGAAGACCCAATAGAATACTTGCATAAGCATAATAAATGTATTATTAATCAAAGAGAAATAGGCAAAGATAGTAAAAGCTATCAAAATGCTTTAAAAGCAATTTTAAGAGAAGATCCAGATGTTATACTTGTAGGGGAGATGAGAGATTTAGAGACAATTTCAATTGCAATAACTGCTGCTGAAACTGGGCATTTAGTATTCTCCACACTACATACAATTGGTGCTGCTAAAACTATAGATAGAATAATAGATGTTTTTCCACCTCATCAACAGCAACAAATTAGAGTTCAATTAGCTGCTGTATTACAAGGCGTTATTTCACAACAATTAGTACCTTTAGTCAATAATGATGGAAGAGTAGCTGCACTAGAAATAATGACAACAACTCCTGGAATTCAGAATTTAATTAGAGAGGGAAAAACTCATCAAATAGAATCTGCAATTCAAACAGGCGGAAAATATGGAATGAAAACTATGGATATGGCTTTAGCCGATCTAGTTAAAAAGGGGATAATAACAGAGGAAACAGCTTTAACATATTCAGTAGATAATGAAACTATAAAAAGAATAATGATGTTATAAAAACAGAGGAAACTCTGTTTTTTTAATAAAAAATAATTAATTATGAAAGGAAATTTTAATTATTTGTTGAATATATCATTAAGTATTATTTTTAAATGATGATGGTAATTAAGAAAATATTATAATTTTATTAAAAGGTTGAGTTATTTTATTGTAGATGATAAAATTATAATTGAATTATATTAAAGTTAAATAAAAAAATTTGGAAATTTTATTAAAGTGATTATATATTACGGAATATTACATAAATTTTAAAAATGTTAAAAAATTATTTTATAGATACTATCATAATTCAAAATAATACAAATGTTTACTTATAATAACAAAAAAATTATTATTTGTTTATTAAAGTATTGTTAAAAAGGTATAATATGATGTAAAATTAATGTATAAGTCGATATATAGTTAGTGAATTTGAAATTATTTAAATTGTTTAAATTATGAAAAGAGACAAAGTAGAAAAAATACTAGTAGTTATTTTCTAAAGGAGGAATTATTTTGTTAGATTTCGAAGTAGATATGCAAGAATTAACCAATATTAAGGTAATTGGTTGTGGTGGCGGCGGTGGTAACGCTGTAAATAGAATGATTGCTGAAGGGCTAAAAAATGTTGAGTTTATTGCTGTTAATACAGATAAGCAAGCTTTAATGTTATCACATGCTAATGTGAAAATACAAATTGGAGAAAAATTGACAAAGGGGCTTGGTGCAGGAGCAAATCCTGAAATTGGTAAAAAGGCAGCGGAAGAAAGTAGAGAAGAAATAGCTGAAGCTATTAAGGGAGCTAACATGGTATTTATAACTGCTGGGATGGGCGGCGGAACTGGTACTGGTGCAGCACCTATAGTTGCAGAAATAGCTAAGTCCATGAACATATTAACAGTTGGAGTTGTGACTAAGCCATTCCCATTTGAAGGTAAAAGAAGAATGAGACATGCTGAAATGGGTATAGAGAATCTTATGAAAGCTGTAGATACTTTAGTTATTATTCCAAACGAAAGACTATTATCTATGGCAGATAAGAAGACAACACTTTTAGATTCATTTAAATTAGCTGATGATGTATTAAGACAAGGTGTACAAGCTATTTCAGACTTAATCACTATTCCAGGTGTTGTTAATGCTGACTTTGCTGACATAGAAACTGTTATGTTAAATAAGGGATTAGCTCACATGGGAGTTGGCCATGGTACAGGAGATAACAAAGCACAAGATGCAGTTAAGCAAGCAATATCATCACCACTTTTAGAAACATCAATAGATGGAGCAACTGGTGTTATTATAAATTTCACTGGTGGTGTGGATTTAGGTGCAATAGAAGTATATGAAGCTGCTGATATAGTAAGAGAATCTGCAGATCCAGATGCTAATATTATATTTGGTGCTGTTATTGATGAAACTTTAACAGATGAGATAAGAATAACTGTAATAGCAACAGGATTTGAAGAAGATAATAATAAATTGTTAAATCATGAACCTATTTTTGAGAAAAAAATAGTAAAGGAAGAAAAGGCTACTGTGGAAACATCAACAACAGAGCAATCAAGAAAGGTAGATCCACTATTAGATATTGAAACTGATAGTGTAAACATTCCAAGCTTTTTAAGATCAAGAAAATAGTATAGTGTATTTTTGAAAGACCAAGAAGAGGATATTCTTGGTCTTTTTTTTGTTTTTAAACATATTAATAAATATGGTTTAACTTTGTTGTATTTTATTAGAAAACTTTAATAACTGTAATTAAATGTAATAAATGATAGATGAAAATAAAAAAAACAGTGAGTTATTATGACAAAATTTTGAAATGAAACAGTTTATAATTTAAGTACAAAGGGGGAAGGAAAATGGTTATATATATAGATATACTTTTAACTGAAAATTTTATAGTTAACTTATTTTTGTTATTAATTTCATTAAAAATTTTAAGATATAAATATTTTAAGACTATTTATTTAGCAGCAATTCTTGGTGCAGTATATACTTTAGTCTTATTTATGAATATTGAGATATTAGTTTCTTTACCCTTTAAGTTTATTGTAGTTATACTGATGCTTATGATTAGTACTAAAAATATAAATTTAATAAAACTAATAAAATCAGGAACTACATTTCTTATAGTATCATTTACCTTATGTGGAATTGCTTTTGCTTTTTCGATGATGGAAAATTATAATAGTTATTTTGAAAATTATTCAATTAATAATTATTCTATAAAGTATTTATTATTATCAATTATGTTGCTTTATATAGTTATAGTTAGGGTAATTGATTATTTAAAAGATAGGGCTTTAGTTAACAATTTTATTTTTGATGTAGAGATATCAAATAAGGAAATGGCTGTTGTTATTAAAGCCTTATTAGATACTGGTAATGCCCTTAGAGAGCCAGTTACAAATTTACCTTGTATAATAATTGAAAGTGATTTCCTTAAAGAATTTGATATAAAAAGTGAGGAGGAGTTTTCAATACCATATAGCACTATTGGTGAATATGGAAATTTAAAAGGTTTCAAATCTAGAGAGGTAAGAATTAGAGGAGAAGATAAAGAGTGGAAGGATATAGAGGTAATAGTTTGTAGATGTAAAAATAAATTAAGTAAAAATAATGAGTTTAATGCATTATTATCAAGAGGAGTAGTATGGTTATGATAAAAATAAAAATATTGTTAAATAGAATTATAGAAAAATTGAAGTTTTTAAAAGGTGAACTCCATTATGTAGGAGGAAGCGAAGCCTTACCTCCTCCACTTAAAAAAGATGAAGAAGAAGAATTAGTTAATAAACTGATTCAGGGAGATGAATCAATAAGAGATATTCTTATAGAGAGAAACTTAAGATTAGTTGTGTATATTGCTAGGAAATTTGAAAATACTGGCTTTGGAGTGGAGGATTTAATTTCTGTTGGTACAATAGGATTAATAAAGGCTGTAAATACTTTTAATCCAGAAAAAAAAATCAAGCTTGCAACTTATGCATCTAGATGTATAGAAAATGAAATATTGATGTATTTAAGAAGAAATAGCAAGGTAAAAGCTGAAATTTCATTTTATGAGCCACTAAATATAGACTGGGATGGTAATGAACTTTTATTATCAGATATTTTAGGAACTGAAAATGATATAGTTTATAATTTGATAGAAGATGAAATTGATAAAGAATTATTATTTTTAGCCCTTAAGCATTTAAATGATAGGGAAAAAGAAATTGTAAGATTAAGATTTGGCCTAAATGGAACTAGAGAAAAAACTCAAAAGGAAGTAGCAGATATGCTTGGAATATCACAATCTTATATTTCTAGATTAGAAAAGAAAATTATTAATAGATTAAAAAAAGAAATCAATAAGATGATTTAGTTTGTCTTTAGTATAAAACATATCACTCTCGGGGATACTTTTTAATGCAGTATGATATTACTTCCGAAGGGGATGATAACTTGATTATTAATAAGGTGGAAATCTGTGGTGTTAATACTTCGAAACTACCTATCTTAAAAGAAAAAGAAAAGAGAGAATTGCTTTTAAGAATGAGAGATGGGGATAGAAGTGCTAGAGAAATATTTATAAAAGGAAATTTAAGATTGGTTTTAAGCGTAATTCAAAGATTTAATAATAGAGGAGAAAATGTAGATGACTTATTTCAAGTAGGATGTATAGGACTAATGAAGTCAATTGATAATTTTGATTTAGGTCAAAATGTTAAATTTTCAACCTATGCTGTTCCTATGATAATTGGTGAAATTAGAAGATATCTAAGGGATAATAATTCAATAAGAGTAAGTAGGTCTTTAAGAGATATAGCATATAAAGCCTTATTAGTGAGAGATAAGTTAATAAAAGAAAATAATAAAGAACCAACAGTTTCACAAATTGCAAAAGAATTGAATTTGCCTAGAGAAGAAGTAGTTTTTGCTTTAGATGCTATTCAGGATCCAGTATCATTATATGAACCAATATATCATGATGGTGGAGATGCAATATATGTTATGGATCAATTAAGTGATTCTAAAAATACAGATGAAAGTTGGCTTGAAAATATATCAATAAAAGAAGCTATGAAAAAATTAAATGCTAGAGAAAAACTTATATTAACATTAAGATTCTTTAATGGGAGAACACAAATGGAAGTAGCTGATGAAATAGGAATATCTCAAGCTCAAGTATCAAGACTAGAAAAAACTGCATTAAAGCATATGAGAAAATATGTATAGAGCTCTTAAAAGAGCTCTATGAAATGAAAATAAAATGTACATGCTTTATAATTTAAGGAGGTTTATATGGGTTTTTTTGATAATATTAAAGTTGAAGAAGAAAAAACAATAGACGAAAATGAGTTTTTACTACATTCTTTAAATGCACTTAGAACAATGGAGGTAATAGACATTAAAACTGGGACAAAACTTGGATTTATTAAGGATTTTGTTATAGATACTAAAGAAAGCAAAGTAGTATCCATATTGCTAAATGGTATGCCAAAGGGGTGGTTTAGTAAAGATGAAGATATTGAAATACCTTGGAATAAAGTGAAAAAAGCTGGAATTGAAGTTATCCTAATTGATAGCACAGATATAGAAAAATTAAACTTATAAAAAATATAGAAATAATTAAGGAAAATATGTATAATTTATATTAGACCAAAGAAACTTAGAAAGGCGTGAAAGAGATGAGATGTCCATTTTGCTCATTTGAGGAAAGTAAAGTGGTAGATTCTAGATCAACAGATGATAGCACTACAATAAGAAGAAGAAGAGAATGCTTAAAATGTGGGAAGAGATATACTACATATGAAAAAGTAGAGGATATTCCAATTTTAGTTGTTAAAAGAGATTCTACTAGGGAAAACTTTAATAAAGAAAAAATTATAAATGGTCTTATTAGAGCCTGTCAAAAGAGACCTGTATCTAGACAACAAATTGAAGATTTGGCAGAAGATATTGAAAAGACAATTTCTAACAAAATGATAACAGAAGTTAACTCAAAATTGATTGGTGAAATGGTAATGGAAAGATTAAAGAATTTTGATGAAATATCTTACGTTAGATTTGCTTCTGTATATAGAGAATTTAAAGATATAAATACTTTTTTAGAAGAAATAAAAAGTTTGGTTTCCAAAAAGTAAAAGCTGTTAAAATGATTTTTATCATTTTAACAGCTTTTACTTTTCTTATAGGAAGAGATATATCATTTTTAATAAGTTAAAAATAAGTTAAATAATTAAATAGTAGCTCAAAAAAATAGATAATAGACTTAATAAATGGTAAAATATATTAAAACAGTTAAATGAGGTGACTAAATGATTAGCTTATACAAAAGGGATTTTAAAAAGGAAAATGATTTTCTTATTTATGATTTAGGAAAGATAAATATAGTTTTTTCAACAGCTGAAAATGATAGAAGTTTTAATAGACATAAGGATTTTGGTGTAGAGAATTTAAATAGTATAGTAAGGGATTTTGAGTTAGATAACATAGAATATTTAAATCAAATTCATAGTGATAATGTTTATATATATAATAAGTTAAATAAAGATATAAAAGATAAAGAAGGGGATGCTTTAATAACAAAGGAAAAGAATACCGCAATAGGTGTTTTCACAGCAGACTGTGTTCCTATTATTATAGCAGATGTAAAAAATAATATTATTGCCTCTATTCATAGTGGATGGAAAGGGACCTTCAATTCAATAGTTTTGAAGACCTTAGAGAAAATGAGAAATGAATTTAATATAGATATTAATGAAACAAAAGTATTTATAGGGCCTCATATAAGGCAATGTTGCTATGAGGTATCTGAGGAGTTGAAAAAATCTTTTATTGATAAAACAAAAATAGAAGAAAGTAAATTGTTTAAAGATAGAAATTTGAGTATGGAAGAGTGTATATTAAAGGATTTAAGAAAGTTTGGAATAAATGAAAGTAATATTTATTCTTTAAAACTATGCACTCATTGTGAAGATGATATTAAGTTATATTCATATAGAAAATCAGTAGGAACTTATGGAAGAATGTTTTCGTTTGCTTTTATAAAATAAGGAGGGATATTCATGTCATCAGAAAAAATACTAGTAGTAGATGATGAAGATCATATTGTAGAATTAATTAGTTATAATTTAATTAATTCAGGTTATAGCGTTATTACAGCTAATAATGGAATAGATGCTGTAAGAATAGCAAAAGAAGAGAATCCAAATTTAATTTTATTAGATTTAATGATTCCAGGATTAGATGGGTATGATGTATGTAAAGCTATCAGAAGTGATGTGAATACTAAGAATACTTCTATAATAATGCTAACAGCTAAGGGAGAAGAATTAGATAAGATATTAGGGTTAGAACTTGGTGCAGATGACTATATTACAAAGCCATTTTCTATAAGGGAACTTTTAGCTAGAATTAAAGCTATACTTAGAAGAACAAAATCTTTAGCTACCAGCGAAGAAATATATGAATCTAATGGAATTTATATTAATTTTGAAAGAAGAGAAGTTACTATTTTAGGCAATAAGATAGATTTAACTTTAAAGGAATTTGAATTACTTGAGATATTAGTTAAAAATAGAGGGAAAATATTAACTAGAGAAACTCTTCTAGATAAAATATGGGGATATGAATATCTTGGAGAAACAAGAACTATTGATGTTCATATTAGATATTTAAGAAAAAAAATAGAAGCAGATGATAAAAATCCAAAATTTATTGAAACTATAAGAGGAGTAGGATATAGATTTAATCCTAATAATTAACTATGAAGAAAAGAATATTAGTATCATCATTAATAACAGTAATATTTGCCTTAATAGTAGTGACTTCTTCTTTCATTGCAGTATTAAATGTTAAGGAAATTGATAGAACAAAAGAAACTTTATCAGCTTATAATGATATGATTATAAGACATATAAATTTAGGAGATGAAGATTTAACTGGATTTACAATTAATAAGTCTAAAGTTAGATTTACAATAGTAGATAAAGAGGGAAATGTTATTAAGGACTCAGAAAATAATAGCCTTGAAAATCATTCTGGTAGAGAAGAAATAATAAATGCTTTTAAGAATGGAAAAGCTACTTCAACAAGATATAGTAAAACAGAAGCTGTTAATGTTATTTATTTTGCAACAAGAATTGATGATAATACAGTATTGAGATCTTCAGTACCTATAAGTAATATTAAATTTTTTAATGAAGGATATTTAAAATATTATTTTATAATAATATTTTTTGTTGTTCTATTAAGTTTAGGACTTTCATTAAAGTTAATTAGAGCTATTATTTATCCATTAAAAGAATTAGAAATAGCAACTGATAAAATTGCTAATGGAGATTATAGTAGAAGAGTTAATATACATACTAATGATGAAATAGGATCATTAGCAAATACTTTCAATAATATGGCAGATCAACTTAATTCTAAAATTATAGATTCTATAGATAAGCAAAATAAGTTAGAAGCAATACTAGAGAGTATGGAGAGCGGTGTAATAGCTGTAGATAATAAGCAAAATGTAATTCTTATTAATCCTTATGCTCAAAACTTGTTTGGAATAAATAAGGATATTATAGGTAAGAATATTTCAGAATATATAATTGACTATGATATAATTTCATTTATGAGAAGTATACATGAAATTGAAACAAAGGAAATTAAACTTTTGCATCCTATTCCAAGGGAACTTAGAATAAAGAAAGCACCTATAATAAATACTAAGAAAATACCTATTGGAGTAGTTTTAACAGTTTTAGATATTACTGATATAAAGAGGCTGGAGAATATCAGAAGTCAATTTGTGGCTAATGTATCTCATGAACTTAAAACTCCCTTAACATCCATTAAAGGATTTGCAGAAACCTTGAGATATGTTGAAGATAATAACACTAGAAATAAGTTTTTAGATATTATAGATAAAGAAACTGAAAGATTAACAACTTTAATTAATGATATATTAATTTTATCAAATATAGAAAATAATAGTAAGATGAAGGAAGAGGAGTTCAATCCTTCTGAAGTTGTTAAAGACGTAATTAATATGTTTGATAATCAAGTTAATAATAAAGAGGTTGAGATAAACTTTGATGATAAAGGAAGTAAGGAACTTATTGGAGATAGAGATAAGTTCTATCAGATGATGTTAAATTTAGTTGAAAATGCAGTGAAATATTCAAATGATAAAGTAATAATTAACATAAGGACCTATGAAGATCAATATTATGAATATATTGAGGTTGAGGATAATGGGATAGGAATTCCACCAGAAGATTTACCAAGAATTTTTGAAAGATTTTATAGAGTTGATAAATCTCGTGCAAAAGGTGGAACTGGACTAGGATTAGCAATAGTAAAGCATATTGCTAAAATGTTTAATGGAGAAGTGTATGTAGATTCCATATTAAATAAAGGTACAAAATTTACTATCAAGATTAGAAAAATAAGAAAACTTGTTGAATTTTAGTTTTTAGAAGTTGTGTTAAAAGCATTTTATTTAAATTGTTTTTAATACAACTTTTTTTGTTCTCTTAGATTCTATATTTATAACAAGAATTGTTAAAATTATTTAACATAACTATAACTTTTCTTAACATGTAAATAATATTTACTTAACCTTTAGGGATTAATATAAATATATAAGATAAATTAATAGAATAAAATAGTTAATTGTTAATTTGGAGGAGATATTTATGAAAAGAAAGAGTATAAAGTTTTTATGTGTAGCATTATTAGTTAGTATTTCAGGAGCTGCTTTTATCGGATGTGGAAAATCTGATGGAAATGCAGGAAAAAAGAGTTCTACAATATCAATATCTGGATCAACATCTGTTGGACCTTTAATGGGAAAATTAGCAGAAAAATATGAAGAAGATAATAGTAATGTTTCAATAGAAATAAATGAAGTAGGATCCTCAGCAGGGATTAAAGACACTATAAACGGAGTATCAGAAATAGGGATGTCATCAAGAGAGTTAAAATCTGAAGAAGCAAGTGAAGTTGAGGCAACAACAATTGCTTATGATGGTATCGCAATAATAACCAATAAAAACAATCAAATTAAGAATATAACAATTGATGAAATTAAGGGAATATATACAGGAAAGATTACAAACTGGAATCAAATTGAAGGTGGAAAAGATGCTCCTATAGTTGTAGTTTCAAGAGAAGAAGGATCAGGGACTAGAGATGCCTTCCAAGAAATAGTTGGCTATAAATCAGAAGATTTAGTGTCAAATGCTATGATAGCAAATGCAACAGGGGCTGTTAAAGAAACTGTAGCAGGTAATGAAAATGCCATAGGATTCGTATCTTTTGAATACTTAGATGATAAAGTAAATATTGTAAATGTTGAAAATGTTGAACCAAAGGCTGAACTAGTACAATCTGGAGAATATAAAATTTCAAGACCTTTTATTGTAGTTACCAAAAAAGATAGTATAAGTGAAGAGGGCCAAAAATTTATTGATTTTATACTAAGTGAAGAAGGGCAAACTATGGTTAAGGATAATAAAGCAATTCCGGTTAAATAACTGATTTTTAAGAGTGCTCTATGTGAGCAGTCTTGCTTTCATAGGAGAGGATAAGCATGTTAAATGATAAAAGAAAAAACAATAGTAAGTACGTTATAGAGAGAGTTTCAAAAGGAGTATTTTTTGCAAGTGCTCTTATTGCAGTAATAAGTTTATTGATAATTATAGGATTTGTATTTTATAAGGGCTTAACACCTTTTATAAGTAAGGGATATTCTTTTAGTGACTTTTTCTTTGGCACTGAGTGGGTGCCAAGTTCAGATAAATATGGAGTTATGCCAATGGTGATTGCATCGATACTTGGTACTTTAGGCTCTTTAGTAGTAGGTGTACCAATAGGTATATTAACAGCTATATTTATAGCAGAAATTGCACCGAAAAGAATTGGAAAGGTTATTTCAGGGGCTGTAGAACTTTTAGCAGGAATTCCTTCTGTTTTATATGGTGTCTTTGGATTAGCAATTATAGTTCCTTGGATTATGAATACTTTTAATCTTCCTAAGGGGCAAAGTCTTTTAGCAATAATAATAGTTTTATCAATTATGATGCTTCCAACAATAGTAACAGTTTCAGAAACTGCTATAAGAGCGGTCCCTAAATCATATAAGGAAGGTTCTTTAGCTTTAGGAGCTTCACATATAGAAACAACCTTTAAAGTAGTTGTTCCAGCTGCTAAATCAGGAATATTAGCAGCTGTAGTTTTAGGAATTGGTAGAGCAATTGGTGAGACAATGGCAATAATATTAGTAGCAGGGAACTCTCCAATTATTCCTATGTCAATTATGGATTCAGTAAGACCACTTACTACTAATATAGCCTTAGAAATGGGATATGCTTTTGGTACTCACCAAGAAATGCTATTTGCAACTGGTGTAATATTATTCTTATTTATACTGTTGTTAAACTTAGTGTTAAGTAAACTTTCTAGTAAGGAAGGTAATTAGTTATGAGAAAATTTAAAGAAAATTTATTGAAAATATTATTATGGATGTCTGCAGGAATTACAGTAGGGATATTAGTATTGATATTAGGATTTATATTTTTAAAAGGATATAAATTAGTGAACATAGGTTTTATTACTAAAAATTATTCAGCATCAGGAGATGGAGGAATTTTACCTATGATAATAGCTACTTTATATACTGTGTTTATTTCAATAATAGTAGCAACTCCTATAGGAATATTAGCAGCAATTTATTTAACAGAATATGCTAAGCAAGGTAAGATAGTAAAAATTATTAGATTTGCAACAGAAAGTTTATCAGGTATACCATCAATAGTTTATGGTTTGTTTGGATCTATATTTTTCGTTGTTACATTAAAACTTGGTTATTCATTGCTTGCAGGCTCTCTTACAGTAGCAATTATAATATTACCTGTAATTATTAGAACTACAGAAGAAGCTTTGAAGGCTGTTCCACCTTCATATAAGGAAGCCTCTTTAGGATTAGGAGCAACTAGATTTCAAACTCTTTATAAAGTAATAGTTCCTAGTGCAATACCAGGAATTTTAGTTGGAGTAATATTATCTGTTGGTCGTGTAGTTGGTGAATCAGCAGCAATTTTATTAACAGCAGGTACAGTAGCAAAAATGCCAAAAGGAATAATGTCTAGTGCAAGAACTCTTACAGTTCAGTCTTATTTAGTAACGCAAGAAGCTGGTGATATAGAACAGGCAACAGCTGTTGGAATAGTTTTAATAGTAATAATACTTTTATTAAATATATCAGCAAAGTTAATAAGTAAGAAATTTAATAAGGCAAATTATTAATTTGTAAATACTAAGAGGTGAAAGTATGTCAAAAGAGAATATAAAAAAAATTCAAGTCAGAGATTTGAATTTATATTATGGAGATAATCAAGCTTTAAAAAACATAAATATAGATTTAGAAGAAAATAAAGTTACTGCTTTTATTGGACCTTCAGGCTGTGGTAAATCTACATTCTTAAGAACTATTAATAGAATGAATGATTTAATAGATAATGTAAAAATTGAAGGAGAAATTCTTGTTGATGGAGAAGATATATATAAAAGCAAAGATGTAATTGCTTTAAGAACAAAGATAGGAATGGTATTTCAAAAACCAAATCCTTTTCCAATGTCAATTTATGATAACATTGCTTATGGACCTAAATTGCATGGGATAAGAGATAAAAAAAGTTTAGACGAAATAGTTGAGAAAAGTTTAAAAGGGGCTGCACTTTGGGATGAAGTAAAAGATAGACTTAAGAAAAGTGCTTTAGGATTATCAGGTGGACAACAACAAAGACTATGTATAGCAAGAACTATAGCAGTTTCACCAGAAATAATACTAATGGATGAGCCAACTTCAGCACTAGATCCTATTTCTACCAATAAAATGGAAGAACTAATGGAAGAACTAAAAAAGAAGTACACAGTAATAATAGTAACTCATAATATGCAACAAGCAGGAAGAATTGCAGATAAAACTGCATTTTTCTTAAATGGAGAAATAATAGAATATGGAGATACTGAAGATATTTTCTATAAACCTAGAGATAAGAGAACAGAAGACTATATTACTGGAAGATTTGGCTAAAATTATTAAGAGGTGATAAAAATGATGAGAGAAGTAATGAGCAATAAAATAAAATTGCTTAATTCAGAATTAGTTGAGATGGCTAGCTTAGTAGAGAAGCAAATATATGATAGTATGACTGCTTTAAAAAACCAAGATGAAGATTTGTCCAAAATAGTTATGAAAAATGATGATAAAGTAGATGAACTCCAAAAAGTTATAGAAGAAAAATGTATAAAGTTCATGGCTACAGAGTCACCTTTAGCTAGAGATTTAAGAAGTATTTATACAACTTCTAAAATAGTTACTGATCTTGAAAGAATGGCAGATTATGCAGTTGATATTTGTAAGATAGTTCCTAGAGTAAAGGGAGTAAACTTTTCAGATGAAATAACTCCAATTTGGGAGTTGGTTGATATTATTAATAATATGATAAAATTATCAATTGAAGCATATGTTAATGGTGATGAAAAGGCAGCATATGAAATTTGTCGTATGGATGATAGAGTAGATGCAATTTATCAAGGGATGTTTAGTATAGTTCTTAAAAAGATGGGTAATGAAGCTATAATGATAAATCAAGGTACTCAAATCCTTTTTGCTTCAAAGTATTTAGAGAGAATTGGAGATCATGTAACTAATATATGTGAATGGATAATATTTTCTAAAAAAGGTAATTATGTAGATTTAAATGAATAAATATTTTTTAATATAGTGATTTTAAAAAATATAAATTAAAAAAGAAACTTAGTAATGAGATAATAAAGAAGAAGTGATAACGTTATTTGTTTAGAATTATATCAATATTTCTACAATTTATATTCTTTATTTTTAATTTTGAGCTGGTAAGACAGCTCATTTTTTATTGACTAGAATTTATTAATAATGTAATATAACATCAAGTGATTATTAAAATTAGGGTAATTATGCTTATAAGAAAAATAAAAATTTTAAATTATTACTATAAAAATATAACTAGATTTTATAAATATAAATTTTAGTCAATAATATAATATTGACAGATACTGAGGTGAAAAAAGTGAAAAATTTAATTAAAAAAGTTGATGTAGGCAGTATAGCTGAAGAAGTTGGTATTGAAGTTAATGACGTATTAATATCAATTAATGGAACTCCTATTGATGACATAATAGATTATAAATTTTTAGCCGTAGATGAAGAAGTGGTTCTTGAAGTTGAAAAACCAGACGGGGAAATTTGGGAATACGAAATAGAAAAGGAATATGGTGAAAATTTAGGCCTTGAATTCCAAGGTGGAATAATGGATAAGGCAAAAAGATGTTCTAATAATTGTATGTTTTGTTTTATTGATCAAAATCCAAAAGGAATGAGAGATACTTTATACTTTAAAGATGATGATTCAAGATTATCATTTTTACAAGGAAACTTTGTTACATTAACCAATATGAAGGATGAAGATATTGATAGAATAATAAGATATAAAATAAGTCCTATAAATATTTCAGTACATACTACAAATCCAGAACTTAGAGTTAAGATGTTAAAAAATAGATTTGCAGGATCTATTATGGAAAGACTTAAGAAATTAAGGGATGCAGAAATTGAAATGCATGCACAAGTTGTATGTATACCTAACATAAATAATGGTGAGGAATTAAGAAAGACTGTAACTGATTTATATGAATTACATCCTTATGTAAAAAATGTAGCAGTAGTTCCAGTAGGTGTTACTCAATTTAGAGAAAATTTACCTAAGTTAGATACATTTGATAGTGAATCAGCAAAAAATGAAATATTGATGATTCAAGATTTACAGAAGAAGTATATTGAAGAAACAGGAGCTCCATTTGTAAGACTTTCTGACGAGTTTTACATAACAGGGGGAATAGATGTACCAAATGAAGAGTTTTATTCAGCCTACGATCAGCTTGAAGATGGAGTAGGAATGATAAGATATTATAGAGAAGTTGTTTCTAGATCTATAGAGTTTTTAAACAAAGATCTAAAGGGAAGCTTTTCTATGGTAACTGGAGAATTAGCTTATAATGAAATTAAAAGATCAGCAGACCTTATAATGAAGCATAATTCTAATATTCATATAGATGTATATAAGGTTATAAATAACTTCTTTGGAAATACTATAACCATAGCAGGGCTTTTAACAGGTACTGATATAATAGATCAGCTAAAAGGTAAAATAAATACAGATTATTTAATTATGTCAAGTAATATGTTTAGAAAGGGCTATGAACTAGCTCCGGCTGATATGGTTATGTTAGATGACTTAAATATTCATGACATAGAAGAAGCTTTAAATGTTAAGGTTATAGTTTGTGATTATACAGGTGATGACCTTATTGATTTAATAAATGCAAATTGTAAGGAGGACTAATAATGGCTAAACCAATAGTTGCAATAGTTGGAAGACCAAATGTAGGGAAATCTACATTATTTAATAAATTAGCAGGACAAAGGATATCGATAGTTCAAGATACACCAGGAGTAACTAGAGATAGAGTATATGCTCAAGCTGAATGGTTAAATCATAATTTTACAATGATTGATACAGGTGGTATTGAACCAGAAAGAGAAGATATAATAGTTAAGCAAATGAGAAGACAGGCTAATATTGCTATAGAAACAGCAGATGTAATTGTATTTGTTGTTGATGGAAAGGAAGGATTAACTCCAGCTGATCATGAAGTAGCAAGTATGCTTAGAAAAAGTAAAAAAGAAGTGGTTTTAGTAGTAAATAAAGTAGATAACTTAAAGGATGAAGATAATGCTTGGGAATTTTATAATTTAGGCATTGGTGATCCTATAACTATATCAGCATCACAAGGATTAGGTCTTGGAGATATGCTTGATAGAATAGTTGAAAATTTTGATAAGTTTAATGAAGAAGAGGAAGAAGATGAATATATAAGAATAGCTATGATAGGTAAGCCTAATGTAGGTAAGTCATCTTTAATTAATAGATTACTAGGAGAAGAAAGACTAATTGTTTCAAATATTCCTGGAACTACTAGAGATTCAATAGATAGTACTTTAGAAACTGATATTGGAAAATTTATATTAGTAGATACTGCAGGACTTAGAAGAAAGAGTAAAGTTAAAGAAGAAATAGAAAGATATTCTGTGATAAGAACTTACACAGCTATAGAAAGAGCAGATGTATGTATCTTAATGATAGATGCAACTGAAGGAGTAACTGAACAAGATGAAAAAATAATAGGCTATGCTCATGAAATGAATAAAGCTATTATGGTTATCGTTAATAAGTGGGATCTTATAGAAAAAGATGATAAGACAATGCAAAGATATAAAGAGGATTTAGAAATGAAGCTTAAGTTCTTAAAGTACGCTAAATACTTATTTATATCTGCTAAAACTGGTCAAAGAACGCATAAAGTATTAGAAATAGCAAAAGAATGTTATGATAATTATTCTAAGAGAATTCCAACTGGAATATTAAATGAAGTTATAAATAAAGCTGTATTAATGAAGGAGCCGCCAATTGTAAGTCTAAAGAGAATGAAGATTTACTATGCAACTCAAGTAGCTACAAAACCGCCTAAGTTTATATTCTTTGTTAATGATTCAAACGCAAGACATTTTTCATATGAAAGATACCTTGAAAATCAACTAAGAGATAGTTTTGATTTTAGTGGTACTGGTCTTCAAATAGAGTATAGAGAAAGGAAGGAATAATTTATGAGTAATGTGGCTTTTCTGGGAGGAGGTAGCTTCGGTACTGCCTTAGGAATATTATTAGCTAATAAGGGATATAAAGTTAGCATATATGATAGAGATAAGTCTGTAGTCGATGATATAAATCATAATAGAAAAAATGATAAGTATATCAAGGAATTGAAAATTCCTGAAAATGTCACTGCTTATAATGATTTAGACGAGGCATTAAAAGATGCTAAATATGTAGTTTTAGCTGTACCTTCACATGTAATAAGAACGGCTTCAAAATCTTTAAAGGGTAAGATTGATAAAGATGTTGTGGTTGTAAGTATAGCAAAAGGTATAGAAGAAGGTAGTAATTTAAGACTATCAGAAGTTATAGAAGAAGAATTACCACATAATAAAGTAGTAATTTTATCTGGACCGAGTCATGCTGAAGAGGTAGCTTTTGATATTCCAACAACAGTTGTTGTTTCATCTAAAGATGAAAATGCTTCCAATGAAGTTCAAGACTTATTCATGACTAAAGAATTTAGAGTTTATACTAATGATGATTTAGTAGGTGTTGAAATAGGAGGAGCTGTTAAGAATATAATTGCATTAGCTGCAGGAATTTGTGATGGAATAGGCTATGGGGATAATTCAAAAGCTGCTCTTATGACAAGAGGAATGGCCGAAATAGTTAGAATTGGTATTAGTTTAGGGGGTAAGCCAGAAACTTTCCTTGGACTTACTGGAATGGGAGATTTAATAGTTACTTGTACTAGTCTGCATTCTAGAAATAGAAGAGCTGGATTTTTAATTGGGCAAGGTGAAACTGTTGATGAAGCTATCAAAGATGTAGGAATGGTAGTCGAAGGAATTAAAGCATGTAGAGCTTTTTATGAATTAAAAGAAAAACTTAATATAGAAATGCCTATTACAGATGTTTTATATAAAGTTTTGTTTGCGAATAAGAATGCTAAAGATGCAGTAGTAGAACTTATGGAAAGAGAAAAGAAAAACGAAATATATTAAAAAAATAAAGTGATTTAAGTGCACTTCAAGTGTTAGATTAATATATCTAACACTTGAGGTGTATTTTTTATTGTAATAAAAATTTATTAACTTAAATATAATATTATATATTTAGGTTAAAGTAGAAAAAGTTGTATATTTTTTAAAACTTAAGAATATATATATAGTGTTAAAAATAAGTAGGAGGGTACACTGTGGACAGCTTTAATATATACAAAGATATAGCTGAAAGAACACAAGGGGACATTTATGTAGGTGTTGTTGGACCTGTTAGAACTGGAAAATCAACATTTATTAAAAAGTTTATGGACCTTATGGTAATACCAAAGATTGATAATAATTATAAAAAGGAAAGAGCAAAAGATGAGTTGCCTCAAAGTGGTTCCGGAAAAAGTATTCATACAACAGAGCCAAAGTTTGTACCAAATGAGGCAGTTGAAATTACAATTGATGAAGATATAAAATTTAAAGTTAGAATGGTAGATTGTGTTGGGTATATTGTAAAAGGTGCAATAGGTTATATGGATGGAGAAGAAGCAAAAATGGTAAATACTCCATGGTATGAATATGAAATACCTTTTGAAGATGCAGCAGAAATTGGAACTAGGAAGGTAATTACTGATCATTCTACTATAGGTCTTGTGGTTACTACAGATGGAAGTATAACAGGTATTGAAAGAGACGAGTACTTAGAAGCAGAGGAGAGAGTAATAGATGAATTGAAGGCAATTAAAAAGCCTTTTATAGTTGTACTTAACACAAAACATATAAATTCTCCTGAAACTAGAGCTTTGAAAAAAGAGCTTGAAGATAAATATGATGTTACAGTTCAAGTAATGGATGTAGCTAATATGAATGAAGAGGATGTAGAAGATGTTTTTAAACATGTACTTAAAGAATTTCCTGTTAAAGAAATAGACATTGATATGCCATCTTGGGTTGAAAGACTGGAGCCTGATAACTGGCTTAAAAAAGATTTCTTTAATATTATTAAGAAAATGTGTGAAAATATTAATAGAGTGAGGGATATTAAATCCTTTGTAAATTTATTAGAGGATGAAGAAAATATAGCTCCTATTGAGATGAATACAGTGAAATTGGGAGAAGGGAAGGCTAATATAAAATTAAAACCAAAGGATGGAATTTTCTATAATATACTAAGTGAAATTTGTGATTTAGATGTTAAATGTGAAAGTGATTTATTAAGTTTAATAAAGGATTTAAATTTTGCTAAGAAAGAATATGACAAAGTTAAAGATGCTTTAAATGATGTAAGAGAAACTGGATATGGATTAGTTCCTCCACAACTTTCAGAAATGAAATTTGAGGAGCCTGAGATGGTTAAGCAAGGAAATAGGTTTGGGGTGAAATTAAAGGCATCTGCACCATCATTGCATTTTATTAAAGCAAATATTAGAACTGAAATTAGCCCTATAATGGGATCTGAAAGAGAAAGTGAAGAGCTTGTGAAATCTCTAATGGAGCAATTTGATAAAGATCCAGCATCTTTATGGCAAAGTAATATGTTTGGAAAACCTTTAGAGGTACTTATAAGGGAAGGCTTACAAAATAAATTGTACAAAATGCCAGAAGATGTACAAGTAAAAATTCAAAAAACATTGCAAAAGATAATAAACGAAGGCAGTGGAGGATTGATTTGTATTATTTTATAATACTTGGAGCTGTTTAAGTGATCTGAACCCCAAATGTTGGACGTTTTGATTAAGCAATCCTTTGGGATTGGGTACGGTATTGAACTGGACTCAAT
>CAKVEW010000029.1 GCA_934746015.1 uncultured Clostridium sp.
TTTGTTAACACTTTTAATCACCCAAAAATATTTTATAACAAAAATTAAAGAGTGTCGACTTTGTCGACACTCTGAAGAGTTGTCTAATACAACTCTTCTAAAATTTAAAAATTATGTTTATTTATCCATGATATTATATCTAATATAACTTCATCCTTATTGACTTCATTTAACATCTCATGTCTACCATCTTTGTATAATTTATAATTTAAATCATTAACACCAATACTATTATAAGTATTATATAAATTTATAATTCCTTTTCCCATATACCCAACTGGATCTTTATCTCCTGCAAATATATAAATTGGTATATTTAATTTCTTAATCTTATTTAAATTTTCTTGTTTGTGTATATCCCAAAGTCCATTAATTAAATCAAAGTAAAATTCTGTTGGATATATGAATCCACAAAACTCATCTTCTATGTACTTATTTACCTCATTTTCATCACTACATAACCAATCAAAATCTGTATTTGGGTTTTTTACAGTAGAATTAAATCCCCCAAAAGATAATTTATCCATAAGTTTGCTTCTATTTCCACTTCCCTTTATTAGATTTTCCATTTTACATACCAATAAACCTGCCTTAGTAAAAGATTTTGGTTTGCCATTGCTTCCAGATAGAATTAATCCATTAATTGTGTCACCATATTCCTGCAAATACCTTTGGCTTAAGAAAGATCCCATACTATGTCCAAATAATACTATAGGTACATCTTTATTTTCTTTTTTAATGATACTATTTAACTCTTTTATATCATCTACCATTAAATAAAATCTATCATTATTCCCTATGTATCCTAATTCATCTGAATCTTTACTACTATTACCATGACCACTATGATCGTGGCTATAAACTAAGTATCCTTCCTCAACTAATTTTTCGGCAAAGTAATCATATCTTCCTGCCCATTCTGACATTCCATGAACTATTTGAACTATTGCTTTAGGATTTTCTAAATTTCCCCATTTATAATATGTTATCTTTGAACCTTCTTTGTTAGTAAAATTATATTTATCCAAAAAATGACTCCCCTTTCTAATAAATATTAATAAAATCTTATCATATCTTTATTTTTATGTATATAAAGTTATGATATACTATTCATTGTAAAATTTAAAATTTATATTAACATTTGATTACCTATTCATATTATTGTAAATAATATGAATAAATATTATAGGGTGGTGAATAAGATTAGTATTAAATCTATAATAAGCATTATAGCTTCAAAATTTACAATTTTTCTAACAAAAACAATACTAAAAGGGGGAACTACCTTCCCTGGAAAAGTAGCCTTAAAAATAGATAAAAATATACTTGAAAAAGTATCACAAGGCTACAAAGTAGTTTTAGTCACAGGAACTAATGGTAAAACTACTACAACTAGCATGATCTACAATATTGCAAAGGCAAGTGGAAAGAAAGTAATTACTAACAATACAGGTGCCAATCTTTTTCCTGGAATAGTAACAACATTTATTGATAATTACAAATTCTTTAGTACCACTAAAGATGCCTATGCAATAATAGAGGTAGATGAAGCAAATTTAAAATATATTACTGAATATATTTCTCCTGAAATTATTACAGTAACTAATCTTTTTAGAGATCAATTAGATAGATACGGTGAAGTGTATACTACTCTTTCTAAAATTTTAGAAGGTATAACTCTATCTCCAAGTACTACTTTGGTCTTAAATGGTGATGAGTCTCTTTTAGGTAAGCTGGACCTTCCTAATAAGACTGTATTTTATGGCTTTAATGCTAAAATTAGCGATAATAAAAATATTGATGTTAATGCAGATGCAAAATTCTGTAAGTTCTGTAAGTCTCCTTATGAATATAATCACATTACATATAATCATTTAGGTGATTTCTACTGTACAGGCTGTGGCTTTAAAAGAGCTGAGTTAAAATATGCTGTAAATGAAATATTAGAATTAACTCCAGATAGTTCTACTGTCAAATTTAATGATTTAGTAGTAACAATAAGTCAATCAGGTATTTACAATATTTATAATGCATTATGTGCTTATTCTATTGCTAAAGAACTTGGAATTAATGATGAAGCTATTCAAAAATCTTTACAAAACCAAGATTCAAGCTTTGGTAGACAAGAATCATTAAATATTGATGGAAAGGATGTTAAAATTATTCTAGTAAAGAATCCAGCTGGTTATAATCAAGCTTTAGATACTCTTTGCTTAAATAAAGATAATTTTGCTGCTGCCTTTCTTTTAAATGACAATTATGCAGATGGTACTGATGTATCTTGGATTTGGGATGTTGATTTTGAGAAACTTCATAATCTAAATATAGATGAAATATTTATTTCTGGTATTAGATGCTACGATATGGCTGTAAGGCTTAAAATTGCTGGATTAAATAAGGATAAATTTATTATTGAAGAAAATTTCGACTCATTAACAGAAAAAATTAAAGCTAGTAGTAGCAATAAAATTTATATTCTAGCTACTTATACTGCTATGATTAATTATAGAAAGCACTTATATTCAAAAGGCTATATTAAAAAGCTTTGGTAAGAAAGGAGACCTATATATGGAATTAAACATCTGTCATCTTTATCCTGACTTACTTAATGTATATGGAGATGTTGGTAATATATTAATACTAAAACATAGAGCAGAAGAAAGAGGAATAAAGGTTAACTTAATAAATATATCATTAAATGATAAATTTGATTGTGAAAATACTGATATACTATTTTTTGGTGGTGGCCAAGATTTTGAACAATCTATAGTTTCTGATGATTTAAAAACTATAAAGAAACCTGATTTAGAAAAATATATTGAAAATGAAAAACTAGTTATTGCAATTTGTGGTGGTTATCAACTTTTAGGTAATTATTATATTGCTCCAAATGGTGAAAAAATTGAAGGTTTAGGTATATTAGATATATATACTGAAGGTGGAGACACTCGTTTTATTGGAAATACAGTAATCTATAACGAGGAATTTAATGAAACTTATGTAGGATTTGAAAATCACTCAGGAAGAACTTATATTAATGGATTAAAGCCATTAGGAAAATGCATTCATGGCTATGGAAATAATGGTGAAGATGGTTATGAAGGTTGTATTTATAAAAATACTTATTGTAGCTACTTCCATGGTTCTCTTCTATCTAAGAACCCTGAATTAGCCGATAGATTTTTAAATATTGCATTAAGTAAAAAATATGGTGAAATTAAACTAGAAAAACTTGATGATGAATTAGAACTTAAAGCTAAAAATATAATTATAAATAAATTAAATAATAAATAATTATATGAGCTGTACTTTATTAAGTCAGCTCATATAATTTTATACCTTATTAAAAACTTAGATAAATATAAAATTAAAAATAAGCTTTATATTTATCTATTTTTGAATATTTATATTAAACCAGGATATAATTATTAAAAATATATTATAAGTAGTTTAAATTACTTAACAGCTTTTATAATTATTGTTATTATTAAAAGTAGATGTTATACTGTTAACAGTGCTTAAGTAAGTATATATAATAACTAAAATGTAAAGAAATGGGGAGATGAACTTGAAAGTAAAAAACTTATTTAAAACGCTAGCACTTGCTCTTTCAGTTTCATTATTAGCTCCTTTAGCTAATAAAGTTAGTGCACAAGATGTAAATATTCAAGCTCCAGAAATTATTGGTGAAGCATCAATAACTATGGACATAGATACAGGAGAAGTTATCTATTCGAAAAATGCAGACTTAAAACTTTCACCAGCAAGTACTACAAAATTAATGACTGCATTATTATTTGCAGAAAATAAAAATAAAACAGATGTACTAAACTTTACAGATACATCCTTAAAGGTAACAGAAACTGCTTTAAATAACTATGTATCTTTAAAAGCAGGTGATAAAATTTCTGCTGAAGATACAATGAAAGCTGTTCTTATCTTCTCTGCAAATGATGCTGCATATTTAATGGCAGAATCTGTAGGTGGAACAGTAGATAATTTTGTTAATATGATGAATGAAAAGGCTACTGAGTTAGGGTTAAAAGATACTCATTTTGAAAATCCATCTGGTTTAGAAATAGACCCTTTAAATCCAAGCAATACCACTATAAATCAAACTACAGCTTATGATTTAGCTAAAATAGGTATAGCTGCTTTTAAAAATGAATGGGTAAAAGATACTATTTCGCCTAAGAATATAAAAACATCTATAACTTTATCAGGCTATCCAATAGAAATAGAATCTAGAAATAAGATACTAGGTAAAAATAATAATATAGGTGGAAAAACTGGTACAGAAGATTTAGCTGGCCATTGTTTTGTGGGATTCTTTGAAAAAGATGGTAGAAACATAGTTACTGTTGTTCTAAAATCTGATTATGGTGCAACTGGCCTTCACGTATTTGAAGATACTGAAAAAGTAGCTAATTATAGTTATTCAGCTGAAAAAGAAAACTTTAGAAATTCTGGTGATGAGGTTGGATCTATTGATTTAACTTATAAGACATTTAGATTTTTTGGTACTGAAAAGCAAATAACTGCTCCTATATATCTTAATGAAGATGTACAATATTATAAAAATGATTTTAATGATAAAAATGCAGCAATTTCATATAATGGAGAAATTAAAGATGCTTGGAAGTTAACTGGTAATAAAGAAGTTACTTTAACTTATTCAACTCCTGGCTACTCACAAGATGTAAAGGGAACTATAAAGGTTTCTTCTATGGAGTTAATTAAAGCTAACTTACCATTATACTTATTATCACTTCTTATTTTAGTGATAATTTTAGTATTAGTTGTTCTATTAATAAAGATTATTAATACTAGTAAGAGAAAACGTAGAAGAAGATATTACTAATAATAATGGAGCTGTTATAAAGCAGCTCCATTATTATTAACAAAAAAAATTTTATTATTGAAAGGATTAATTATGAAAAAAGAAAATTTTAAAGGCAGTGTAATGCTAAATCCAACTCCTGTTGTTATAGTTACTAGTAAAAATAAAGAAGATAAAGTTAATGCATTTACTGTAGGTTGGATTAGTACAGTTTGTACAAAAGAACCTGTATTAGCTATGGGGGTAAGACCTGAGCGTCTTTCATATGATTACATAAAGGAAAGCGGAGAATGTGTAATTAATCTACCTACAAGAGATATGGTTAAATTTGTTGATTACTGCGGTGTTACTTCTGGTAGAAAAATAGATAAAATTAAGCACTTTGGATATAAATTATCTGAAGGTGTATCCATAAGTACTCCTTCAATAGATTTATCCCCTGTTGCTCTTGAATGTAAAGTAAAAAGTATTACTCCTCTTGGTACTCATGATCTTTTTTTATTAGATGTAATTAATGTTAAAGTTAATGAAGATATAATTGATGAAAGAGGTAAAATCTGCTTTAATAAAGCTAATTTAATTTGCTATAATCATGGAGAATATTATGGATTAAATGCTAAACCCTTAGGCTCATTTGGTTATTCTATAAAAAAGAAAAAAAAGAGAAAATAGAGTCATTATGATGACTTTTTACATAATAAAAGTAATTATTATTAATTTTTTACTAATTTCTTGACATAAAACAAAAATCTATCTATACTCTATAATGTTATAATCAATTAATACGGGGGATTTAAAATGTATATATTAACTTATAACATAAATTTTAAGGATTTAGATTCAATAATAGAATTATTGCAAATTAATGATATATTTAATGTTTTTTATGAAAGTCCTTTAGAAATTACCACTGATGAGTATGGATATGGCTACTTAGAAAAGGAAGTTTCTACAATTGATATTAAAATTGCTTATGATGAAGAAGTGGATAATTTAAATATTTTTAAAGATAAAATATCTTCATTAATAAATAGTGAGTGTATTTCTGTTGAAGAAGCCAATTATAACTATGAAACATATGACTTTCCATCAATTAGCATTAATGATAACTGGGTACTAGCCTCCCCTGATGAAGATATTTGTGATAAAAATATTCATAAAATATCTTTTATTTCTCAAGGAGCTTTTGGTACAGGTTTACATGAAACAACTAAGGATTTATTAAATATAATTCTAACTAAAATAGATTTATGCGATAAAAAAGTCTTAGATATAGGAACTGGCTCAGGCATACTATCTATTGCTTCTGCAATTATAGGGGCATCAAAAGTAACAGCATTAGATATTAGGGATGTTAGAGAAGAGGTTGAATTTAATGCTTCTCTTAACGGTATTTATAATATACAAATCTTAGTAGGCGATGCTTTAAATGGTGAAGTTAAAATAGAAGAAAATTATGATTGGATATATATTAATATAGGTGGAGAAGAAACTGAATTATTCATGGATTTTATAAAAGAACATTTATTACCAGATGGTAAATTATTAGTATCTGGTCTTGTTGAGTGGAGTTTTGACAAGGTTAAATCAATAGTTGAAAAGCATGGATTTGAGTTAACAGATAAATATCAAAGTAACGAATGGATTACTGCAATATTTAATAAAATTGATTAAATAAGGAGCTGTTTTTAAAAACAGCTCCTTATTTATCGTATAAATATTGATAAATATTGTAATTTGCCTTTACTTTTTCTACATACTTTTTAGTTTCTGGGAAAGGAATATAATCTAAGTTTTCTCCATCTGAAGAATACTCTTCATAGCTTAGCCACTTATTTACATTTCCACTTCCCCCGTTATATGCTGCTAAAACTAAATCCAAATTATTATCAAATTCATTTTCTAAATTTTTAAGATACCAGCATCCAATCTTTATATTTAACTCTGGATCAAACATCATTGATGACATAAAGTAATTAATACCTATTTCTTTAGCTACCCATTCCCCTGTTGTATCCATTATTTGCATTAACCCTTTGGCATCCTTTTTAGATACTGCTGCTTTATCAAAATCACTCTCTGTTTTAATCACTGCTAAAACTAGATATGGATCTAATTCATATTCCTCACTATATTTATCTACATATTCAGCATACTTGTAAGGATACACATACTTTTTCATTGCAAACATAAATCCAAAATAAAATATAAGGATTGCAATTAAAATAGTTACTATACGTTTAAACTTCATTACTTTCTCCTTACTTATTAATTACATTTAGAAATTCCATTACCCTATCTACTTGATTCTTAGTTTTCAATAAGTCTCCATTATTATCTATAATTATATGAGCATAATCTCTTTTTTTATCTAAGGATAATTGAGAATTCATTCTATTTATGGCTTCTTCTCTTGACAATCTATCTCTATTTTTCAATCTAATAACTTGAGTATTGTTATCAACCCAAACTACTATTATATAATCCATAAATGTATGAAGATCATTTTCTATTAAAGTTGGAGCATCAAGTATTATTATACTTTCTCCTGCCTTTTCATAATTTTCAATTTCATTAAAAATTTCTTTTTTTATATATGGCATAATAATATCTTCATACTTTTTCCTTTGCTTAGGAAATCTAAAAATGTGATTTCCAAATTCTCTTCTTCTAAATTCACCTCTCCAGTCAAAAAAGCCTGTTCCAAATTCTATTTTGATCTTATCTATTATTTCTGGATACTTTACTAAAACTTCTTTTGCTATATTATCTGCATCTATTACTTTAAATCCATTATCTGTTAGCATTTTTGAAACAGTGCTCTTGCCCGAACCAATTCCTCCTGTTAACCCTATTTTTATCATTATGTTAGGCCTCCCTATTTAGCTTCATACCATGTATTACCAATATTTGTATCTACCTCTAATGGCACATTCATCTTTAGTACATTTTCCATTTCATCTTTTACTAAAGATTTAACTTTTTCTAATTCATCTGCTTTAACATTTAATATAAGTTCATCATGAACTTGTAATATTATTTTACTCTTTAATTGAAGTTCATTTAGCTTATTATATACATTAACCATTGCTAATTTAATTATATCAGCAGCACTTCCTTGAATAGGTGCATTCATGGCTAATCTTTCACCTAAAGCTTTAACTATTCTATTAGAGGATTTTATTTCAGGAATAAATCTTCTTCTATTTAATATAGTTATAACAAATCCATTTTCTTTTGCTTCTTCAATTAAACTATCTAAATAACCTTTTATCTTAGGATATCTATCAAAATATATTTCCATATATTCTGAAGCTTCCTTCTTAGTTATGTGTAAATCTTGAGATAGACTAAAATCACTAATACCATATACTATTCCAAAGTTAACAGCCTTTGCTCTACTTCTCATTAATGGGGTTACATCTTCTATTGGAACTTTAAATACTTCAGATGCTGTTTTTCTATGAATATCACTATGGTGCTTAAAGGCATCAATCATTTTTTCATCCTGTGCCATCTCTGCTAATACTCTAAGCTCTATTTGTGAATAATCGCAGGATAATAATATATCTTCTGGCTCATCAGGTATAAATACTTTTCTAATTTCTCTTCCCATCTCATATTTTATAGGAATATTTTGAAGGTTCGGCTCTGTACTAGACAACCTTCCTGTAGTAGTTACAGTTTGATTGAAAGTTGAATGTATCTTTCCATCAACATCAATAACATTCTTTAATCCTTCTACATAAGTTGAATTAAGTTTTGTTATTTGTCTATAATAAGTGATTTTCGGTATTATCTCATGCTTATCTTGAAGTTTTTCTAATACTTCAGCATTAGTTGAATATCCTGTTTTAGTTTTCTTTATAACAGGTAAATCAAGTTTTTCAAAAAGAATTTTTCCTAACTGTTTTGGTGAGTTTATATTAAATTCTTCTTCAGCTAACTTAAATATTTCTTTTTCTGTTCTTCCAATTTCCTCTTTAAATTTTACTTCTAAATCATCTAACATTTCTTTATTAACATTAAAACCTAGGGATTCCATTGAAGATAATACAAAAATTAGAGGATGTTCTACCTTATAGTATAGTTCTTCCATATCTTCTTCTTTAATTTTCTCACTAAGTATATTATAAATATCATCTAACTTACTATTAATCCTACATTTAATTTCATCTTGACTTCCCTTAATATCTTCACCTAAATATTCATTTATTAAGGATATAAGATCATAAGAATTTCTTGCAGAGTTTATTAAATAAGCTGCTATAGCAGTATCAAAGTCAAATCCAACAATTGATATTCCTAATTTATTTAATATAGTAATTAAAGGCTTTCCATCATGAATAACTTTTTTTAATTTACTATTTTCCATTATGTTTTTTAAAGCTAAATTAGCAGAATTCTCATCTTCCTTGCTTATTTCACTGAACTTAATGAAATAATTTTCTTTGTTACATGAAACATAAAGGTTATTTAATGATATTTCAGAATACTTTTCACTGTTGTTTGCCTCAAATGAAATATATATAGTATCTTTTAATTCATTAGAAAGTTCTAAAAATGATTTTGGATTATCTATATATTTAATGTTTATTTCTTCATCTTCATCATCATCTTCATCACCATTGAATAACTTATCTAATAAAGTTTTCATTTGTAATTTAAAGAACATCTTTTTTAGTCCATCTTTATTAAAGGATTCTTGACTTTTTATATCATCTAAATCAAAGTCTATTGGAACTTCAGTCATTATAGTAGCTAATTTCTTACTAAAAACCGCTTGTTCTTTATATGTTTCTAAATTATCTTTTAACTTTTTACCACTTATACTATCTATATTGTTTAATACTTCTTCTATAGAACCATAAGTTTGAATTAACTTATAAGCAGTTTTTTCTCCAATTCCAGGGACTCCAGGAATATTATCTGATTTATCTCCCATAAGACCTTTTACATCTATAAATTGAGTTGGAGTTACTCCAAATTCTTCAACAAAGCTATTATGGTTGTATGTAGCTGTTTCTGTTACACCTTTTTTAGTTATAACTACATTTATATTGTCTGAAGCTAGTTGAAGTGCATCTCTATCTCCAGTAACTATAAATACTTCTATATTATTTTTTTCTGCATACTTAGATAAAGATCCAATAATATCATCAGCTTCAAATCCTTCTAGCTCATATATAGTAATTGATAATAAATTTAGAATTTCTTTTATTATTGGAAATTGTTCTGCAAGTTCTGGTGGCATTTTCTTTCTGCCAGCCTTGTACTCTTGATATTCTTTATGTCTAAAAGTAGGTCCTTTTTTATCAAAGGCTGCTACTATATAGTCTGGCTTTAATTCCTCTCTCATTTTAAATAACATATTTACAAATCCATAAACTGCATTCGTATGAATACCTTCAGATGTTGTAAGCTCTGGAATTGCATAGAATGCTCTATTTAAAAGGGAATTTGAATCTAAAATCAATAATCTTTCCATTTTTTCCTCCAAATTAAGGAATTAATTCCTTAAAGCTGTTTTTTATATAAATTATACTATTATTAAGCAAATAAATCATTACATTTTAATTAATATATAAATTAGAAAATACTTAAATCTAATTCATTAGAAAAATCTCTAATCAATTTAAGGCCTGCAATACTATTTCCTTTTTCATCTAATGAAGGTCCATAAATTCCTATTCCAAATTTTCTTGGCACCGTTGCAATTATTCCTCCACCAACTCCTGATTTTGCTGGAATACCAACATTTACAGCAAATTCACCAGATGCATCATACATACCACAAGTAACCATTATAGTTTTTACTATCCTACAGACTTCCTTAGGTATTATCTTTTCATTTGTCCAAGGTATGACACCATCATTTGCCAGAACTGCTCCAAATCTTGCTAAATCCTTAGCAGTTAATTCTATAGAACATTGCTTAAAATATAATTCTAGAATTTCCTCTACATTTCCTTCTAGAACTCCAGTACTCTTCATAAAGTAAGCTAAAGCTCTATTTCTGTTTCCAGTTTCTTTTTCTGATAAATATACTTCTTCATTTACATCTATACTATTATTATTAGTAACAGCCCTCATAAAATCTAATATTTTTTCTAATTTTTCTTCTACATTCTTACCATCTATTAATGACGTTGTAACTATTGCACCTGCATTTATCATTGGATTATATGGTTTTCCACTATCGCTGGCTTCTAAATTAACTATAGAATTAAATCCCATTCCAGTTGGTTCAACATCAACCTTTTTAAAAACATTATATCTTCCATTATCTCTTATAGCTAATATTAAAGAAACTATTTTAGAAATACTTTGCATAGTAAACTTTTTATCATAGTCTCCTGAATAATATTCTTTTCCTTTGGAGTCAACAACATAGATACCAAGATCATCTTCACTTGCCTTTGATAATGCCGGTATATAAGATGCAACTTTTCCTTCTTTTCCATATACTTTATTTTTTTCTACTAGTGTATTTAATAAACTAAACATTAAATTTCACCTCACATTTTCATCGGTTTATAGCAATATATATTATATTAATAATTATTGTGATACACAAGAAAATTTATACTTATTTATTTTAACTAGACTAATTTACTATATTATGTAAGAATAAATATATAAATAATAAATATCATAAATACGAGGTGATTTCGATGGATATGACAAAAATGTTAGAAAAATATGCTAAATTAGCTGTAAAAAAAGGAGTCAACTTACAAAAAGATCAAGTTCTATTAGTAAATTCCCCTATTGAATGTATTGATTTTGCAAGGGCTATTGCTAAAGTTGGCTATGAAGAAGGAGCAAAAGAAGTTATTGTTCACTATGGGGATCAAAGTCTACAAAGGTTGAAGTTAGAACATGCATCTATTGATACATTAAAAGCAGTACCTAACTGGGTGGCTGAATCCTACAATTCTTATGTAAGAGAAGGTTGTTGTGTAATTTCTATTTCTGCCTCTGATCCTGATGCTTATAAAGGAATTCCAATGGAGAAGATATCAGCTTTTCAAAAGAGTAGGCAATTAGCTTTAAAAGATTACTATGATTATGCTATGTCTAATAAAATTCGTTGGACAGTTGTTTCAGTTCCAACAGAGGCTTGGGCACTAAAAGTTTTTAAAGATTCAAATTCTAAAGAAGCTGTAGATAAATTATGGAATGTAATTTTTGATGTTGTAAGATTAAATAATGATGATCCAATAAAGGCTTGGGATGAACATAATAAAAATATAGATAAAAAACTAGATTTTCTAAACAAATATAAATTTAAAAAATTACATTATACAAACTCACAAGGAACAGACTTAACTATTGAACTTCATGAAGACCATATATGGCTTGGTGGTTCTGAAAAATGCAATTCTGGAATAGAGTTTAATGCTAATATGCCTACTGAAGAAGTATTCACATTACCTAAAAAGAATGGAGTTAATGGAACTGTTGTATCATCTAAGCCATTAAGCTATAGTGGTAATTTAATTAATAATTTCTCACTAACTTTTAGAGATGGTAAAGTAGTTGATTATAAAGCTGAAGAAGGCTATGATACTTTAAAAGAATTATTAGAAAGTGATGAAGGTTCAAAATATCTAGGTGAAGTTGCTTTAGTACCTTTTGACTCACCTATATCTAACTCAAATATAATTTTCTATAATACTTTATTTGATGAAAATGCAGCTTGTCACTTAGCTTTTGGTAAAGCATATCCAACTTGTATAGTTAATGGTGATAGTTTATCTTCTGAAGAGCTTAATAATAAAGGGGCTAATGATTCAATTATTCATGTAGACTTTATGATAGGTACAAAAGATTTAGATATTACAGGGCTTACTTCAGACAATAAGGAAATGGAGATATTTACCAATGGTAATTGGGCCTTTTAGAATGTAAAATTAATAATGTAAAATGTAAAATGAAGGAATAAACTCCTTAAGGAGTTTATAAAAATATATTTGAAGTAATTTAGAACAAATTACTTCAATAATTCTTCATTTTACATTTTTAATTTTTAATCTTCCTTATTTACGATTCTTCCATCTCGTCTTTCTAATTCATTTTCTAGTATTTCTTTTAAGTTATTAATCTTACTTTTTAGTTTCTTTTTAGCTCCAATTTTTTGTATTAATACAGTAAGTTTAGAAGAAAAACTTTTTATATCTTGAATTTCACTTAATGATATTTCTGTTGAATTAGAATCGATTTCAGTAAAAATGTACTTAGAAATATACATGTCCTTATCAATTGAATTAGTTACCTCATATAATTTATTTTTTTCATATCCTGTTACTGTTGTTACCATTTCTATTTTTTGCTTAGCTACATATTTTATAGTTCTTTTATTACTGCATCCAACAGGATTCTTATCATTAAATTTTGGAATTTCTCTTTTATTTAAATCAATGAATACTTTAAATACTCTTTTTATTGGATAGTTTACAGTAGTCTTAATCTTATATTGGCTCAATTAAAATCCCCCTTGCTATATACTCATAATAATATTATTGCATTTTTTACCCAAAACATCTATAAAAAAATAAAAGGATTTCATATCCTTTTATTTTTTTACTTAATTATCTTCACTTCTTAGTTTATTTTTACCTAATTTTCTAGATTCCTTTGAATACCCAACTTCATCTGCTGTTTCTACCTTCATCTTTCTTAATTCAGCTTTAGTTTTCTGTCCAGCTTTCTTATTTTTCTTTGAATTTTTATTATTTTTATGAGACATAAAATCACCTCCAATTATAGTTTTATTTTAGAGGCAACTTTTTATTCTAGGAAAAAAGTAGCTGTAAAACAATGAAGAATTATTAATTAGAGGCTACTTAGAAGCCTCTAATTATTATATATTATAAATCTTTTCTAATCTAACTCTTATTTCCTTTATAAACTCTGAAGAATTAGTTACTGTAATATTATCTAATTCTGATAGTAAAGCTAAGTCTTTAGTCATATATCCTTCATTAATTGTCTTAATAGAAGCTTTTTCTAAATTATTAGCAAATTCAATTAAATCATTATTGTTATCTAATTCTCCTCTTTTTCTTAAAGCTCCAGTCCATGCAAATATAGTTGCAATAGAATTTGTTGAAGTTTCTTTACCTTCTAAATGATTATAATAATGTCTTTGAACAGTTCCATGAGCAGCTTCGTACTCGTAATATCCATCTGGTGAAACTAAAACAGAAGTCATCATTGCTAAAGATCCGAAGGCAGTGGCTACCATATCACTCATAACATCACCATCGTAATTTTTACAAGCCCATATGTATCCACCTTTTGATTTTATGACTCTAGCTATGGCATCATCAATTAATGTATAAAAATACTCTATATTAAGTTCTTTAAACTTTTCCTTATATTCATTATCAAATATTTCTTGGAAAATATCCTTAAATGTATGATCGTATTTTTTAGATATAGTATCCTTTGTTGCAAACCATAAATCTTGTTTAGTGTCTAGTGCAAAATTAAAACAACTTCTAGCAAAACTTTCAATAGATTTATTTAAGTTATGCATTCCTAAAACTACTCCATCGCCATTAAAGTTATGGATTAACTCTCTCTTTTCTTCACCAGCTTCACTTGTAAACACAATCTCTGCTTTTCCTTTGCCTTCAATTTTCATTTCTACATCCTTATAAACATCTCCATAAGCATGTCTAGCTATAGTTATTGGTTTTTCCCAAGTTCTAACATAAGGTTTAATAGAATCTACTATAATAGGTGCTCTAAAAACTGTTCCATCTAAAATAGATCTAATAGTGCCATTTGGACTTCTCCACATTTCTTTTAAATTATATTCTTTTACTCTTTCTGCATTTGGAGTTATTGTTGCACATTTTACCCCTACGCCATATTTCTTTATAGCTTCTGCTGCTAAAACAGTAACTTTATCATTGGTTTCATTTCTATATTCTAACCCCAAATCAAAGTACTCTGTTTTCAAATCTATGAATGGATATAACAATTCTTCTTTTATAATGCCCCATAAGATTCTTGTCATCTCATCTCCATCCATTTCAACTAATGGATTTATCATTTTAATCTTTTCCATTATTAGCCCCCTTATCTAATTTTTGATAAATAAATTATACCTTATTAGATACTCTTTTTCAAATTCCTTTTATATTCTAAAAAAAGATACTAATAAGAATTATTGCAAAAATTATTTGAGAGATTCCCACTACTCCACCGTAAATCATAGCTCTAGGTCCCTCTTTTATTAAATCCGAAATTTTAACTCTCATTCCAATTCCTGAAAGAGCTATTATTTCAAAATTTCCACTAATCCATTTGAAAACTTTTGAAATTGATTGTGGAATTAATCCAATTGTATATAATATACAAATAATAAAGAAACCAGTTATAAACCATGGAATATTTATTTTTCTTTTTCCTTTATATATATTAATATTAGTTCTTTCTTTATCTTTCTCCTCATTATTTAAATATATTTTTTCATATACTAAAACTACTGCCACAAGCATTATTATTCTTATTATTTTAAACACAGTTGCTAACTTTACTACATCATCAGAAATAAATTTAGCTGATCCTATTACTTGCCCTACAGATTGAAGAATCCCTCCCATAAGTGCAGATGTTTGTAAAACCTCATTATTGTATAGTAATAATGTAATTGTTGGTAATAATATCATAAGTATTGTTCCAACAATATTTACTATAGTAATAGAAATAACCTTGTCCGAATCTTTTGCATTAATTACAGGAGCTGTTGCTCCTATTGCAGAAGATCCACAAACTGCATTTCCAGAAGCCATAAGTAAACAATATTCTTTATTGAACTTTAACTTTCTTCCTATAAAATAAGTTAGTAATATTGTTAATGTCATTTGTAAAATAATAAAAATAAGTCCATTAAAACCTAATGATAAAATTTCACTTAAATTTATATTAGCTCCCATCAAGACGATTGAATAATTTAAAATATCCTTTTCTGCAAATTTAGTTCCACCATCATACTTTTTTTCTTTAAAGAAAGTATTTCCAACAAATATTCCTATAAATATTGCAAAGCTTGCAGAACCAACTGTTGAAAATTTTTCTCCTAGAAATTCAGATATTATTCCAATAATAATACATACAATTATTCCAGGTAATATACTTCTTATCTTGTTCAAACTAAACACCTCTATATATAAATTATTTACCTGAAATTTATTATATATATCATTTGCATAAAAGAAAAATATTATTATATTATAATTATAATAACTATTTACTTATATATCTCTTTGAATATTCAATAAAGGTTTTCATATTATTTGAAACAAATTTATCACTGTGTACTATTAATAATAAATCTCTTTCTATTCTCCCTTCACTTAATCTAAACATATAAAGCTCTTTATTTTTAACTTTATCTTTTATAACAGTATGTGAAAGACATCCTATACCTAAATTTGCCTCTACTGTTTTCTTAATTGCTTCAGTACTTCCTAACTCTAAAAAAGTATTATACTTAATTTTATTTTTCTTAAGAAATAATTCTGTACGCTCTCTGGTTCCACTTCCTTCTTCTCTCATAATTAGCTTTTGTTTTTCAAGTTCTTCCCCTGAAATTTCCTTATAAGATTTAAGATTATTTTCCTCTCCACAAATAAATACTAGCTCATCCTTCCATATAACTTCTCTTAATATTTCTTCAGAATGAATATCACCTTCAACAAATGCAAAGTCAACTTTATTTTCTAAAATTAACTTTTCAATATGTTTTGTATTTTCAATAATCAAAGATATTTCTATATCCTTAAATTCACTTGAAAATTCCTTTATTATTTCTGGCAATATATATATTCCTATAGTTGTACTTGCACCTATAATTAATTTCCCACTCTCATTTAAATTTATATCTCTAATAGTTTTCACGCCTTCATCATATAAATTTAATATTCTTCTAGTATAGTTTAAAAAGACTTCTCCTTCGTGTGTTAAGTATAATTTCTTTCCTATTCTATCAAACAATTTCGCTTCTAATTCTGATTCCAGTTCATTTATACTTTGACTTATAGAAGGCTGACTTATATACATTTCTTTTGCAACCTTTGTCATATTTAAATGCTTAGCAGTTTCATAAAATATCTTAAGCTTTCGAAAATTCATATTTACCTCTTTATATAATAAAAACTCAGCAAGGGCTGAGTTTTAACTAAATTTATTTAATTTATTTATTTACATCTTCATATTCAACATCAATAACTTCTCCATTAGAATTATCAATATCACTTATTTTACTATCATAGGTTGGTTTATATTTAGTTTCATATTCATTATTTGAGCTATTACCTTTTTTTCTATCTATATATCCCTTAATTTTAAAAATTATAAAAATAACTACTAAAACAGGAATTAAATAAATTAAAAGACTAATAGCTAAATAACCAACTATACCAATTACTAATATAGAACTTACAATATATAACCAAGTTTTAATTTTATCATTCATATTAATGTACCTCTTTATTTTAATAATATTATTTTTCTCCACCTTGAAATTATTATACCATAGCTAAATTATTATTTCAACAAGAGATATACTTTATTTCTTTAAAAGGTTATATATACTATTTAACTATTTTTATTTTTGTATTAATATAATCCAATCTATAATACCTCCATAAAATATAATAGCTAAACTAACTAATATTAATACAACTTTATAGGATAATATGCTATACTTTTTCTTCCATTGCTCAATAAAGATTAATTCTTTTTCTTCTCTTTTTTTAAGTATTAAAAGAGCTCCTAAGATAAGTCCCAATGGACCTATAATAAGCAATACACTTTTTACAACTTCTAATGAATGTATAAAATTAAATTTTGATATTAAAAATGATATTATACCAATTACTATAATTACTCCAAAAGATATTAAACTTCCAACAACTAAACATTTAATAAAATCTTTTAAAACTTTACTTAACTTTTCCATATAATAATCTCCTAAATTATAATTAATATAAATGACATGCTACAAAATGTCCCTTTTCTATTTCTTTAAATTCAGGTTCTTTAGTTTTACATATTTCCATACATCTATTACACCTCCCTTGGAATTTGCAACCCTTAGGAGTATTTATTGGACTAGGAACATCTCCTTCTAACATAATTCTTTGTCTATTTTCTTCTATATCTGGATCTGCTATCGGAATAGCTGACATTAGAGCATCTGTATATGGATGTTTAGGATTATTAAATAAGACCTCTGAATCTGCTAATTCAACCATACTTCCTAAATACATAACTGCAACTCTATCTGAAATATGCTTAACCATAGATAAATCATGTGCAATAAATAAATATGTTAATCCTAATTCCTGTTGTAATTTTATTAATAAATTCGCAATTTGTGCTTGAATTGATACATCTAAGGCTGAAATAGGCTCATCACATAATATAAATTTAGGCTCAACAGCCAATGCTCTAGCTATACCTATCCTTTGTCTTTGTCCACCTGAAAACTCATGTACAAATCTATTAGCATGCTCTTTATTTAAGCCTACTTGCTCTAGTAATTCATAAATCCTCTTATTTTTATCTTTTTTTGATTTAGCTAATCCATGAATATCTATACCTTCGGAAATTATATCAGCAACTGTCATCCTAGGATTTAATGAGGCATATGGATCTTGAAATATTATTTGAACTTCCTTGTTAAATTGCTTTTTTTCTTTACCTTTTAATCCATCTATAGATTTACCATTATATAGTATTTCTCCATCTGTTTTGTCATACATCCCAATTACAGTTCTTCCACAAGTTGTCTTACCACACCCTGATTCTCCAACTAAACCTAATGTTTCTCCTTCTTTTATGACAAATGAAACATCATCAACTGCTTTTAGAATATCTTTACTTCCAATTTTGAAGTATTTCTTCAAATTTTTCACTTCTAAAATTATATTATTTTCATTAGCCATTTCTTCTTTCCTCCATAATTAGATTCAACTTATCTTCTGGCATATCTTCACTATATAACCAGCATTTTGCCTTATGCATATCTCCAAAAGAATATTCTTTAGGATCCTCTTCCAAACATATATTCATGCAGTACTTACAACGAGCTGCAAAGGCACACCCAGTTGGTGGTGCAATTAAATCTGGTGGTGTTCCTTTTATAGAATCTAGTAATTGCTTACCCTTCCAACCTAACTTTGGAACTGAATTTAAAAGTGCCCAAGTATATGGATGCTTTGGATTATAAAATATTTCTCTTTTTTCACCACTTTCTATAATCTTTCCTGCATACATTACAGCAATTTTATCTGCCATTCCAGCTACCACTCCAAAATCATGAGTAATTAATATTACTGCTGTATTAAGTCTATCTTTAAGTTCATTTATTAACTCTAGTATTTGAGCTTGAATTGTAACATCAAGTGCTGTAGTTGGTTCATCAGCTATCAATATTTTAGGCTCACAAGCAACGGCTATGGCTATCATAACTCTTTGTCTCATTCCCCCTGAAAATTCATGTGGATATTGATCAATTCTCTTTTCAGGATTTGGAATTCCTACTGAAGCTAAAATTTTTATTGCTTCTTCTCGTGCTAATTTATTATCCATATTTCTATGAGCTACTAAATTCTCCATTATCTGTTTTCCAACTTTCATAGTTGGATTAAGAGAAGTCAATGCATCTTGAAATATCATTGCACATTCTCCGCCTCTAAAAGCTCTTATCTTTTTTTTATCATAAGCTAATATATCTTCTCCATTATAAAGTATCTCACTACCTTCTTTAATTTCTCCTTGGGGTGCTTGTATTAATGACATAATTGCTCTAGCTGTAACGCTTTTACCACAGCCTGATTCTCCTACTATAGCCAATACTTCTCCTCTATCAACCTCAAAAGATATACCTCTAACAGATTGAACTTCTCCTGCATAGGTATGATATGATACCTTTAGATTCTTAACATTTAAAATTTCCTCATTTTTATTTAATAACTTCTCCATGCCTTTATGCCTCCTATTGTCTTAACTTTGGATCTAAAGCATCTCTTAGCCCATCACCTAAAACGTTAAATGATAAAATTAATAAACATAAAACTACTGTAGGGAATAATAACTGATAAGGATAAAATGACATAGCTTGTTGACCTGCTGATAATAATGATCCTAAACTAAATGCTGGAATATTTAATCCTAATCCTAAAAATGAAAGTACTGTTTCTAAAACAATTACACTTGGAATTGTTGATGCAACATCCAATATTATTAACCCTATTGTGTTTGGTAATAAATGCTTTAATATTATTCTTAATGGTGATGCGCCTAAAGCTTCAGCTGCTAAGACATACTCGCTTTCTCTTAATTGTAGAATTTGTCCTCTTATCATTCTTGCTGTACTAGTCCAAGCTGTTAGACATAAGGCTAACATTAGCTGAAAATATCCATTACCTAAAACAACTAAAATTAACAGTGTAATTATTAAATACGGAATACTATTTAATACTTCAACAATTCTCATCATTATTTCATCTACTATTCCACCTACATATGCAGCGATTCCTCCATACAAGCAACCAATCACTATATCTATTATAGTAGCAATTAAAGCTACACTTATTGATATTCTTGTACCAATCCATACTCTTGTAAATAAATCTCTTCCCATGGCGTCTGTTCCCCACCAAAAACTACTGCTTGGACTTAAATTTTTCTTTTCAGTTACAACTGTTTGATAATCCATACTTCTAATTATTGGTGAAAAAATTGCCATTAATATAATTACTACTAATACAAATAATGCTCCCATAGCAACATAATTTTGTTTAAGTCTTCTCCATGCATCTTGCCAATAGCTTATATTGGGCCTTATAACTAAATCACTATCTAATGTAGCTGAATCTACAAATTCAAATCTCTTATCTTTTACATCTAATTTACTCATAACTCTTCTCCCCTGCCTACTTAACTAATCTTATACGTGGATCTACAACTGTATAAAGAATATCAGTTATAAATATTGTTATAAGATAAATTAATGCATACAATAACGTTAATCCCATAAGTATTGGAATATCTCTATCATTTGAAGCTTGAATAAAATATTGTCCAGCTCCTGGAATAGCAAAAACTCTCTCTATAAAGAATGAGCCTGAAATTACACCTGATATTGCTACTGGTAATACTGTTATTATTGGAATAAATGAATTCCTTAAAACATGCTTCTTCACTATTTCCACTTCTGATAATCCTTTTGATCTAGCTGTAAGTGTATAATCCTGATTTATACTATCTAACATACTAGTTTTCATTAATCTAGCATAATATGCTAAGTATGTTCCTGCACCTGCTAAGGTTGGTAAAATAGTATACTTCCATCCTCCAAACCAAATATCTGCTCCTTTTGGCCAACCAATTATAGGTAAATTAAATATAGGCCCTTTAGCTAAATATTGTTGTAATAATAAAGATAGTACTAAAGATGGTACGGATGCTAGTATTAATACACTTAATAAAATTACATAATCTATAATCTTACCTCTATTCATAGCTGCAATAATCCCAAGAATAATCCCTAATGATACTCCAACTATAATTTGTTGTATTCCTAATCTTGATGATACTGGCATCTTATTTTTTACTATGCTTGAAAGAGTATCTCCAGCATGAACTAAAGATTCTCCAAACTCTCCCTTTACAACATAATTTTTTAATGTTATTAAGTACCTTTCCATTACTGGTTTATCATAGCCATATTTAGCTATAACAATTTGCTTTGTTTGCTCTGGCAATTTTTGAATTTTCTTATCAATAGCTGTTCCTGGAACTGCTGCTAAAAGAAAAAATGTTGCCGTTCCAATTAAATAAATAGTAATAATCATTTCAATAAATCTGCGTACAACATACCTTATCATATTCTTCTCCCTTTCGAAATTCAATTAATGCACACCAACATTTGTTGATGTGCATTATACTAATTCTATATAAAATAGCTAGTTAGTTTTTCCCTTGTATATATGCATGTTTAAATTCGTATACTGAACCAAATGAAGTAAATTGAATATCTTTAACATAGTTTTGATAGAATGAATATTTATCAGTATAATAAACTGGTGAAATAACAGCATCTTCATTAACTAGTTTATTTTCAAGTTTCTTATAAGTATCTGTTATCTTATCTTCATCTGTTTCTTTATATACAGATGATAATAATTCATCATATTCACTATTAGCATAACCTGTATGGTTATTACCACCATTTGTCACCCATATATCTAAGAAAGTCATTGGATTATTATAATCAGCTGACCATCCTGATAATGTAAAGTCATATTCCATCTTATCCATTATATCTAAATAAAGTCCCCAATCTCCTTGAGTCTCAACATTTATCTTTATTCCTAAGTTTCCACTAATTTGTTGTGCCATCCATTCGGCTCTTTGTTTTTGTAGTTCTGAGCTTCCTTGATTTAGATATGTTAGCTCATATTTACTTAAATCATCTGTTTGAATACCTAGTTCCTTTAATCCTTCTTTAAATAAACCTTGTACCTTCTCTTTATTGTTAACATAAGCCTTAGCATCATTTGCTAAAGGTCCTTCAACTTTATCTCTATATTTATCATCGCCTACATTAATAGCTGTTGGAATTAATCCATAAGCAGATTGGAATCTACCAACTAAATCTTTAGTATAAACATCTCTATCTATTGATAATCCTATAGCTTTTCTTATTTTAGCATTCTTTAATATACCATTAGCTGATTCACTCTTTTGATTAAAGTATAAGTAGAATGAACCTGGATCTTCTCCAGTAAGCTTTTGGAACTCACCTGCATCAGCTTTTTCAGTCCATTTTTCAATATAATCAGTTTGAGCTCCTGATATATCTAATTCTTGTGCTTCAAATAATTGAGCTTGAGTAGCAAATTCTTTAATATTAGTCATATTAACTTTTTCAAGATATACATTTTCTGCATCCCAATAAGTATCATTTTTTACTAATACCATTGAGTTTCCGTTATCCCAGCTTTCTATCTTGAAAGGTCCATTATATACTGTGTCTTTAATTTCACTAGCATACTTATCACCTAACTTTTCAATAACATCTAATCTAATTGGATGGAAAGATGTATAAGAAACTTTTGATACAAAGTAAGGTACTGGATGCTTTAATTTAAATTCTAAAGTATAATCATCAACTGCTTTAACTCCTACAGCCTCAAGTGATCCCTTTCCAGTATTATATTCTTCTGCTCCTTCAATATCATAAGCTAGGAATCCATAAGCAAAACCATTATCTGGATTTAATATTCTTTGGAATGAATCAACGTATTGTTTTGCAACTACAGGTTGTCCATCTGACCAATCCATTTTTCTTAAATGGAATGTCCATGTTAATCCATCTTCTGATTCTTCCCATTTTTCTGCCCCAGCTGGTACTAACTCATCACCTTTTCCATCATTTTCAATTCTAACCAAACCTTCTTGTACCGCATTAAGTATAGATGAACTTTGGTTATCTGTAACATCATTTGCATCTAATGTAGCAACATCAAAGTAAATAGTATTTAAAACTTGTTCACTATCCTTTGATGAGCTGTTACCTGATTCTCCAGTATTCTTTTTTCCACAGCCTCCAAGTATCATCATGCAACTTAAACCTACTGCAAGTAAAGAAACTAACTTCTTTTTCATTAATATTTCCCCCTTTTTATTATCACTTTATTTAATTTTTTATATTAATTATAAAAATAATATTTTCTCTACTATCCCCCTTTATTACTAAATACATATTGTTTTCATATAAAATATATTTTATATGAACATTTTTCTCTTTATAATATTAACAATTCATATATTTGAATATATAAATTGTTAATATTAAAATAAAAATTGAGGTTCACTCTCTAATCCTATATAGGTATCAGTAGTTAAACTCAACTTCTTGGTTTAATTTATACAAATAATACCTTATAGTATATTTAATGTCAATATATATTTTTCTAATTTTTCAATTTTTTCTGTATTTTTTTAATATTTGTTAATGTAAAGCTTTTAAATATAATTGATTTGTTAAAAATATTAATAACTTACTAAATTATCATTAATATATTATATTTAACAAAATATATATTATTCTTATAAAAAAAAATTATAGTAATATTTTTTCTAGGTAATAATTTAATATTTCAAAAACATATCTCAACAGATCCATGGATATTTTTCAACTTTCTCAAATTTTACTATAATTTTCACTAACAAAAAAGAACCCTATTTCTAGGATTCCTTTTCTTGTTAACTCTCTATTACTATTTTAGAATAATATTATAATTTACCATTTAGATTTTTATTATTTGCACCTACCATCATTGAATTAGTAAGCCTCTTCTTAGCTTTTATAAATTTATCAACTTTTCTTAAATTTGTCATATCTGTTTTAGTTTCAATTTCATATTCATGTCCAGCATCTGAATTACGATATCTTAAAAAAATTAATGTGAAATATATAAAACCTGACAACAAGAAAATCCAATTGTAATCAAAGTCAACAAATAGCATTGCTATAAGTCCTAATATCTCAACTAAAACTGATACTAAAAACAATTTTGGCATATGAATTGGCACACTTCCCATTGTTTCTTTTGTTCTAGCATTTACAGCAATGTAGTGTAGCATTTTTTTACTTCCTTTTAATTGCTGATAGCTATATAACCATATTGGTAAATATGCTGACTTCCATTGCTGTCCTTTAATATCAAAGTCTTCAGATGACCAAGCTACCCCACGATCATATGCTTCTAAAGTAGAATTTGCAGAATATCTAGCAATATCTTTTGCTTGAGTATTAACTATATATCTAAGTTGTTCTACATTAGTATCCCTCTTTTCAGATGTATAGCCTTTTAAATAATTTGCATTCCATTTCAAAGAATTTTCTACATCAAAAGGCATTATTGAATTTATTATATTATTAGTTTTATCTGCTGCATTAATATTTAATTTATCAGAACTAGATTCAACAGATAAGCCATCAATAACTAAATCAAATTCTCTCTCAACTTCATATAAATCAGCATCATAATATGTTTTTTTATTATCTTTAGTACCTTCTGAATACTTTCTAACTAATTTTTCCCCTTGTCCCTGAAGTTTTACATGAGCATTTACATCAACTAATACATATGGCAGATAAGTCCCCATTATATTATTTGTTGTAAATTCTTCTTTAAATTTGGGATTAGCAAAAAATCTCCTTTTTCCTACAAAATTTCTTATTTCATTTTCAGCAGTTTCTTTTGTGATATTAAAAGGTAATACTAAATCTGGAATACTACCATTTTGAATTTGTTGATTTATTGACAATGTATTTCTACACCAGTGACATCTCGCTTGTGTTACTTGTGAAGTATCTATTACGACTTCAGCCCCACAGCTACTACATTTTAATGTTAAAATATCATTACTACCTTCTATGATATCTTGTAGACCAGAACCAATAACTTGTCCTTGCAAATTACTTATATCAGTTTCTAATCCATCTACTTTCTCTTTTTCAAATTCATGTCTACAAAAGTTGCATTTTAATTGTCCATTTTTGATGTTAAGTTTTATATCTGTAGAACCACATTTAGGACATTTATCTTGTCCATCTTCAGCACCAATATCTGTTTGTATAATTCTAGATTCTTCAGATAAGCTATTTTCATTATCTATATTATTGCTATAATCTTTACTCATAATATTATAACCCCAATATTTTTGCCTTTAAAACATCATATTCTTCTTGTGAAATTGCTCCAGCATCAAGAAGCTTTTTCATTTGTAATAATCTAGCTACTGGATCTTCCTGTGCAGGTGCTGATTGTTGAGTTTGTTGAACTTGTTGTTGAATTGGTTCTTCAGTTGGTTGTTGCCCAAAGGAAGGCTGATAACTTGATTGTGTTGCTTCTTGCTTCATTCCTCCCATAATTCCATTAGCTGCATTCATCCCCATGCCCATAAATGCCATATTAGCTCCACCACCATTTTGCATGCCACGAGCTGCTGCTTGTTGCATAAATGAATTCCCACGAGTTCCAGATAATGCATCTGCTTTCTTAACATCACTCATTAATGTTTTAGTATCTTCATCATATTCTATAGCAAGTATTGCAGTTTTAACTATTTCAAGTCCACGTTCTCTTTTCCATTGATATGCATCTTCTACAGCCTGTGCCATAGCTTGAGCAAAGCCTATTTGGTCTCTTTGTATTTTGGAAATACGATTTCCCATCTTTGGATCATTTGTATAATTTGAAAATGCAGCAGATAAAGTACCAACAACTTCATTGAAAAGTTGTTCTCCTGCATCATTATCCATATCATTAAAATCAAATACTGGTGCAGAAGCTTGTAAATATTTTGCTGGTACAAAGTTCTTTACAAACAATAAAGGATCAACAATCTTTAAAGTATAAGTACCTCTTACTAAAGCTCCTACTTGTGTTCCAAAATATGCATCATCCCAATAAATTTCTGCTTGAGTCCCAAATTTATTATTAGGTATTTCCTTTAAGTTAATATAAAAGGCTAATTGTTGAGAGTTTGCTTGTCCACCATATTTAACTTTTTCCCAGCTTGATTTAATCAAAGATGACATTATTCCATCTCCCTCAAAAATCGTCTGTGAATTTGAATCATTTGAATTGAAAATAAATCCTCCTGGCTCAGCAATTATTCCAGTTATTGCACCATCTTGCAAAGTAATAAGAGCTGTTCCTTCTGGTACTACAATTTTACTACCATTACTAATGATATTATCATTTCCTTTAGTATTTTCTCCACGTCCATTATTTTTCCCCCTTGGTACTGCTTGAAATAATCCGGCTGTTGAAGGCACATCAGTTCTCGGCATATAATAATCTTTCCATTGATCTGCAAGCGTGCCACCAATTGCTCCTGTAAATGCTTTAATAAATCCCATTTCCCCACCTCTTTTTAAGAATATTTTTGAATAGTTGTTTTTAAAATAATATGATTTATTAAAATATATTATTAACCCTCTCTTCTTTTTATTAATATAGTATAGTTATATATTTTGAAAAAAATTATATTTTTCTTCTAAAATATTAAATTATATTTAATGGAAATTTAATAGTTCTATTTGTAATAGAAAAGAGTCTTATATGAAAACATAATAATTTCATATAAGACTCTATATTTTTAAACTTTTCTATTTCATTGCTTCCTCAACGGCAACTGCAACTGCAACAGTAGCACCTACCATTGGATTATTACCCATTCCTATAAGTCCCATCATTTCTACGTGAGCTGGAACTGAAGAAGATCCTGCAAATTGTGCATCTGAGTGCATTCTTCCCATAGTATCTGTCATACCATATGAAGCTGGACCTGCAGCCATGTTATCTGGGTGAAGAGTTCTTCCTGTACCACCACCTGATGCTACTGAGAAGTATTTCTTTCCTTCATCAACACATTCTTTCTTGTATGTTCCTGCAACTGGATGTTGGAATCTAGTTGGATTAGTTGAGTTACCAGTTATTGATACATCAACTCCTTCGTGATGCATTATTGCAACACCTTCTCTAACATCATTAGCACCATAACATTTAACCTTTGCTCTTGGTCCATTTGAATATGGAACTTCTCTAACTATTTCTAATTTACTTGTATAGAAATCAAATTTTGTTTCAACATAAGTAAATCCATTTATTCTTGATATAATATATGCTGCATCTTTTCCTAAACCATTTAATATAACTCTTAGTGGTTCTTTTCTTACTTTGTTTGCTTTTTCTGCAATTTTTATTGCACCTTCTGCAGCTGCAAAACTTTCATGTCCTGCTAAGAAAGCAAAACATTTAGTTTCTTCTCTTAAAAGCATAGCTCCTAAGTTACCATGTCCTAAACCAACTTTTCTATCATCTGCAACTGAACCTGGAATACAGAAAGCTTGTAAGCCTTCTCCAATAGCTTCAGCGGCATCAGCAGCTTTTACGCACCCTTTTTTTATAGCTATTGCAGCACCTAAAGTATAAGCCCACATAGCGTTTTCAAAAGCAATTGGTTGAGTTGATTTTACGATATCGTAAACATCTATACCTTTTTCATCGCAAACTGTCTTTGCATCTTCTATTTTATTCATACCGTACTTTTCTAATACTGGAATGATTTGATTTATTCTTCTTTCATAACTTTCAAATAATGGCATAATACTTTTCCCCCTTCAAACTATTCGTGTCTTGGATCGATAACTTTAACTGCTTCGTCAAATCTACCGTATTGTCCTGTAGCTTTTTCCATAGCTTCATTAGCATCAATTCCCTTAGCAACCATTTCCATCATTTTTCCTAAGTGAACAAATCTATATCCAATTATTTCATCATTTTCATCTAAAGCTATTTTAGTTACATAACCTTCTGCCATTTCTAAATATCTTGAGCCCTTTGCAACTGTTCCGTACATAGTACCAACTTGTGATCTAAGCCCCTTTCCTAAATCTTCAAGTCCAGCTCCTATTGGTAATCCCCCTTCTGAGAAAGCAGTTTGAGATCTTCCATAAACTATTTGAAGGAATAATTCTCTCATAGCTGTGTTAATTGCATCACAAACTAAGTCAGTATTTAATGCTTCTAATATAGTTTTTCCTGGTAATATTTCTGAAGCCATTGCAGCTGAATGAGTCATTCCTGAACAACCTATTGTTTCTACTAATGCTTCTTCTATTATTCCATCCTTAACATTTAAAGTTAATTTACAAGCTCCTTGTTGTGGTGCACACCAGCCAACACCGTGAGTTAATCCTGAAATATCCTTTACTTCTTTAGCTTGTACCCATCTTCCCTCAACAGGAATTGGTGCAGGTCCATGATTAGGTCCCTTAGCAACAACGCACATTTCTTCCACTTCTCTTGAATACATCATATTATATCTCCTCCCTAATTATAGATTATCGCAGTCATTATATTTAAAGATCCACAAAATATAGTCTGCTTTAATCGGGACAAATATAAACCCACATGGTTACATTTGTCCTATCTATATAATACCAGATGAGCAAACCTCTAACAATAATTTACCTTTAAAAACTTATTTTTTTATTATTTGGATAATTCCTCTTGATATTTAAAATTTATTTTGTTATAATAAATTCTGCAAGTCGGCATGGCGGAACTGGCAGACGCACATGACTCAAAATCATGCGGTTTTACCGTGAGGGTTCGATTCCCTCTGCCGGCACCAAAAAGCACTTAAATCCTTGTAGTTAAAGGGTTTAGGTGCTTTTTTCACCTTTAGGGTGCTACTGGGGTGCTACGGTGAAAGAGTAGATTCTTATCTACTCTATATTGGTTTAGGTAACTTAGTTATAATTTTATGATGTGTTGTAATATTATTAAGTGTTTTTATATGTCTTCTCTTCTTCTTTTTTTCTTCTCTTACTTACTAAGGCTTTTTGTCATTATGTAAATACTAACATATCTAGAATGCTCGATAAAATAAAAAGAACCCTCATTATCGAGAGTTCTTAACCTTATTTAAATAAATCAAATATACTAAAAGTTGTCTTTTTATATACCTTATTATAAGCTGCTTTCTTTGGGTCCTTTAACCACCCAGTACCTTTCTTTCCATAACCAGGTATTACAGCTTTTTTAAGTGCTCTTTTAGCTTTTCCAGTAGTTCTAGCCTTAATACTTTTCTTTAGTGAAGGTTTTCTCATTCCTATTTTCATACCATAACCACCCCTTCTTGTATTAAGACTATTATATCACTAATTTATGATAACATTAAATTCGGCTCTTTCTTGTAAATTATATTCTTATTGATTGACTTCAATATGTGAATTTTGATTATTTATTTCTGGTTTCTTATCACTGTTTTCTTCAGCAGAACCTTCTTGTTCTTCGTCCTCTCCAGAAGTTACAGGTTTATCAGACCCACTTGGATTCTCTACTGCTTCATCTCCCCCTGAATTATCAGTCTCTTTATCAGATTCCCTTGGTACCTGATCACTTGGTGGTTGATTACTTGGCACTTGATTACTTGGTGGTTGATTACTTGGCTTATGTACACTACTTGGTATTTCAGTATTACTTTGAATAGTATTAGTATTCTCTATAGTTTCATATTCATTATATGTATTTTCTGTTTGTTTTTCTGCTTCAATAGCCTCGTCTTCTTTTTCTTTTAATAATTCATTATATATATTTTCATAATATAATATATCTTCATCTATATTCCCCTTAGTAATATTTATATCAGCATTTTCATTTAATTCCTTTATTTTATTCTTTATCTTATCTAATTTATCCTTTTTTAACTTTTTTTCTTCAATATCTTCTTTTAACTTATTTTCTTCTTTTAACTTATTCTCTTCTTTAGGCTCATTCTTTTTAGGTACTTGAAAAGCTAAGTTTTTATTATTCAAGTTATCTGAATACATTGATCCAAAAATAACTACAACAATTAAAAATACTATAAGAAATATACATATACCTAACTTTATTTTGAAATTATTCTTAATTAAATCTATAATCTTCCTTACAAATTTCATACCATCCTCCATATTGCTTTTATAAAATACTACTTTACTATATTTTAACAAAATATAGAATAAGATACAAATTATATGCACTTTATCTCTTATATTTAAATTAATATTATTAAAATATTTATAATATTAATTAAAAATATTTTTAATTTTAAATTATAACAATAATATTATACAATTTATTCTATTTATGGTAATATATTATCATATTCTGAATCTTCTATGGAGGTTTTCAAAATGCAAACTATTAATCAAGAAACTTTTAATGAAAATGAAATTTATGAAGATACTATTAAATATATATTTTTTTCTCCAGAAATTTCTGTAACTAACTCATATATATTTGAAATTAAAATACAAATGGAAAGCAAACTAGTAAAAGAAGATTTATGCATTGAAGAATTATTATATGTTAAATTTATAATAGGTTTATGTATATATAAATCTAATGATTTTTTTTCTGCTAATAAACTCTTTGAAGATTTGTGCAATGACCCAGATTTAATATGTAATCCTTTTATAACTCCTTACTTATACACAATATTATCTATATCGTATCTAAAAGTAAAAAATATAGACCAACATATTAAATATTATGATCTTGCTATAGATTATTTAAAAAATATGGATTTAAAAGAATTATTATTATTTTTACATATTAATACTTCTCTAACTAAACTTGAAGTATTTAAAATTGATGAATTGCTATATATTAATATTAATAATTCCTTAAAAATTTTAACTTCATATGATGGAATCTACTCTTCACAAGCTTTATTATCTATTGGATATATATATCAAAAGCACTTACATTTATATAGTATTGCTATGGATTTATTTGATAAATCATTATCTATAGCTAAAGCAAACAAAGAAAATGATACATATATATTAGGAAAATATCATATTGGTTGTACTTATTTAAACATGGGGGAAGTATCTCAAGGAATAGATATTTTAAAATGTATTTTAAAAAATAATAATACTATATTACCTATTATTTTTAAGCTAAACATATATTCTAAAATTCTAGACTCCTTATATAAAATCGATTATAAATTTGATGAAGTAAAAATATTATTAGATGAATATAAAGATTACTTATATAATCTGGACTCTTATTATATTGATATTTATCTTGCCAGATACAATTTGATAATTGTACATTATACTATGCTAGAAAATAATACATATAATAAAAAAGCTTTATTTGATTTATTTTATTACTTAGATAATTCTAGCTATATATATAAAAGTAATTTTTCTAAATTCGCTTTTATGGATTTTGAGTATTGGTTAGAAATTTCTTATGGTAATTTATATTTTTCCTTATGTAACTACGAAAAAGCTTTGATACATCATAAAAAAGCTTTGCTGTTTTCTGATAAACCTCATAATGGAGATACCAGTAATTTATATAAGCTAATATCAAATGACTATGAAAAAATATCAAATTATAAGGAAGCTTTAAAATACTATAAAACTTACATAGATACATTAGACAATTATAATAAATCTAATAATACTGACTTATATGTTAAACTTTATGAGGAATATAATAAAAAAATTGTTTTAAATTCAGTAAATAATAATTTCTTTTCAAATCTTAGTCATGAACTTAAAACTCCAGTAAACATAATATATTCTTCTGTTCAATTAATGGGTTCACTAAAAGATAAGGATGAAACATCACTAAAAGAATACTTTAATAAGTATGAAAGAAGCGTCAAACAAAACTGTTTACGTATGTTAAGATTAATTAATAATTTAATTGATATAACTAAAATCGATTCAGGAATGACTAAACTAGACTTAGTATTAGTAGACATAGTACCCTTTGTTGAAGACTTAACATTATCAATTATATCTTATACTAAATTCAAAAATCTAAATATTATATTTGATACTAATGTAGAAAAACTGTATTTAAAAATAGATACATATGCCTTTGAAAGGATAATTTTAAATCTATTATCTAATGCCATTAAATTTAATAATTTTAATGGTAATATTATTGTTACAATAGAAGCTTTGGATGATAAGGTTACTATTTCAATAAAAGATACTGGTATTGGAATACCTGATGGCTATACAGACTTGATTTTCAATAGATTTTATAAGGTAGATAACTCTTTTTCTAGAAGGAATGAAGGTAGTGGCATAGGTCTTGCAATTACAAAGAATTTAATTGAACTACAAGGAGGTAGAATATCTTTTAATGAAAATTATAAAGAAGGTAGTGAATTTATAATTACATTTCCAAAAACTTCTCAAATAGGTATTTATAAAGATAATAACTATAAATACTACGTAGATGATGAAAAAATTCTAAGTGAATTATCTGATATATATGAACTATTTTAGTAAATAAATATACATAAGAAGTTTATAAAATATAAAAAGTATATTTTTAAAACTTTTTATGTATTTTTTATTAATTTTAGTAAATAATACTAATGTCTTATATATGTTAGCAAAATTTACTAAAAGGAGGTTTATTAATGAAAAAGTTTGTATGTACTATTTGCGGTTACATCCATAATGGTGATGCACCACCTACTATATGTCCTATTTGTAAAGCTACTTCAGATAAATTTAAGGAAATTGAAGCTGAAATGAATTGGGCTGATGAACATAAAATTGGAACTATAAATGATCTTAACTCCGAAGTATTAGAATCTTTAAGATCTAATTTCACAGCTGAATGTACGGAAGTTGGTATGTATTTAGCTATGTCAAGGCAAGCAGATCGTGAAGGTTATCCAGAAGTTGCTGAAGCTTATAAGAGAATTGCATATGAAGAGGCTGAACATGCAGCAAAATTTGCTGAAATATTAGGTGAAGTTGTTGTGGCAGATACTAAAGCTAATTTACAAGCAAGAGTAGAAGCAGAATATGGTGCCTGTGATGGTAAAAAGAAACTTGCAGATTTAGCTAAAAAGCTTAATTTAGATGCTATACATGATACAGTACATGAAATGTGCAAAGATGAAGCTAGGCATGGATGTGCATTTAAAGGTCTATTAAATAGATATTTTCAATAAGGGAGTGAATACAATGCAATTAATAAATTGTAATGCAGTAAACTGTTCTCATAACAAAGATATGGTTTGTTACTCTAATAGAATAAATGTTGTAGGAAAAAACTCAAACAAGGATTCTGATACTTCCTGCAGTTCATTTTTAGATAGCAAAACCTATGGTTCTTTAACAAACAATATTTATGATGAGGGTAAGCCTTGTGATTGCTTAGTTTGCAATGTTGAAAGTTGTAAATATAATGAAAACCAATTATGTTCTCTTGATTCCATAGATGTTTCAGGTTATGGTGCTAATTTATATAGCGAAACAAATTGTGAAAGCTTTTGTAGAAAATAATAAAAATGAAAAATGATATCCCAGTTCGGATATCATTTTTCATTAAGGGGATAAATAACTAATTGTTAAGCACTAACAACTATATTTATATAATACACTTACTTTGTGGCAATTTAGTTACAAAATAACTAAGAAATTCTTTCTTTTTCTTTACTAAAATGTAATAAATAAATTATATACATAAAATAGAAGAAATAATAATATTAATCCAAGTATTATCCATAGTATTGAAAGTATTAATTTTTCCTTACTCAAATTTTATATCCTTCTTATAATATTCAATAGCAGTTTTTAAAAATTTAACAGTTTGTATTGGAGCCTTGCCTATAGATGTTTCACCTGCCAACAAAAAACCATTAACTCCCTTATTTATAAATCCATAAATACTTTCAATCTCAGGCAAAGTTGCTAAATTTCCCTCCTTCATACTATTTAATATGTGGGTTGCAATAATAATTCTTTTATTTTTACCTTTAACAATTTTTATAGCTTTTTCTTGTAATCTTACAGACTCTAAAAAACCTGCCTCTGCAACTAAATCTCCTCTTCCTACTACAACAGTATCTACAGCCGTAATAATATCCTCTATATTATTTATTCCCTTTGGAGTTTCTATCTTAGCCCAAATGTCGTATTTTCTTTCTCCTATCTTTTCACCTATAAATCTTTTTATTTCATCTATATCCTGCTTTGACTCTACAAAGGATTGACAAATAATATCTAAATTATTATTAATTGCCCAAAGAATATTATCTTTATCTTTTTTACTAATGACTCTCCCATCATCATTTATAGTAGAAATATTACATCCCTTTCCTGCCCTTATTATCCCGCCCTTCATTACCTTAGCTTTTATAACCCCTTCCTTCACATCTAAAACATGAAATTTCATAGTATTATCCTTAATGGATATATTTTCTATTTTACTTATTTTTATCTTATCTGTATTTAGATTTAAAGGAATATATTTTTTATCTCCTAACTCTTTGTTATTTAAACTGTTATAATAATCTTCTCCACAAAAGAATACCTCTTGATTATTATAAACTTTGTAAATATATTTTAGACTTTTTGATATTCTTACCTTTTTCCCTGACAAGTCAACAAGTATATGTATTTCACTGTTTATGCTCTTAGAATAGTTTATCACTGTTTCAAATTCATCTTTATTAAAATGTGCACAATTTAATCTTAATATATCTACCCCATTTTCTATTAGCTCCTTAATAACCCATTTATCTATAGTTTTTGGACCTACAGTTGCTATAATGTTCATGTTACTCTCCTATTTATTATTATCATTTATTTCTACTATGAAGTAGCCTATTTTATTACAAAGCTATTAAATATAATTCAATTAATAATTATATTTAATAATTAAGCTAATTACATTTTTATAATTTCCAATATATCTATTAATTTATTTGTAACTAATAATTCTTCTATTCTTTCTTTATCCTTTATTGGGAACATAGCATAAACAGCAGATGATTTTATATTCTTAATTAGATAAAGATGATTACCATTTTTACAACTTATATTTTCAAAACTATTACCTAAAATATTCATCAATTTTTCTCCAATTATTCTGCAATAATTCTCATCATCATAAAATATTTCACAAAAGGATGTTTCTTTTCTAAAATCAACTGCAAAATAGAAATCTATATTAGTAACATTTGCAATTAATACTTTTTTTAATAAAGACTTTCCATTATTAATATTATTTCTATCAGTTAAATCTATAATAAAGTCTCCTTTTTCTTTTAATTTTTCAGAAATAAAATTTAGAATTCTTTCACTATTTATATCAATTCCATATTTCATTTTACCTCCAAAACAACTGTATTGTTATTTCATTTTATTCTCCTTCTTATAAAATGTTCTAAAGTCTTTTTTAAAAGAATATGTTAATATAGAACTTAATCCCTTAGGAGGTTTATATGAAGAAATTACTTAGTATTTTTTTAGTTATTATGGTTACTTATTTATTTGCTAGTTGTACTTTCAATGAATCACAATACATAAGGCCTAGTTCTAAACCAAAAGTTGATTATTATACAAGTGAAATTAAAGACAAGATAAATGAAAATGAAGACTATACAATTCGAATCTTTGATTTAAATCTATATAAATATTATGAAGTAGATAAAAAGGAGCATAGTATTATACCTGAATTTATAGATTCTTTAAATAATGATAGTTATAATGCTGAATTACAAGATGGGTTAATTCCAGAGTACAAAATTATAATTGAATTTTCCAATTCTAAATATGTTATTAATGTCTTTAATGATAAATTAATTTCTATCTATCCATGGGATGGAGTTTATAAAGAAGATATAATTTCTATGGATTATGTCCCTGATTATTATAACCTTTATATGTATTGTGAATATATAAAAAAGGTATCTAGTGGCTTTGAGGGCTAGGAGAATTATGAAAAATATTCCTATAAAAGTTTTATATAAATTTATAAATAAAGAGGTGCTGTAAAATGTATAATTATTTACAACACCTTATTTCTACTATTTATTTCTTATTTCTTCTAACATCCTAAAAATTCTTTTCTTATTTAAAGGATGTATGAAATTTGGAGCTATTTCACTTAATGGAGCCAAAACAAATTCTCTTTCTTCCATTCTTGGATGAGGGATAGTTACATATTCATCATCTGTAACATAATCATCAAAGAAAATAATATCTAAATCTATTATTCTTGGACCCCATCTGATTATTCTCTCACGTTTCATATCCTGTTCTATATTTAATAAAATGCTCATAAGCTCTTTTGGATTAAGGAAGGTTCTTATTTCTATTGCCGTATTCTTAAAACTATCTTGGTCTTCGTATCCCCAAGGTTCTGTTTCAATTATAGTTGCAATTTTAGTTACTTCAATTTCCTTATATTCCTTAAGCTTTTCTATAGAATTCTTTATATTTTCTTCTTTATTTCCCAGGTTACTTCCTATAGAAATATAAACCTTATGCCATTTTCTATAAATCTCAATTGCTGCTGTATCTAAATGTCTTCCAATAGGAGCCCATGGTTTCTTTAGTAAAACCTTAACTCCATATACTAAATTATAATTATTTAAAACATATTCTGCTATTTTTTCAGCAGCAGTCTCAATTAAATCATAACTTTCCTTTTGAAATTCTTTTTCTATGTTGTGACATAGCTCTCCATAATTAACAGATTTGCTTAAGTCGCAACTTTTAGCAGCTTCACTTAAATCAAGATCTAACTCTAAGGAAAGTAAAAACTTTTGCCCTAGAGATTTTTCTTCTTTAAACACACCATGATTAGCAAATATCTCTACATCTTTTAAGTATAATTTATCCATAGAATATCCTCTACTTTTTATTTATTATTTTATCAGTCATAACACAAGCTCTTTTATTTTCTAAAACATCATGAACTCTTACAATTTTGCATCCCTTCATTATTCCTATTACTGAAGTTGCAATAGTTCCTTCTACCCTATTATCTACAGGCAGATTTAAAGCTAGTCCAATCATTGATTTTCTTGATGTTCCTAATAGAACTGGCAAGCCTATTCCAACAATTTTTTCAAGATTATTCATAACTTCTAAGTTTTCTTCATATGTTTTTGCAAAGCCTATGCCTGGATCTAGTATAATATTTTCTCTTTTAACTCCTGCATCTAAGGCAATATTTATGCTATCTATTAAATCATGTAACATATCTCTCATTAAATTTTCATATGGCACGTCTTCCCTATTATGCATTAAAATACAAGCTACATTATATTTTGCTACAATCTTAGCCATATTGCTATCTTTCTTAAATCCCCAGACATCATTTACTATATCAGCACCAGCTTTAATTGCTTCTTCAGCTGTTTTACTTTTATATGTATCTATTGAAATTAAAACATCTACTTCTTTTTTTATAGCTTTAATTATTGGAACAACTCTTTCTATCTCCTCTTCCTCTAATACATAAGTTGCTCCAGGTCTAGTAGATTCTCCACCTATATCTATAATATCAGCGCCTTCTTCCACCATTTCCTTGGCTCTTTTAACTGCAGCCTCTATATTATTGTAATTACCTCCGTCAGAAAAAGAATCTGGAGTTACGTTTAATATTCCCATAACATATGTTCTTTCTTCTAAGTTAATTACCTTGTTACCTATCTTCATATTCCTCTCCCCCTATTATGTCTTTATACACTTATTCTTTTTATCTTCCTTCCAATAACATTCCTTATATGCTCTACAATTAAAGCAATTTCTTGAAAGTTTATCACTTTTGTAAATTATTTTAGATAATTCATCTTCACTTTCTTTCCTATGTTCTTTTATAGACTTTATTATCAAAGCCTTTTCTTCTTTATTAAAAGATGTATCTTGCAATAATTCCTCCGCGATAATCACGCTTCCTTCATGATGGTCTACTCCATTATTATACTCTAAAACCCGCCCTATGTCATGTAACAAAGCAATAGAATAAATCATGTCCTTGCTATAATTTAATCCTTTTTCTAGTACTGTAATATAGGCTATTCTCGCTACATCTAAGAAATGTTCTAAAGTATGATTACAAAACTTTCTATCATTTTCTAAATAGTTTAACTCTTCTAGTAAAGATTTATACTTAGGATGATTTAATATAATATTTACATTTTCCAATTTTTCACCTTCTCTTTACTAGATTATTTTATTAGACTAATAACTTCTTTTCTTAACTGATATTCTTCTAAAAAACAACCTCTATAAGTTGTAGTTACTGTTTTTGCTCCTGGTTTCTTAACACCTCTCATAGTCATACACATATGCTCACCTTCTATAACTACCATAACCCCTTTTGCATCTAAGTATTCCATTAATGCATCTGCTATTTCAGTAGTAAGTCTTTCTTGTAACTGAGGCTTTTTTGAATATATTTCAACACATCTAGCTAATTTTGATAAACCTGCAACTTTTCCGTTGGGTATATATGCTATATGAGCTTTCCCATAAAAGGGTACAAAATGATGTTCACACATAGAGTAAAAAGTAATATCCTTTTCTAGGACTAAATCATTTCCTTCAACAGTAAATGTCTTTGATAAATCATTTTCTGCATTTTTACCTATTCCAGAAAATATTTCTTCGTACATTCTTGCTATTCTATCAGGAGTCTCTAATAAGCCTTCTCTATTAGGATTTTCCCCTATCCCTTCAATTATAAGTCTTACGCCTTCCTGTATCTTTTCTTTATCTATCATTTATGTTCCTCCTAATTACCAATTCTTAATTCATATTTTTCTCTTATGCTTAAAGTTATTCTATTATCTGAAAAAATCTTATCTTCTAGATTGCTTATTCCCATTATACCCAACAAACTATTTGTTACAAACAATTCATCAGCATTAAATAAATCATCTATTAAAACTTCTTTTTCAATAACATTATACTCATCTATAATAAACTTTCTAACTATTCCCGGAAGCAATCCACTTTTAACACTTGGTGTAAATATTTTTCTATTTTTTACAATGAATATGTTTGAAATACTTCCTTCAGTTACAAAGCCATTTTCATTTAGAAATAATACTTCATCATATCCATTTTTTAATGCTTCTTCTCTTTCAAGGATATTTTCCAAGTAATTTATGGATTTTATATAAGTTAATTTTGACTTTGAGTTTCTATTTATACTAGATATCTTTAATGAAAAACCCTTTAAGTAATCTTCTGACTTATACTTATTTTCACGTTTTTCTAATACTATATTCTTTTCTGACACAGCTATTTTAAGTGCACAATTCTTTATTGAATACTTTCGGATTAAATTTAATATATCCTCTATTAAAACCTCATCTCCTAAGTTTAAAGTCTTAATACCTTTATTTAGTCTATCAATATGCTCCTTTAGAAATATAGGATTATCCTTAATTAATATTGTTTCAAATACACCTCTTCCAAAAAAATATCCACTATCTAAATTTATTTTTTCTTCATTAAAAACAATACTCCTCATTATAGCACCCTCATTAATGCCTTTGCCTTATCTAAAGTCTCATTATACTCATCTTCTTCATTAGAGTCATAAGTAATTCCTCCACCAACTCCAAAATAAGCATTATTATCTTTTTTTATTATAGTTCTAATTGCAATGTTAAAATCAGCATTTCCTCTAAAATCAAAATAACCTATTGAGCCTGTATATATATTTCTTTTTAATCCTTCTAGTTCTTCTATTATTTCCATAGCTCTTATTTTGGGAGTTCCTGTAATAGATCCACCTGGGAAACATTCCTTAATACACTTTATAGCAGATACACCATCCTTAAGCTCACCTTCAACTGTTGACACCAAATGAAATACTGTAGCATAAGTTTCAAGTTTAAAAAGTTCTGTAACCTTAACAGAATGAGGCTTGCATACCTTACTTAAATCATTTCTTTCTAAATCCACAACCATTAATAATTCTGCTTTATCTTTCTCACTATTTAAAAGCTCTAAACTATTTATTTTATCTTCTTCTAAATTTTTCCCTCTAGGTCTCGTTCCCTTAATAGGTCTAGTAATCACCCTTTTATTATTAATCTCTAGAAATCTTTCTGGTGAAGAACTTATTATTTGAAAATCTTTAAAGTTCATAAAAGCAGAGAAAGGTGCCTTATTTATACTTCTAAGCTTTTTATATATTTCAAAGGAATCTTCAGTACTTTCTGTATAAAATCTTTGAGTCATATTTGCTATATAGACATCTCCACTTATTATATAATTTTTTAATTTTGTTATAGCTGATTTATAATCTGATTTATTAAAATTAGAAATAAATTTATTATTTGATTTTTTTACTTCCTTTTCTTCTATAAATACAGCCTCTTCTATCTTCTTCAAAATTAAATCTATTTCTTTATCATTTCCACTTAAAGATGAAATATATTGCTTATTATTCTGTAAGTCAAAAATAATAATATTATTATAAAAAACAAATTTCATATCACTAATATTGAAATCTTCCATACTACTATTAGGTATGTCCTCTAATATTCTACAAATATCGTAGGATATATAGCCTATAGCTCCTGATATTAATGGAATATCACTATATAAATCTTCTGAAGTTTTATATTTTTCAATAAGATTTTCTAAAACCTCAAAAGGCTCACCTGATACTTCTACATTATCAATTAAACAAGTATTCCCTTTAGCTTGAAAAGTCATAAATGGATTTAACCCAATAAAAGAAAACCTTGATAAAGTTCTATCTTCCTTTGAGGAATCTAATAATATAGTATCCATCTCATCCTTAAAAACATTATATACTTCAAGAGGATTAAAATCTGTTTGTATTTCCCTAACTTTAATCATTCTTATCCTCCTTAAATCTTTTAGTTATGTCAATAAAGTTCTTTAAAAGCTTATGCCCATCTTCAGTCATCTCAGCTTCTGGATGAAATTGTAATCCAAAAATAGGATATTCCTTATGTCTGATTCCCATAATTGTATCATCTTCAGTATAACTGGTTACCTCTATATTTTCACTGAGATTATCATTATCAATTATAAGAGAATGATATCTTGTTACCCTTAGAGGATTCTTAATTCCTTCAAATAAATCAGTACCTTTATGATTTATATAACTTATTTTCCCATGCACAGGCTCTTTTCCTTTAACAACTTTACTTCCAAAATAATGTCCTATACATTGATGTCCAAGGCATATTCCAAGTATTGGTTTTATACCCTTGAAATTATGTAAAATATCTAATGATATACCTGCTTCCATTGGAGATTTAGGCCCTGGTGAAATAATTATTCCATCAATCTCTAAGCCCTTAATTTCCTCAATTGATATTTTATCATTTCTGTATATTATTACTTCTTCACCTAACTCTTCAATATATCTTACTAAATTAAACACGAATGAATCATAGTTGTCTATCATTAAAAGCATTTTTCCCTCCATGTTTTGTACTAAAAATAATATATATGTGTTAAAATAATTTTAATGTATAGATTATATCATAATAATTTATTATTTTGAAAGGAGATATGATGTTTAAGTGTGATTTACATACTCATTCAATTTGCTCTGATGGAAGATTTAATCCTAAAGAAATAATTGAAATGGCTAAAAAAAGAAATCTTAACTATATTTCTTTAACAGACCATGATACCTTAACTGGTATAAATGAAGCAATTTTAGAAGCAAAAAAATTTAATATAAACTTTATTCCTGGTATTGAATTATCTACTGAATATAATGGAGAGTCAATTCATGTTTTAGGATTTTTTAATAAAGAAGATTATAAAAATCCTAAATTAAATAAAATTCTAGCTGATCTTAAAGAGAAAAGAATCTCTAGAGCTTATAAGATAGTTGAAAACTTAAAAAAGTTACATAATATAGAATTAGATATTAATAAAGTTTTATCTAATGGAAAAGATACCATTGCAAGGCCACATATAGCAAAGGCTATTATAGATGCTGGATATCCTTATGATCATGATTATATATTTAAAAACTTTATAGGAAACAATTGTCCAGCTTATGTTCCTTCGACTAAATTATCTACACAAGATGGTATTAAGCTTTTAAAGGAATTTAATGCTTTAGTTTTCTTAGCTCATCCTATATTAGTGAAGAAGGCTTCCGTAGAAGAGTTAATAAATCTTGGCTTTGATGGTATTGAAGCTATTTATTATAGAAATACGGAATCTGATACTAGTAATCTATTAAAATTGGCTAAGGAGAAAAATTTATATATTTCTTGTGGATCTGATTGTCATGGAATTCCAAATGATAAATCTCATGGAAATGTTGGAGATATAAATATTCCCAAAGAGGATAGCATATTTAATATGCTTAAATGGTTAAAGGAGCTGAATTAAAATCAGCTCCTATTTTACAATTTTAAATTTATAATAAGATACACTAACAATTAGTATAGCTATTCCACCGAACAATACAATAATAAGTGGATTAACCTTATCTAGTAGTAATCCTGAAGCTAAATATGATATAGGAACTACTGTTTTTACTAAACTTATTGTTAAACTTAGTACCCTTCCTCTATATCCTTCTTCAATATCAGTTTGTATACTATATGAAAATGGAATATCCACTAAGGATATACATATTCCAATAAACATCATTATAAAGAAGTAATATACAGATAAATAATTAATATTATAACTATTTATTTTGCTCATTAAAGGAATAGCTAATAGAATTATTTCTGCTGCCATAAGTGTTCCAATTAATGATAACAAATTATTTAGCTTAAGCTTATTTATTATTTTCTTTACTATAATTGCTCCAATTATCATTCCTATTGGTACTCCACTTTGGATAAATCCATAATTCTTTTCTGGCATCATAAAGATATTGTTTAAAATAATTGGCATAGGTATTGATATGGAAAATGAAATGAAGAAGTTATATATTATAAAGATTATTATAAAATCTTTAATACTTTTTTTGCTTATTAAATATTTAAACCCTTCCTTTATTTCTATAAAATAATTCTTGTTTATAACTCTATCATTATCTAAAGAATTATTTTTATATAAATTAAAATCAATTTTCCAGTCTAAAATAGATGATATAAAAAATGATATGGAATTGAATAATATAAAGGTTTTTATATCAAAAATTACAAATACAATTCCTCCCATCACTGGTCCTAATATAGATGAAATAGAATCAATTATTCTATTTCCCGCATTTATACTTACTATCTTTTCCTTTGAAACTATATTAGGAATTGATGAATCTATACTAACATCAAATATTATATTAATACTACTTATTACAAAGGTACTTAAGTAGATAATTCCTATACTCACTCCATTAAATACACTGATTATATAAATTGCTAATAAGAAAATACCATTTAAAATATTAGCTAGAATCACTAGTTTTTTCTTATTATACTTATCTACTATAACACCCACAAAGGGATTCAAAAAAACTATAGGTAATATACTTAGAATTAAAGTTGAAGAAAAACTTAAACTAGATCCTGTAACCTTTAACACATATAAACTCATTGCAAATGTATATATAGCTGTACCAAATATTGATATTAAACTAGCTAAATAAAATAAAATAGAATTTTGACTTTCTTTATTCTTAATAATTTTCATTTACCTCACCTCTAAAATTATTATAGAATCTAGTCTTAACCCTATATCAACATTTAATTTCTATATATTTATAATAAAAATACTTAAAAGGTAGGGTTAACCCTACCTTTTACCAAAATACATATAAATATAAACT
>CAKVEW010000030.1 GCA_934746015.1 uncultured Clostridium sp.
CCTAGACTTTTAAAGTCTGGGGTTTATTTATTTTATCAAAAAAGGAGCTGTGCACTAACTTTTAGTGCGACAGCCCCATTTTCTAAATTTAAATTATTTCTTGAAAGTAATCACTCTTTATCCTTTGTAGTAAAAGTAACAACATGTTGTCTCATGTTAGCGCTAAAACTTAAATTTTGCTTTTCTATTTCAGAATAAGGTATTCTAAAAGGATGGCTTAAATGCTTATAATTCACAATATTATTTCCTGCTATAGTCCCTTCAGGAATATTTATTTTATAAAAAACATATCCTCTTTGATTAGTTGAATTATAAGGGTAATTTATAACTCCTGTAATTCTTTCCCCTTGACTTTCATAACCAAAGATATCTTTACTTGTAATTAAACCACCACTTAATCTAGGGATTTTAGCAAAATAATCTCTATCTTCACTTTCATACAATAATCTTCCATTTATAAGTTCTAAAGGCCGAGAATTACCAATTTCAAAGCCAGCTTGCCAATAAGGTCCCTCATTTCCCCAATCAAAATATTCAATTGCATACATTTCATTATACATAAGTTCAACAAAAATGCTTGTTGCCTTAAAAGAATTTTTAGAATTATTATTAAAGCTTAAATTGTCACTTGAAGTTTCTATGTTTATTATATTTTTAAGCATAGCAATATCTTCATCAGCTATATCTTTAACTATATCTATTGGAACTCCATTATCTATTAATTTATTTCTAGTACCAAATTCTTTTACAGGAGTAGTTTCAATAGGCTCTAAATTAATGTGATTAAATAATACACAGCAAACTCCAACTACAAAAATACAACTTATAGTATAAAAGAAGTAAAAAGTCTTTTTATTAAAAGGTATTCGTTCTTTTACATATTTACATTTAACATTTTCAAGCTGATATCCTAATTTATTTATAGAGCTAATACTATAAAAATAATAAATAATCGTTGGAATAAATATAATCCAAATTCCACCTAAGCCTGTTATAGCAAGGATAACAATTATAATTCTCCATATAATTAGCCCTAAGATAGGATCTTTTCTAGGTATTATATTTTCTTTTTCTAAAATACTATTTATACCTTTTCTAAATATAACAAGAAAGCTTATTTGAAATACTGTTGATAAAACTGCCAAAACTATAGTATTTCCCCCATTGACATTTAAAGGTGTATTTACATATATTAAGCTTAATATATTAAATATTAAATTTACAATAGAAAAAATACTTGCTTTGTAAAATGCTTTATTCTCATTTTTTAAATTACGAAATCCTAAATATAAAAACATCGCTCCAAAACTTGGTAAAATATATTGTAGCCATAAGAAATTAAAAGTTACTAAAGTAAACATAAATCCAAATGCAATATATCTAATAGATTCATGCCAAAAATTTTCAAATGAATTCTCATTTAAACTTATTGAGAATTCATTTGAATTATTTCCATTGAAATCACTTATTATAGAATCATTATCCCTCATACCTATCCCCTTATTTCATCTCCATATACAACTTAATTTTACATCCTTAAGTAATAAATAACAATTTTAAAATTCTCCTTATAAAAAAAACGCAACCTTTAGTTGCGCCTCTTTACTATTGATTATTCATTAACTATTAAGCATTCTCCAGTCATTTCTGATGGTGCTTCAAGTCCCATTTCATTTAACATAGTAGGTGCTATATCTGCTAGCTTACCTTCTTTTAATGTTCTTCCTTCAATGTTATTTGAAACCCATAGGAATGGAACTGGATCTGTAGTATGAGCAGTAAATGGATTTCCTGTTGAGAAATCAATCATTATTTCTGCATTACCATGGTCAGCAGTTATAAATAATGTTCCATCTTTTTCTAATATCTTATTTGCTACTCTTCCTAAGCATTCATCCACAGTTTCTATAGCCTTTACAGCTGCTTCCATTACACCTGTATGACCAACCATATCTGGGTTAGCATAGTTTAATATAATCATATCGTAAGTATCTGAGTCAATTCTCTTAATTAATTCATCAGTTACTTCATAAGCACTCATTTCTGGTTTTAAATCATAAGTTGCAACCTTTGGAGATGATATTAAAGCTCTATCTTCTCCAGCATATTCCTTTTCAACTCCACCATTAAAGAAGAAAGTAACATGAGCATATTTTTCTGTTTCAGCAATTCTTAATTGATTTAATCCCTTATTTGAAACATATTCGCCTAAAGTATTACTTATACTTTGTGGTTTATATGCAACATTTACACCTTCTAAAGTTTTATCATATTGAGTCATTGTAACAAATGTTAAGTTTAATGTTTCTCTATTAAATCCAGTGAATTCTTTATCATTAATAGCTCTAGTTATTTCTCTAGCTCTATCTGGTCTAAAGTTGAAGAATATTACAGAGTCTCCATTCTTAATCATTCCATTTTGATCTATTACAGCTGGTAAAACAAATTCATCTGTCTTATTGTCATTATATGACTTTTCCATAGCTTCAACTGCTGATGATACCATTTCACCTTTTCCAAGAACCATAGCATTATAAGCAAGCTCAACTCTTTCCCATCTGTTATCTCTATCCATTGCGTAGTATCTACCTGATATAGTAGCTATTTTACCTACACCAATTTCTTTCATATATTTTTCAATTTCAATTATATAATCTTTTCCTGATGATGGCGGAACGTCTCTTCCATCCATAAATGCATGAACATATACATTTTGTAATCCTGCATCTTTTGCTAATCTTAATAATCCTTTTAAATGATCTATGTGTGAGTGAACTCCACCATCTGATAATAATCCCATTAAGTGAAGTGCAGTGTTATTTTCTTTTGCATTTTTTATTGCTAAAGTTAATGCTTCATTCTTGAAAAATCCACCATCTTCAATTTCCTTAGTTATTCTAGTTAATTCTTGATATATAATTCTTCCAGCACCAATATTTAAGTGTCCTACTTCTGAGTTACCCATTTGTCCATCAGGTAATCCTACAAATAATCCACTTGCTTGTAACTTAGTATGGGGATATGTTGCAATTAATCTATCAAAATTTGGTTTTTTTGCTGCTTCAACAGCATTTCCATCTGACTTTGGAGCTATTCCAAATCCATCTAATATCATTAACATTACAGGTTTCTTCGCCATAATTCCCTCCAAATTGTTGTAATCTATATTTGAAACTCTATTGACAATAATATAATATTATCTTTCTTTAATTTCCACTATATTATACTATAATTAATATAATTAAACAATAAATGTGCTCATTAGTTAAACCTTTGCAGAAAATAATTATTAAAAGTAACTTTACATTCAACTAATTTTATTTAATATATTAAAAAGGCTATATAATAATTATCTTATAACCATTATACAGCCTTTAATTAATTAAAAGTTAACTATTTGTGAAAAATCAGCTGGAACTAAGCTAGCTCCACCAACTAAAGCACCATCTATGTCAGACATAGCCATTTGATCTTTAATTGTATTTGGCTTAACTGATCCGCCGTATTGAATTCTTACTTTATCAGCAACTTCTTTTCCGAACATTTCAGCTACTACATTTCTTATAGCCTTTATTGTTTCGTTAGCTTGTTCATTAGTAGCAGTTTTACCTGTTCCTATTGCCCAGATTGGTTCGTAAGCAATTACAACTTTTTCAGCTAATTCCTTTGATAAACCTTCTAAATCCGCCTTAATTTGAGCTCCAACAACTTCATTAGTTGTTCCATTTTCTCTTTGCTCTAAGCTTTCACCACAGCAAAGAATTGGAGTTAAATTATGTGCAAATGCAGCCTTAACTTTCTTATTTAAAGCTTCATCAGTTTCATTGAAGTATTCTCTTCTTTCACTATGTCCTAATACAACATAGCTAACTCCCATAGCTTCTAACATTCCTGGAGCAACTTCACCAGTGAAAGCTCCCTTTTCTTCAAAGTGCATGTTTTGAGCAGCAACTTTGATATTTGATCCTTCTACTGCTTTTAATACAGCATCTAAGCAAACAAAAGTAGGACATACTACAACATCACATGTTGCATTAGCTACTAATGGCTTTAATTCTTCTACAACTTTTACAGCTTCTGCTGGAGTGTAATGCATCTTCCAGTTTCCAGCTATTATTGGTTTTCTCATTAAAATCACCTCATATTCAAATTAAGAATGAAGAATTAAGAATGAAAAATTAATGAAATTATTCAACAAAGTTGAATAATAAAATAATTTGATAACTCCACATAAGTGGAGTTATTTCCTTAATTCTACATTTTACATTATTCATTTTACATTTTACAAATAGATTTATTCTATTTGTTATTTAGTGCTTCTATTCCTGGTAAAGCCTTACCTTCTAAGAATTCTAGAGAAGCTCCACCACCTGTTGAGATGTGAGTCATCTTATCTCCAAATCCTAAGATATTAACAGCTGCAGCTGAGTCTCCTCCTCCGATAACTGTTGTTGCATCTGCATCAGCCATAGCCTTAGCAACTGCAATTGTTCCTTTATTGAAGTTTTCGAATTCGAATACTCCCATTGGTCCGTTCCATATAACTGTTTTAGCATCTTTAATTGCATCAGCATATAAAATTTCAGTCTTAGGTCCGATATCTAATCCCATGCTTCCAGCTGGTATGTTTTGATCTTCAGTTATCACTGGTTCTACATCTTTGAATTCTGTAGCAACTCTGTGGTCAACTGGTAATAAGAACTTAACTCCCTTTGCAGCTGCCTTTTCAATCATTTCTTTAGCGTAATCAATTCTATCTGCTTCTACTAAAGATGATCCTACTTCATATCCTTGAGCCTTTAAGAATGTATAAGCCATTCCTCCACCTATGATTAATGTATCAACTTTTTCTAATAAGTTGTTGATAACAGCTATCTTATCTGAAACCTTAGCTCCACCTAATATAGCAACAAATGGTCTAACTGGATTATTAACAGCTTCTCCTAAGAATTTTAATTCTTTTTGAATTAAGTATCCACATACAGCTGTATCTACAAATTTAGTAACTCCAACTGTTGAACAGTGAGCTCTGTGAGCTGTACCAAATGCATCATTTACAAATATATCAGCTAATGAAGCTAATTCTTTTGAGAATACATCATCATTCTTAGTTTCTTCTTTTCTGCATCTTGTATTTTCTAATAATACAACATCTCCATCTTTCATTGCTTCTACAGCTGCTCTAGCATTTGCTCCTACAACTTCTTCATCTCTTGCAAATACTACTTCTTTGTTTAGCATTTCGCTTAATCTCTTAGCAACTGGAGCTAATGATTTAGATGCATCTTTTCCTAAGTGTGAGCAAAGAATAACTTTTGCACCATTATTTATTAGGTAATTGATTGTTGGTAATGCACCATTTAATCTATTTTCGTCAGTTATAACTCCATCCTTTAGTGGAACATTAAAGTCACATCTTACTAAAACTCTTTTGCCTTTAACATCTATATCTTCGATAGTTTTCTTATTAAAGCTCATTTATTTCACCTCTTAATTTATTTTTATATTTATAAAAACCGAAATTATTTGCTTAATTTAAAATTGGCCTGGCCTCATAGATTTTCTATAAAACCAGACCAAATTTTATTACCTAAATTAAAATATTTACTTAACTATTTAATTATCTAGTTACGAAGTATTTTAAAGTTCTGATTAATTGGTTAGTGTATGACATTTCATTGTCGTACCAAGCAGCAACTTTAACTAATTGTTCTTCGCCAACTGTCATAACCTTAGTTTGTGTTGCATCGAATAATGAACCAAATGTGATTCCGATTACGTCTGATGAAACTATTTCATCTTCTGTGTAACCAAATGATTCGTTAGCAGCAGCCTTCATAGCAGCGTTTATTTCTTCAACAGTTGCTTTCTTATCTAAAGTTACAACTAATTCAGTTAATGAACCAGTAACAACTGGAACTCTTTGAGCACCACCATCTAATTTTCCTTTTAATTCTGGAATAACTAAACCAATTGCTTTAGCAGCTCCAGTTGAGTTTGGAACGATGTTAGCAGCAGCAGCTCTTCCTCTTCTTAAATCGCCTTTTCCATGAGGACCATCTAATGTGTTTTGGTCATTAGTGTAAGCGTGGATAGTTGTCATAAATCCTTTTTGGATTCCGAACTTGTCGTTTAATACTTTAGCCATTGGAGCTAAGCAGTTTGTAGTACATGAAGCACCTGAAATAACTGTTTCAGTACCATCTAATATATCATTATTTACGTTGAATACTACTGTCTTTATATCTCCAGTTGCAGGAGCTGATATAACAACTTTCTTAGCACCAGCTTGTAAGTGTAAACCTGCTTTTTCTTGAGAAGTAAAGAATCCAGTACATTCTAAAACTACGTCAACATTTAATTCTTTCCATGGTAAGTCAGCAGGATTTCTTTCAGCAGTAACTTTTATTTCTTTTCCGTTAACTACGAAAGCTCCTTCTTTAACTTCGATTTCTCCGTTGAATCTTCCTTGTGAAGAGTCATATTTAAATAAGTGAGCTAAAGTCTTAGCATCAGTTAAGTCATTGATTGCTACCACATTGAATTCTGGGTTTTCAATCATTAATCTTAATGCTAATCTTCCTATTCTTCCAAAACCATTAATTGCTACATTTACCATTTGCAATTACCTCCTAAAAATAGTTATATTTAAAATTTTTAAAATTTTAAGCTTATTTATTGTGTTCTTTAATATACTCCACAATTTTTCTGCCAGCTGCTTCGTCTGTTACTAAAACTGCATTATGATTATTCATCATAGTAGCAATAATAGCATCAACTTTATTTTCCCCAGCTGCAACAGCAATATGTGTGTTAATTTTTCTTGCTTCATTAATATTTATTCCAATAGAAGTATTTTCTGATACAACCTGTGAATCTTTATTGAAGTAACATCCAAAAGCTTCACCAACAGCTCCAAGAGCTTTTAATTTGTCGTATTCTTCCTTTGATACATCTCTTTTCTCAGCCATTACTAAGGCTTCACCAATACCATATATTAAAATATCTGATTTGTGTATATTATCTATTACTTCTTTTATTTCTTTTTCCTTTAATAAAGTATCTAAAAGGCTTAAGCTAAGATTCTCTGGAATATGAAGCAATTTATAAGAACCATTTAATTTTTGTGCTAGAGATGCAGCCAAAGTGTTTGCTTGTATTTCAACCTTTCTTCCCATACCACCTCTTGCAGGAAGTACTAATATATTTGAAAGATTGTTTATTTTAGGTACAGCTTCTACAAATTCCTTAATAGTATTTCCACCTGTTAGGGCTATTATATTATTGTCTCTAATTATTGATTTTAAGTAGTTTGCTGTAGCTTTACCAAGGTCTTTTAATATGGTCTTATTTTTCTTTACATCTCCTGGAACAATTACTACATCTTTTAATCCAAGGAAAGATTTTATATTTTCTTCTATATCTGATAGTCCTTTTATTTCATGTATAAAATCTTTTAATCTGTCTACAATTTCTTGTCCTTCTTCAGTTACTGTCATCCCCGGAGTATTAATTTCAATTAGATTTTGAGATTTTAAGAAGTTTATTTCACTTCTTACTATTCTTTCACTTAAATCTAACTGATTTGCTAAAACTCGTCTTCCGATTGGCTGATTATAATATATAGTCCTAAGTATACTATATCTTTTATCAAGGACTTCTACAAGTTCAGGAACTATTTTTTTTTGTAAAGACAATATTTCCTGCACAGTCCAACCCTCCTTTGGTCTAAAAAAGTCCCACACCTTATTAAAATGTCCCACAAATATTATTATAAAACACTTCTATGAAATTTAAAAGCATTTTCTTTAAAATTTCCCAAAAGTTTTTACAATATTTTATTATATTACCTGCAAAGAGGAAAGCTACTATAAAATTTTTTTATATATTTAACTTTCCTCTTTTATATACTTTTTATTCTATTCTTTTTCTTTTACTTGAAGATTTTATTTCAAGCTCTTCCCTATATTTGGCAACTGTTCTTCTTGATATGCTCAAGTTATTTTCATTTAATTTGTCACATATTGCTTGATCTGATAAAGGCTTCTTTTTATCTTCTTTTTCAATCATATCTTTTATTTGCTTTTTAATATTTATTACTGCAACTTCTTCTCCATCACCTTTATTTACACTTAATCCTGTAGTAAATAAATCCTTTATTTTTACTGTTCCAAAATTAGTTAATATATATTTATCCTTAACTGCTCTACTAACTGTAGATTCATGAATCCCTAGGATTTCTGCCATATCTTTTAATGTCATTGGCTTTAAATATTTTTGACCCTTATCAAAATAATCTTTTTGATTTTCTACAACTTTTTCTAGTATCTTTAGTAAAGTACTTTTTCTTTGTTCAATACTTTTAATTAAAAACATTGCACTACTTAATTTTTCTTTTACATAATTTTCAGTATTTTTATCCTCTTTATTATTTAAGGCATCTTTATATATATTACTAATAGATAATCTTGGTATAACTCCCTCATTCATAATAACAAAATATTCACCATCAATTTTTCTAATGGCAGCATCAGGAATTATATACTTAACATCATCGCCAGTATAGAATCCTCTTGAAGGTTTTGGCTCTAATTTTTTTATTATGTCTCCTAAATCTTGGGCTTCCTTGGGTGTTATTTTTAGATTTTTTGCTATTACATTAAATTTATTGTCTGCAATTAAATCTAGATACTCATCAATAATTATTTCTAAATTATCATCTAATAATCCTTTTTTTATTAACTGGATCTTTAGGCACTCCTTTAGATCTCTAGCTCCTATCCCATCAGGTTCTAAATCTTGAAGTATCTCTAAAGCTTCCTTCCCTAATTCTAAAGAAATATTAAGTTCATTGCATATTTCCTCTAGAGGCATGTCCAAATATCCCCTGCTATCAATGTTTTCTATCATATAAGATACAATAGCCTTCTTATATTCGTCTTCTTCACTTTCAATTAGTTGTTCTTGTAAATATTCAGTAAGTGATTCTTTTTCTGAAATAAAATTAAAAGGTGACACATCATCATCTTTATTGTACTCACCATAGCTTTGAGAACCATAGTTATCAAACTCTAAGTACTTAATCATTTCTTTATAATCAATTTTATCTTCATTTTTTTTATCTTCTTGAACAAAATCAAAATCTCCCTCAAGAATTGGATTTTCTAGAAATTCATTTTCAATATATTCTCTTAAATCGTAAGTGGACATTTGTAGTAGTTTTATGGAAAGTTGCATTTGCTGAGTCATTATTAACTTTTGTTCTTGAGCAAGATTTAAATTAAAATCTAATTTCATAAGTACCACCTTCATTCATTAAACTATAACTGTATTGTTAGTAATAATCCTTTTCTTTAATAATAGTATAATATTTAAGTAAACGTTATATCAAGTATGAAAATTTTTTTATCTTCTTTCATAAAAAAGGAGCTGTCTAAGCAGCTCCAAATTACACTGTGCAAAAGCACCTTAATCTCTTATTATTAATATAAATAAATATAATTTCTAATTATTTAGTTACAAAAAATAATCCACATGCTCCAAGTCCAGAATGAATGCCAACAGCACAGCCTGGAGTAGTTTCTATATATTTAATATCATTTTCATCTAAGTAGCTTTTTAATTCACTTTTAATTTCTGGGCTACCTATTTCAATTATCATTACAGGCTCATCTTTATCAACATTAGAATTTTCATATTCAGAAACTATTTTCTTAACTACTTTTTTATTTCCTCTTACTTTATCTTTTGCAACCATCATTCCATCTTCAAAACCTATGATTACTCTAAGACCTAATGCTGTTCCAATCACACCTGCCGTCTTGGAAATTCTTCCACCTCTTACTAGGTTTTCTAAGGATTCAAAACATAATGAAGCCTTCATTTTAGGTATCATCTTTTCGATTTCTGCTTTTATTTCTTCTGGACTCAATCCCTTATCTCTAAGTTCACAAGCCTTTAGTACAAAAAAACCTTGTGCAGATGTTATTACTTGTGTATCTATTATTGTTATATCATCAGATCCTACCATTTCTTTAGCTATGCAGGCAGAATTGTATGTTCCACTCATATTTGATGACATAAGCACTGCTACTACTTTATATCCATCCTCTAAAGCTTTTCTAAAGTATTCTTCAAACCTATTTGGTGTAATCTGTGCAGTAGTTGGTAAAACTCCATCTTCTTCAATTTTATCTAACATTTCTTTTAAATTAATTTCATCTCTATCTATATAACTTTTATCTGCAAAATTAATTAATACTGGTAAAATATCAATATTATTTTTTTCAATTAAATCTTCTGGAATATCTAAACAACTATCTGTCAAAATTTTAATTTTTTCCATTCTTATTCCCCCTAATTATTTCATTTCAGGAAAACCAATCTGTCTTAAGGCTTCATAAGCAATTATCGCCACTGTATTAGAAAGATTTAAACTTCTTGTGCTTGTTTTAATCATTGGAACTCTTATTCCTTCATGTGCCTTATGCACTTCTTCTGGAACACCTGCTGATTCTCTACCAAACATTATAAAATCGCCTTCTTTAAAAGAAACTTCATCATAATGCTCACCACCATGAGTTGTTGCTAAGTATATTTTTTTATCACCGTACTTTTTCATAAAATCTTCATAACTTTCATGCATTTCAAGTTTTAGTTCACTCCAATAATCTAATCCAGCTCTTTTCACTTGTTTATCATCTATCTTAAACTTCATTGGTTTAATTAAATGTAATGTTGAATTAGTTAAAACACAAGTTCTTGCAATATTTCCTGTATTTTGTGGGATTTCTGGTTGATATAAAACTATATTTAAATTCATTTTACTGACCTCCAACAAAAAAGTAAGATTTCATAACCTTACTTATTTAACACCTATTAAAAATAATACTATATGGGAACCCATTAGTCAAAGTCATTTATCATTTATTAACATATTATTTTCTAAAGCAATATCTTAAGAATAATATCACCTCTTATATATTATGCTTATAAATAAAATCATACATACTAGAATTTATACATTAAATATTTTCTTTATCGCTTTTGCAACTCCATTTTTCTTATTGGTATCTGTAATATAGTCTGCTAAAGCCTTAACTTCATCTATTGCATTTCCCATTGCCACCCCTAAGCCTGCATATTCAATCATTGATATATCATTTTCATTATCTCCTATGCATACTATTTCTTCTCTTTTAAAACCATAATAATCAGCAAGAGCTTTTACACCTCTACCTTTAGATACTCCTTTATTGTTAATTTCTACACTTCTTGAACCGGCTCCAAAATAAACAATATCATCCATATTATTAAGTTCTTTCTTTAAAGCTGTAATTTTACTAGGTCTTGGTGAAAAAGCTATACATTTTGTAATTTGTCCATTAGTTCTTTTAAAAAATGCTTTCCATTCTTCTAAATTTTTTATAATATGATATTTTATTTTTAAATTTTCATACCCTACTTGCTTAGTCATATATAATTCAGTACCTAATTTTGTTATTTTGTCTCCACAATAAATACTGTCCAATGTATAAAAATGAAAGAAGAAATCCATCTTATATAACAATTCAATAAGTTTTAAACATACATCAGTTTCCATAGCATTTTCATATATAACTTTATTACTATATTTTTCTCTAACTATTGCTCCATTGGCAGCAATTACAGGTGACTTTACACCTAAAAGATTTGAATAATATGCTGCATTATTATATATTCTTCCCGTTGTTACTACTATTTCAACACCCTTATCATGTATTTTTTTTATAACTTTCTTACTTTCTTCAGATATTTTTTTACCCTTACCAAGTAAGGTTCCATCCATATCTATACAAACCATTTTGTATGTCATAAAAAACTCCTTTGATAATTTAATATATTATATAATAATATCATTTGACAAAGTATTCTACAATAATATTAAGTATAAATAAAAGCAAAAAACATTTTACTTTTAGTAAAATGTTTTTTATATTAAAACTCTTGTTATTTATTCATTTGGCTTTTGATCACTATTTTCTTGACTTGGCTTTTGATCATTATTTTCCTCACTTGGTTTTTGAGCATTATTTTCTTGGCTTGGTTTTTCAGAACCATTATTTGTATCTTGAGGTTTTTGTGCTTCTGGCTCTTGCTTCTTAGGTTCTTCCTTCTTCTTAGTACCTTTTTTAACAATAGTATCAGTTGTCATATAAATGTCAGTAGCAATAAATTCTCTATTTACTTCAACTCCGTTTTCATAAGTAACTTGATAGGAGCTTGCCTTATAACCTGGCATACCATATGATACTACTTTTTCTACTCCAGCATCCATGCTTGAGTCTTCTTCATATTTCTTTTTTGGTTCATACTTTTCATGAACTTCATTTACAAGGTCATAAGTTTTATTACCCATAGCCTCAACATTACCATATATAGCAAAGTTTACTACCCCTCCACTAACATATCCTTGAATGTATATTGGGAAATCATAAGTATTAACAAACTTATAGTCTACTACTCCATTTGCAACTGTAGCATCTAATCCAGGTTCTGAATATGAAACTGTTAAAGAATGATTTCTTCTTTCAGTAGATCTAATATTAGATCTCATAACAGCTCTATATAAAGTTGTTGATACTTGACATATACCTCCGCCATAATCAGGTACTACTTTATTTCCTACATAAGTATTAGCTTTTTCATATCCTTTTTCTGGAGTTGTGTCTCCTATTAAAGCATTATAGCTAAATTCTTCTCCAGGCATAACTATAGTTCCATTAATTATCCCAGCAGCTATTTCCATATTTCTAACTCTGCCATCACCAGTGTTATTATAATGGCTACTAAATTCACTCATTTTTCCTGTTATCTTCTCTAAATCAGTTGACTTAATATTAGCTTCTTGATCCTTTAATTCAAAAGTTAATTCTAACTCATTATTAGAATTTCCATTAATACCTTCCACTAATTTATTATGAAGTTCCTCTTTGTCTATAGTTTTACCTGCTTCTTCTGGAATAATTGAAATATTACCTGAATTAACATCTATAGAAGCATTTTTAGGCTCAATATTAACTTCTTCTAATACCTTATTTTCAAAAGCTAATAAAGCCTCTTCGTCATATTTAATCTTTACATTTAAATCTATAGGCTTCTTACCTTTTATTAAAGAATTTTTAGCAAATATACCCTTATCTTTTCCATAAGATACTGCTTCCTCTACTATTGATTCCACATCATAACTAGGATTTAAAGTATCATAACTTAATTCTAAACTTTTATCTGAAACTAAAACCTTTATCTTCTTGTCCATAATTACCTTTGGTAACTTTTCTTCCAATAAGGCTGCTGCTTCATCTTTATTTAATCCACCTATATTTACACCATAAACATTAATTTCTGGGTAAATTTTATTTTCCCAAGCTGCAACTTTCTTATTAATTGAAAAGACATATCCTATAATTCCTATAATAATTAAAACAATTATAACAGCTGAGGTTATTATTGTGTTTTTGTTTATTTTTTTCACCGGCCCCACTCCTTTCTAACTCGTCCTAACAATTCATATGTCTATACTATTATATTATATTTTTTATATAAAATTAATATAAATATGAAAACAATATTTATTTTTTCATATGAAATAGTTTCCAAAGTTTATAAATACATGAAAAAAGATGAAAATCCTATTAATATAAGAATTTTCATCTTCTCTCTATTAAAATTATACAACAACCTTACTTCTTACTTGAGATGTTTCACCATCATAATCAAAGGCTTCTATTGAAATAGTTATTGGTACATTTGTCTTAACTGGTAGCTCTGATAACTTAATTTCAAAGCTAGTATCATTTTTATCAACAGTCCCTATCCAGTACCCATTTGCAAATATATTATAACCTAAAAGATCTGTATCAGTATTTTTACTCCATCTAACCCTTAGCATGCCGCCTTCTTTTACTGCACTGAAATTCATCACTTGCCTTGGTTGCATTAAAAGATCTAAACTATCTGGTCCCCAGTTAGCATCTACAGGATTTCCAACACCTTGGACTACTTCACCTTCGCTAAATTGCCATATTCTCCATCTAGTCCAGCCTCCTAAGTTTGGTGGAAATGGTGGATTAATTGGTACATTAGTATACATAGCTATCCATAAAGGCATACTCTTTAGAGGTTGACTTCCATCTGGTAATTTAAAATCATTATAAAGTTCTATAAAAAATGCCCCTGTGTATAACATTAATCTTCTTCTAGTTTTTTTCTCAAAACATTTTCTGAATCTTTCTATCCAATCTATTAGTGCCTTTGTGCTTATTTTATTATCTACAGGAGTTTCAATATCTAACACCGGAAATAAATCGCCATAGTTCTTATTTCCAAATCCCTCCTGCAATATGTTAATAAAATCATTACATTGTGAGTCAGCAGTAGTTAAATCATAAGAGGGAACCCCAAAGTGATAGGCACCAACTGGTATTCCATAGTTTCTTGCTGCTTTTGCATACTCTAAAAACTTTCTATCTACTCTAAATCTTCCAGTACCAGAACCTGAAGATCTTATATATAAAAAGTCAATATTAGTTGCTAAGGTTTGAAAATTAACATCTTGAGTATATTCATTTATGTCTATTCCAAAAGTACTATTAGGATTTTTATTTTGCATTTTTCCTCCAAGAAAAATAATCTCTATATTAGTTTATTAACTATTTTCCTAAAGGTTACTTTAATATTTAATTAATACATTTTAACTTTATACAAAAGCTTACATCATTTCCTACACATTCAGCCCAAATTTCCCCATCATGTAGTTTAACTATATTTTTTGATATAGCAAGCCCAAGTCCACTTCCTTTAACATTAGAATTTCTAGCCTCATCTACTCTATAAAATCTATCAAATAATCTTTCAACTTTTTCCTTAGGAATATTATCACCTTTATTTTTAATTACTATGTTAGCATAACCATCACTTTCATATGTAGATACTGTTACTTTACCAGGTTTATATGAATATTTAATAGCATTGGAAAATAGATTTTCAAAAACTCTAACCATTTTCCCTGCATCTATTTCAACTATAGACTTCTCATCTACGAACTTCTTAACAACTTCTATTTCATTTTCCTCAAATATAGGAATATATTCCTCTATAATTTGTGATAAGAATTCAACTATGTTTACTTTACTCTTTTCTAAAACAATGCCCTGGTTATTAATCTTAGTGTACTCAAATAAATCTTCTATTAACTCTTTTAACTGAGTTGACTTATTAAATGCTATATTTAAATATTCCTTCATCATTGATTCATTTTCATATTTTCCATCTTTAATTAATCCAATATACCCCATTACAGATGTTAATGGAGTTCTTAAGTCATGAGAAACATTAGTTATAAGTTCACTTTTTGTTTTCTCAGCTCTTCTTTCTGCTTCCATTCTATCTTGTATTTCTGAAGCCATATTATTAATATTCTCAGCTAGATTTTTGATTTCATCCTTACCTTTTTCTTCTACCCTATAAGATAAATCTCCACTAGAAATTATTCTAACTCCGGCTGCAATTTCCTCCATATACTTCATTTTTTTATTAGTAACTATGATGAATATAGATATAAACACAATTACTGATAAAATAAGTGCTAAGAATGAGTTTGTATCAGTATAGTATTCATATGAAATATATGGTATAGGAGATTCAAAATAAACAAGATAAGCTCTATCACCACTTATATTAACTGGATAAAGATAAGTTCTTTCTGCGCCTTCATCTTGAATAGTGTTACTTTTATCTAAAATAGTATATATATCTAGCTTATCCTGACCATCTCCATTTATATTATAAAGAATCTTACCATCTAAATCAGTTAAATATATTTTTGCTTTTCCATTATTAAACCTATTTAATACCTCCATTATGGCTTCTTCATCATTTAAACCCTTTATTCCATAAGATTCAGTATTGCTATTATAATAATTTTCGTTAGAAATTAATTCCCTAGCAACAGAATTTGCTTTATATTGAATATCTTCAGAATCGTACTCAATTCTAGTAACAGTTCTATTTTTGGCAAGCATATTATTAGAGAATCCATAAAATAGAAATGCAGCAACAAAACATACCGCAAAAACTACCATAAGCTCAAATCTAATACTTTTTTCTATATTTTTTAATAGCCACTCCAAAATTTTCCTAATTTTACTTCCAAGTCTCGAATTATAGAATTTATAAAATATCTTTATTACTAAGCCTTTCAATCTTTTGAAAATCCCAACCTTTTCTTTCTTTACTTTCTCCTTCTTTTCCTTTTTTCTACCTATCAATTTTATATCCTACCCCCCATACAGTCTTAATATATTTAGGTTTTCTAGGATCTTCCTCTATTTTTTCTCTAACCTTTCTTATATGTACCATTACTGTATTATCAGACTGCATAAAATCCTGTTTCCAGACACTATTATATATATTTTCTATACTAAATACTTTCCCCCTATTTTCTCCAAGTAAAACTAATATATCAAACTCCGTTGGAGTAAGTTTTATCTCTTCCCCATCTTTAAATACTTCATGAGTTTCTAAATTAACTGTTAATTCATCTATTTCAAGTACGTTTTCTTGTTGCTTTTGACTTTCTATTTCAGATGTTATCTTATTAAACCTTTTATATCTCCTAAGCTGAGACTTTACTCTAGCAACTAATTCCAATGGATTAAAAGGCTTTGTTAAATAATCATCTGCTCCAGTATTTAGTCCTAAAATTTTATCCATGTCTTCTGACTTAGCTGAAAGCATAATTATTGGCATTTCTCTTTGTTCTCTAATTTTTAAACATGCTTCTATACCATTAACTTTAGGCATCATTATATCTAAAATTATCAAATCAACATCATTATTTTCTAAAATATTTAATGCTTCTTCTCCATTTTCAGCCTTTAGTGTTTCATAGTCTTCTCCTTTTAAATATATATCAATTAAATCTCTTATTTCCTTCTCATCATCAACTATTAATATTCTTTCTTTACTCAAAATATCCACTCCCCCTTCAGTTATAAAATAAGTTTACCATACTCTAAACTTATATTTATATTTTAAAATAGATATCTTAATAATAACCCTAAAAATTTCTTAAAAAAAGCTTAATACAGTTGAAAATTATGGAATATTAGTAGAATTTATATATTAATTACACCGCTATAAATAGTTCAAAAAGACTCGCACTCTGTTTTAAAAAGTTGTTGTTAAATAAAATTTCAAAAGATTATTTTTTATTATTTATGTCTATAATTAAAATACATATCTAAACAATATTTTTTATAGAGGAGATTGATATGGAATATTGGATTAATACAAATACCTTGAACCCTGACTATAATGACAATACACTTAATATAGTATATAAATACCAAAATGACTTAACATTAATTGATATTTTAAAAGATGTAAAAGTAAATAATTGTCCACATTGTAAAGGCAAAAATTACATTAAACATGGGAAATATAGAGGTATTCAAAGATTTAGATGTACAAATGAACTCTGTAGAAAAACATTTTCATCAAAAACTAATACCTTATTTTATAATTCAAAAAAATCAATAGATATCTGGCTTAAATATTTAATATTAATGAATAATGGTAAATCAATTAGAGAGTGTGCTACAATATTAAAAATCAACTTGGCCACAGCATTCTTTTGGAGACACAAAATTCTAATTACTCAAATAAAAAATAATGAAAAACTCCTAAAAAATTATATTGAATTAAGCAAAATAATAATTAAAGAAAATTTTAAAGGTAATAGATCTGCTAAGTATAATAGGAAGGAAAATATATTTATAGCTTGTGGAATGGACAGTAGTAGTACAATTATTTCAAAACCTATTAGTAGATACACTATTTCATTATCATCAATCAATAAAAACTTTGCTGCCAATATAGATAAGCATTCAATTATATCAGCATATAATGATAGATATTTTGATGTTTATGCTAAAAAACATAATTCTTCATCTCTTCCTTTATCTAAAAATACAATTATAAATCTAGTTCAACAATTAATTAATAATAAAATTATAAATAATAGACCTGAAGAACTTATTAACATAAATAACCATCTTCCACATAAAAGCATATTTATTCATAGCTTTTCTCTTAATATAAAAAAATGGCTAATAAGATTTAGGGGTGTTGCAACAAAATATTTAGAAAATTATCTTAATTGGCATATTTTAGATTTTAGAAATAATTATAAAACCTATTTAATTAATCAAATAAAACTATTTAAAGAACAATTTATTAATACAATCTATATAAAAATCAAAGATTTTTCTAACTATAAAGTTGAATATTAATTTACCATTACCAACAACAATTTAAAACATATACCTATACTATTTAGAGATACTACTAGTACTTCTATATATGAAAAATGCCATACTTTATAAGTACAGCATTTTATTAGCTATGAAATTTTTTATATTATAAGGCTCCAAAAGCAAGTATTAGTGCTCCAAATACTATTGACACCATTGACATTAATTTTATTAATATATTTATTGATGGTCCAGTTGTATCTTTAAATGGGTCTCCTACTGTATCTCCAACTACTGCTGCTTTATGGCATTCTGATCCTTTTCCTCCAAGAACTCCTGATTCAATGTATTTCTTAGCATTATCCCAAGCTCCACCTGAATTAGACATCATAATTGCCATTGCAAATCCAGTTACTGTTGAACCTGCAAGTAATCCTGCTACTCCGTTTGGTCCTAAAATTAATCCAACAATTACAGGAGTTGCTATTGCGATTATAGCTATTGTAACAAGTTCTTTTTGAGCAGATTTTGTACAAATATCTACGCAAGATTCGTAATCTGGTTCTCCCTTTCCTTCCATAAGACCTGGGATTTCTTTAAATTGTCTTCTTACTTCTACAACTATCTTTGAAGCGGCTCGTCCCACTGCATCCATTGTCTTAGCTGAGAATAAAAATGTTACCATTCCACCTATAAATAATCCTATAAGAACTTGTGGGTTTAATATAGATAAATTAAACGTAAAATTCACTGTTCCATCTTTAACTATGTTCTCAATAGAGTCTTTATAAGCTGCTATAAAAGCAAGAGCAGTAAGTGCTGCTGATCCTATAGCAAATCCTTTTCCTGTAGCTGCAGTTGTATTTCCTAAAGAATCTAAGGCATCTGTTCTCTTTCTAACTTCAGGATCTTGTTCAGACATTTCTGCAATTCCACCAGCATTATCTGCAATTGGTCCATAAGCATCTGTTGCAAGAGTAATCCCTAAAGTAGATAGCATACCAACTGCTGAAATTGCTATTCCATATAATCCTAAATTAAAATCATTACCTCCGCCTGATAAATTAAAGCTTATTAAAACTGAAATTGCTACTATTATAACTGGAATTGCTGTTGACATCATTCCAAGAGAAAGGCCTCCTATTATGATAGTTGCTGGTCCTGTTTTACTCATATCAGCTAAATTTTTAGTAGGTTTATAATTATCTGAAGTATAGTATTCTGTAAAAAATCCTATTAACATCCCTGCAAAAAGACCTGATAAAATACTAAAATAAACTCCTAAATTTTCTGAACCCAATAGGTACCTTACAATAAAGAATGAACCTACAGCAACTATTATTGAAGATATATAAGTTCCTCTTCTTAAGGCACTTAGAAGATTCTTTTGACTTGCATCTTCCTTTGCACTAACAAAGAAGGTAGAAAATATAGATGCCACCACTCCTAATGTAGCAACTAATAAAGGAACTGCTACTCCATTTCTTGATAGTCCTGCTGCTACTGCTAAAGCACAAGATGATATTAATGAACCTACATAAGATTCATAAAGGTCTGCCCCCATACCAGCTACATCACCAACATTATCGCCAACATTATCTGCAATAACAGCTGGATTTCTAGGATCATCTTCTGGAATACCAACTTCCACCTTTCCTACTAAATCAGCACCTACATCTGCTGCTTTTGTAAAAATACCACCACCAACTCTTGCAAATAAAGCCATTGAGGAAGCTCCTATTCCAAAAGTTAATATATTATTTGTAACTTGTAGTAACCTTTCTGCTTCTGCTAAATCTCTATAATACCAATCTAAAAAGACATAACCAGCTGCTATATATAGTAATCCTAACGAAACAACAACTATACCTATTATAGATCCACTCTTAAATGAAATTTTTAATGCCCCATTTAAGCTCTTCTTAGCAGCAGTAGTGGTTCTTGAATTGGCATTGGTTGCCACCTTCATACCTATGAATCCAGCAAGGCCTGATAAGAATCCTCCAATCAGAAAAGAAAAAGGCACAAATATTGAAACATATCCAAAAAAGCTCATAACTAAAAATATAAGAAACATCAATACAAAAAATATCGCTACGCCCTTATATTGCCTCTTTAAATATGCATTTGCCCCTTTTCTAATCTTCGCAGAAATATTCTTTACTTTTTCTTCACCTTCATCTGCTTTCATAACTATTTTTCCTTGCCATACACAGAAAAATAAACCTAAAATTGATCCTAGTAGAACTAAAAAAATAAAATTCATAAAAATTCCTCCATCTATATAAAATAAAAATAAATAACTTTACTCTATAATATACGTTCAAAATTCTGATAAATTACTCTTTAGTTCTTCTATTTCTCATCTTAGGTTTAATTATTATATCTATTTATTTTTCTTTATAGAATACTCAATTATCATATCTATAAACTCTGGATAACTTATACCTTTTTCTGATGCACTTTGTGGGAAAAGGCTAGTTGCTGTCATACCAGGCAATGTATTTACTTCTAGCACATAAGGTATTCCCTCTTCTGTTATTATCATATCAATTCTTGAATATACTGAACACTTTAAAGCCTTATAAGTATCTAAAGCCATTTTCTTAACTTCTTCATATACCTTAGGTTCTAAATCTATAGCGTAGTGCTCTGCACCATTTGCAGAATATTTTTGTTCATAATCATAAAAATCAGTTTTTGCCTTTATAGCAAGTACTGGGAATAATTCATTATCAAAAACAGGACAAGTAATTTCATCACCTTTAATAAACTCTTCTATCATAACTTCTTTATCCCATTTTAAACCTTCTACAACTGCATTCTCTACCTCTTCTCTTTTAGTAACCTTAAAAGTAGCAACACTTGAGCCACCATTTGTAGGTTTTATAAAGACTGGGTATCCCATTTCTTCTATTGCTTCATAATCTATTTCTTCCACTGAAGAAACATTTAGCCATTTTGCAGTTCTAATCCCTTTGGATTTTAGTATACTCTTAGTTAAATCTTTATCCATGCATATGGAACTACTTAATGTATCACATCCTGAATAAGGAATTCCTAAAGTGTCAAGGACAGCTTGAACTGTGCCATCTTCACCAAACTTACCATGCAATGCAAGTAAAGCAAAATCTAATCCTTTAACTTTTTCTAATAATTCTTCCTTCTTATCTATTACAACAGGAACTACTTCATATTTTTCTTTATTAATATGTTGCATCATTGACTCTCCACTGCTTAATGATACTTCTCTTTCTGAAGATATTCCTCCCATTAGTACTCCAACTTTCATAATAATCCTCCAATATTGCTCAAAATTTGACTAATCTTTTTCTATTATATCACTATATAGATTATGAATAAAGTTCAAAAACTTGCAAATAAAAAAGTATGAAATAACATATTGCTTATGACCTAGAAAGCTCTAAGTAATAATAATATTTTATTTCATACATCAATCTAATGGTAGTAGCTATCTTTACGATAGCTACTTATTTTTTCTTTATTTCCTTTTTCTTAACATCTTTATAGTATTTACAATACTGAGTTAAATTGCAAATTTCACATTTAGGATTTCTAGCTATACAACATCTTCTTCCATGAAAAATTAACAAATGATGTGCTAAGCTCCATTCTCTTTTAGGAAGTTCCTTTTGAAGTTGCTTTTCAACTTCTAGCACATTATCTGAATCAGCCATTCCTAATCTATTTGATACTCTAAAAACATGAGTATCTACTGCAATAGAAGGAACTCCAAAGGCATTTGATAAAACTACATTTGCTGTTTTTCTTCCTGCTCCAGCTAAAGAAGTTAGTTCTTCCATAGTTTTAGGAACTTCTCCATTAAACTTTTCTTTAAGCTGATTACACATCATAATTAAATTTTTTGCTTTACTTCTATATAATCCTATTTGTTTAATTCTCTCTTCAAGCTCTTCTACTGAAAGAGTTAAAAATGAATCTAAATCAGGATAATCTCTAAACAATGTTTCAGTAACTTCATTTACCTTCTTATCAGTAGTTTGAGCAGAAAGTATAGTAGCTACTAAAAGCTGAAATGGAGATTCATGATTTAATTCGCATTTAGCATCTGGATAGTCTTCTTTTAAAATATCCAAAATAGCTTTAGTTCTTTTTTTCATAAAAACACCTACTTATATATTCCTCTATATTTTTCAGGTAATAAGTTTGCTATTGACTTCATTATGTATTCCATACATCTATCATCATATTCATGCTTATCTTCATCTTTTTCCTTAGTTGGCAATGAGATAGGGTCTCCAAATTTAATATTTACATCTGAATAATTAAATTTTTCTCCTCCCATATCTCCATCTTTATTTATAGGAAGAAGTATTTCCGTTCCAGTCATCCCAATTGGAATTATAGTTGCTTTGGTAAGCCTTGCAATTAGTAATACACCTTTCTTACCTTCAATCATGGCACCCGTTCTGCTTCTTGTTCCTTCTGGAAAAATCATAATATTCTCTCCGCCCTTAACTAATTTAACTATCTTAGTTATAGCTTCCTTATCAGCAGAATTTGGTTTAATACCAACATTTTTAACCATCATAGTTCCAAGTCTTGTTACAGGGTCATTAGATAACTTAATTCCAGCTACAAAAGTTGGATCATATTTTTCTTTAAGTACCTTATCTAAAATTAATCCATCTGCATTACTTAAGTGATTACAAATAAATATTACAGGTCCTTCAACATTTTCAATTTTTTCAAAGCCCTCTATTTTCATATTAGCATATTTTTTAAAGTACTTATTTATAATTATTTTTGTTATCTTTACTACTACTGACTCTGGTAACACATTAATTACCTTTACTAATGTTGGTGATAACATTATTCTCCCTCACTTCCTAATTTATAAATCTATAATTATATTTTATTACTATTTAAAAGTTTATCAACATAATCTTTTAAATAAGGGGAATCTGTTTTTACTTCACTAATATCTCCCTTATCATTGTTAATCCTAATTAGAGCATTTCGCTTTAATACATTCTTACCTCTCCACCCACAAGAAGTTCTAAAAAAGCTTTCCTTGAACTCTTTTGTGCTTGCATTTACTAACTGTAGACTATTATCTTTATTCATAAAATCAAAGGGATAAAATTCTTGAATTTTAGAGAATTCAATATTCTCATTATATGGACAACAATTTTGACAACTATCACATCCAAATACTCTTCCCTTTAATAACTTTATATGTTTATCTTCCAAGTCCTTCTTTTGAGTAAAGTAAGACACACAAATATTGCTATTTTTCTTATATGGATTAATTGCTTTACTTGGACAACTCTTATAACAAAGCTCACAACTACCACATTCTTTGAAGCTTTGTATTTCATCATAATTTCTTTCATTAGTTTCCATCTCTAAATCAGTTATTATTTCTCCTAAAAATACATAAGAGCCATATTTCTTAGTAATTATTAAGTTATTCTTCCCAATAAAACCTACACCAGCTAAATAAGCTATATGCCTTTCTGGCAAAAAATTACTATCAACAAAAGATAAAGCCTTTCCACCTATACTTTCAATGAACTCACAGATTTTACCTAAATAATACTTTACAGCTCTGTGATAATCGGTTCCTCTAGTATAAACTGAAAATCCATTATCATAATATTTTACATCATGAAGATAAGGAAAAGCTATTGATATAATAGTTTTTCCCTCTTCCATATAGATAAAAGGATTTACTCTCTTTGATATATCCTTTTCTTCAAACTCATTTTCAAGACCCTTTTCTTTTCTCTCATAAAAGAAAGGTTCAAGCTCTTCAAACTTCCTACATTTTATAAATCCTATGGTATCTAGTCCTAGTGAATTACAAAAATTTATAATATCCTCTTTCTTCATATTATCCCTCTAAATAATCATATGATTATATATAGTTTTCTTATTACCATCTTCATCTACTATTTCAATTATATCATTAACATTTCTAATTATATTTCTTCCAGCACAACCTACAACTGTTGCATCATTTGGAACATCCTTTAATACCACAGTATTAGCTCCAACTCTGCTTCCTTTCTTTAGTACTATAGGTCCAAGCACCTTTGCACCTGCTCCAATTATAACATTATCTTCTACAGTTGGATGCCTCTTTCCTTTTTCTTTTCCAGTACCACCTAATGTAACTCCATGATATATAGTAACATTATCTCCTATTTCACTAGTTTCTCCAATTACTACTCCCATTCCGTGATCTATAAATAAGCCTTTTCCTATTGTAGCTCCTGGATGAATTTCTATACCAGTAATAAATCTAGCTATTTGTGAAATCAATCTAGCACAGAAAAATCTTTTATGGTTATATAAAAAATGTGCTATTCTATAAGCTATTAATGCATGGATACAAGGATATAATAAAAATACTTCTACTTTACTTCTTGCTGCTGGGTCATTTTCTAATATATTATTAATATCATATTTTAAATTCTTAAACACAGCTAATCCTCCTTTAAGTTAAATTCAAAATCTTTGATTTTACAAATTGAACTTACTCCTATGAACCAATATGAATAGTAAACTTTCTTAATATATTACTTATGGCTTTTAATCGTAAATCCCCATAGATATATATTTTTCTCCTCCATCTGGTGCTATAGCTAAAACTTTTTGCCCCTTACCTAACTTCTTAGCAATTTCTAAAGCTACATAAATAGCTGCTCCAGATGATATTCCAAGTAGTATTCCTTCTTTTTCTGCAACTAACTTAGTTACCCTATAGGCATCTTCATCAGAAACATTTACTACTTCATCTATAATCTCTGGGTTATAAATCTCTGGTATAAATCCAGAGCCTAACCCTTGAATTTTATGAGCTCCTGCTCTTCCACCACTTAATACGGGTGAATTTTTAGGTTCAACTGCAACTATTTTTATATTATTTATTTTTTCTTTTAATTTTTTCCCTACTCCTGTTACTGTTCCTCCAGTACCAACTCCAGCTATAAAAACATCTAAATCATTTATATCATTATAAATTTCTTCAGCTGTTGTATAATAATGTTTTTCTTTATTGGCCATATTTTCAAATTGCTGAGGCATAAAGTAATTAGCTTTTCTAGAAAGTTCCTTAGCTTTTTCTATAGCTCCATTCATACCTAGTGAGCCTTCTGTTAATATAAGCTCTGCTCCATAGGCCTTAATTAATTCTCTTCTTTCTTTAGACATACTATCCGGCATAACAATTACAACTTTATATCCTTTTAGTCTTCCTATCATTGCTAAAGCTATTCCAGTATTACCACTAGTTGGTTCAACTATAATTGATCCTTCTTTTAAAATGCCTTCCTTTTCAGCTTTTTCAATCATCCCTAGGGCAGCTCTATCTTTAACACTTCCCCCTAGGTTATACTTTTCTAATTTCACATAAACTTCCGCACTATTTTTTGAAACCAAATTATTAAGTTTTAATATTGGTGTATTACCAATTAAATCTAATGTATTACTATAAATCATATTTCCTCCAAATACTAATATATATTAATCTAAATAAGTTACTTTTTATTATACTAAGAGCTAATTCTAAAAAAGAATAAAAAAACTTCGTCTCTAAGCTTTCTAGAGACGAAGTAAACTCCGTGGTTCCACTCTAATTAGATTAAATAATTAATCTCACTCTTAATGCAAATTGCATTTCATTATAACGGATGATACCGGAAAGTCCTACTATTATTTCAAACTTCAACTCTAAAGGGCACTTCATATAAATTCCAGGTGAAAAGTTCTCATCAATCTTTTCTCTCTGTAACCTTCCTTTATACTACTCTTCTTTTTCACAGTTTTTAATTCCGAGTAAGTTACTAAGTTTTATATTTTATATTATATGATTAAAATTATAATTGTCAACATTCACTATTATCTTATTTTTTTCTTCCATATTGGATATAAAATCTCATCTATTATATCATGAGTGTTTACTGCTCCAATTAGCTTATTTTCCTCATCTATAACTGGTATTGTTAATAAATCATATTTTGCTATAAGTTCTATAGCTTCATTTACATCTACATCATTTCTTATAACATCTATATCTTCCGTCATTATATCCTTAACTTTAACGTCAGGTTTATTTAAAATTAAATCAGAAGGTGTTATAGAGCCAATAACCTTATCTTCTTCGTCAGTTATATAAATTCTATAAAGCTCTTCTTCCTCTAATTCTTCCATTTCTCTTAATATATCTATAATTTCTCCAACAGTTATATCTAAATTAAATGAAATAAAGTCTGTACTCATTATACTTCCTACAGCTTCATCTTCATATTCTAAAATTTCTTTAACTTCATCAGCATCTTCTTTTTCTAAGTTTACTAATATCTTTTCTCTTTCTTCATCATCTAATTCATCTAGCACGTCAGCTATTTCGTCATTAGACATGATTTCTAAAAGTTCAGCTGCCTTAGTTTCACTTAATTCTTTTATTATGCTACCTTTATATTCTGGTTCTATTTCTTCTAATGTATCTGCAGCTAAATCTTCATCTAAAGATTCAAATACTTGCTTTCTTGAACTTGCATCTAGATTTTCTAGGATATCTGCTAAATCAGCTGGGTGAAGTGTAGAAAGCTTTTTATATGGAACTGAAATTTGTAAATTATTATTTACCATTTCTAAAGACTCAACATCATCCCACATTAAAACTCTATCTTCATAATCCTTTCTTAAGATTTTATAGATAAAGCTTCCAAGCTTTGCACAATTTAATCTTCTAAATCTTGCAAAAGGGCCTGTTTCTACTGCAATAACTCTATACTCCCCTGCAATTTCAGCTATTCTTAAATCATCAACTCTTACTACTTGTTTTCCATTAATGTCAACTATTTTTTTATCTAATAGATTTTCTGATAATAGATAAGAATAAGTCCTTGGCAGTATTTCCTTACTTCCTCTTATAACTATTTTTATTCTACTACCTTCTTGTTGATAAAAACTAATAGTTCTAAATTCATAATGAAAAGTAGATCCATCCCTTTTAACTTTATAACCAATTACTCTAGGATAGCCATCTTCAGTAGTCACATAAATATCCTTAAGTTCTCCAATACTTTCATCAAATTCATCATAAATCTTTCTTCCAAGAATATTTGTATATAGAAATACTGATAATTTTTTCATATTCTTCATGCCTTTTCCTCCTAATTTTTTTAGAGGAGGCATTTAAGAATGTTAATTTATAACGAAGCCTATCTCCTCTAAAAATCTAATATTCAGTTTTATTAAATCGTTACTCTGAGGGACACCCTCCATTTAAATTCACTCCTTATTTAAATATTTCTATTTTATTAGTACACATTCTCTCCAATATTATATTATATTAAAATAACTCAAAAAGGCAACTTATAAATAAAAAAAAGCTACATAAGTAGCTTTTAAATTTCTATTTCACGCCTAAAACCTTAAGTCCACCTTTTATACATTTTATGTTAAGAGGGAAATCAGGTCCCTTTTCCCCATCTATGTCTGTTACAATATCCTCATTTGACTCAATATATATGTTATTTGTCTTAAAGTAAATAACATTATCAGAATCTAAATGTTCACCCTTTAATACTTTCACAAATAATGGTATAAGTTCAATAATAGGAATAGCCTTGAAAATAATAACATCTAGTAATCCATCAGAAGCACTTGCTCTAGTTGCAAGCTTAAAATTACCAGCCGTTTGTCCATTGAATACAAGCATAAAGTACATATTTCCTTCATACTCCATTTCTTCAGACTTAATTTTTATTGCAAGCTTTCTAAAGTTAGGTAATTCCTCTAAGCCCTTTAAATAATATGCTAACTTTCCAATAGTATTTTTTAAATTAACATCTGTTTTTTGAGAAACATCAGTAAATAATCCAGTACTTGCTACATTAACAAAGTATTTATCATTTATACTTCCTAAATCTACAGAGGTTACTTCTGAAGATAAAATTTGCTTACATGCTTTATTTATATCTGATGGCATACCCAAAAATTTTCCAAAGTCATTTGCTGTACCAACTGGTAATATTCCTATTGGAACAGAAACACCAGCCTTAGCCATGGCATTTACTACATTATCTATAGTCCCATCTCCACCAGCAATTAAAACATAATGATAATTTGTATCTCTAAAATCATTGAAAGCATTAATTACATCTATTTCTTTGTCTATTCTATACGGGACAATAGTGTATCCTGCTTCTTGATGAATTTTTATTACACTATCTAGATGATCTAATATTACATTTTCTCCAGAATATGGGTTATAGATAAATTTAACCTTCCTCACTTTACCCCTCCTTATTTTATAAAAGCAAATCATTTTCTAAAAATTTATTTAAATTATAACATATTACTATACTACTATATTTTTCTTATAAATCAAATTATTTATTAGTCTCAAATCTTAATTTTATATTAATAATTATTTAAATACTTTAAAGGCTTATATTTTTGTAAAAATTATGATATAATAATGCATTGATAATAAGATTAAGGCAAAAATTCAATCGACCTTAAAATCAGGAGTGATTATATGAGAAAAAGTTGTATTCCTAATATTTTTACATTTATTAACTTATCATGTGGCATAATATCTATTTTATACACTTTCGAAGGAAATTATTTATTTGCTAGCTTTTTTATACTAATAGCAGCACTTGTAGATAGATATGATGGAAGAATAGCTAGATGGTTAAATGTTTCTAGCGAACTTGGTAAGGAATTAGATTCCCTTGCTGACCTTGTTTCCTTTGGTGTTGCACCATCTATTTTAATGTTTTTAATGTATCAATTAAGAAATGTAGGACCAGCAGGTCTAATAGGTACAATAGTATTATTAGCTTTCCCTATTTGTGGAGCTTATAGATTAGCTAGGTATAATACCTCCACTTTTGATGGAGTCTTTACAGGGGTTCCTATAACTATTACTGGAAGCTTTATTGCTATATTTGCATTTTTTACAATTAATCGTGCAGTAAGCCCATTGATTCCAATAGTTTTACTAATATTAGGTGCTTATCTTATGGTTAGTACATTTAAATTAAAGAAAGTATAATAATTGTTTATATAAAAATAATAAGGAGTTGCTTAAGCAGCTCCTTATTATAATGGAAAATGTAAAATTATTTCTGCATTACCCAAAAGCATTTATTCATCTTCATCCTCTCTTGATGAAGAATTTTGAAATTCCACCTCATTATTAATTTCTGTTAATATATTATCTTTTATAGCTTTTTCATCTATAAAGCTTTTCTTTATCTTACAATACTTAACATAGGATGTGTTACACTCATCTACGGCCTTTATTATTTCGTCTATTATTTCCCCTAGATTATCAGCTCTTTTCACAGCCTCTTTAACATCACTTTTTTTAGCTTCAGATATATTATTAAGCTCGTAGGCACCTCCTATTAATAACCTATAGGAGTTTACTAAAGAATTTAATAAGGTAGTTAGGTTACTTATATCAGTATATTGATTATTTATTAGGCCTCTATAAGACAATTAATCACCTGCTTATTTACCTATTTTTCATTTCCATAACAAATTCATCATCAAGCTTATTGAAAATTTTCTCTCCAATATTAAATTGATTTTCTATCTCTTTTGTACTTTTACAAGTACTTCTTATATTTACAAGCTCACAGTTTATATTTCTTATTACTTCTTTTAGAATTTCCCTTGCATTATTAAATATTTCATCCATAATGGCCTCTATATTATCATAATTTAAATTTTTACAATTAAGTTCTTTTAAATTATTATTATATATATCTTCAAGGGCACCTATATACTTATCTATAATTTGATTTTCATCTGTTTGAGAAATTGGCATTCCTACATTAATTATTAATTTTTTATAATCATTATAAAGATTTCTAAAAGCTTTAGCATAATAATCCATTAATTGCCTAATATTAAATCCATTTTTATCTAAGCAATTTGACATTTTAAGTTCTTGTATAAACTTCATAAAACTCTTTGAATAATTTAATAGTTGTTCCTCTATTTTTTTATCATTTATGTTAATTAAATTTTTTATATTTTCTACAGTAAAGCCAGCATCTTCTCTTCTATCTTCTAAATAATCTAAATCCTGTAGTATTTCCCTATTATTACTCTTCGAATTATTATAATCAGTATCATCATAATCCATAGAATTACTTTCACTGTTATACCTAAACTCATCACTAAAGACTACTGGAACAAAAAAATCCTTTGGTATTGAAATAAACATAAGCTCCCTCCTTAAGCATTTGAAACTTTACAATAAGGTTTAAAATACGCTCTTGGATACTTACATAGTGGACAAATTAATGGAGCCTCTTCCCCTTCATGGATGTATCCACAATTCATGCATATCCATAAAGAGTTTGCTGGGCCCTTAAACATTGTTCCATCTTCAATCTTATCATAAAGTTCCTTAAATCTCTTTGAATGAGATTCTTCAACTTCTCTAAGTTCCTTATAGAAATCAGCTATTTCATTAAAGCCCTCTGCTCTAGCTTCTTCTTCAAATTTCTTATATACATTTTCCTCTTCATTAGTTTCTCCTAAAATACTATCCATCAAGTTATTTTTAGTACATCCAATTAAGTTTAAATGTCTCCCTAATACTTCTCTTGCATGAGCTAATTCATTATGTGCAGTTTCATCAAAAATTTCTGCAACCCATTGATATCCATCAATTCTAGCCTTTTCAGCATATAAATTATATTTAGTTCTAGCTCTTGATTCACCTGCAAAGGTTCTAAAAAGATTTTGTTCAGTTTTACTTCCTTTAAGATCCATGATATTCTCCTGTAAATTTATATATATTTATAGATTATGCAATCTCTTATTTATTTGTGAAATAAAAGGTTTCCTAATTAATATATATATTTCTATCTTCATTACATACTATTTCCATGGACTTATTATCCTTGTTCTTAGTTAGTAATATTACACTTCTTCCCCATAAATCTTGGATATACTTTAAAGTTTCTTTAGCATAAGATAATTCTAATTCTCTTCCATCAAATTTATGCTCTAAAGTCAAGCTTAAATCTCTTTTATTCAAATTAATAACTCTTATATATGGAATTGATGCAACACCACAAGTATCTGCTAAATAATTTCTAATTTCCATCCATCCCTCTTCATCTGGTACTTCTTTAACAATGTAATCAAAGCTTTTCTTGGCATACTGGAATAAGTTTAGTTCCTGACAAAGTTCCCTAGTTAAATATCTCCTAAGAAATGAACTATCCCTTTCATTTTTTCTAACATCGAATACTTTTTCTTTTCCATATCTCTTTTCTATATCTTGAAAAACCTTGAATCCTATATAATAAGGATTTAATCCACCTACAATAGGTGAAACTACATCATTATGTCGTTTTAAAAATTCAAAATGTAATCCATCATCTAGATTTAAGGATTTTAATATATTATAATGCCAAAAGCTTGCCCATCCTTCATTCATTATCTTCGTTTCAATTTGAGGTATAAAATATTCTGTTTCTCTCTTTACTATTTTTAATATATTTTTACCCCATTCTTCTAAAGAACCGTATTTTATAATAAATCCTAATAAATCCTCAGAAGGTTCTAATGGTATTTTAGATACATCTGGAAATGGTATTTCTTCATATTCATCTAATATTCCCTTATTTTCTTTTTTAGAATTATAATCCGAAATAATACTATTCTTAAGTTCTTCTTCAGATAATTCTTTAATTCCAACTGTTCTAGGAATTTGATATCTTATTGCATGAGCTGCATCTAATATCTTCTCTACCTTTTCATATCCTATACTTGGATCATTAATATATCCTCTTATTATTTCAGCATCTAGCTTAAACATTTCAATAACATTATTTGCCTTTGTTCCTTCAACAAACAATCTATTATTAGCAAAAAAATCATTATGCCCATATACATGAGCCATAGTTAATATTTGTAATAACAATGTATTTTCTTTCATTAAATAACCAAGACAAGGATCTGAATTTATTACCATTTCATAGGGTAATCCTGTCATATTTAACGAATATAGAGTTTTATTCTTATCATAGGCCTTTCCATAACTCCAATGTGGATATTTTGAAGGCATACCTAAATATGCCTCATATCCTAACATTTCATTAAAACCTATTATTTCAAATTCTTGAGGGTAAAAATTAAGGCCAAACTCCCTTGCCTTACTTTCAATTATTTCATTCCATTCTTCTAAAGTCTTAAGATTGTATTCCATTTTTACTCCTCCTTTAGCTCTTTAGATAACATTAACTTTAAAGCTATCCATAAATCCTTTTTCTCTTTAACTATTACAGAAATAAAATTTTTACGTATTATTTCCTTATTAAATCTATAATACATAGTTGTTGAATAAGTAGAAGGTAGTAATTCTGCATATCCAAACATATTACTTATATCGCATAATTCTCTTACTGATTTCATAGCTCTTTCATTATCTTCACTCCAGTTATCCCCATCACTAGCATAAAGTGGATAAATATTCCACATCTCTGGTGGATATTTCTCTTTAATTATTTTTAAAGCTTCATTAATTCCACTAGAAATATATGTGCCACCAGATTCTGCTTTATGGAAAAACTCAAATTCATTTACTACTTTTGCTACTGTTGTATGAGATATAAATTCAAAGGCAATATTAGTATATTTTCTTTTTATAAACCTTGATAAAACAAAAAATAATGATCTTGCCATATACTTCTTACTACTATCCATAGATCCTGAAACATCCATAATAAAAATCATTACTGCATTACTTTCCTTCTTAGGTTTCTTTTTTATCTTATGATATCTAAGGTCTTCCTCTTTAAAAGGAAACCTTGTTATTTTACTGTCTATTCCAGCTTCAATTAATGCTCTTTTTTTACCTTGCTTTCTTGAAAGCTTTGAAATTACAGTTTTTTTCTTTGCAAGCCTTGGATTTATTCCATATCTTTGATATCCACGCTTTCTACCTGAACTTTCTGTTACTATTTCTGAATATTTTTTTCTATCTAAATTAGGTAATTCTAAATCTTCTACTATATAATCCATAAGCTCTTCTAATGTTACTTCAGTTTCATATACATCTTCCCCTGGGGAATTACCTGCTCCTGAATTACCTGCATTTCCAGAGTTTTTACTTCCATCTCCAATTTTGTCTCCACGTTTTTCTTGTCCTGTCCCAGTAGCTACCCCTTTATTATTTTTGCCAAATACAAATTGGTATTCCTTTATTCCTCTAATAGGAATTTTAAATTTCTTATTTTTACTTTCACCTATTATACTTTCTTCTGAAAGTATATCTCCTAAGTTTTCTTTTATAGACTTTTCTACTAACTGTCTATGTCTTCTCCTGTCTTCTATAGATCTATCATGCTCCAATGGATTATCTGTATTGTCTCTAAAGATTGCCATTATATCAATCCTTCCATAAGTTGTTTGCTGCGTATTTAAGTATTACATCACAACAATGTAGGCAATATCCATTATTTTGCATTTCCTCAACCATAGAATGATACTTTTCCGCTTGCTCTGAATCCCTAACTCTAGACTTAGTTATTATTCTAGATAAATCTTTTACAGATGCCATAAGTTTCTTTTCTATTGCTTCCTTTAAAGGTTCGTAAGAAGAATAATCTATTTTGCTGCCATTTCTAACTAAATAGAACATATATGAAGTTACATCTGCTCTAAATCCCTTGCAAGAATTTTCTGAAACTCCAATTTGTTCTTCTATACTTCTCATAAATTCTTCATCTGGATTTAACTCTTCACCAGTAGATATATCCTTTATTTTACTCTTATTTACAAAAGCTTCTGCATTATCTATATAATTATCAAAAAGACTTTCTGCTTGTTCTCTAAAGGAATGAATAAATGCCTTAGTAATTTCCTTTTCTAATATCTTGTTATATTCTTTTCTTATGGTATCTTGAATAAATCCTAGATACTTTTTCTTATCTTCTATAGCTATATCCAACTCTTTAACAGATTTAATTATACTTTCCATTATGCTAAGTGGGTTAATACAGTTATGCTCTGAACTAGATAAGGCATTATCTATTGTCTTAACAATAAATCTTGTACTAATTCCCTTCATACCTTCATAAGATCCAGCTTCTTCTCTAAGTTCACTTATATCTATTCTCTTAGTTCCACCCTTTTCTACTATTTCTTCCCCATTATATATCTTAAGCTTAGTTATAGGGTCTACCTTAGTTGAAGGTGATAACCTTGATAAAATTGCAAACATAGCTGCAATTTCAATGGTATGTGGAGCTATATGAGCATTAAAGTTACTTTTCTTTAATATCTTTTTATAAATTTTCACTTCCTCATCAAGCTCTAAGCAGTATGGAACTTCAATTTTAACAATTCTATCTAGTATAGCTTCGTTAGTGTGATCTGACTTAAATTTATTCCATTCTGCTTCATTAGAGTGTGCAATTATAACTCCATCAAAATAAATCATAGAACCCTTTCCAGGTGATGGAATAGATTTTTCTTGAGTGGCTGTAATAATAGTATGAAGATATTCAACATCATTTTTAAATACTTCTATAAATTCAACTAAGCCTCTATTTCCAACATTAAAAGCACCATTTAATGAAAAGATTCTTGGGTCATCTTCTGGATAAATATCCATTTTTGAAATATCTATAGACCCTGTTAAAATAGAAGTATCCTGATTATTTGGGTCTACAGGTGGTACTACACCAATACCCTTTCTTGATCTAATAGAAAATTCCTTTCTTTCTACTGGGAAATTTTCATATTCTCCATTATAATCATTTAATAATTTATACCTACATACTGGACATAAATCTCCTTCTATTTTACTTCCTAATAACTTTTCAAATTCTGGTCTTAAATGAGTTGGGATTAAATGTAGAGGCTCCTCATGCATAGGACATCCCTTTAAAGAATAAATTGGTTCACATTCTACTAAAGCTCTCTTTAAAGATTCTACTAACGAAGACTTTCCTGCACCAACTGGACCAACTAAATATAATACTTGCCTAGCTTCTTCTCCATTCATAGAAGCTGAATGAAAGTAATTCACAAGTTTCATAATTATCTTATCAATACCAAAGAAATCATCCTTAAAGAATCCATATCTTCTTATAGAATCATTGCCATATATTTTTTTTACCTTAGGATTTTCTTCACCTTTTAGTACTTCAACTCCCTTACTAACTACCATGTCATAGATTCGACTGTGCGAAAGCTTAGCTATATCTGGGTTGTCCTTAACTAGCTCTAAATAATCCAAAAATGTTCCTTCAAATTTTTCTTTATTTCTGCTTTCTCTATCACTTTTTATAAATTCCTTGAAATTCAAAATGACTCCCCTCCTTTTTATAAAATATATTCATTCTCCATGTTTATATATGACAAATATTTAAGTCATAAATATTTCCCTTTAATTTTCTATAAGTATGCAAAAATAATTAAATAGTGATAAAAAGTTTCTTATATTAATATGCTTGTTAATATAATTTGTTAGTTTAATAATTAACAACATTGATAAATTAATAATTATTACTATTTGATAACAATTATTGATTTATTGATTATAATATAGTATACTAATGGAAAATAAAAACATATAAAGGGGTGTTAAATATGGACGGAATTGCATGTGCATTAAGCAAAAAATGTAGAAGAGAAAAATCAGAGGAAATCGTAAAGAAAATGAATCAAGAACAAGAAGCATACGAAAATATTTACGATGATGAAAATAAAAAAAATAAATAATATAGATTAATGTTGATACATTAAATAATTCGCCAAAATAGCTGTCTACTGTAGACAGCTATTTTTATGGATTATTCAATATTAAATGCCTCTATTGAATTGTTTATAACATCTGTTGTACTTTTAAAATTAATTTCACCAGAAACAGCATTGTTATTATGCTTACGCTTTAAATATTTAATATTATAATTTATCATCATTATATTAGTATCAAAAACTTCTTTATCAAAACTTAAACCCTTAGGTACTTCAAAAATATATTCTTTTTCTTCACTTGGAGAAAAGAAAATACTATAATTTTCTTCTTGTCTATCTTCATAATTATTAAGATATTCCCTCATTTTTAAGTCATATCCTTCAAATATAGGGCCAAGACTTATAGAGTCTCCATTCCTGCTTTCTAATTGAAATTTTAATTTTATATCACTTATAATCCCATAATACTTACTATTATTTTTTATACCTACTTTGATTTTATATTTATAATCATCTTCTTCAAAGCCTAAATATCTTGTGCTAGATTCTGGAACATTAATTGCTCCATGAAAGTATGTTTTTCTATCACCATATAGAAATTTAAATCCTAAGAGAGAAATAAATAAAAACATAAAAATTCCTAAACTTACTTTAAAAAACTTTTTATTCATTATATTTCCCCCTAAGCTATATCTTTATTTTTATAAGTTTTCAAAGAAATAAACATTGATAGCAAAAATATAAAAACTATTATTAAAAATACTAATACATTATATATACTAATTGCCCTACTTCCATAATCATGAGTAACTAAATTAAAGTATTTTGCAAAAAGAACACCTATTTTGTAAGATATATCCATTAAGAAGCCACTTTTCATACTATAGCCTGGGATTAAATAATCATATTTAAATATAAAATTATATGATATGACACTGGTTATAATTGGTCCAATAACTCTAACAACCTTATACCCAAACTTAAACGTTAAAGGTATAATTATAATAAAACTAATTATAATACTATAGAAGCCCACTATAGTATCCCGTAATACCATTAGCCTAGAAGTAATAAAAATATTAATTCCAAAGAACAAATAAGCTAAGACATTTGATAAAACCAATACCACTGTTACTAGAATATACTTTGAATAAACTACATCTTCTCTTTTATTTGGCATACATAATATATAGCTTTCACTATTATTTAAATTATCATAATAGAAGCTATTCATAACTATTATATAAGTAATCATTATAGGAATAATGGCTTGTAGTGGATATATCATTCCTTGTAATAAAATTAATGCAATTGCAAATATAAATATAGCATTTTTTATTGATTTTATCTTAAGTGCTACTAATAAATCTTTCTTAATTAATTGAAGCATTACTTGTCCCCCTCATAAAGTATATTTGATAATTCTAATCATAAATTATATGGATCTACGGAATTATCCAATCTAGCAGTTCCACCTCTACTAAAAACACTACCCATTAAACTATTTTTATTTATTCTATATCTAAAAAAGGTAGCATTATAAGCAATATTGATTTTATTTGTATCAAAATCTTCTTTATTAAAGCTTAATCCCTTCGATATTTCAAATGCATATTCTCTTTCCTCATTTGCATCAAAGTAAGGACTGAAATTATACTTATCTCCTTGTTTATAATTTATTAATGCTTGTCTTTCGTCATTATCGTATCCTCTAAATTCTGGATTCCCATTAGATCCTCCAATGAAATTTAAAGTTAAATTACTAATATTAGCATAATAATCACTATTATTTTTTATACTTACCTTAATCTTATAGGTATCTTCACCTTCTTCAAAGCCAATATATTTTATTATGACATCACCTTTATCAAAATTAGTAGAATCAATATACAAAACCTTATCTCCTAAAATGAATTTAAATTCTAAGATAAAAAATAAACTAATAATAAAAATACTTGAAATTATATTTATATATTTTTTATTCATTTTATAGCCTCCTATCTTATATCTCTTTTTTTATATATTTTTAAAGCTATTGTCATTGACGCTATAAATAAAACTATTGTCATAATAAATGTAAAGATAATATATATATTTGATGATATTAATATATAATCGTAATTATCAAACTCAAATATTTTATAAAGTAAAGCTCCTATTTTTCTAAAAAAACTAAGTAAAATAGTCTCTTTTCCATTGTAAATATAATCACTAAGTGTATCATTTCTATAACTTATATATCCAACAATAATAGTTATAATTGGAGCTACTATTCTTCCTACCTTGTATCCGTACTTAAATATAATAGGTATAATAATTGAAAAACTAAATAATATTGTTGCACTGCTTACAGTTACATCTTGCAAAACCATGACTCTTATCGAATTCATTATATTTAATCCAAATAATATAAATATTAAAAAATTTGATAAAAATAATACTAAAAGTACTAATATATATTTTGAATAAACTACGTCTTCTCTTTTATTTGGCATACTTAATATATAACTTTCACTATTATTTAAGCTATCATAATAAAAACTATTCATAACTACTATATAAGTAATAATTATTGGTAAAATAGTTGGGAGTACTATAGCAAATATATTTGATAGAAATAGTGCTACTATCAATATAAAAATAACTGTTTTTATTGATTTTACCTTAAGTGCCACTAATAAATCTTTTTTAATTAATTGAAGCATTACTTCTCCCCCTTTATATAGTGATACATTATATCTTCTAAGGTTGGAGTACTTATATTTTCTAAAACTAATTCTTTGTTATTTATAAATAATCCCTCTTCATAATACTTATTTTTCCTTATAGATATAAAATTTAACTTACTATTATTTAGCTCCTCACTAGAGCCTCTAAATAACCTAAATCTATCTCTTATCCATTCCATATCCTTTGTAAAAATCTGCTTACCTTTATTTATAAAGGTTATATAATCTGCTATTCCATCTAAGTCTGAAGTTATGTGAGTTGATATAATAACACTTTTACCTCCATCCTCAATTACTTCCTGTAATAACTTTAATATATCCTTCCTAACTAATGGATCTAGTCCTGCTGTTGGCTCATCTAAGACTATTAGCTTGGCATCATGTGATAAGGCCCCAGCAACCATTACCTTTATGGCTTCCCCCTTAGTTAAATTTCCAATATAGCTTTTATTTTTTATTCCAAAGCCTTCAATATAAGAATCAAATAATTTTTCGTCAAACTTTGAATAAGAATTCCTTAGTATTCGTTTATAATCTTTAATATTTAGATGTTGATAAAAATTAAAATTATCAAATACAAATCCGATATTGTCTTTAACATAAATTTCATCTTTAAAAATATCCTTATTAAAAATCTTAATTTCACCTTCATCAGCCTTTAATAACCCAAGAATAAGTTTAATTAATGTTGTTTTCCCTGAACCATTTGGTCCAATTAAACCCATAATATATCCTTCCTTTAATTCAAAAGATATATTTTCCAGTTTAAATTCCCCTCTACTTTTACTTAAATTCTCTACCTTAACCATATTAATCTCCTTCATAAAGCAAATCTATCATACTTTGGATATCACTTTTCTTTAATTTTATAGATCTAGATATAGCTAAAACCTCTTGAATTTTTCCCTCTATTTCCTTTAGCTTCTCTTCATAGACTAACTCTTTATTAAAAAAAGAAACATAACATCCCTTGCCTCCTACCGTCTCTATAAAACCTTGACTTTCTAATTCCTCATAAGCCCTTTTAGTTGTTATTACACTTATATTTAAATCCTTAGCTAAGGATCTAATTGAAGGTAATTTTTCATTAGGAGATAATTCTCCATCTACAATGGCTTCCTTGATTGAATTGACTATTTGTTCATAAATAGGAAGCTTTGAAGAATTACTAATTAATATCTTCACTTTCTCACCTCACAGAACTGTATTTTCCGTAAATACTGTATATGTATACTATATACACATTTAAAATAAATGTAAACATATTCCAAAATAAATATTTCGACAAAAAAATAAGGAGATAAATATTATATTACTGTAACCAAGGGAGCTCTAAGTCACCGTAATATAATATTTATCTCCTCCCATATTTTTCATTCCTTCATTAACAAACTCTTACCTCTTCACTTTTATCTATTATCTATTGTTTATTTCTTCTCCATCCTTATGTTCTTCTCTACCATTCCCATTGCTTTATAAAACTCTAAAGCTATTTTATTAAAACTCCAAACCCCAAGTTCTAATGCATCTGCTCCTTTATTTTTCACTAGATTATAAACATACTCAAATAGAATTTTACCTAACCCATGCCTTCTAAAAGTTTCTTTAATACATATTTCATCTATATATGCATAATACCTATCCTTTAACAAATCTATATTATTTAAATTTACATATCTGATAATTGTATAACCAACTACTTTTTCATCTATGGTAATAACTATGGCTTCTACATCATTATCCTTTAATATTTCATTAAAATAACTTTTACAAATTGGTTTTCTTTCTTCCTTATATATATCAGGTCTATTTTTCACATGATATAAATGCAATTCTTTAGAAATATTACATATACTTTTGTAATCTTTTATTTTAGCAACTCTAATATCTACCCCAAAAAACCACCCCATAACTTTAAAATGCAAACTATTCAATTAACAACTAATATATGTAACATTCTTCAAATTTTCTCCTATAATAAATTATAAAATACTATATTAGGAGTTTATTTATGAATTTTAACGATGATGATTCAATTCTTTATCAAGATGATTCTAGCTTAAGACCTCCTCCATTTTCAAACTTTCAACCCTTTAACCCTAATCCAATTCCTGGTTTTCCACCTGGATCAAATCAAGGTAGTAATTTAAATGTTGGTCCACCACCTAATTTCATTCCATCAAAGAATAGCGCAGGTGTTAAAAGTTTAAGTGGTACAAGTACTGGCCCTCAAGCTAAAGCTGTAAGCCCTGGCTCTATTAGTTTTTGCTTATTCAAATTTACTTATATTTGGGAAAGAGGCAAAAGGGAGTACTGGGCTTTCTTATTAAATGTAGACAGAAGAAGTGTGTCTGGGTTGCGCTGGCATAGGGGAACTTGGGTTTTCTTTGGATTAGACTTAAGAAGAATAGATTCATTTATATGCTATAGAAGTGACCCTAAGGAAAGTCAAAGTACAAGAAAAGAATCATTAATACAAACTAAGAAAGAATTTAAACTTGATGAAATTAAGCATACTTACACAAGAATATTATCTTCAGTGGAAATTCCTGAAGAAAGAGATGATTTTTTAATAAGTTACTTAGGAGAATTCGAAGGAAATGATTTAACTGTAAAAGTTCCATGCAAACAAAGAAGAACTATAAGCTATAGAATAGTTTTAGAAGTTAAATATCCTGAAAGCTTTAATAAAAACTCAATAGAAGAAATAAATGAATTAGCACTTGAAGCCTCAAATGAAGCCCTTAAATATTTAGATGATTTTAGAGATAGCAAGAAATTCTTAACACCTCTGGAAGTATTTAATAATTCTACTAAAAATATAGGCAAAGCTGTAAAAGTATTTTCTGAAGAATTTACTAATAAAATAAAAAAACTTAAACTTCCTAGAGATATTTCAAAAGAAATAGAATACTCCTTAACAGAAGAAAAAATAGAAGAACCATGGAGAATGGTTTAAGGAATGAAGAATGTAAAATGTAGAATTAAGGTAAAAACTCTTACAGAGTTTTGGAAAATGAAAAAATGAAGATTCTCTTTTGCATTCGCAAAATCAAAATGAAAGAATGAAAGAATTATTTCTACAATTATGCATTAGTAAGAGGGGCTGTCGCACTAAAAGTTAGTGCACAGCTCCTTTTTTGATAAAATAAATAAACCCCAGACTTTAAAAGTCTAG
>CAKVEW010000031.1 GCA_934746015.1 uncultured Clostridium sp.
TTCAATTTTCAAAGACCATTTTCTTCGCCGCCCTCAAGCGACTTCATTATCTTATCATCTGTCTTACTGTTTGTCAACAACTTTTTTTCACAAGTTTTTTTACTTGTTTTGTCGTTTCCCTCAGCGACGAGATTTATCTTACCATGTTCAAATAATTTAGTTTTACTTATATATTATTATTTAAGTAAATTATTATATAAATACTCTATTTTTCTATAATTATCTTATTTTTTCTAGTATTGATACACTAGGATAAGATTACGTTATATTTATCTTTTTCATTCTGAAATAGCAAAAAAACTACAATCAACTTTATATTATTAAATATAAAATTAATTGTAGTTTGTATAATTTTGCCTAAATATATTTATTGTTCAGTATCATTTAAATCTTCCACGATATCTACTTCATCTTCAATATCTCTACTTGAATCTTCTATTTCATCAGATTCATTTTCTGTTTCTAAAGTTAATTGTTCTTCTTTGTCCTCATTGCCACCAGATATTTTTGCTATTGCAGCAATCTTTTCTTCATCAGATGTTCTCATTAATCTTACACCCATTGTTGATCTACTAGTTACTGAAATATCAGAAACATTAATTCTTATTGCAACTCCACTTGTATTTATTAACATAAGTTCATCTTCTAACTTACATACAGTTGCACCAACTACTTTTCCTGTCTTTTCAGATATCTTATAAGTTATTAGTCCTGTTCCACCTCTTCTTTGTACCTTATATTCAGTAATAGGTGTTCTCTTTCCAAATCCATTTTCACTTATAACTAACAGATCTTCTCCTTTAACAGCTATATCCATACAAACTGCCACATCATTATCCTTTAGATGTATTGATCTAACCCCTGAAGCAGTTCTTCCCATTGGTCTTACATCTCTTTCATTAAATCTAATAGCATTACCTTCTCTTGTTGCTATTATTATATCTGCATCTCCACGGGTTACCTTTACCTTAAGAAGTTCATCTCCATCTCTTAAATTAATTGCTATTAATCCATTTTTTCTAAGATTCTTAAATTCACATAGAGGTGTTTTCTTAACCAATCCTTGTTTAGTAGCCATAAATAAGAAACCTTCACTTATATCATCTCTTATAGTAAGTACAGTCTCTATTCTTTCGTCTGCCTCAATTGCAATTAAATTTATTATATTAGTTCCCTTAGCAGTTCTTCCTGCATCAGGTATTTCATAACCTCTTAATTTATATACTCTTCCTCTATTCGTGAAGAATAATACATCCGAATGAGTAGAAGTTATACTTACATGCTCTACAAAATCATCTTCCTTTGTAGACATTGCTTGTATTCCTCTTCCTCCTCTTCTTTGAGCAGAATATGTGTCAGCTGATATCCTCTTTATATATCCTGAGTGAGTCAATGTAACTACTACTTCCTCTTCTTGAATAAGATCCTCTATATCAATTTCATTCATTACTTTTTCTATAGAAGTTCTTCTAGTATCACCGTATTTTCTCTTTATTTCAGTAAGCTCATCTTTAATTACTGATAATAATTTTTCTTCACTTGCTAAAATTGAATTTAAGTATTCTATTTGTTTCATAAGTTCAGCATACTCTTCTTCTATTTTATCTCTTTCAAGACCTGTTAATCTTCTAAGTCTCATTTCTAATATTGCTTGAGCTTGCTTATCACTTAATCCAAATCTATCTATTAAAGTATTTTTTGCTATTTCTGATGTTTTTGAAGATCTAATTATACTTATAACTTCATCAATATTATCAAGAGCAATTCTTAAACCCTCAAGAATATGAGCCCTTACCTCAGCTTTATTAAGTTCAAATATAGTTCTTCTAGTTACTACTTCTTTTTGGAATTCTATATAATGACTTAAAACTTGTTTTAAATTTAAAACATGTGGCTCATTATTTACTAAGGCTAACATAATAACTCCAAAAGTATCTTGCATTTTAGTATGCTTATATAATAAATTTAGAATTACATTTGGGTTAGCATCTTTTTTAAGTTCTATTACAATTCTCATACCTTCTCTATCAGATTCATCTCTTAAATCTGATATTCCAACTATTTTCTTGTCTTTAACCAAATCAGCTATATTTTCGATAAGCTTAGCCTTATTTACTTGGTATGGAATTTCAGTAACTATAATTTTATGTCTATTATTTTCTTCCTCTATCTCTGCCTTAGCTCTAACTATTACTCTCCCTTTACCAGTTTCGTAAGCAGCTCTTATTCCTGATTTTCCCATAATAGTAGCTCCTGTTGGGAAATCTGGACCTTTTATTGCAGTCATTAAATCTAAAACAGTTGCTTCTGGATTATCAATAAGCATTATAGTTCCATCTATTACTTCTCCCAAGTTATGAGGAGGAATGTTAGTAGCCATACCAACTGCTATTCCTGATGATCCATTAACTAAAAGATTTGGGTATCTTGATGGTAATACTACTGGTTCTTTTTCTTCGCCATCAAAGTTTGGAATGAAGTCTACAGTATCCTTGTTTATATCTCTTAGCATTTCTACTGCTATTTTATTCATTTTAGCTTCTGTATATCTCATAGCAGCAGCACTATCTCCATCTACAGATCCAAAGTTACCATGACCATCTACAAGCATATATCTCATAGAAAAATCTTGTGCCATTCTTACAAGTGCATCATATACAGAAGTATCACCATGTGGATGATACTTACCTAATACTTCTCCTACAATTCTTGCACATTTTCTATAACCTTTATCTGGAGATAACCCAAGATCGTTCATAGAATGCAATATTCTTCTATGAACTGGCTTCAATCCATCTCTAACATCTGGAAGAGCACGACCAACTATTACACTCATAGCATAGTCAATATAACATCTCTTCATTTCTTTATTAATATCTATATCTATAACTTTTCCTTCATTTAAGCTCATGTACCTCACCTCGCTTTAGTACTAAATATCTAAGTTGCTTACCTTCTTAGCATTTTTGTGTATAAATTCTCTTCTTGGTTCAACCTTATCACCCATTAATATAGTAAATATTTCATCTGCTGCTATTGCATCTTCAACAGTAGCTTTTAATAATATTCTTTTTTCTGGATCCATGGTTGTATCCCATAACTGAGTTGCATTCATTTCACCTAGCCCTTTATATCTTTGAATATTAGTAGTGTTATCTTTACCACCAATTTCATTTAATACTGATTCTAGTTCTTGATCTGAATATGCATAATACTCTTTCTTATTCTTTTTTACTTGGTAAAGAGGAGGCTGAGCTATATAAACGTGTCCCCCATCTAATAGTCCCCTCATATATCTAAAGAAAAATGTTAATAATAGAGTTCTGATATGAGCTCCATCAACATCGGCATCTGTCATAATTATAATTCTATTATATCTTAACTTACTTTCATCAAAGTCATCACCAATTCCAGCTCCAAATGCAGTAACCATGGATTTTATTGAATCAGCAGTTAATATTCTATCTAATCTTTGCTTTTCAACATTCAATATTTTACCTCTTAAAGGCAATATTGCTTGGAATCTTCTATTTCTTCCTTGCTTAGCTGATCCACCCGCTGAGTCACCCTCAACTATATAAATCTCACACTCTAGTGGATCCTTAGATGAACAATCTGACAATTTACCTGGAAGTGCTGATCTTTCTAAGACTGACTTTCTAGTTAGTTCCCTAGCCTTTCTTGCGGCATCTCTAGCTCTTGATGCCATTAGAGCCTTTTCTATTATTATCTTACCTACATTAGGGTTTTCTTCAAGAAATATAGATACTCCCTCACCAACTATTGAATCAACGACGCTTCTTACTTCAGAATTGCCTAGTTTAGTTTTTGTTTGACCTTCAAATTGAGGTTCAGAAATCTTAACAGATACTACCGCTGTCAATCCTTCTCTTATATCATCTCCAGATAAATTCTTATCATTTTCTTTTAAATGATTAAATCTTTTACCATAATCATTTATAACTCTAGTTAATGCAGTTTTAAAGCCTGATAAGTGTGTTCCACCTTCAATAGTATCTATATTATTGGCAAATGAATATAAATTTTCATTATATCCATCATTGTATTGAAGTGATACTTCTGCAATTATTCCATCTCTTTCACCTTCTACATATATAGGCTCTGGATGTAACACTTCCTTATTCCTGTTTAAATATGCAACAAATTCTTTTATACCACCTTCATAGTGATATATCTCTTCCTTGTTTTCTTCTCTTTTATCAGTTAAAACTATTCTAATTCCTTTATTTAAGAAAGCTAATTCTCTTAATCTATTTGCCAATATTTCAAAATCATATTCTGTTTCTTCGAATATCTCAGTGTCTGGCTTAAATGAAACTTTAGTTCCATGTTCTTCTGTTGATCCTATTTTTGCTAAATCAGATATAGCAACTCCTCTAGAGTACCTTTGTTGCCACACTTCACCATCTCTTGATACCGTAACTTCGCACCACTCAGATAATGCATTAACAACTGATGCACCAACACCATGTAGCCCTCCGGATACCTTATATCCGCCACCCCCGAATTTACCTCCGGCATGAAGAACAGTCATAATTACTTCTACAGTTGACTTTCCCATCTTAGGGTGTATACCAGTAGGCATACCTCTCCCATTATCTATTACAGTTATAGAATTATCCTCATTTATCGCTACTGATATTTCATTACAAAATCCAGCTAAAGCTTCATCTATACTGTTATCAACTATTTCATAAACAAGGTGATGTAATCCCCTTGAGCTAGTACTCCCTATATACATTCCTGGTCTCTTTCTAACAGCTTCTAAGCCTTCAAGGACCTGAATTTGACTTTCATCATAACTTTGTTTGTTATTTTCCAACATAATCTCCTCCTTTTAATGAACTTTAATTTTAACCCTATGAAGATTAAAAATTGGAACTATGGATTATAATTTATATTAGTTCTCTTTGTTAAAGTTGAAGAGGATATTGGAGATAAGTATATTTTACTCATCTTATTCACTTCAGCTATAACAAAAGATTTAGGCATCTCTTTAGAAATTCTTTCTACAAACCCATCTTCCTCTGCCATTCTTAAAAATGCACTTGTATCTGAACTATACATAGTGGTTTGTAAATCAAAAATTCCAATTATATCCTTAATTGGAACAACAACATTTTCTCCTAAATGTAAAAACATAAGAATTCCTCCCTTAATTTAGGATTTCACCATCCTTAACCTTAAAGACCTTAGAACTATCATCTAAATAATTTGTAAGATCTTCTATTCCTGTACATGTTATTATTGTTTGAATTTCACCTATGGTACTTAAAATGTATCTCTTTCTATTGAAATCCAATTCTGATAAAACATCATCGAGCAATAATACTGGATATTCTGATGTCAATTCCTTTATTATTTTCAAAGAAGAGAATTTCATAGTAAGTACAGCACTTCTTTGCTGTCCTTGTGAGCCGTAGCTTTTCGTATCTATACCATTAATAAGCACATTAAAATCGTCCCTATGTGGGCCAATACTAGTTAATCCCTTTTCAATATCTTTATTCCTACTTTTTTTCAATTGATCATAAAAACAATCTTCTATACTTTCCAAATTTTTTACTGTACTTATATATTTAAATTCTACATCTTCTTTTCCTGAAGATATATCCTTATGTATATTCTTTCCATAAAAGTTTAACTTATTAATATAATTTAATCTTTCTCTAATTATGTTGCATCCAAAATTACACAACTGAATATCATATATATCCAAAACATCTTTATCAACTTTTCGGTTCTTTAAAAGTATATTGCGTTCATTCAAAACTTTATTATACTGAACCAAATTATAGTAATATTTAGAATCCAGCTGACATAATTCCATATCTATGAACTTTCTTCTTACACCTGGAGAATCCTTAATTATTCGTAAATCTTCTGGTGAAAACATAACAACATTAAAGTTTCCAAATAATTCTCCAATTTTTGAAGCTTTAATCTTATTTATCCTTATGGCCTTTTTTCCATCTTTAAGTATATTTATATCAATAGTCTTATCTAATCTATCTCTACCGACTAAAATACTTACAAAAGCACTTTCCGCATTCCAATTAATTAATTCTCTATCTCTTGAAGTCCTATGGGATCTAGCAAATGCACAATAATAAATTGCTTCAAGAATATTTGTCTTTCCTTGAGCATTATCCCCCATAAATACATTTACATTTTTCCCCAGTGTTATATTTAAGGATTTATAATTTCTATAATTTAATATTTGTATTTTCTTAATATACATTACTTACACCTGTTTTTATTATAACATATTAGAGGAATAAAAGTAATTATTAGGTTAATAGTAATTATATTACTCTGTATTTCTCACCGTTAAATTCTATCAAATCACCTGGTCTTATTTTTTTTCCTCTTTGAGTGCATATTTCTCCATTAACTTTAACCATTTCGTCTAAGATATACATTTTAGCTTCTGATCCTAATGAAGCAGCTCCACACCATTTTAAAAAAGAATCTAATTTAATAAATTCAGTATTTATTTTAACCTCATTCATTTTCCAATTAAATGCATATAAATACAAATTTTATGCATTTTCCTCCTTTCTATCTTAATAACCTAACTGGTAATACTAAGTACTTAGAATTATCAGTATTTTTGCATTTAATCACGCAAGGACTAACACTTGAAGTCATTTCTAAAACAACTTCATCACCATCTATATTTTTTAAGACATCAATTAAATATCTTGAGTTAAATGCAATTTGGATTGATTCTCCTTGCAAATTTATATTTACTTCTTCTCTTACTTTTCCCAATTGAGAATTAGATGTTATTATAACAGTATCTTCTTGAACATCTAATTTGATTAAATTGCTATTACCATCCTTAGCCATAAGTGATGCTCTCTCTATACAGTTTTGTAATTCTTGTTTTTTAACATCAATAGATATCTTATGTTCTTGAGGAAGTAAAGATATATAATTAACAAACTTTCCATCTAATAACCTAGAAATTATCTTTGTTTCACTTAAGTTAAATAAAATATGATTATTAGTAAAGGTAATTTTAACTATTTCATTTGTGTCTTCTAGTATTCTTGAAACCTCATTTAATGTTTTTCCTGGAATAACTACTTCAATGTTATTATCATTATCTAGAAATTCAGATCTTATAGCTAATCTATATCCATCTAAGGCAACAAGATTTAAATTTCTATCCTTTACTTCAAATAATATTCCTTGTAATATCGGTCTTGTTTCATCCTGAGCTATAGCAAAAGATGTACCCCTTATCATACTTTTTAATATATTTTGAGGAACTTCAACTGATAAGTTTTCATTTATTTTAGGTAGTTCTGGATAGTCTTCTCCATTCATATAAACTAAATTGAACACTGATTTTTCACAAGTTATTTGCATAATTTCATTTTCTAAAGTTTCAATGATAACATCTGAGTTTGGAAGTTTTCTTATTATTTCTCCAAATATCTTAGAGTCTATAACTAACATTCCTTCTTCTACAATATTAGCTTGAACCTTTGTTTCAATAGATACATCCATATCAGATCCGATTAATGTCAATTCATTATTTTTAGCTGTTATATATATTCCTTCTAGTATAGGCATTGTAGTTTTTCCTGTTATAGCCTTACTAGCAATAGATATACCTTCTTGTAGTTTTTGTTTTTCACATATGAATTTCATATAAAAACCTCCTTAATTTATGAACATATAATATTCACAGAAATAATATAAATATATAGATAAATATATAGATAAATTATAATAATAGTAGTAGTAGGGGCTGTTGATATGTTGATAAGTACCTGTAACCCTTAAAAATACTAAAAAGTTAGTAAAAAAATAGTGTGGATAAGTGAAGCGAAAAATACATATCTTATCCACAGTATTAACAAGCAATATTGTTTTTAGTAGTTATCCACAAACAATTCAATATATTTATGTACAGCTGTTAGTTAATTTTGAGTTAGTTTCTTTGTTACATCATTTACTGTATGTTGTAAGCTCTCATCAGTATTTAAAGCATCAGAGATTTTTTCATATGCATGGATAACAGTTGTATGATCTCTTCCACCAAACTCTTCGCCTATTTTTGGCAATGACATATCTGTAAGTTTCCTACTTAAATACATTGCAATTTGCCTAGGGTATGCTACATTTCTTGTTCTTCTTTGAGATTTTAAATCTTCTACTCTAAGATTAAAATATCCAGCTACAACATCTTGTATAACATCAATAGTTATATTCTTATTTTGCTTATTTGAGATTATATCCTTTAAAGCTTCACTTGCTAATTCAACAGTAATTGGTCTATTTGTAAGAGAAGAATAAGCTACTATCCTAATTAATGCCCCTTCTAATTCTCTAATATTAGATTTAATTTTAGTTGCAATATACACCATTACTTCATTAGCAACATTTAATTTTTCCACATCAGCTTTCTTTTTCAAAATTGCCATTCTTGTTTCAAAATCTGGAGCTTGGATATCAGCTATTAATCCCCATTCGAATCTTGAACGAAGTCTATCTTCTAAAGTAGGGATTTCTTTTGGTGGTCTATCAGATGATAGAATAATCTGCTTATTTGCATCATGCAATTCATTAAATGTATGGAAGAACTCTTCTTGAGTTCTTTCTTTTCCAGCAATAAATTGAACATCATCTATTAGTAGTATATCTACATTTCTATATTTATTTCTAAATTCTTCATTTCTATCGTCTCTAATAGCATTAATAAGTTCATTAGTAAACTTTTCAGAAGATACATATACTACCTTAGCATTAGAGTTATTTTGAAGAACGTAGTGCCCTATGGCATGCATTAAGTGAGTCTTTCCAAGACCAACTCCCCCGTAAATAAATAAAGGATTATAGGCTTTAGCTGGAGCTTCTGCTACAGCTAAAGAAGCAGCATGGGCGAATCTATTACTATTACCTATGACAAACGAATCAAAAGTATACTTAGGATTTAACGTACTAGACATTTCATCATTTACATTAACAGATGATTTATCATCATTTTGTGCATTTTTTTCTTCCTTTTCATCAATTTCTTGAATATCAGATGCTACTATAAAATCTACATTATAAACTTTAGAGCATGCAGCTTCGATGGAGTTTACAACTAAGTCCTTATACCTTTTTTCTAATATGTCTTGAGTAAAGGAATTTGGGACACTGAGTTTTATAGTGTTGGAAGATATAGAAAGAGGTTCACAGCTTTTAATCCATGTATTAAAGCTTACTTCACTCATTTCACCTTTGATAATATTTAATGTTTTTTCCCATAATGATTTAAGATCATTATTCATTTTATATCCTCCATAAAAAAAATTTTTAATTAAAGTATGTTAGTTAATAACAAAATATCAACACAATTATTAACATACATTTCTATATGTTAATAAGCTTAACATAAATATCCACATGTTAATAATTATGTTGAAAAAATAATTTATTTAAATTTATCCACAATATAATTATGTACAGTTTTTCACATTATTAACATGGTATAAAAGTATTATTTCAGCTAAAAATATAGTATAATAGGTTAAAAATAAAGAAAAGGCGAACAAGTTATTCACAATTTAATCCACAGGTGTGGATAAGTTCACTTAAAAATTAAATTATTCACAGTCTTAACTTATAATAACATAAGTTAAATAGAGTATTCAATAAGTTATCCACAAATTCTGTGATAATATTTATAATATTTATCAACAGAGCTTGAAAATTATAGTGTATTGACATAAAAACATGATATATATATAATGATAAGGTAAATCTAAAAATAGAATTATAGTTTTTACTATAGAAATTACAATTTAAAGGGGGTGTAGTGAAATGTTCATGACATACCAACCAAAAAAGAGACAAAGAAAAAAGGAACATGGCTTCAGAAAGAGAATGAAGACTTCAGCAGGAAGAAATGTTCTTAAGAGAAGAAGACAAAAAGGTAGAAAAAGATTAACAGCATAAGGGCCGCAAATAGTGGCCTTTTTTCTGCAATAGCAGGAAAAAAAGGAGTTTAGAATTTCTAATGATATACAGGTTAAGAAAAAACAATGAATTTAAATTAGTTTATAGAAGAGGAAAGTCTTTAGCTAATAATCTTTTAGTTATTTATATATATAATAATAGAAGAAATAAAACAAATCATGGAGTTACCTATAATAAGGTAGGAATATCTGTAAGTAAGAAAGTTGGAAATAGCGTTGTCAGAAGTAGAAGTAAACGATTGATAACAGAAAGCTATAGACTAAATGAAAAAGATCTTAAAACTGGTTATGACTTTGTTTTTATAGCTAGAAACTCTATAGAGGGAAAAAGCTTCTTTGAGGTTGAGGAAGCAATGAAAAAACTCTTTTCAAAGGCAGGCTTATATAAATAATGAAAAAACTAATGTTAAAATTTATAAATTTATATAGAAAATATATTTCTCCAATGAGACCGCCAACATGTATTTATGTTCCTACGTGTTCAGAGTATGCAATTGAAGCAATAAGCAAATATGGAGCTTTAAAAGGTGGTTTTTTAGCTATAAAGAGAATTCTAAGGTGTAATCCCTTAGCTAAGGGTGGATATGATCCGTTAAAATAAGGAGGCTGTGCTCAAAATATGATGAAGTTCTTACAACCTATTACAAATTTTTTAACTATTATATTTGAAGGAATGCATGATGTAATACTAAATCTGTTTAATTTGGAACCAAGTGGGGTATCCTATATATTAACAATAGCATTATTTACATTAATAATAAGATTGTTAATACTTCCTTTAAATATTAAAGCAAACAGATCAAATGCGAGAATGCAAGAGATTCAACCTGAATTAAATGCAATTCAAAAGAAGTACGCTAATGATCCTCAAAAAATGCAAGCTGAGTATTCAAAATGCATGAAGGACAATAATGTAAGTATGTTTGGAGGCTGTCTTCCAACATTATTACCATTGCCAATACTTTTTGCACTTTACTATGTATTTATGAATATAGATAAGTCATCAGTAATTCATCCTTCATTCTTATGGATACCAAATGTTTTTGAAAAAGATCCATACTTTATATTGCCAGTGTTAGCATTCTTAAGCACATATGTACCAAGTTTATTATTAACTAAGTCTATGCCTAAGAATGAAAATGGCGGTTCACAAATGAATATGGGATCAATGAACTTAATGATGGCAGGTATGATGGGGGTAATGGCTATTAACTTCAGTTCAATTCTAGTAATTTACTGGGTAATCGGTGGAGTTATTCAATTAGTCCAAACTTATTTCTTAAATTACTTACCAGCTATGAAGAAAAAAGCAGCAAAAGAAGAAGAAGAAAAGTATAAAGTAATAGAAAATGCCAAAAAAGCAACACCAAAGACTAAGAAAAAGAATTAAATAATTTAGTATTACTAGGTGGTGATTAGGGTATGAAAACACTAGAAATGACAGGAAAAACTGTAAATGAAGCATTAGAAAATGCTTTAAAAAGCCTAAATCTTACAGAAGATAGGGTTGAATATGAAATTTTAGATGAAGGTTCTAAAGGATTTTTAAATCTTATAGGTACAAAACCTGCAAAGATATTAGTTAAAGTAAAGAGAGATTACAATGAAGAAGTAAGATTATTTCTAAGAAATATACTTAATAGTATGAAGGTACAAGCGGAAATAAGAATTAGAGAAGAAAATGACATAATTCACATTGATTTAACTGGACCTAAGATGGGAATAATTATTGGGTATAGGGGGGAGACGTTAGACGCTCTACAATATCTAGCTTCATTAGTTGTAAATAAAGATCATAACATTCCTTATAAGAAAGTGATATTAGACACTGAAAATTATAGGAAAAAGAGAGAAGAAACTTTAATTAGAGTTGCTGAAAAAACTGCATATAAAGTTAAAAAAATAAGAAGACCTTATAAACTAGAACCAATGAATCCTTATGAAAGAAGGATAATACATTCAGCTTTACAAGATAATGAATATGTTTATACTTTTAGTGAGGGGGAGGAACCTCATAGAAGAGTAGTAGTAGATATTAAAAAATAAAGGTGGGGAGGCCAGTAGGCTTTCTTACCTTTATTTTTTTGAAGAATACTACTTATTTATTTATTTTGACTTACTATTAATTGTTTTGTAAAATGAATATTAGTTAAAAAGGATATACTATGAATATAGACTTAGTTTAGTCAAGATAAGGAGGATAGAAGTTGAAAGAATTTGATACAATTTGTGCTATATCTACAGCTATTGGAGAAGGTGGAATTGCTATTATTAGGGTATCTGGTGATAATGCCTTAAATATTGTATCTAAGATATTTAAGCCAAAGAATGGCAAGGATATTAAAGATATGAAGACTTATACTATGAGATATGGGCACATAATTGATATAAATAATGAAGAATTAATAGATGAAGTAATTATAAGTTATATGAAGGGGCCAAGAAGTTTTACGGCTGAAGATACTGTTGAAATAAATTGTCACGGAGGAGTAACATCCACAAATAAGGTTTTAGAAACTGTTATTAGAGCAGGTGCAAGACTTGCAGAACCTGGTGAGTTTACTAAGAGAGCATTTTTGAACGGAAGAATAGATTTATCTCAAGCAGAAGCTGTTATGGATTTAATAACAGCAAAAACTGAGCTTGCCATGAAATCTGCATTAATGCAAAGTAATGGATCTCTATCACAAAGAATTAATAAATTAAATGAATACTTATTAAATGTTTTAGCATTAATAGAATACGCAGTTGATTTTACAGAAGATGATGAAGAAATAGATCCAACTATACCGATTAGAGTAAGAGAAAGCTTAGAGAAGGCTCATAATGATATAGATAAGCTACTTAAAAGTGCAGATGAAGGAAAGATAATAAGAGATGGATTAAGCTTAGCAATAGTAGGTAAACCAAACGTTGGAAAATCATCTTTATTGAATGTGCTATTAAAAGAAAAAAGGGCAATTGTCACAGATGTGGCTGGAACCACTAGAGATGTAATAGAAGAGTACATTAATTTAGATGGAATACCTGTAAAAATTATAGACACTGCTGGTATTAGAGAAACTGAAGATATAGTTGAAAAAATAGGTGTAGAAAAGTCTAGAGAAAAAATAGATGAAGCTGACTTAGTATTATTAGTTTTAGATTCTTCAAGAGAATTAGATAAAGAAGATAAAGAAATAATTGATGCAATTAAAAATAAAAAATCAATAGTATTACTAAATAAAATAGATTTACATAGTAAGATAGATAGTTCGATATTAAATAATTTTGAAAATATAATAAAAATTTCGGCTAAAGAAGATATTGGAATAGATGGTTTGAAAAATGAGATTAAGAATATGTTCTTTAGTGGTAAAATAGATAGCGAAAGCTTAATAATATCAAATTCAAGGCATAAGCAAGCTTTAATTAGAGCAGGTGAAAACTGTAATGAAGCGCTTATAAGATTAAATAACAATGAATATTTAGATTTGATTTCAATTTTCGTTACAGCAGCATTAAAAGCTTTAGGTGAAATTACAGGATCAGAGTTGGAAGAGGATTTAGTTAATAAGATATTTAGAGAATTTTGTTGTGGAAAGTAGGAGATAGATAAATATGAAATATAGAGCAGGAGAATATGATGTAGTAGTTGTTGGTGCTGGTCATGCAGGCTGTGAAGCAGCACTAGCAACAGCAAGAATGGGATTTAAAACATTAATTTGCACTACAAATCTTGATTCTGTAGCTATGATGCCATGTAACCCTAATATAGGAGGAACTGCAAAAGGTCACTTAGTAAGAGAAATTGATGCATTAGGAGGAGAAATGGGAGTAAACATAGATAATACTTTCATTCAATCTAGAATGCTTAATACATCAAAGGGGCCAGCAGTTCACTCATTAAGGGCTCAAGCTGATAAGAAGAAATACCAATACAGAATGAAGAGTGTTTTAGAAGAACAAGAAAACTTGTCTTTAAGACAGTTAGAAGTAGTAGAATTAGATGTAAAAGATGGCAAGGTACAAGGAGTTCTTACAAAAAATGGTGGATATTTTAATTGTAAAGCTGTTATTTTAACTACAGGAACTTACTTAAGAGCCAGAATTATTATTGGAGATGTAACGTACAATAGTGGACCAAATGGTTTATCAGCTGCTAACGAATTATCACAATCATTAATAGATTTAGGAATAAAATTAAGAAGATTTAAAACTGGGACTCCAGCAAGAATTAATAAGAGAAGTGTAGATTTCTCAAAGATGGTTGAACAACCTGGAGATGAGAAAATAGTACCTTTCTCATTTATGAGTGAGGATATTTCAAGAGATCAAGTTTCTTGTTGGCTAACTTATACTAGTGAAGAAACACATAATATAATTAGAGATAACATAAATAGATCTCCAATGTATAATGGATTAATCGAGGGGGTAGGTCCTAGATATTGTCCATCAATTGAAGATAAAGTTATGAGATTCCCAGATAGAGAAAGACATCAGTTATTTATAGAACCAGAAGGTGAAGATACTCAAGAAATGTATGTTGGAGGAATGTCATCTTCATTACCAGAGGATGTTCAATTACAAATGTTAAGAACAGTTCCAGGACTAGAAAATGCTGAAATTATGAGAACTGCTTATGCAATTGAATATGATTCAATTGATCCAACTCAATTAAAACCAACTTTAGAATTTAAGGAATTTGAAGGTTTATATGGAGCTGGACAATTAAATGGAAGTTCAGGTTATGAAGAAGCTGGGGGACAAGGTATAGTTGCAGGTATAAATGCTGCACTAAAAATTAAAGGAATGGATCCTATGGTATTAACTAGATCAGATGGATATATTGGTGTCCTAATTGACGATTTAGTTACCAAGGGAACAAATGAACCTTATAGAATGATGACAGCAAGAGCAGAGTATAGATTATTATTAAGACAAGACAATGCAGATTTTAGATTAACTGAAATAGGATATAAGGTAGGTCTTGTTACAGAAGGAAGATACCAAAAGTTTATAACAAGAAAAAATAATGTAGAAAATGAAGTTAATAGATTAAAGGAATTACAAATAACAAATAAGAAAGAAGTTAATGACTTTTTAATATCTAAGGGATCTGTTGAACTAAAAAAACCTATTAGTTTCTATGAATTAATTAAGAGACCAGAACTTGATTATTTCAACTTATCAGAATTAGATCCAGAAAGACCTGATTATGATGAAGATATCGGAGAACAAATTAACATAATAACTAAGTACGAAGGATATATAACTAGTCAGCTTGACCAAGTTAAGCAATTTAGAAAGTTTGAGAAAAAATTAATTCCTGAAGATATAGAATATAATGAAGTTAAGGGTTTAAGAACTGAAGCGATACAAAAGTTATCAAATATTAAACCTATAAGTATAGGGCAAGCATCTAGAATATCAGGGGTTTCTCCAGCAGATATATCTGTACTGTTAATTTATTTAGAACATCAATATAAGAAATAAGCTTTTATGGAGGAAATATGGAATATTTTCAATTAATGAAAGAAGCTTCATTAGAGGTAGGATTTGATTTAACTGAGAAACAGTATAATCAATTTATAGAATATATGAAGCTTTTACAGGAGTGGAATGAAAAAATAAATCTTACAGCAATAACAGAAGATGAAGAAGTTATAAAGAAGCATTTTATAGATTGTATAAAGGCTTTTAAGTCTAATGCTGTAAAAAATGCTAAGACTGTTATAGATGTTGGAACTGGAGCTGGTTTTCCAGGCCTACCAATTGCAATAATGAATCCAAATGTTAATGTAACGTTACTAGATTCATTAAATAAAAGAATAAACTTTTTAAATACAGTTATAGCAAAATTAGAATTAAAAAATGTTGTTACGATTCATTCAAGAGCAGAAGATGGAGCAAGAAAACAAGAATTAAGAGAAAATTTTGATGTAGCAACTTCTAGAGCTGTTGCCAATATGGCTGTTTTATCAGAATTTTGTTTACCTTATGTAAAGTTAAATGGGTACTTTGTTGCCCTTAAAGGGCCAGCTATTGAAGATGAGATTAGAGAGGGCAAAAAGGCTATTGATACTTTAGGTGGCGAATTAGAAAATATAATAGAAGTAAATATTGAAGAATCTGATTTAAAACATAATATTGTGGAAATTAAGAAGATAAGGAAGTGCCCTAAAACTTATCCTAGAAAGGCAGGCTCAATTAATAAGAAGCCTATTAAGTAGAAGATTCTACAGAATATGTTAATAGAATTAGTCGATATAATATATAATAGATAGATATATAAATTCATTTGTATTTTTATAAAATATATTTAGTGAATTTGTCTTACAAAATTAGGAAATAAAAGAAGGGAATATATAAAAAAAATAGAATTTTTAAATTATTGAGTTTAGTGGAAATTTATTTTAATAAGGGATGGTTGGGTGCATATGAATAGAGAAATTAGTAATATAAGTGTGAATAAAATATTTCCAAATACTTATCAGCCAAGAAGGTTTTTTAATGAAGAAGCATTAGAGGAATTATCTCAATCTATAAAGGAACATGGAATAATTCAGCCTATTACTGTTAGAAAAAGAGGAGAGAATTTTGAGTTGGTAGCTGGTGAAAGACGTTGGAGAGCTGCAAGAATGGCAGCTCTTGATGTTGTTCCTTGTAATATAATAGAAATAACTGATACTGAATCTGCTGAAATTGCTTTACTTGAAAATCTACAAAGGGAAGATTTGAATTTTATTGAAGAGGCTGAAGCTTATTATAATTTAATTAATGATCATAAATTCACTCAAGATGAATTAGCAAAGAGAATGGGAAAAAAACAATCAACTATTGCTAATAAGTTAAGAATATTAAAACTTAGTGATAAAGTAAGAGAAACTTGCCTAGAGAATAAATTAACAGAAAGACATGCAAGAGCACTTTTATCATTACCAAATGAAGAATTACAACTTAATGTTATAAATAAAGTTATCAAAAATTCTTTAAATGTTAAGGCAACTGAAGAACTTATAAATAAAGAATTATTAAAAATAGCAGGAGAAGAATTAAATAATAAAGATAAGAAAAGAGTTAAGAGTGTTTTCCCTGCAAAACTATATGTTAATACTATTAGACAAGTTTTTGATAAGTTTAATATACCAGCTGAATATAAATTCAAGGATGATGAAGAATTTATTCAAATAACAGTTAGTATTCCTAAGAAGTAAAAGAAAACTATAATTTTAAATATAAATATCGGTTTAAATGAAGAAAATTATATTGTTTAGAGTAGATTATTTTAATTTAGCAAACAATATGATTATTTCTTCATTTTTTTATTATGTTAATCTTTTAATATTAAGTAAAACTATATATAATAATATGGGAAGGGGGGTGAAGCTCTAAATTAGAGCTTTTTTATATGAAGAAAGTTTGTATATTTAATCAAAAAGGTGGAGTTGGGAAAACAACGACTAACATTAATTTATGCGCATATTTAGCAATGGAAGGATACAAGGTATTAACTATAGATATAGATCCCCAGGGGAACACAACAAGTGGATTAGGATTAGATAAAAGAAATTTGGAAATGTCTATGTATGACGTAATCACTTCTGATGCATCTTTAAGGGATGTAATATTAAAAAGTGAGCTAGTGCAAAATCTATACATTGCTCCATCAACTATGGAGTTAGCTGGTGCAGAGGTTGAAGTAATTGGAAAAGAAAATAGAGAAGTTATTTTAGCAAATAAGATAAAGGAAGTGGAGGATGACTATGATTTTATATTTATAGATTGTCCACCTTCTTTAGGAGTATTAACAATTAACGCTCTTACTTCAGTTGAATCTGTTTTAATTCCTATTCAGTGTGAATTTTATGCTTTAGAGGGAGTTGGGCAACTGATTAACACCATTAAACTTGTTAAAAAGTCATTAAACGAAGGATTGGAAATAGAAGGCGTAGTAATGACTATGTACGATTATAGAACTAATTTAAGCAATGAAGTTTATGAAGAAGTTAAAAACTTCTTTAATGAAAAAGTCTATAATACGACTATTTCTAGAAATATAAGATTAGCTGAGGCTCCAAGTTTTGGGTTACCGATTATGTTATATGATGAAAAATGTAAAGGTGCAGAATCATATAAAGCATTAACTAAAGAATTTTTAAGCAGACAATAGGTAGGTGATAAAATGAATAAAAAATCAGCATTAGGAAAAGGATTAGGTGCATTAATACCTAATGATGTTTCAGTTAAAGATAATAACAAACCCTCTCTTATAGATATAAACTTAATTAAGAGTAATGATAAACAACCAAGAAAATCCTTTGATGATGTAAAGATAGCTGAATTGGCACAATCAATAAAGGAACATGGAATTATCCAACCTATTATCCTTAGTAAGAAGGATGACTACTATACTATAGTTGCAGGAGAAAGAAGATGGAGAGCTTCTAAGTTATTAGGATTAAAGGAAGTTCCTGCAATAGTAATGGATTTAAGTGATAAGGATATATTAGAAATTTCATTAATTGAAAATATTCAAAGACAAGATTTAAATCCTATTGAAGAAGCTTTAGCATATCAGAAACTTTTGGCTGATTTCAATCTAACTCAAGAGGAACTAAGCAAGAGAGTCGGAAAATCAAGAGTGGCTATTAGTAACACGATAAGGCTTACAGCACTTTGTGATACTGTAAAGCAATATGTAATAGATGAAGTTATCACAGAGGGTCATGGAAGAGCATTACTAGCAATAGAAGATCCTAAACTTCAATGTGAAATAGCACAGAAGGTTATAGATGAAAAGCTATCAGTTAGAGAATTAGAAAGATTAATAAAAGCACTTAAATCTGATAAGAAGGTAAGAGAAAAAACAAGAGAAATAAGTCCGTATTATAAGGATGTTACTGAAAGACTCCAAAATTATTTTGGAACTAAGGTAAATATCAGCAATAAGAATAATAAAGGTAAAATAGAAATTGAATATTATTCAGACGAGGATTTACAAAGAATATTAGAGATAATTGATTTATAAATGTTTCACGTGAAACATTAGATAGAACTTTTATAAATGTTTCACGTGAAACATTAGAGGTTTTTTGACATAAGGTTAGGAGGGAGCAGAAGAATTGGAAGCTTTAATTAATATAATTAATGAAAATATACACTTTATAATAATAGCATTACTAGTAATAATATTATTACTTTTCATTATAGTAATTTCGCTAATGAGATCAACTAAAAAACTTGAAAAAAAATATAGAAGACTTACTAGAGGTATTAATAATAAGAATCTAGAAGAACTTATTATTTCAAAATTTGACGAGATAGAAAAGGCATCAGCAAAAGCTGATGAAGTAATTAATCAATGCAAAGTTATTCAGGAAGAAATAAAGGGATGCGTAAATAAAGTTGCCATTATGAGATATAAGGCCTTTGCAGATGTTGGAAGTGATTTAAGCTTCTCAATAGCTATTTTAGACTCTTATAATGATGGAGTTATAATTACTGGAATATATTCTAGACAAGATAGTATTACATATGCTAAACCTGTTGATAAAGGTATATCAAGATATGAATTATCAGAAGAAGAAACATATGTATTAAACGAAGCCATTAATAAAAAATAATAATAATAAAAGAGTTATTCAATACATAAGAATAACTCTTTTATTATTTATTGAATAGTATTAGATAAAAATTTTCAGTGATTCATAAAACTAATATTAGCTCATTAGGATATTATCTGAATTGTCTATAAGTCTATTAACAAAATAGAAGATACCCTTAGATATACAATCAGCTAAAGACATAACTGTAAATAGTCTTGTATTTTGTAATATGAGAAACTCATAATTTCCAGCTATATTAACAATACCAGTAATGCTTAAATCACCTACGGGGGGTAACTCTTTATTAACTGCAAGTCCAGGTAAAATAGGCTTTCTATCAATAAAAACTTTTCCGATATTGTTAATACTTCCAAGGCAAGAATCAATAGCAACAATATATGGATTTCTAAAAGCTGATTTGATTTTAGAAATTATATCTACTAAATTTTTAGAATGTATTGGAGATTCTAGAGTGCCATAAATAAAAATACTATGTTTAGATAATGACTTAAAAAACTTCTTTGATTTATATCCAATTAAAGGGCCTAAAGAATCACCAGTACATCTATCAGTACCGATGCAAATAAATATAATTTCTCTATTAGACTTATATACATCAGCTAATTCTTTATATAGGAAATTTCCAACTTTAATATATGAATTTGGAAATAGGGAATCCACATTAAATTTATCTACTGTCATTTTAAAGCCTCCTTTATTGAAATTATTGACAATAAAGGAGGCTATTATTCATTTTAGAATTTTGTTTATGGAATCAATTGTATATTTTATGTCTTCTTCGGAATTAAAATAACTTAAACTTAGTCGTACTGTACCAGTAGGAAAACTTCCAATAGTTTTATGAGCTAAAGGTGCACAATGAAGTCCAGAACGATTTTTTATTCCATAATCCGAATCAAGAATAAAAGATAATTCAGCAGTATCAATATTTTTTGAATTAAAAGATACACAAGAAGTGTAATTTTTATTATTAGTGTCTTCATATAAAATAACATTGTCAATATTTTTTAATTCTGAAATTAATAAGTTTCTTAAGTGTTTATTCTTTTTATAAATATTATTTAAACCTTGAGACTTTATAAATTTTAAACCTTCCATTAAGCCAATAATTCCTGGCATATTAAGTGTTCCAGATTCAAATTTATCAGGAAGGAAGTCAGGTTGAATAAGTGAATGAGACAAACTACCTGTACCTCCTAATATGTAAGGGTTACATATTTCGTTTAATTCATCACTTATAATAAATCCGCCTATCCCCTGAGGACCAAAAAGACTTTTGTGCCCAGTGAAAGCTAAAGCACTTAAATTTAATTCTTTAAAGTCAATATCTAGAACTCCTGCTCCTTGAGCTGAATCTAAGATAAAATGTATATTATTATATTTGCATAATTTACCTATTTCATTTATAGGCTGAATACTTCCTATTACATTAGAAGCTTGAGTTAATATTATAAATTTTGTATTTGGTTTAATTGCTTTTTTAAAATCTTCTACATTTATAAAACCAAAGGAATTTGCATTTACTATATCTAAATCAATAATACCAGCTTCTTTTAAGTTTACTAATGGCCTAAGAACTGAGTTATGTTCCATGGAAGAAGTAATTATATGATCACCATTTTTGCAACAGCCATTAATTAAAATGTTAAGAGAGGTAGTTATATTATTGGTAAAAATAACATTTTCTATTTTGTCAAAATTAAAAAAACTAGCAACTGTTTCCCTAGCTTCTAATAATAATCTGTTTGATTGTAACCCATTATCATGATTCGAACGCCCAGGATTACCACCAATATTAGTTAAAAAGTTATATATACTGTCTGTTACATTTTTAGGTTTAGGAAATGTAGTACTAGCATTGTCTAAATATATGTTATTCATTAAAATAACTCCTTTATAAAAATATTAAACTATAATAAAATTATAGAATATATTATATTCATTTACAAAAATATATATAATATAATTATGTATAAGTGTTCTAAATCGAGGAGGATAAGATGAATTATTATATTATAGTTTTTAAAAATACTTTAGATGCAATGAATGGGGAAAAATCATTAAAAGAAGAAGGTTTTACTTTTAAAATGATGCCAACGCCTACAGCAATAACACAAAGTTGTGGTATTTGCATTAGAATAGAAGAAAAAAAATATATAGATGAGATACTTGAGAGGAATATTATCAGTTATAAAAATATTTATACTAAGGAAGAAAATACTTTTAAAAAAGTTATATAGGAGATTATTAATATGAATTACTTATTATGGTTTACGAAAACAATAGATGAAGTGACAGGTAAAGCTTCTTATGCTTTTGATTGGGAGAAGGCACTAGATAGTGCATTTAATTTAGTTGAACTAATATTTAGCAAAGGAATGGCACTTATATTATTAATAGTAATTATGTATTTAATTATAAAAATAGGTGATAAGGCTATAGATAAATTTGTTACCAATCAAGCAAATAGTAAATTAAGCTTTTCAATGGATAAACAAAAGGCAATTACAGTTGGAGCAATACTTAAGAGTACATTAAAATATGCAGTATATATTTCAGGTGCCAGTATAGTAATAGGAAGTACATTTAGAGTTTCTGCTGGAGTTTTAAGTGCAATAGGTTTTGTAGTTGGTATAGGAGCACAAAGTTTAGTAAAAGATTTAATAAATGGATTTTTTATTATTTTTGAAGATCAGTATGGTGTTGGAGATTATGTAACGATAGGTGAATATAGTGGTGTTGTGGAAAATATTGGAATAAGATCAACTGTACTAAGAGATTTCAGTGGAGATATCCATAATTTGCCTAATGGGGCTGTGGTTGAGGTTACAAATCACTCAAGAGGGGATATGAGATTTATAGTAGATGTAGAAATTGCATATGAAGAAGATATTGATAATGCAATTAACATTATTAAAGATACATGTAAAAAGTTTGAAAAAGATAATAAAGAAACTATTAGAAATGAAATAGAGGTATTAGGTGTTATTTCTTTAAATGCATCTGGAGTAACTATTAGAGTAGTTGGTAAAGCAAAACCAATGTCTCAATGGAAGCTAGAAAGAGATTTAAGAAAAGATATTAAGATAGCATTAGATGAATCTGGAGTTGAAATTCCATATCCAAAGACACAATTGATAAAAAATGATATTGATTAATTTTAGGAGGTATATATGATAGAAACTTTTGATTTAGGAGATATAGTAGAAATGAAGAAGCAGCATCCATGCGGTAGTAAAGAATTTGAAGTAATTAGACTAGGAGCAGATATAAAAATTAAATGTACAGGATGCGGTAGAATAGTTATGCTTCCAAGAAGTAAATTCCAAAAGGATGCTAAGAAAAAAGTCAATTAGTAGCAACTAAAAATAATATCTTGCAAAAGAAAATAAATAATGTTACAATATTTAATTGTAATCCCTGCTGTGTAAAGCACAGCCAAGGTCCGAGGGGAGGAGGTGAAAATGATGAGAAAGTACGAAACTATATTTATACTACACCCATCATTAGACGAGGAAGCTTGTAAGGCTGCAATCGAAAAATTTAAAGGTGTAATAGAAAATGGCGGAGGAACTATAGAAAATGTTGACGTTTGGGGTAAGAGAAAGCTTGCTTACGAAATCGCAAAAGTTAACGAAGGTTTCTATACATTAATCAACTTCAATGCTGATTCAGAATTACCTAAAGAATTAGACAGAGTATTCAGAATTACTGATGGTGTTATAAGACACATCATAGTTAAACAAGAAGCGTAAGAGGTGATATTGTAATGAATAAAGTAATACTTATTGGAAGACTAACTAAAGATCCAGAGTTAAACTTTGCTGCTGGAAGTGGTACTGCAGTTACTAGATTTAGTTTAGCAGTAACAAGACCTTTCAAAAAGGATGAAACTGATTTTATCAATTGTATTGCTTTTGGTAAAACTGGTGAAACAATAGCACAATATCTTACAAAGGGCAGACAACTTGCTGTTACTGGAAGCATTAGAACTGGTAGTTATGATGCTAAGGATGGAACTAAGAGATATACAACCGATATAGTTGTAGATTCTTTTGAATTCATTGGATCAAGTAACAATGGTGGTGCTGGAAGAGACCAAGGTTCATATAATAATGGATTTGGTTCTTCAAATACGGGTTCTGATTATTCAAATTCATCAAATAATTTTGGTGGAAATTTCGAGGAAGATATGACTCCTGTAGATGATGGAGATATGCCTTTCTAAAAAGTCTAAAAGAAGGAGGGAATTAGCATGAAAGATATGAAAAGATCTGGAAAAATGAGAAGATCTAAGAGAAAAGTTTGTGCTTTTTGCGTAGATAAAGCTGAAACAATAGATTATAAAGATATTAATAAGCTAAGAAAGTTCGTAACAGAAAGAGGTAAGATATTACCAAGAAGAATTTCTGGAACTTGCGCTAAGCACCAAAGAGAATTAACAAGTGCTATAAAGAGATCAAGAAACATAGCATTATTACCATTTACAACTGAGTAAAGTAATTAACCCCTGTTATTTCAGGGGTTTTTTGTTATACTAATACATAAAGAGAAGTTTACAAAATATGTAAATAATTTTATAAGTTGTTGCATTAGAAGTCAAATATATTTAAAATATATATACAAGGGTATTAGTATAGGGGTGAAAAGATTGAGGAGAGATGATTTAAATATAATGGCCAATATAAAAATGATAGAAAAACTAAAAGCAAATCTTTTAAGTATAATAGCTGAATTTTATCATTTATTAACTAAAGGAAGTAATGTAGCTCAAGATGCTATTTTAAATTGTATATCAGGAGCTGTAATTATTTTATATGTATTAGCCCAAAAGCTTGGATATTCATGCAAAGATGTAGATGATGATATGAAGAAGAAGTTACAAGTAGGAATTGCTGAAGGGCATGAATATGAAAGTGATGGAAGGAGCTTAAGTAAACTTCAATTACATTTAAAGGAGCACCATTAATATTATGAAATGGAAAGAGTTATATAAAAAGAGGCTTAATAATATTAAACCCATAGTTACACCGTTTATCTTTGTAGCAGCGTGCATAGCATTATATTATATAAAGAGTATCTTTTTAGGAAGTTTTTTATTAGTCATATTTATAATATTTACTGTTAGTGAATACTTAAATAAGGAAGAAGAAGAAAATAACGTAGAAAAAATTAAAGAAACAATTCTCAAGGATATTGATAACAATATTTTTAATCTAATATTCCCACTAGCTATAATAAAAGAATCAGGGGAAATTTTTTGGTATAATAAGGAGTTTAAAAAATTTACACCAGAAGAAGACCCCTTAGGATTAAATGTAGTTAGTATCGCAAGAGGATTGAATTTATCTAGACTATTTACATGTGATAGAGATCTACACCAAAAAATAAAAATAATAAATTCATTTTATAAAGTCTATGCAAGTAAAATAGAAGACAAAACTTTAGAAGAAAACTTATATATAGTTTACTTTAATGATATTGGCAGTAATAAAAATATAGATAGTACTAAAGAAAGCATAATGATCATTGAAGTGGATAACTTATCAGAAGTATTAGAAACTACAATGGAAAGCGATAGACCGATGCTAGTTGCAGAAGTAGAAAAGACAATAAATGCATATGCACAAAGACTTAAGGCTATGATAACTAAGTATGATTCTAATAAATATATATTATCTATGCAAGATAAGTATATAGATGAGGAAATGAATAATAAATTTTCAATTCTAGAGGAAGTATCTGCAATAGATAGAGGAAATAAGTTTGAAGTAACTCTAAGTATTGGTGTAGGAAGAGGAGGAACCTGTCCTTTAGAAAACAACACTTTTGCAAATACAGCAAAGGAGTTAGCTTTAGGTAGAGGTGGAGATCAGGTAGTAATAAAAAATAATGAGAAAATTAAATTCTTTGGAGGTAATTCAAGAGAGATAGAAAAAAGAACAAGAGTTAGAGCTAGAATTATTTCTCATACCTTGAAAGAATTAATATATGAAAGTAGCAATGTATTTATAATTGGGCATAAGAATCCTGATATGGATTGCTTTGGATCATCTGTAGGATTATCATCAGTTGTTAGACAATTAGGTAAGACTTGTAATATAATATTAGGAAATGAAACAGCTGCAATAGATTATTTTTTAGCAAAGTTAAAAAAAGATCAAAGATATGATAATTTTTTTATCTCATTAGAAGATGCCTATGAGCATATTAATGAAAAAACATTACTTATAATAGTAGATGTTCATAATTCAGGATATATATTAGATAAGTCAATAATAGAAAAGGCTCAAAGAAAAATAATTATAGATCATCATAGAAGAAGCCCAGATATAGTTGAAGGGGCAATATTAAATTATATTGAGGTATATGCTTCATCAACATCTGAAATGGTAACAGAAGTAATTCAATATATGGTACAAAAGCCTAATCTAACTAAATTAGAAGCTGAAGGCTTGCTTGCAGGAATATTCATGGATACTAAAGGATTTTCATTTAAAACTGGTGTAAGGACTTTTGATGCTGCATCATTCCTAAGAGCTTTAGGTGCAGATACAATAGAAGTTAAGAAGATGTTTATGGATAATCTTGAAGATTATTTAGTAATTGCTGATACAATAAAATCGGCAGAAGTTCATGGAAATTTAGCTATAGCAGTAGCACCAAAGGGTGTTAAAAAATCCTTTATGGCTGCAAGGGCAGCGGATGAATTATTAAATATATCTGGAATTAATGTATGTTTCGTATTAATTGAAATAAACAATAGTATAGTAATTAGTGCTAGATCTATAGGAGAATATAATGTTCAAGTAATACTTGAAGAATTAGGTGGCGGAGGTCATATGAATATGGCTGGAGCACAGTTGAGTAACGTCTCAATAGATGAAGCTAAAGAAATACTTAAAAAATCAATAGAAAAACATTTGAAGGTTGGTGAATGACATGAAGGTAATATTATTACAGGATGTTAAGAAATTAGGTAAAAAAGGTGATGTTATAGAGGCATCAGATGGATATGCAAGAAACTTTCTATTTCCTAGGAAATTAGCAGAAGAAGCGACTAATGCAAATATGCATGTATTAAATGCGAAGAAAGAAAATGAAAGAAAGAAAAAATTAGCAGAATTAGAAGCAGCACAAAAGTTAGCAGCTGAATTAAAAGGAAAAGAAGTTAAGATTGAGGCTAAAGGTAATAATGGAAGATTATTTGGAGCTATAACAAGCAAGGATGTATCAGAATTAATTAATAAGGAATATAAGTTATCAATAGATAAGAAGAAAATTGTTATGGATACAATAAAGGTTGCAGGTAGTTATGATATAGAAATTAAGTTATATCCAGAAGTATCTACTAAGATGAAAGTAACCATTGTAGAGAAATCATAAGGAGGACTAAGTTTGAAGACTTACGATGAAACAAACATAGAAAGTTTATTAGACAGTGGGTTATCTTTAGATGCACAAGCAAATGTAATAAATCAAATATTAAATAACGTATTAGATGAGGGAGCAGTAAGAGCTAGAGTTGTAAGATTTAAGTTACAAAAATATATAAACTCTACTAATATATGTGAAAGAATATATGCTTTAAATGTAATAGCTTCAGATGGAAAGGGAGAAAAAGTAGTTCCAAGTGAAGAAGAATTACCAGGTGTATTAGAAGATACCATTTACTATATATCAGAGAATATAGCAAGAAAGTATGTACAAAATAAAATTGAGACACAGGTTGAAAAGGCTCTTCAAGAAAGACAAGATAAATTTATGGATGATATTAAATTATCTATAATAAGAAAGCAAAAGGGACCTGAAAGCTCAAAGACAACAAAGAAATTAGAAAAATTAGAAGAATTAGATGCAAAGAAAATAAATAAGAATGTTATGAGTCTTTTAAGACCAGAGACTTTTGAAGAAATCGTGGGTCAAGAGAGAGCTATAAAATCTTTAATTTCAAAAATGTCATCACCATATCCACAACATATAATTTTATATGGGCCACCTGGAGTTGGTAAAACTTCGGCAGCGAGACTTGCTTTAGAAGAAGCAAAAAAACTAAAATTTACACCATTTGATGAAGAATCAAAATTTGTTGAGGTAGATGGAACTACATTAAGATGGGACCCAAGAGAAATTACTAATCCTTTATTAGGATCAGTACATGACCCTATTTATCAAGGAAGTAAAAAAGATTTAGCAGAAATTGGGGTGCCAGAACCTAAGACTGGTTTAGTAACTGAAGCTCATGGAGGAGTTTTATTTATTGATGAAATTGGAGAATTAGATGAAATTCTTCAAAATAAATTATTAAAGGTTTTAGAAGATAAGAGAGTTGAATATTCATCTTCATATTATGATCCAGATGATGAAAATACTCCAGGATATATAAAATATCTTTTTGAGAAAGGGGCTCCAGCAGATTTTGTGTTAATAGGAGCAACAACTAAAGATCCAGGCAAAATAAATCCTGCATTAAGATCTAGATGTACAGAAGTATACTTTGAACCTTTATCAGCAAAAGATATTATTGGTATAATAGAAAATGCAGCTAAAAAGTTAAATGTGAACTTAGAAGATGGTGTTGCTGAGCTTATTAGTAGATACACTATTGAAGGTAGAAAGGCTGTAAATATATTAGCTGATGCTTATGGATATTCACTATATAATTCCAAAGAGAAAAGTGATACTATTACATTAAAAGATGTAGAAGAAGTTATATCTATAGGTAGATATGTACCATTTGAATCATTTGATGATGTAAACAGCTATGAAGTAGGTCATACTTATGGATTAGGTGTAAGCGGATTCTTAGGATCTACATTAGAAATTGAGACTGTAGTTTTTGAATCAAAGAAACCAGGAATGGGGACTGTTAAATTTAATGATACAGCAGGCTCTATGGCAAAGGATTCTGTATTTAATGCAGCATCAGTAATAAGAAGAATTACTGATAAGGATATTAAAGATTACGATGTTCATGTAAATATAGTAGGTGGTGGAAGAATAGATGGACCATCAGCAGGGGCTGCTATAACAATTTCTATAATAAGTGCTTTATTAGAAAAGCCAATTAGACAAGATGTAGCAATAACAGGTGAAATATCTTTAAGAGGTAATGTTAAACCTGTAGGTGGAATTTTTGAAAAGATCTATGGAGCAAGAAGAAAAGGAATAAAACTTGTGGTTATTCCTAAGGCAAATGAAAAGGAAATTCCATTAAATTTAGATGATATAGAAGTTAAAGCTATAAGTACAATTGAAGAATTAATGGATATAGTATTTGAAAAATAAAATAAATTAAGGGCTGATAAATATTATTTGAGTTAACTTGATATGGTAATAACAAGAAATCAATATAATACTTATCAGCTTTTTTATAGTAAGAAATTTTGATATAATATATTTATTATGAAAAGGAAGGAGGTTACAAATTGGATACACCAATAATGAGAAGCTTGCCTCAAAGCTTAGAAGCAGAACAATCTGTTATTGGAGCAATGATAATAGATAAAAGTGCAATAGCAAAAGCTTTAGAAAAGTTAAATGAGGAAGATTTTTATAGGGATGGTCATAAGGTTATATTCAAAGCTATTAGAGAAATGTTCTCTAAGGATATGGCTGTTGATCTTGTAACCTTGTTAGAATATTTAAAATCAACAGATATGTTAGAAAAAGCAGGTGGAGTTACTTATATATCAGAAGTAAGTTCATCAGTAATTACAACAGCAAATCTAGAGGCATACATATCAATAGTAGAAGATAAGTCCACGTTAAGAAAGCTAATTAGGTCTGCTACTAGCATAATAGAAGAAAGTTATAATAAGCAAGATAGAGTAGAAGAGGTTTTAGATTTAGCCCAAAAAAAGATATTTGATTTAGCAGAAAAACAAGGATCTAATGATTATGAGCCATTAGCCAATGTATTAGAAAGAGGCTTTCTAGAAATTGAAAGACTATTTAATAATAAAGGATCTATAACTGGAGTTGGCTCAGGAATAAGAGATTTAGATGCAAAAACATCAGGGTTCCAAAAGGGAGATATGGTGCTTATTGCGGCTAGACCTTCTATGGGAAAAACAACATTTTCTTTAAATATTGCAGAAAATGCAGCATTAAGAGAAGGAAAAAGTGTAGTTATCTTTTCCCTGGAAATGTCAAAGGAACAATTAGCTTATAAGTTGCTTTGTTCAGAGGCTAATGTAGATATGTTAAAGCTTAGAACAGGTAATTTAGATGATGATGACTGGGAGAGGATAGCAAGGGCTACAGGGCCATTATCCAAAGCTAAAATATACATAGATGATACTGCAGGTCTTAGTGTAATGGAAATGAGATCTAAATGCAGAAAAATAAAGATGGAACATGGTATAGATATGATACTAATTGACTATCTTCAATTAATGAGTGGTAGTTCAGGTAGTGAAAGTAGGCAACAAGAAGTTTCAGAGATATCTAGATCTATAAAAGCTTTAGCTAAGGAAATGGAATGTCCAGTTATAGCTCTATCACAGTTATCTCGTGCACCAGAGCAAAGAGCAGACCATAGACCAATGTTATCTGACTTAAGAGAATCAGGTTCTATTGAGCAGGATGCCGACGTTGTTATGTTCCTATATAGAGATGAATATTATAATAAGGAAACTGAAGAAAAGAATATAGGTGAATGTATAATAGCTAAGCAAAGAAACGGTCCAGTTGGAACAGTTAAGATGGCATGGATTGGTGCTCATAGTAAGTTTGCTAACTTAGAATTAGTTTATAAAGAATAAGAAAAAGATGCTGTTAAACAATTTAAAATTAATAATGAAAAATGTAAAATTAAAAAGTCATTAAGCTTATAAAAGATATATGTTTTACATTTTGCATTTTTAATAATGGAGCTGTCATAACAGCTCCATTATTTTTAACTTTTAAGAATTTTTAAGTAGATATAATTAGCTTGTACCGAATTTTCTATGGTATCAATATCTACTTTATTTAAATAAAACATTCTTTTAAAGTTTAATAAGTCATTATACTTATTTTTTAAGGAGAGGTTTAAAATAAGAAAGCTATTTATATGCTTTACGATTATTTCTTCCTTGGTTAAGTCTTGAAGAAAAATGTAAATGTTATAAAAACTTTTTTTATCAATAACTTTTATAATAGGATTTTTACTTTTTTTAAATGGTCTAATTTCTATTATATTATCTTTCATAACTATCCCTCCTTATAAATAGTTTGGATTTTATTAATAAAGATATCCTATGAGTATAATGGTGAGGCTTATAAATTATAAAAAAATAAGAAGTTTATTTATAATAAAAAATAATAAGGAAGTGAAGGGAATGAATAAAAAAATTGGTTTCATAGGCTGTGGGAATATGGGAAAAGCTATTCTTACAGGAATATTATCATCTAATGAGGTATCCAAGGATAATATTTATGTATCTACTAAAAGTGAGAAATCAAGAAAAAGTATTGAAGATGAATTTAACGTAAGAACTACTTTGAATAGTAAAGAAGTAGCTAAGTTTTCTGATATATTATTTTTAGCAATTAAGCCTAATATTTTCAAGGAAATATTATTAGATATAAAGGACAATATAAGTAAAGATACTATTGTAATATCTATTGCTGCTGGAATATCAATAGATGATATAGAAGAATGGCTTGGAGATGATCATAAGATAGTTAGAACTATGCCTAATACTCCTGCCTTAGTAGGTGAAGCTATTTCAGCTATTTGTCCTAATAAGAATCTACAAGAAAATGAAGTGGAAGAGGTTTGTAATATTTTCAATATGTTTGGAGAATGTGAGAGATTAGAAGAAAAATACTTCCATGGATTTATTGCATTATGTGGATCTTCTCCAGCCTATGTATTTATGTTTATAGAAGCTATGGCAGATGCAGCTGTTAAGCTTGGTATTCCGAGAAATAAAGCTTATAAGATGGCAGAACAATCAATATTAGGTTCTGCAAAACTTGCTTTAGAAACAGGAAAGCATCCAGGAGAATTAAAAGATATGGTTTGCTCACCAGCTGGAACAACAATTGATGCTGTAATAGAGCTTGAAAATGGTGGATTTAGAAGTACCATAATTAAAGCACTAGAAAAGTGTGCTGAAAAATCTAAAAACATGTAAAATTAATAAGTATCAGAGTACTTTCCACCTTGTTTTACGCCAAGTGGATGTACTCTGATATCTATATTTTAAAGTTTTGATACACCTGTCTTTATTGCAGCGGCCTTTACTGCATTAGCAACTGCTTTTTGGACATTTAAATCAAAAGCTTTTGGAAGTATAAAATCATAATTTAAATCTTCTTCTTTAACTGAATTTGCAATTGCATGTGCAGCTGCAATTTTCATTTCTTCATTGATATCTCTTGCTCTAACATCTAAAGCACCTCTAAATATTCCTGGGAAGGCAAGGACGTTATTAACTTGGTTTGGAAAATCTGATCTTCCAGTACCTATTACTTTCACTCCTGCTTCTTTTGCTATATCAGGGAAAATTTCAGGCGTTGGATTTGCCATGGCAAATACTACTGCATCTTTATTCATAGTAAGGGCCATTTCTTTAGTTACTAAGTTTGGAGCAGAGACACCAATAAATACATCTGCATTTATTAAAGCATCCTTTAAACTACCTTTAATATTTTCTTTATTAGTTATTGAAGCTAATTCTTTCATGGAGTCATTTAGGTTTTCCATATCATTATTAATTATTCCTGCCTGATCACAAATAAGTATATTCTTAGCTCCAAAGGAAATAAGTAATTTACAAATTGCAGTTCCAGCAGAACCAGCACCATTAATAACAATTTTTATATTTCCAATTTCTTTTTGTACAAGCTTTAAAGCATTAATTAATCCAGCTAAAACTACTATTGCAGTTCCATGTTGATCATCATGAAAAACTGGAATATCTAATTTTTCTTTAAGTCTTTTTTCTATTTCAAAACATCTAGGAGCTGATATATCTTCAAGGTTTATTCCACCTAAAGATGGTGATATTCTAATAATTGTTTCAACTATTTCATCTACATTTTTAGTATCTAAAACTAATGGAAAGGCGTCTACATCTGCAAATTCTTTAAATAGTATTGATTTACCTTCCATAACTGGTAATGAAGCCAATGGACCGATATCTCCTAAACCTAAAACTGCAGTTCCATCTGAAATAACTGCTACTGTGTTCCATTTTCGCGTATAAGTATAAGCTGCTTCTGGATTTTTATGTATTTCCCTACAAGGCTCAGCAACTCCAGGGGTATAGGCTAAGCTTAAGTCCTTTTCATTAGTAATCTTACAATTAGATTTAATTTGATATTTACCTTTTAATTCTTCGTGGTATTTTAGAGATTCTTCATAGATAGTCATAAAAATACTCCTTTTATAATATATTCATATGTTAATTATACGAATTATATATAAACATTGCAAAAAAATATTCGCAAAAAAGTTGAAAGTTTTTTTCTACTTTGCTAATATTGTATTTGGAGATTAATTTTAATTAATTTTATTAATAAGGGCTAGTAAGTCTTTAGACAAGGAGGCAAATTAATGTCAGCATTTGTTGTTTTAGGAGCACAATGGGGAGATGAAGGAAAGGGTAAGATGACTGATTACTTAGCTGAAGAGGCAGAGGTAATAGTTAGATTCCAAGGAGGAAATAATGCAGGACATACTGTTGAAGTAGGTGACAAGCAATATAAACTTCATTTAATACCATCAGGAATACTGTATGATAATAAGTTAAATATCATTGGTAATGGAGTAGTTGTTGATCCAAAAGCCTTATTTACAGAAATAGATTATTTAGAAGGTGAAGGTGTTAGTGTTACACCAAATAAGCTTATCGTAAGTGATAGAGCTCATGTTATAATGCCTTATCATAAAGTATTAGATAAACTAAAAGAAAAAGCAAGAGGAAAGAATGATATAGGAACAACTGGAAAGGGAATTGGACCTTGTTATACTGATAAATATGAGAGATCAGGAATTAGAATTTGTGATCTTATAGATGAAGAAGTGTTTAAAGAAAAGCTTAAAGAGAATATTGAAGCTAAAAATAAATATATAATAAATGTTCTTGGTGGGGAAGCCTTAAGTTATGATGAAATACTTAAAGAATATTTAGAGCTTGCAGAAAGATTAAGACCATATGTTAAAGATACTTCTGTAAGATTATACGATGAAATAAAAGAAGATAAAACTGTATTATTTGAAGGAGCACAAGGAATGCTTCTTGATATAGATTATGGAACATATCCATATGTAACTTCATCAAATACAACTGCTTGTGGAGTTGCTAGTGGAGCTGGAATAGGACCAACTATGATTACTAATGCTGTAGGTATAGCCAAAGCATATACTACAAGAGTTGGTAAAGGACCATTCCCAACAGAGTTAGATAATGAAATAGGTGAATGGATTAGAGAAAAAGGACATGAGTATGGAGTAACTACAGGTAGATCAAGAAGATGTGGATGGCTTGATGCTGTTATTTTAAAAACAACAGTTAGAGTTTCTGGATTAACATCTTTATGTGTTACTAAAATAGATACTTTAGCAGGTCTTGAAAAATTAAAGATTTGTGTAGGATATAAATTTGATGGAAAAGTTATAGATTATTTCCCAGCAAGCTTAAATGATTTAGCAAAGTGTGAGCCTATATATGAAGAATTTGAAGGATGGGGCGAAGAAGTAGCAGATGCTAGAAGCTATGATGAACTACCTTTAAATGCAAAGAAATATTTAACTAGGATTGAAGAACTTACTGGAACTAAGATTTCTATAGTAGGTGTTGGTCCTAAGAGAGATCAAACTATAAGAGTTACAAAAGAACTTTAATAATAAATATTATATAAATAAGAGGAGTATAAACTTAGATTTTATCTACATTTAGGACTTCTCTTATTTTTTTATAAATGTAGGGCTAATAAACGATAAGAATAATCAATTGATAGTAATTATTGACTGTAAAAGTGAAATGTGGTAACATATAGTAAATAATAACTATATATAAGTTATGTTTTATTAAAAAATATGCATATATAATAAACAATTTATGTAGATTGTACAAAAAAATAATTAAGAATGAGGGGTGGCAGTTATGTCTATATTAAGAAACTTTATACGTGAAAACAAATTAGAAGCTAAAAAATGTAGAAGAAAAGAGTTAACTTTAGCAATAGCTTTAGGGGCTACGGCAGGTGTATTAACTGGAATTGCTATAAACTCTAAATCAGACCAAATAAATAAAACATTGAAAAAAATGAAAAATAAAAACATTAAATATATAAACAATGGAAAAGACAAGTTAGAAGATTTACTTAAGGAAAAAAAAGATGAATTCAAAAACATTAAATCTGACATAAAAAGTGATTTAGAGGATTTAAAGGATAAGGAAGAAAATGTAAGAGAAATATTGAATAAAAAAGCAAATAAAAGCAAAGAAGAGCTTAAAGATATATCAAAAGAAGCAGTTAATGAAATAAAAAATGAAGTTAACAAAAATTAGGAGGTGTCTATAATGGGATTTTTAAGATGGCTAGGTGGAATTGTAGTGGCTTTTTGGTTAATAGGGCTACTATTTAAAGTAGGTGGAGGTTTAATACACATATTACTTGTTGTAGCAGCAATAGTCTTCATTGCAGACTTCATATCTAGAAAAGCTAATTAATAATAACTGAATTGAATATTTAAGGATTGATGTTGTACATATTTATTAATATGTACAACATTTTTTTGTGAGACAATCAGTAGATATTTATCCAAATAAGTAAAAATATTGTAAGGTGATTATAAAATAAAGGAATATTGTGATAAAATATAAATAAATAAAATATAATAATTAGGGGTGATTTTATGGAAGAAAGAAAAAACAACTTATTTGTGACGGAAATTTTATCTAGGTCATTTAATTTATGTGTAGATAACTTTCTAGAAATCCTTAAAGCTATAGGGATTTTTATAGCACCAGCACTTATAATGCCATTAATATTATTTTATACGATATTTGCCACTGCATTACTTGGGTCATCTATTATGTATTCTTATTCATATTCGTATCCCAATTCATTCTTAGAAAGTATATTTGCAGGTATGGGTGTAGGGACAATATTAGGAATTATATTACTATCAATTATTTTAGGATTATTATATTTATTTGGTTATTTAGTAATAATTAAGGTATTAGATGATGCAAATAAGGGAAATGAAGTTAGTTGGAGATTAGCAACTAGCTATGTATGGGATAGGAAATGGAAAGCACTAGGACTAAATATAATAGTTTGGCTTATGATTTTTGTAAGTCTTATAGTACTTAGTATTTTATTTTTAATACTATCAGTTTTAACATTAGGAATAGGACTTGTTATTTTTATTCCTTTATTATTTGTAATAATATTACTTTTAACACCTTCAATGAATTTATTTAATTCAACATTTTTAATCAATGATCTAGGTGTTATGGATTCAATAAGAGAAACTTTTCTTTTATTTAAAAAAGGTTATTTTTGGTCAACTATTGGAAGAATAGCTGCAATCGCTGGTATTTTCTTTGGTGTAATGATATTATTAGGAATGTTTGATTTTATTCCTTTTATTGGGAATTTAATAGTTATAGTAGGACAATGTGTAATAACAGTATATATGACTGCATATATAAATATATTTGTTCTTGATAGAAATAAGCCAAATATAGATAGCTTTGGTGGAAATGAGAATTCAGGAGATAATTTTATAGATCCGATTATTTAGATTATATTAAGGGAGCTGTCATAACAGCTCCTTTATCAACAGGAGGTATTTTTATGGGGAAAGCTTATGAAAAAGAATATGAATTACATTATTATGATGTAGATAAGAATTTAAAGGGGAATATGTCAACTATAATAAATATATTATCTGATATAGGAACAAAGCAATCTGAAGAATTAGGATCAGGTATGAAGGAATTAATGAAAGAAAATATGACGTGGGTATTTTATAATTATCATGTAAAGATATTTAGAAATCCTATGTATGGAGAAAAGTTGAAAGTAAAAACTGAGCCTGTAGGATTTAAAAAATTCTATGCATTAAGAAATTATGAAATAAAAGATAGTCATGGAAATGTTATAGTTACTGCAAATGCTATATTTTTATTAATTAATTTAGAAAAAAGAAGGATGATGAGAATTCCAGAAGCACAATATGAAGTCTATGGTGTTGAAGGCGATATGAAGGGTGAATTTAAATTACCTAGAATAGAAGCAATTGATAAATATAAGTATGAAGATACCTTTAAGGTTAGATATAGTGACATAGATTCAAATCAACATGTTAATAATACAAAATATGTTGATTGGGCTATTGAAACTTTACCAGAAGATATAGTAGATAATTATTCTTTGGACGAAATAAGGGTTACATTTGAAAAAGAATGTAGATATGGCGAAACTATTAATGTATATACTGATATAAGAGAGCAGGAAGATGGATCATTAATAAGTGTACATAAGATAGAAACCTTAGACAAAAAAGAACTAACTAGACTGATAGGTTGTTGGAAGAGATAAGAATATAAATAATTTCCATAATTCTGGGATGCAGGGAAATTATTCTCTTTAGATAGATGAGAAAAAAATATAATGCCAGTGTGACTTTGAACTTGTTAGGTCACAGCTAGCATTATATTTTTCTCTCTTTTTTATTTATTAAGATTAGATGCAATATTTTTAGCTACCATGTGGCCAGAACTCCAGGCCCATTGAAGGTTAAATCCACCACAATCTCCATCAACATCCAAGATTTCACCACAAAAATATAGATTTTTCACTAGCTTAGATTCTAGTGTAGAAGAGTCTAATTCCTTAGTATCTATTCCTCCTATGGTAACTTGAGCTTGATTGAAACCATTAGTATCAACACATTTAAATTTCCAAGACTTTAATGTATTAATTATATCTCTTTTATTATTCCAATCTAACTCATAACAAGGCATATGAAGGTTTGATATATTTGATGATTTTAATACTGTAGGGATTAATTTCTTATTAATAATACCTATAAGAGAATCTATAACTGGCCTGTGTGAAAACATAGCAAAATGGCCCTCAAGGAAGTTCTCAACATCACTAACATCTTCATTAGGCAACATATCTATTAAAACTTCAACATTTTTATTATTAAGTAAAGCCTTTGATGCATGGCCTGATATTTGAAGTATTGGCGGTCCTGAGATGCCGTAGTCTGTAAATAATATTTCTCCAAATTCCTTTCTTATAGCTTTTCCGTTAATTAATAAGGTAGCATATCCATCAAATTTTACTCCTGATATTGATTTTAAATAAGGATTATCTAATTTTAATTGGACTATTCCAGGAATAGTTTTTAAAACTGTATGACCTAAAGATTTTGCTAAATTATATCCTGATCCATCAGAGCCAGTTTTAACAGCTGATTTTCCTCCACAAGCTAAAATTAATTTATTACATGTGAATAACTTTTTTTCTTCATTACTTGTGGATAATTTAAAGTTTTTTCCTTTGTGGATATCTTTTACCTTGCAATCTGTGTATAAAGGGATACATCTATCTTCAATAGCAAATCTTAATATATCTACCACTGAAGAGGCTTGAAGAGATTTAGGATACATTTTCCCATTCTTTAGCTCCACAATAGGAAGGCCAAGAGATAAGAAAAAGTTTTCTGTATCTTCAACTCCAAAGCTAGATAAGGTTTTAGAGAAAAACCCTGAATTTTCACTATGGTATGAAAGAAAAGGGAATGAAATAGTTCTATTAGAAATATTACAACGTCCATTTCCTGTAGTTAATATTTTCTTACCTATTCTATCAGTTCCTTCTATTATTGCTACATCTAATCCAAAATCTTTTGCAGTAATTGCAGCCATTAATCCTGATGCGCCTCCACCTATTATAATCAAATCATGATGAATCATAATAAAACTCCTTAAAATATTATATTTTTAATTTAATCTCATATAATAGAATTATAATATATTTCTAAAGAATATTTAACAAGTTTAATTTAGAGAAAGATCAATAAATTTCTAGGTTTTAAGTGATTTTATTAGTATGAATTTAAAAATAAAAAAAAAGTTGTGAAAAAGTGTTGACACTATATTAAAATTTATGTATTATAGTTAATGTGCTCGCCGACAGAAAGGCAAGTACAGGCGACAAGCAAAAAAAGCATATGGCTCCTTGGTCAAGCGGTTAAGACACCACCCTTTCACGGTGGTAACAGGGGTTCGATTCCCCTAGGAGTCACCATTATGGAAGCATAGCTCAGCTGGGAGAGCATCTGCCTTACAAGCAGAGGGTCACAGGTTCGATCCCTGTTGTTTCCACCATATAATGGCTCAGTAGCTCAGTTGGTTAGAGTGCCGGCCTGTCACGCCGGAGGTCGAGGGTTCGAGCCCCTTCTGAGTCGCCACTTTTAAGTTTAAAAAAGCATATGGCTCCTTGGTCAAGCGGTTAAGACACCACCCTTTCACGGTGGTAACAGGGGTTCGATTCCCCTAGGAGTCAC
>CAKVEW010000032.1 GCA_934746015.1 uncultured Clostridium sp.
TTTTTGTTAACATTTTAATCACCTAAAAATATTTTACAATAAAAACGAAAGAGTGTCGACTTTGTCGACACTCTGAAGAGGTTAAAATTAACCTCTTAAAACTAAATTTATTAATAACTAACTCGCATAAAAATACAATTGCGTAATAATAATTATTTTTATTATATATTTATTTAGTATATAATTCCACAAGAAATAAAAACAATTACCCTTTTTGCAAAAAAGTTAATAATTATCAACATTCAAATAAAACAGAGCCTTATTTTAAAATCCTTTACTTTAGTATGACCATGGATATATTACTATGAACTATCAAGTTTTTAGTTCGAACTGTTTCTTTTTTTTGTAGCTCCGAAACTTGATTATATATATTATAACTTATTTCCCTAAAATTATAATATATAAAGCATTATTTAAAACAGCTCCTTTATTTTTTATTTCTTCAATTATAGCCCTATAGAAAAAATTAGTACCTTTTGCTTTTCTATATTCACCTTCTTTAAATTCACCTTTTAAAACCTGTTTTCTTAACGTACTATCAGCACAGCCAAGTATCACGCAGCTTCTTGTAATGTTATCACTTCATCTATTACTTTAACTTTTTCTATAAATATCATTTGTATATCATTTTCCATAAAAACCACTTCACGAATTCGTTACTTCATCTCCTATAAATATATTTTTTAATTTGTAACATTCTTAATATCTGAATGTATCAAGTCATGACACTTTCTAAGACCTTCCTCTGTAGACAGTGATTCAGCATACTCCAGAAGGCTATTCTCACTTTTTTGAGCCATATAATACTGTACTAAAGCCCTATTGCTTTCACACTCGTCTAAAAGTTGTTTGAAATAATGTCTCAGTGAATGAGGTGCTATTTTATTCTCTTTTAAAATTTCTATCTCCCTAATTGCATCTAAATTACCCTGTATAGCTTCTTTATATAAAATTTTTTCAACAGCTTGATTCAATTTATCAAACCTCTCTAAATATGTACTTTGCATCATAGCTACTCCTCTTTCATTTATGAAAAGTGCTCCATATTTATTTGGGTAAAAACATTTGCTTTTTAATATTTCAATGTGAGCCTTGTAATAATCGTATATTATTTCTGTACATCCAGGATATATCGGAACTTTACTCTTTCTCTTTGTATGAGAAGTCATTTTGTTGTCTGATCTTAATATTGCTTCATATGTAAAATCAAAGTATGCCCCAAAGTTCACTCCTCCTCGAAGCCCCCTTATCCTACCTTCATGTAGTTGTGTAATAAATCCCGCTCTTAGCCCAGCATACGCTCCTAGAACTATACCAAAAACCATCATAGGGTCATTAATTTTTGCTACTTTTATCAATTTTCTAATCATATAGTCACCAGCTTGGACTACTTTTTCTCTCTTTTTTCTACTTGATGTTGTTATTGGTGTTGCTATTTGTTGTAACCTCTTGACTTTTTTAGTAGAGTATCCAGTTTTAACATTTACTTCATCAAACTCAAAGTCATTTTCTTTGATAAAATTCATTTTAAATACTTTCTTTCTATTTTTGTCTTTTTTCCACCATAACCAGTATACAAAATGGCTTACAGCAAAATTTGCTCTATCTACAGTTTCTTCAGCTCTCCATTCATCAGTACCATCATCTTTTAACTTACCCTGGGAAAATTTATCTAAAAACTCTTCAACCATTTCTATTCTTAAATCCTCTATTTTACCTATCTGCATTACACTGTCATTAAATACAAAGTTTAAGAATTTTATTATATATACCAAATGAAAGTTTTTTATTGTATTAATAGATTTGTTTTTAAGTGTATAATTAGCTGCTTTATCGTATAAATACTCTGTAAATATATGAACCTCACAATTATTACCTTCAAATATTCCCGGAAATTCTTTTAGTTCTCCATTTATAGGAATGCCGACTTTTATCCAATAAAAATTATAATTTCTCCTATTATTCATTTGTGCATTATTATTCATTTTTCTCCTCACAAAAATAAGTAATAAACTCTTATATATTTATTACTTATTTATATTGAATTTCTCTCTATATTCTTTACATAATTCGACTTTTTATATAATTGTAAAATAAATTTATTTGTAAAGAAAGTTATAATATTTTACAATACCTCTAACCTCTTATATCTAGTATATCTTATTAACATTTCTTTAAATATATTTACAATTAATTAAATGTAATTTTCAACTTACACACATAGTTTCTCCTGTTTTTATTCCATACTTTTTTGCAGGTATAGATTTAGCAAGGACAATTCCATGTCTTTCATCTCTATTTCCACCTACTATAGAGGGAATTTCTCGAATATCTTCTGTAACTTCACCTAATTGTAACATCCTAATAGCTGTCCATGAAAGGTAAGCTGAATTAACATCAATATGAAATATTATTCTTTCGTCCAAAGTATTAACCTACCTTTCTAATATTTAAAAAGTATCCACTTATAAGTATTTGAATCATATTTTATCTCATATAATTTTTCTTCCCCATTTATACAGCTACTACATAGGAATTTCTCCATTATACTCCCTGCCAATCTTTCCTTTTCTCTTTTTAATATTTTTTCTATTTTTATTACTTTAACTTCATCTTCATCTAACTTAAACTTAAGAGGATTAATAGAACCATCCTTATTAAACCATGCTATCATTTGTATTGGCTTAGCAACAACTTTCAAAAATATCCCTCCCTTGGAAATCCCTAAATTAATTATACCGAACATATGTTCTTTTGTAAAGATAATTATATTATGACTTTTTATTGGACAAAATATTCAAAAACTTATTTTCTTAAATAAAAAAACCCAGTAATATTTTATTATCTGATATGCTCCCTTTATAGTAGACAGTTAAAATAATAAAACTGTTATTACTATGAAGGGAGTATTTTTTATGGGAAGAAAATCAAAAATATCAGTTGAAATTAAATTAGAAACTCTTGATGATTATATTAATGGTAATAAAACTATGTCACAAATATGCGCTGCTCTACAAATAAATCCAAGCTCAGTTGAAGATTGGTTACGTAAATACAAAACATTTGGGAAAGAAGGATTGATTACTGAATCTCATAACACAAAGTATTCATCTAAAATTAAAGTACAAGCGGTAAATGATTACCTTAACGGTAAGGGTTCTTTAAGCGATATATGTGTACTATACAAAATATCAAGTCGTAGTATTCTTAGAAGATGGATTAAGCAGTATAATGATCATAATATAGTTAAATTTAAAAAGACTAAAGGAGCTACTATTATGACAAAAGGAAGAAAAACTACTTATGAAGAAAGAGTTGATATTGTTTCATTTTGTATTGCTAACGCTAACGACTATAACTTAACTTCTAATAAATATGATGTTTCCTATCAGCAAGTTTATACTTGGATGAAGAAGTATAAAAAAGATGGATATAACGCCCTAGTCGATAGACGGGGTAGACATAAAAGAATTGAAGAGTTAAGTGAATCTGATAAAACTACTGCACATTTAAAACTTCTAAAAGCAGAAAATAAGCGTTTAAAAATGGAAAATGATTTCTTAAAAAAATTGAAGGAGATAGAAAGGAGGTAGATAAATACACTATTTCGTCAAAAAATAAGTATCTAGCAATAAAAGAGTTACATGAATTAGGATACTCAATATCAGGCTTATGTAAATGTGCGAAAATCGGACGAGCATCTTATTATAAATGGTTAAATCATTCAGAAACTTTTAGAGATAAAGAAAATAAAATTATCTTAGATGAAGTTTCTAAACTTTATTCAGAAGTAAATGGAATTTATGGCTATCGCCGTATAACGTTAAATATTAATCGAATATTAAATTCACAATATAATCATAAACGTATATATAGGCTTATGAGATCTATAAATCTTACGGCTGTTATTAGAAAGAAAAAGAAAAAATATATTAAAAGCACTCCTCAAATTACAGCTGAAAATATATTAAATAGAGAGTTTACATCAAATAAGCCAAATGAAAAATGGTTAACTGATGTTACCGAATTTAAATTAACTAATGGAAACAAGGCTTATTTAAGTGCAATACTGGATCTCGGTGATAACAGTATTATTTCTTATGTATTAGGTAAGTCTAACAATAATAAGTTAGTATTCGATACCTTAGATAAAGCTATTATTAGTAATCCGAACGCAACGCCACTATTCCATAGTGATCGAGGTTTTCAATATACAAGTAAAATCTTTAAAAATAAACTCAATGCTATTAATGCAATACAAAGTATGTCTAGAGTAGGTCGTTGTATAGACAACGGGCCGATGGAAAGCTTTTGGGGTACACTGAAGTCTGAAATGTATTACCTAAGGAAGTTTAATACCTATGAAGAACTTAATCAAGCTATTGATGAATACATGGAATTTTATAATACAAAAAGGTTGCAGAAAAAACTAAAAGGTATGGCTCCTATTGAATATAGAAGCCACACCTTAGCAGCATAATTTTTTATTATTTACCCTGTCTACTTGACAGGGGGCAGTTCAATCTTACTGGGTTTTTCTTATTTATTTAAGATATTAATTAACCTTATATACTAAACTTTTGTACCATTTCATTTAGCTTTTGGGCAAGCTCTGCTTGGCTTTGAGCAGATTGAGCCACTTGTTCTATAGCCTTTGTAGCTTCCTTCATGCTTTCCCTAATATCTTCTGCTTTTTCACTTGATTCTTGTGAAGATATAGATATATTTTGAACAGCTTCTGTAACTTGTCCAACTGTTGCTGTTATTTCTTCAGACATAGCAGCTATTTCATCTGACATTTGACTTACATATTCTGAATCATCATAATACTTATTACCTGTTTCTCCATAGGAATCTAGTTGAAAGTTTACTTTGGTATTAATGAAGTCTAACATATCAGTTCCTGCTTCAATACTAGATTTAAATGCATTTTGAACTTTTGAAATTGTTTCTTGAATATTTTTTACTGCTTCTGATGATTTTTCCGCAAGAGTTCTTACTTCCTCTGCAACAACTGCAAATCCTTTTCCTTGTTCTCCTGCTCTTGCTGCTTCTATAGCTGCATTTAAAGCAAGTAAATTAGTTTGACTAGCTATATCTCCAATGGTATCTGTCATGATTTTTATACTTTCAACAACTTTTCCATCTTCAATTGCCTTTTCCATTTTTTCTTTCTTCTCATTATAAATTTCTCTAGTTTCCTTAATTGCGTCTTCACTACTATGCTTAACTTCCTCAGCTCTTTTTTTAGCAGAATTTGATATATTACTTCCATCCATGGATTTCTCTGATAAAATATTTACACTTCCATCTACTTCTTCCATAGAAGCACTTATTTCTTCTGTTACTGCTCCATTTTCTTGTATTAAATTAGAAATAGAATCTATAGATTCATCTATAATTACAGCTTTAGAAAATAGTTCCTCTACTGTTGCTGATAATTCTTCTGATGAAGCACCAATATTTTCAGAGTCCTCAACTATTAATTTTACTAAAGAACTTACATTTTCTTGAGCCTTATTTAGGGCAGCAGCAGTTTCTCCAAACTCATCCTTACTCTTAAAATTAATTTGATGACTAAAATCATAAGAAGATAGTCTTAAGACAAAATCCTTTATCCTTATAAGTGGATTAACTATTTGTTTACTTACTATGGAAGCTAGGATTATTGATACAAATAATGATGCTATAAGTAAAAATATGTTTATTGTTATTCCATTTCTTAAATCTTGTGTAAGTACTTCTGATCTTGAATTGACTATTTCATCAATATCGTCTATGTAATTTCCTGTTCCTATTACCCAATTAAATGGCTTATAAATCTTACTATATCCTCTTTTTTGTGCTGCTTCAGTTTTCCCCGCTTTAGGAAACCAGTAATCTGTATATCCACCATTATCTTTTTTACCATTTTCAATTATATCTTTTATCATATAATTGCCCTTATCATCTTTGTCATTAAGTCTATTTTTGCCCTCTGTATCAGTTCCTAAATAAACAACATTTACACCTTCAACAGTATCCGCCCAAAAATATCCTTCTTCTCCAAACCGTAGATTTCTTAATAAATCAGCGCTTTCCTTTTTTGCTTTATCAACTGTAAGCTCACCTGTTTTAGTTTTTTCATTAATTGCATCTATCATAGAAATGGCAATTTCTACTTCTCCCTTTATTCTTGAATCATAATCTTCAATTAAACGCTCCTTTTGAATAGATAGCAATTTATTATTAGTCTCAATGCTTCTAAAAATAGTTGTTGCCGTTATAACTAAAGCTGTAACTAATGAAATTAGCATGGTCATGACAATTAATCTCGATCTAACCTTTAATACTAATTTAACCTTTTTCATAAATGGGTCCCCCTTTTATCTCTTTTGTATATATTTAAAATATCTAATTAGCCATAATATAAATATTCGTATAAATAAAACGAAACTGTACAATAAAAACGAAATTTTTATTGTATAATAATGATTATTAAATATTTTTTTAATATATACCTAAGATAAAATAACTACAATTCTAAAGTAGTTTTATCAATCCACTTATATTCTGGTTTTATCTCTTTTATTTCTTTAACTAATTTAAATAAAGCTATATCTTTTTCTTTGCATTCTAGCATTATATCTACATCTCTATTAAATACCTTTAATAATTCAATAAATTTTATAAAATCCTGTGCTTCTATAAAATCTGAATGCTTCTTATCAACTTTATCTACTAATGTTTTATCTTTAGGAGAAGAAAAATGCATTTTAGGAGGTAAATCTTCATTTTTCCATGTATTTAATATATCTTCTAATAAATCTTTAATGTCTTCTCCATTATTATTACAATTATGATGATGTATATCTAAAACCATTGGTATCTTTAACTCTCTGCATAAGCTTAAAGTTTCTTTAGCTGTATAGGTTTTATCATCATTTTCAATTATAATTTTTTCTTGTATGTCCTTAGGAAACTTATTGAAATTTTCTACAAATCTTTTTAGTGCTGCCTCTTTCCCACCAGTAGCTCCACCTATATGTATTACCATCTTCCCAGCTTTATAATTCATATCTTTAAACCATTCCACTTGTCTACTTAAATTTATAATGGTATTTTCTACAACTTTAGGATTTGCACTATTTATTACATTAAATTCATCAGGATGAGTATCTACTCTCATATTTGATTCTTTAATAAGTTTTCCTATGTAGTAAAAATCTTTTTTAAATATTTCTCTATGTCCCCAATAACCAACCTCTGGATGAGTTACTAATGGAATTAATGCAGAAGTTATTCTATAGAAATGTATTTGATTTTCTATATTGTATTTTAGTATTTCTTCAAGGGCTTCTAAATTTGATAATGTTACTGTCTTTAACTTTTCTAACCTTTTTTCTTCAGATAAAATTTTATTATAATTTGTAAAAGTAATAGTACTGGAGCTAGTTACTTTTTTACCTAATACATTTGAAATTGCTACATAACCAATTCTTATTTTCATACTTAATCTCCTTCCTAAAAATATATTAAAATATTAAAAAGACCTCTATTGAGGCCTAAAAATTTGGAAGTCATGTTTTATGTTATTATATATTCTTATTGATTTACCTCTTCATTTTATAAATACCATACTCTCCTGTATTTGTATCTTTAAAATATTCTTGCATTGGAGGCTTAAAGGTAAAAATTATAAATACTATAATATGAAGTAATATCCCTATTATGGCAATGTTCTTTAGTTTTTTATTAGATAAACTTATACATGCTATGATATAGGATACTGTTTGCCCAATTAATATTCCTAATAAATAGGATACTATGTCTACTATCATTTCAGTAGTAGATCCAAGCTCTTTAAAAAAGAAATTCCATAAAGCAGTTATTGAAAAACAAACAATTTCAAATACTAAAATACAAATAAATTTGCTGAATAAAAAGTTATTTGCTTCCTTTTTCACAAAAGCATATTCTATAATGGAGTATATTAAAATTGGATATAAACCAAGTTTCCAATGCTCCCACATACTTTCATTTATTGGTGCTATAAGACCTACAATTATATTTTCATTTGATATTTTATAGAGAAAATGCCATAATACCCCTAAAGCAAAAATTATAAATACGCCTATTATTTCAAAATTAAATAGCTTTTTACACTTCATTTTCTTTCTCCTTAAAATACTTCTATAATATTTTATGGAGAAATTTTAAAATAATACATAATTAATATTAGTAATTAATAAATTCAATTAATTCTTCCTTTGTTTTATCATCACAAAAGGCTGCTTGTACACTATTTTTGTATATTTCTTTATATTCATCTAAAGTTATATTAAAGATATTTAATACATTATTAGTTTCTTCATTTAAAGTTATGTTAGAAACTGTTCGATTGTCAGTACTAATATTCACCTTTATACCATCCTTATGATAATTATATATAGGATGTTCACTATATAGATTTACAGCTTTTGTATCAATGTTACTCTTTGGGCACATCTCCAAAGTAACTCCTAAATTCTTTACTAGATTATAGGCTTCTTCATCATTATAAATAAAGACACCATGTCCTATTCTTTCTGCTCCTAAAAGATTTATAGAATCTCTTACATTCTTTCCAAAGCCTGTTTCACCAGCATGAATAGTAACTCTAAATCCTTTTTCCTTAGCTAATTTCATTGCATCTACATATTCATAAACAAAGTCTTCTCTTTCTGTAGCAGCTAAATCTATTGCAACAACACCTTTTTCAAGGAATTTTGAACCTGCTTCTATAGAATCATATACATGTTCTAGTCCTAATCCTCTTATACAAGAAATTATTACATTTCCTTTTATATCATAAAGTTTTTCTGCGTCTCTAATTCCTTCAATAACACTTTCTATTATTTTATCTAATTTAAGTCCTTTTTTAATATGAAAAATCGGAGCGAATCTTACTTCTATATATTTAATATTTTCTTTTGAAGCATCTTCTAATAATTCAAAGGCTGCTCTTCTTAAATTTTCTTTAGTTTGTAATACCATATTAGGAAGATCAAACTTTTCTAAATACTCGTCTAAAGAACTACAACTTTCTCCAACTGTCAATAAATTTTTAACATAATCATATTCATAACTCTCTAAGGCTATTCTTTCTTTTTTAGCAAGCTCTATTACAGTTTCAACTCTTAAACTTCCGTCCAAATGGCAATGTAATTCTACTTTTGGTAACTTATTAATATCCATACAATCACTCCTCTATTTAATAAAATTTAAAGTAAAGATAATATATAAAAATGTATAAAAAAATTCTTGATTACGAAGAAATCACAAATAGATGATTTCCTCGTAATCAAGAATTATTGGTTCTTGGTAGAGACCCCTAAACCTTATTATTAGGGTTATACGAAGCATTTTTATTCTTTTTAAATTATCCTTATTCTAGCATATATATTAAATAAGTCAATAGATTTTAAAAATTAAATGTATCAGGATCTGGGCCAGTTCTAAGATTCTTATTCATACCATTAATTAATTCAATTTCTTCATTAGTCAATTCAAAATCAAATACATCAGCGTTTTCTTTAATTCTATTTTCATGAACAGATTTAGGGAAAACTACAATGTCCTTTTGTAATAACCATCTAATTATTACTTGAGCTGCTGATTTATTATATTTTTTTCCTATATCTATTATTTCTTTATTATTTAAGCAAGCACCTGAGCCAAGTGGAGACCATGCTTCTAGTACTATTCCTTTTTCTTTGCACATTTCTAAAATATCATTATCTTGCATTTGAGGATTAAATTCCATTTGGTTAACAGCAGGAACAATCTCTGTATTATCTAATAAATCTTGTAGATGATGTGTTTTAAAGTTTGAAACTCCAATGGCTTTAGCTCTTCCACTCTTATAAATTTCTTCCATGATTTTATATGATGGGATATATTCATTTTTAACTGGCCAATGTATTAAATATAAATCTACATAGTCTAAATCAAGTTTCTTTAAACTAGTTTCAAAAGCTTCCATTACCTTATGGTCTCTCATATCTTGATTCCATAACTTTGTAGTTATAAATAATTCTTCTCTTGGAATTCCACTTTCTTTTATGGCTTCACCAACTGATTCTTCATTTCCATAAACAGCTGCTGTATCAATATGTCTATATCCAGCTTTTAATGCAGCAAGAACAGCCTAATCCAAATTGATAAATTCCATTACCAGTATTCATTTTTATCTTAGTATTGATATTCATATTACTCCCTCCTAAATACTCAAATATATTTTAATTATATCAAAAAAGATAGAAAACACAAAATATTCAGAATACAATCATTAATTACAGAAATATATTCTTTCATATAATATACTCTTCTTCGTTTAAGACTTCATTCTCATTTTCTTTTATTTCTCCTGATAAGATTTTTTCTTTATAAGATTCAAATATTTCAATTTATTTTATTATTTTATCCATTTTTAACTACCTTTCTTATATTGTACATACAATTTATATTATAACATTAAAGACAATTGCAATTATTATTTAAGTTATAATTTATTTGAATATTCTATACCCTCTTTGTTAATAATCAAAATAGATTATTAAAGGGAGGCCAATTAACTAAAAAAGTTCTATAAAACGCAATTATTTTATAGAACTTTTTAGTTAATTTAGGTTATTTTTATTCTAATAAAAAACCTATAAAAAATTTTTTATAGGTTTTCTTTTATATGTTATTTAATTTCTATTTTCTTAGCTTCAGATGTTTCTTTATTTAGTTTAGGTAAACATACTTTAAGAACACCATTGTTAAAGTCAGCATTAATTTTATCTTCTTCTACGTTATCTATATAGAAGCTTCTCTTATATTCTCCATAGCTTCTTTCTTTTCTTACGTAATTATCTTTCTTTTCTTCTTCATGGCTATCTCTCTTTGCTGAAATATTTAAATAACCATTTTTATAGCTTATTTCGATGTCTTTTTTATCAACACCAGGCAAATCTGCTTCGATAATATAATCATTATCGTCTTCTTTTAAGTCTACAGAAAAATTATTCTTTAATACACCTAATGAACTAAAGAAGTCATCATTAAAGAAACTATTTACCATGTTGTCAAAAGCATCTCCCTTTCTTTGTGTTAAATTATTTTTTCTCCAAGGAACAATATCAAACATACTAAAAACCTCCTTAATATTAAATATTTGCTATTTCCTTTAACAATTATATTATATTATTGAAATTAAGGGTGGTCAAGGTAAAAATGTAAAAAAATTCAGTTTTCAACAAAATTATCTATTAATCCTAACAACTAGAAATACCTATAAACTACAAATAATGCACATGAAAATGTATTCTTACCCAATTTATAAATAATAGAATTTATTAAATTAAATATTTAAATAAAAAAGTTCTATAAGATAAACAAAATTATTTTATAGAACTTTTTAAGCTATTACTTATAGCTTATCTTTTATTTAATTTCTATTTTTCTATTTTCGCAAACTTCTTTATTTAACTTAGGTAAGTTTATTTTTAATACACCATTATTAAAGTTTGCATCAATTTTTTCTTCTTCAACATTATCTATATAGAAGCTTCTCTTAAATTCTCCATAGCTTCTTTCTTGTCTTACATAGTTATCCTTCTTTTCTTCTACTTTATTATGTCTCTTAGCAGAAATGTTCAAATAACCATTCTTATAGCTTATATCGATGTCCTTTTTATCAACTCCTGGTAAATCTGCTTCTACAATGTAATTATTATCCTCTTCTTTTAGATCTACAGAAAAATTATTCTTTAATACACTTAATGAACTAAAAAAGTCATCATTAAAGAAACTATTTACCATGTTTTCAAAATCATCTCCCTTTCTTTGTGTTAAATTATTTTTTCTCCAAGGAACAATATCAAACATACTAAAAACCTCCTTTAACATTTTATATTTGCTATTTCCTTTAACAATTACATTATAAAACTAAGGTCAAAGAAAGTCAAGGTAAAATTTATTTTTATATAAATACTACAATATCTCCAAATATGAATATATATTTACTCAAATTATTTACATAATCTATTCACTTATTAAGGAAGTATTAGTATAATTTAATAAAAACCATAAGGAGCAAAATATATGAATAATATAAAAGTAATTATTATGGATGTAGATGGAACATTAACAAATAGCCAAAAAAAAGTAACTGAAAAAACAAAAAATGCATTAATTAAAGCTCAAGAATTGGGAGCAATATTAATTTTAGCATCAGGAAGACCTACATCTGGATTAGTTGATTTAGCTAGAGAATTACAAATGGATAAAAACAATGGGATTTTAGTTTCCTTTAATGGCTCTAAGGTTATTGATTGTCAAAGTAATAAAGTTTTATTTAATGAAACTATGAGCGTAGAAGAAGGACAAGCTGTTCTTGAACATATGAAAAATTTTGATGTTAAGCCTATGATAGACAAAGGTGATTATATGTATGTTAATGATGTGTTCAATAATACGGTAAATTATAATGGTGCACCTTTTAACATAATTCAATATGAATCTCGTGGTGGTAAATTTAAGTTATGCGAAAAAGATGACTTAGCTGAATTTGCTGACTATCCGCTAAATAAAATATTAACTGCAGGTGATCCAGAATATTTACAGGCTAATTATAAAGAAATGATGGAGCCTTTTAAAGACAGTTTAAGTTGTATGTTTACAGCAGCCTTCTACTTTGAATTTACTGCTAAAGGAATAGATAAGGCTAAAGCCTTAGATACTGTACTAATTCCTATGGGATATAAAAAAGAAGAAATGATTGCTTTTGGAGATGGACATAATGATGCATCAATGGTTAAATATGCTGGAATCGGAGTGGCTATGGAAAATGCTGTAGATGATTTAAAAGCTATAGCTGATGAAGTAACTTTATCTAATGAAGAAGACGGTATTGCTTATACACTAAGCAAATATATTAAAGGTATAGAGTTTTAAATTATATAAAATAATACATCTATAGAAAAAGCAACAACTATTTAATGGGCTTACCTTAAGATAATAGTAAATCTTTAAAATATATATAATATTTTAAAACAAAAGGAGATGATGCATCCTTCCAAATTATTAATTTAGTAGGGTGCATCATCTCCTTATTTATTAAATCTTTATTTTAAATTCTTATGAAAGTTCAAATTACATTTCCATAAACATTTTTAAATCATCTTCAACATTAGTTATTCCACCAATACCAAAGTTTTCAACTAATACTTTTGCAACATTTGGTGAAAGGAATGCTGGTAGTGTTGGTCCTAAGTGGATATTCTTAACTCCAAGATATAATAATGATAATAATACTATTACAGCTTTTTGTTCATACCATGCAATATTAAATGCTATTGGTAAATCATTTATATCTTGCAATTCAAATACTTCTTTAAGTTTTAATGCTATTAATGCTAATGAATATGAATCATTACATTGTCCTGCATCTAATACTCTTGGAATTCCACCAATATCCCCTAAGTCTAATTTGTTATATTTATACTTAGCACAACCTGCTGTTAATATTACAGTATCCTTTGGAAGTGCCTTTGCAAAGTCTGTGTAGTAATTTCTTGACTTAGCTCTTCCGTCACATCCTGCCATTACAAAGAACTTCTTAATTGCTCCTGATTTAACAGCATCTACAACTTTATCTGCTAAAGCAAATACTTGATTATGAGCAAATCCACCAATAATTTCTCCCTTTTCTATTTCAGTAGGTGCTTTACATTTCTTAGCAAGTTCAATTATTTCTGAAAAATCTTTCTTACCATCTTTATCTCTTTCAATATGTTTACATCCTATAAATCCTGCTGCACCTGTTGTGAACATTCTCTCTTTATATGTTTCTCTTGAAGTTGGTGGTACTATACAGTTAGTTGTCATTAAAATTGGTCCATTGAAGCTTTCAAATTCTTCTTTTTGCTTCCACCATGCATTACCATAGTTACCTACTAAATGCTTGTATTTCTTTAAATTCGGATAATAGTGCGCTGGTAACATTTCTGAGTGAGTATAAACATCTACGCCAGTACCTTCTGTTTGCTCTAATAATTGTTCTAAATCTCTTAGGTCATGTCCTGATACTAAAATTCCAGGATTATTTCTTACTCCTATATTAACCTTAGTTACTTCTGGATTTCCATAGCTTTCTGTATTAGCCTTATCTAAAAGTGCCATACCATCAACTCCAACTTTACCTGTTTCTAAAGTTAAAGCTATTAATTGATCTACTGTTAAAGTATCATCTAATAGTGAAGCTAAAGTTTTTTGCATAAATGCATTAATTTCTTCACTATCATAGTTTAATTCATTAGCATGTTTTAAATAAGCTGACATACCTTTTAATCCGTATGTAATAAGTTCTCTTAAGCTTCTCATATCTTCATCTTTAGTTGCTAAAACACCAACTTTTTTTGATTTTTCATCTAAAATACTATCATCAAATTTTAGTTCTTTATTGCTTGAAAATGCATTTTTAATTTTTTCCATTAAGCTTAATTTTTTATCTATTTCACTATTTGTTGTTGCATACCATATTGCTGCTTCTGATAAGTTTTCTTTATTTTTTGTTTTTCTCATTAAATCTTGTTTTATTCTTAAAGTTTCTTTAACTCTTTCATAGAATACTTCATCATCAAAGTTTGCATTAGTAATAGTCGTAAATAGATTTATAGTTATATAATTATTTATTTCATAAGGAACAACTTGTCCTTCTTCTCTTAATTTTGTTGTAACTTCTGATAACCCTTTAGTTACATATATTAAAAGATCTTGCATTCTTGCTAAATCTGGACTTTTTCCACATACACCAAATTGAGTACATCCTGTACAACCTGCTGTTTCTTGACATTGAAAACAAAACATTTTATTTTCCATTACTTATCCCCCTACGTTCTTATTATAAATTACTATTTTCATATAATTTTTATATACTATGCTTATTCACAAGACTTATTATATTAGTAATTTATAATATATTCTGTAACAATAGTTACAGCTATATAAAAATAATTTTCTATAGGTGGTTCTAGAATAAATTTCACATCCTGTTGTTAATGAAAGTACCACATCCTTCAAAATGCATATTCATTTAACATAGTATTTAATTGGAATTTTTATTTACTTTTCTCAATATCTTTCATGATTTCATATATTTTACGAGTTGTATTAATATTTCTAACTGTCATTTTCTTATATAAGTTTGTTCCTATAAATTTATTCAAAGCACTTTTTGTAATATTTACTTTATCTAATTTCAAAATCTCTTAATTCTTCTCGTAATTTATTAATTGCAGCAATTACTTCTTTCATATTCTCTTCATTATTCAAGTTATTTCGTGCATGCAATAATACTGGTCTCACTGACTCAACAGATTTACCAAACTCATACATCCATTCATAGCGTGGAACCATCCACAAATGAAAATGATGGATTGTATCTTCATTATAGAAATAATACACTTTTTCAATTCCGAATAAATTTCTCTGTGCTTCCCTAATTTTATATATTAATTGAATGTATTCCAATTGCTCTTCAAGGGTTAGTTCATCCATGCAATAAAAATGCCTTTTTGAAGCTAAAATAACTAGTCCTGGTATTGGATATGCTACATCTTGATGCACATGAAAATATTTTGTTTCTAATATAACTCCGCCAGTTGGCTCTATTAATCCACTTGTAATTGCACAACTAAGGCACTCTACTTCAAAATTTCTTCCATCAGCTAATGTAATAGCTCTAGTCAATATATTCACCACCTCTAATATAATAATTCTATTATAATAAAATAAAAAGCTTGTTGCCCGACTAAAAAAAATCAGTTTATCTAATAATATTAAAATCAGTAAAATATTACAATTTAAATACTATCAAAAGTCAACTTTGCTAGATATATTGGTATTGGATTATGATACGTTCATCATCCTAATCTAAGTAAATCAACGCAACAAAAATCTAGACTCATTATTTGCTCTAGGCTTTCTGCTAGATACTAAGTTTACCTTACTACAATATCTTTATATTATTTTACTAAAAGCCTCATTTACTTGTGATACGATTCTCCATAACTACTATAAATGATGTTTTTCCACTTTACTTTTATGCATATAATATATCAATTTATGGACATAAATCTAAAGTAGAATTTGGAAATTCAGAAGTAGGATAGCTGCTTTATCCGTCTTGGACTATTGGTGATATTTTATCATAGATTACAACATTCCTCTTTTTTCTTATAAAAAATAAGTCGTACTCGTTAAATATCGCTAGTACAACCTACAATAAAATAATATTAAAGAATTAATTCTAACCTAGAATGGCAACTCTATACTATTTTCATAAACATAGCTAATTATATCAATAATATATTCATCATATCTTTCATCTAACTTATTAGTTCCCCATTTTCCTCTAAATACTTCTTCTACAAGTATTTCCATTCCACCCTCAGCATATTTCTCTAGTTTTTTGATACATTCCTTTTGATATTCACTTTTCCCAAAAGAATCAATCTGCTTTCCTAATTCTTCATCATTTAAAATAATAGAGTATAAACTTGCTTTATTATCTCTCTTTAGATAACTACCTCTAAACTCTCTTCCTTTTGATTCTCTTTCTAAAGCTCTATTGTTTTTAAATCCTACTACAGCACATAACGTAAATAACTGATCATAGCTTATATCATATCTCTCTTTTAAGAATATATATATTTGCTCATATTTTTTACTTGTGTATATTAAACCTTGGTCCCTTAAAAAGTCCATTCTCATTTACCCCCTTGTAGCCATTTTACTGTCTAAACTTACTTCTTCAATTTTTGAATATCCATCGGAAATCTGATTTAGTTTATACCATTTACCTAGCTTTCCAACTTCTTTAATTTTTAACTCTTCACTTATAGTTAACTCAGTATCGGTTAACAATAATATCCATTGATTAGCTAATAAAGGAATATTTTCTATTAAGTTATCTCTATTATTACCACTTACTCTACCAAAAGGCGTATCCATAAATAGTGGAAAGTCTATTGATGAATCATCCCCACCTGCAACTTTTGCTAATGCAGTTATAAATGCTAAAGCTACAATTTGTCTTTGACCTTGTGATATATCTTGTGTAATTATAGTTTCTAATCTATTTATTACTTGTATTTCATACTTATGATTAATATTTATTTTACTAATAAGAGCCTTATCCTTTTTGTCTATCAGCTTCTTAAATATTTCTGTAGTTTCTTCCATAAGATTTTTTCTCATGGTTTCACTATACCCATCTAAAATATTTTGCAGATCTTCATTTAATTTTTTCATGTATTCTAACTTCTTAGAATCAAATTTAACTGCTTCATTTTCGCTTATTAGCTTATCATATTTTCTTTTTTCCTTATTAAGAGCATCTATTGAAGAATCTTTTCTTCCTTCTAAATTACCTATATCTTTTTTTATATTTTCTTTATTTTCTTCACATCTTTTTTTTATTTTTTCTAGCTCTTCAAGATTAGCTGTTCCTTTACTTTTTCCTTTTGATTCTTGATTTAACTCATTTATTTCTTCTTGAATTTCTTCTACTTCATCTTTAATTTCCCTAATCTTAGATAGTCTTACTTTTATGCTATCTAATTCTCTTTCTTTCTCTTGTAGAAATTCATTAATAGTATTAGTTATTTCAGTAATTAAAGGAGTTAATTCGGATCTTTTAAAGTTCTTTTTAAGCTTAACTATTTCATTATAAGCTTCAATATTTTTTGATAAATCAACCTTGCAGCAGCTACAAATCTCATCCTTTAAAGATTTTTCTATTATTTCTAAAGGAATTAAATCTTTTTGCTTAATCACAACTTGTCCTAAGTAATCCTTAGCCATCTCATATATAGGATCCATTAAAAGCATATGACATTTATAAAAGCTTTTTTCTTTTATAGCTTGCTTTTCAGAAGCCAAAAGCTCCTCTTTTGTTGCTTTATTAATCTTCTTTTCTTTTATTTTATCTTGAATAAGTCTAATTGCCTCATTTTCTCTTAATTTTTTGTCTATTGATTCTATTTCTTCTTGACATGCTAATTCTTCACTTTTCTTTGTATCTATTATTTCTTCAATGTCCTTTATTTCTTCTTCTATATTTTTTATATTTTCTTCACATTTAGTAACTTCGCTATTATTAACTCTACTACTAATATTACGTCTTTCTTCTTTTACTAAATCCCCTGTTATATCTATAGCTTTTTGTAACTTATCTATGCTTAATAAATTTTTTATTCCATTTTCTACTTCTAACTTAGATTCTTTATTTGTTTTTGCTAATGTTTCAATTCTTTCAGCGTCAAAAAGAAAGAAATCTTTAATTTTTGAATCAAAAACCTTTCCTACTAGCTTATTTTTTTCATCATCAGTAAGATCGTTTTTATTATCATAATTTCCATTTTCATCTTTTATACTCAATTCTATTCCATTTATTTTTTCATTTATCTTATTATCAGCTTTATATCCAACTACTTTTCTCTTTATAATGTATTCCTTTTGTCTATGAGTAAAATTTACTATCACACATGCCTCAACAGGATAACCATTATTTTCTTCTAGAGCATTAAAATTTACCAGATGTATCTCATCATTCTTATTATCTTGATTTATATATTTTTCCCCAAATATTCCAAATATCAAAGCTCTAAATAAACCTGTTTTACCTTTTCCATTCTCTCCAAATATGATTGTTACATTTTTATCCCCTTTAGCAAATTCAATTTTTTGTTCTCCATAATACTGCCTAAAATTATTCACTATAATACTATTTAATTGCATTGTCTTATCTCCTCTTTTACTATTTCGGTTATCTCATCTCTAATAAATTCTTTTATTTGTTTTTCTGCCTTTCCTTTTTCAATATCAGCCAACACCTCATTAGCTAAAAACGCAATATCAGGATCCAATGAATTAATTTTTTCCTTTAAGTCCATATTTATATCTAGCTTTGTTTTTTCTCTACTCATTTTCAAATTCCTCCTTTAGCTCTCTATATACTTCCCATGGTAACTTATCCATTAAATGTTCTAAATCTAATATTTCTAAATATTTTCTCATTATCATTCTACTGTTATGTTGATTAATAGCATATTTTGAAAACTCGGCAAATCTTGGCATTTCTTTTTTTACAATTGTTATATATGTTTTTTCCTCTGCTTGACTAGGAATGACTATAAAGTCATAAATGACTGCTAGATTTTTCCCCTTTGATTTTCTAAGTATTCTACCTCTTCTTTGAACAAATTCACGTGGATTAGATGTTGATGCTAAAAAGAAAGCTTTTCTTGTTGCTGGTATATCAACCCCCTCATCTAAGCATTTAATGGCAACTAATACTTGTATATCTCCTTCGTCAAACCTTTGCAGTATCTTACCCCTTTCAATATTATTAACTCTCGAATCAAACCTATATACTCTTATGCCTAAATCTGCTACCATCTTAGTAATCTTATCAATATCCCCTGGTGCACAATAAATCAATGTATGCTTTAATTTTTTTATGTCTTCCTTTTTTAATAAATTAATTAATCTATCTATTTTGTTTTTTGCTTTAGATAAAATTAAGCTCCTTTTTATATTTAACTCTTCAATAGCCCTTTTATCTTCATATGTCTTATTTTCTTTTAGTGTAATCTTTTGTATTCTTCTGGTTATCTTTTCGTATCCTAATATTTCCTCTTCGTCTAAGTTACATATAACTGGATTGTATTCATACTCTGTTAATATCCCATTTTTTATTGCTTCACTCATTCCATATTCGTATACAGTTTCCCCAAAATAATTTCTCAAGTTATCTGTCCCTTTTTCATCCCACCATCTATCTGGGGTTGCAGATAAACCTAATCTTACATCTATATTTCCAAATTTATTGTTTGTTAGTGATTTAATTCCAAAATAATGACACTCATCACCTATAATAAACCCATTATTTTTTATCCTACTTACGATATCATTAAAATCTATTGATGAAGCTGATTTATATGTGGTAATTACAACTTCTAAATCACTTATACCAATATTAAAATCCCTTACTTTACTTTCGAGTTTACTCATCCATGAAGTCTTACTTCCATAACATTTAATTATCCGCTTATATCCAAATATCTTACAGTTATCTATCCATTGATCTACAAGATGAGTAAATGGAACTAATATTATTAAAAACATTCTTTTTTTCTCTTTTTTGTATTCCCTTGTAATTAGTAAACTAGTAATAGTTTTACCTGTACCTGTAGCCATTTCAAATATTCCATTCCATTGATTATCTTTAAATGCTTTTATAGCTTCAAGCTGATACGGTCTTGGTTTTACTTCTTTTTTATTACTACTTTTCTTATTGAAGCTTATCATATTTAATAAAACTGCATTTGGTATATTTATAACAGTTAACTTTTCTGTATTATTAGTCCAAAGATTCTCAAAATCATATATCATATCATTTATTCTGTATAGTTCATTTTCTCCAAAATAAACATCTATCTTTTCAAAGTTATTAACTAATCCACTTAAGGTTTCATTTGCTGACCCTGAAAAAGCAACCTTATTGCCAAAGTTATCATAAAAAATACCAAACTTTTCATGATATAATACATTATCTTCTGAAAAAGCTATTTTTATCTCTAATTTCCCTTCACTGATAAGATAAGCTAAAGTACTAAGCGAATCATTTTTTATTGTTTCCTTACAAATTTTTATCTGCCTTAATAATGCCTTTTCTATAATATCCTCTTTTGCCTTTTCACCTCTTAATATAGCTTTATAATCTCCTTCTTCCAATAAAGGATTAGCAACTATTCTAATTTTTCCATCATTTTTAATAAATCTTTCTAAACCTTCTCCAAGTGCTGATAAGCTTGAGCTTGTAAAATATCCAACTGCTCTATCATATCTTGAACTTACATTTAAACACTTTTCATAAAAATCTATACTAAGCTTGTCTTTATTTGATCTATATTTAAACTGTAGATCTAAATCACTTAAACAACTCATTAACTACTCCTTAATCTTAAATCTTCCCATTTCATCAATTTCAAATAATTCTGATGTTAATATTTCATAAGGTAATGATCTATTTTTTTCATTATTATATATTACACCTTTATCTACTAAGAACTTATATATATGATCAATATGTTTTACGCCACTGTATTCATTTGTAATAATATGTTTAACTAACTCATCAAATTTTTCAATTGAAGAGCTATCTTTTACTAAAATCACTCTATCTGTCCCTCCAACATAATCATAGTAAATTCTTTTTACTCTTTTATACTTCTTTCCATTCACTAAGCTAGATATTAATTCTGGCTCCCAAGTGAAATCAATTCTAGGTAACCTTCTTCTTAATCTTGATATATTATTAACCACAATATATTCCTTTTCACCTATTTCTGAATCCAATAAGCTATATACATAATTAATTACATGTTCCTCTATTTCTTCTAATTTTTCTTTATAAACAACCTCTACATTTGATATTAAATAGTACTCTTTCTCTTCTATTAATTTAGTGAATATATTTCCAATACTACCTTCTTTGTATCCAATTTCCTTTAATAGGTTCTTTATTTCTTCTTTTTTATGGACTCCTCTAAATTTCATTATAATAATATCCTCTGGTGACCTTACCTGACTATCATCATAATACAGTAAATTAGTATGTCCTTTTAAACACGGATCTAAAGCTTTAATAATAGACGCAATCCCTTCTCCAGATTTAATATGAAAATATTTAAAGAAAGTATATAGTTCTGTATCAATCATAGACTTAGAATAAATAAGTTGTGTAGATACAACTCCATATTTACTTAATGATTCACTTACCATGTCTTTAAACTTTGATTTGATATTTTCACTTAATAGATCATTTGATATCAATGTAATATAATTTCCAATCTTAATAATTTCATTACTTTTTGAAATCGTATCTTCTAACTTAAATAGTTCCCATTTAAGCTCATTTAAAACTTTATTTTTCAATACTACCCCACCATTTTTGCTAACGTACTCTTTGACAATATCTTCTCTACTTTTGCTCATAATATCCTTGTTAGTATTATAAGTTATAGACATAGTATTTCCCTTACCTGTAGCATATTTATCACTAAAGAAATGTTTTATTATGGAGTAAAAATAATACTTGTTATGTATACCTACATTGGATAGTTCATTTTCATGATATTTTATAACATCTTGAGCTGTAGTAATTTCAACCAATTTCAATGTATCTTCCAAGACCTTATCTGCTACCTGCTTTGTTTCATCGTAAACATTCCATTTTGTTATATGAATATATTCTCTATTATCTATACAAATCATATTAGGATTTTCCATTATCCTAGCTTCAACAGTTCTTATACTCTTATCTGAAATATCCTCTTCAAAAATCTCAATATATTTCCTCTTCAATAGAGCTAACCCCTCATCATCTATTCTTATTGAATTTTCAATATATCTATTAGCAATCCACTCATATCCTTTTTGGAGTGAAAGTTTATTTTTAGTGTATAATTTACCATACTTTCTATATCCTAATTTAATTAAGTGTTTTTCTATTTTGTATTTTTCTAAATTCTTAAAACCTACTATTTCATATATATCATTTAACCCATCTATAACCTCATCTATAATAAACTCTTCATCTAAATACTCTATGATCTCATTGTTTAATTCCTCAATATATCTATCATTATTTAAAGTAAGTATCTCCATATCTTTAAAAATTAAATCTTTCCTTAATTCTAAGAAAATTTTAATTCCTAATCTATTTTCTTCATTAATAAAATTAAATATTTCGCTAATTCCAATAAAATTAGAATTAATAAATTCTAATTTAAGACTACTTATAATATCATAGTTATTATACATTCTATTTATTTTTTCATTCGATTTAATGATTTTTTGTCTTATTCTTTCTCTTGTTAAATTATATTCCTTCCCTATTTCCTCAAGGGTATTTCCTAATAAATATCTTTGCTCTAATATTTTTTTATCATCATCTTTAAGAGTATTAACTGAAGCCTCTACTATACCATTTATATCCATCAAATTATTAATTTTCCATATAACATCTGCAATTTCTTTTTTAGATTCTTCATTTAAGCTATAATCATCTAACCTTGTATTTTGAATTTCTTCAAACGTTTTCTCTCTAATGCTATTTAAATTTAAGTCTATCTCTAGCAATAATGCTATATCTTTAATCTTTTTAAACTTTATTTTTTTAAACCAGTGTTCATTAATCTTAATGATAAAATCTGCTAAAAGTTTATTTTTTGATTTAGTAGCATCTATTAGTTTATCTAAGTCACTAAATAAACCTTTACATTTTGTTGCTCCCATCTTAGGTATTCTTGTAAAACCAGTCTCTATATCTTCTAATATATCCTTTAGACTTTCTTTATTATTCTGATAACAATAACTCAAGAATCTTCTTTGATTAAATATATCTGCAATTTTTTCATTTAATAGGTTTAACTCTTTAATTTCCTCTAAATATTTTTTTTCAGGTTTTGTTTCAATTTCATCATCATATTTTCCTGCTATTTTAGATTCAATAGTCAGTGTAACTTCTTTAATATTTTTTAATTTATCTATAACTAAATCAAACTTCTTTTTACCCACACCTTTAAACTTTGAAAAATTATAAAGAGATTTCCCATTCAAATCATTAATTAGTATAATATCATTATTCATACAATAATCTATAAACAGCCTCTCATTTGACCCAATAAAAATTTCCTTTATTTTCTTATATTTAATATCCTCTGGAATTGAAGTAAATATATTATTCAATTCTTCTATATTCAGATATTCATTATCTATCTCTCTATCCTCCTCCCATTCATTTACCGTATTCCATTTTTCATTTGTTTTGTCAATATTTTTTCTTTCAAAAGTTTCTTTTTTTAATATTTTAAATCCAGCTTTAATAAATTCTTCTTTCAATTTTTCAATATTTACATTTCTATCAATAACTTTGAAGGCTTCTATAATCATAAAGTTAAAGAACTTATCATTATCAACTTTATACTTGTCAAGAAAATTCCCAATATTATATTCCTCAAAATTAATTTCTAATGATCTAAATTCATTTTTGCTTTTAAAAATGAATTCATTTGATTCAATAGTAATATTTTTTAATATATTTTGTTCTTTCACTAAATGAAATTTTCCACCTCTTAAAAGTATTTCATTTATTAGCTTAAAAAAAGCATTTCTATCACTCCTGTAAATCCCTCTAATATGATCTATATCAACTTTTCCATCTTGATTAATTTTAATTAGTTCTAAATAATTCTTACTTGCATTCTCTATGATATTATATCCATACCCTAATTCAACATATTCTTTCATTAATCTACTCCATTTAATTTTTTATATTAATTATAAAAGGTAGTTCTTCATAAACTTTTTATACTACCAAAAGTATAACCCCTGCCTATGTCAGAGTCAATAACTTATATGATAACATTTTCAAAGCCTCAATTATTTTTGATACTGTTCTTTGTATCTGGAGTAAGCGAGGTTTTTTATATAAAACTTTTCTGTTATTAATACAATTACATAATTAATAAAAAATATCAAGTGTAATTAACTCATTCCTCACAGCAAATACTTTTTAATGAATTTTAATTTCATAATAAAATATAGATTGAAGATTTAGTTTCAGTTTGAAAATAAAATAGTAAATATATCTGTAGGTTTTTTTAAATAATATGTAGCTTGTATATGCTTACTAGTATGAGCTCCCCAACCAGCTAATGCAAAATCAATTTGGGCTAAGCGAGCACAATTCATATCATATTCAGTGTCACCTATATAAAGAATCTCATGTTTTTCAACCCTTGATAACTCCATGTATTTAATAAGAGGATCTGGAAATGGCTTATGTTTTTCAGTATCATCAGCACAAACTACAATGTCAAAATAATTATTAATTTCAAGGTTAGCAAAGTCTTGAATAAATTCATCTTTGGTTTTAGATGTGACAATACCTAATTTATAACCAGATGACACAAGTGATTTTAAAACAACATCTATATCAGAGAAAATATTTATTTCATCTCTGAAGTCATTCATTTTTTCATCCCAAAGTTCTAATGCTGAAGAAATATTATCAACACCCAATTTTTGAAGAGCATTTTCCCCTGGAATCCCTAGAGCAAAAGTTAATTTAGAAATTGATATTTTCTTATTTATTGTCAATTCTAAAGTCTTTTGTAACGAATGCAAAATAGCATATTCAGTATCTATTAAAGTTCCATCTATATCAAAAACAATATGTTTATATGTCATAATAATCTCCCCAATCCTATAATTTTTAAAATTGTAATATAATCTTAAATATAATTATAGTGTAATTTTTTTTAATAATATATACTATTTCTGCTTAATAATATAATTATTATGCCAAGTTTTACGGTATTCTAATGGACTACATATATCCATATTCATCACTAGAAATTACTTTTTCATAATTCTGCCTATTTTCTATAGCTATTAATACCGTGTTTCATGCTATATCCTTTAATAAAAAATAATTTAATATCAAAGTTCCTCAACTACATTAAAACTTATTGTTGAGAAACTTCAATATATTCACCTGCAAAATTCGAATCTAGAAATTACAATACTGGTTCAATATCCAAATCAAAAGGAAAATCTTCAACTTCTTTTAGTTTAAAATTCACTTTATATCCTATATTCCATCTTTATAGAAAAATCCTTCCTTTAGTTCAATTTTTACGTAACACATATTTTCATCATTTTCATTATTGTGTGCAAAATACCAAGGCTCAAATACCTTAATTAATTTTTCTCTTATCTCTCTATTTTCTAACAGTAATGGATGTCCAATATTATAAGCATTACCACTGAAACGATAAAATTCACTGCATAGTGAAACTTGACTATTATCTTCCAATTCTCGAACCTTTTGTGAATTTGAGTAAGTAACAACATAAAATGAACCATTTTCAAAAAAAGTATCAACAATTCGAACTGATGGTGTACTATCCTTCACAGTAGCCATTGCAAACTGATAATCCTTTGCAAATAATTCATTCATAGTGTATAAAGCCTTTTCATAAATTTCCATTTTCAATCCTCCTTAATTACCATTTATTTATTAAATTTCCATTATTCGGTAACATAATTATACCATAAGTCAATGATACTTTTATATCATTTCTTTATGTTACAGATTAATTATTCTAATTAATTTGGTTCTCTTGAGATAGCTTCTCCGTATAAGTATTAAGTAAGGTTTTTCCTTTAATATAAAATCTATTTTTTATATTAAAACGTCAAAAAAGGTTGTAGTTTAAACTACAACCTTCAACAATCTAAAATTATCTTCTATTTTGTTCTTTCTTAGCTCTTCTACAAGATATGCATCTTGTTGGCTCATTATCGAATCCTTTTTCTTTGTAGAATTCTTGTTCTCCTACTGAAAATATGAATTCACTTCCGCAATCTCTGCATGTTATTGTTTTATCTGACATATATATTCCTCCTAAAATTAAAGATTCTAAATTGATATAATAATCTCTAATTTTCGAGAAACTACTTAACCAAATGAAACTTTTTTTTGTTAGCATCTTTGCTACTTATTTATAATAACATAGTATTTATTTAATTGCAACTTTTTTCATCATTTTTATAAATATTTTAAATTAATGCAATATTCTCTATTTTTTAAGTAATAATATAATTAAATATGAGTATTTTATAAAAATATCATATAAATTAATATCCTTATTTCCCAAAGATAAGTTGTAATTTATCTATTCTGATATTCTTCTATTTCCCCAAAACAACAAGATTTCCTAATATTTTAAAACCATTTTTTTCATAGAATTTACATGAAGGATAATCTCTTTCTGTGTTAAGTATCATTCCTTCTACCTTCTCATAAATTAACAATTCTTCTATTCCTTTTAAAAATGAGCTACCTATACCTTTTCCTTGAAAATCATAGCTTATACAAAATTCATCTATATAATATTCCATCCCCTTAATCCAAGGCTTTTTCATTCCTAAACTTAAGGCTACAATTTTATCATCTATCAATCCTATATATCCTAAGAAGTAATTATTTCTCATATGATTTATAAAAAAATTCTTCACCTGTTCTCTTGAATCATATTCATCATTCCAAGGTTCTCTTGAAAAGGTATCTATAAATAAGTCTACACATTCTTCTAAATACTTTTCTGTTAACTTAATTACTTTTAGTTCCATTTAACCCCTTCACCTTTCAAAATTAAAATTTATTCTTTTATTATATATCCATTTTCCTCAAGAACTTTTATTGATTTTTCAAAGTTTTCTTCCTTAGTTAAAATATAATCTGTATTATATGTAGATACTGCAAATATTCCTATTTTATTTTCAGCTAATAATGTTGATATTTTTGATAATACACCAATAAGAGAAAAATCTAACACACCTTCTATTCTAAATGCCTTCCATCCATTATCACATTCAATTGCATTTTTAGGTGCCAAATTTGTACTACATACTAATGATAATTCTTCATCTGTCTTTCCTATAAAACAAAACTTATCTGAATAATTTACTTCTGATAGATCCTTTACTTTACAAATTGAAAAATCCTGATTTATTATTTTTATCTCCATTTATTATTCTCCTTTTAGATTAACAGATTTTTAAACGACATTTTACATATTTATTATATCACACCTTCAATTCATCACCATATATTCCATATATAAGATAACTTTATATTTATATATTAATTTTTACTTTAAATTAAAATATAAATATAATATCATAGTTAAAGAGTATTAAATACATATATAATTTGGAGGTTAATTATGAATCAAGGACAAGAAAAATTTTTAGGATTTATTTTAGAAAGAGTTCAAGAAAATAAAATTGATGAAGCAAAATACTTATTATCTGAAAGCTTCAAGAAACAAGCAGAAGGTACTTTTTCACACGAATATATTAAGGAATTTATTCCTAAGATGATAGCTTTATTAAAAGCTGATAAAGTGGAAGAAGTAAAAGCAATTATGGAACAATTTGCTAAGAATATAAATAAATAGGCTTTGTACTAATTATAATCTAAAAGCACCTAACAAGATATATACATCTTATTAGGTGCTTTTTACTTTAAATTAAATATAGAAATTTATTTTATTCAAATGGATAAACTAACCCTATTTGTTTTCTTATTTCATCCATTATTCTAGCTAGCTCTAATGTATTATTATGAGAAGCAACATTACTTTCTAAAGTCTTATTTTTAATGCAGTTATTTGCTTCTTCAATTTCATGCATATATCCAGCTTCTTTATATTCATCTATATACTTTTCATTCTTATCTTCACTATATAAATATGCCTCTTTTGCCATCCAAAAGCTTGGTATAACTATCTTTCCCTTTTCTCCATAAATCACTGCTGTATTATCTGTATCCACCGCTATTGAACATGTTAAAGATGCCAATGTTCCATCTTCATATTTTAAATTAATAATATCGCTTTCATCTACATTAGTTTTTGTAAATTCAGCACTTGCCTTTATTTCTTTTGGATAACTATTTGCTATATAATTAGAAAATAGAATTGGGTAAATACCAACATCTAATAATGCTCCTCCAGCTAAATTAGGATTATATAGTCTTGAATTTAAATTACATTCACTTTTAAATCCAAAGTTTATTGTAATTAATTTAACTTTACCTATTTTACCTTCTTCAATCCATGCTTTTGCTTGATTAATTGCTGGTAAAAATAATGTCCAAAGAGCTTCCATTATAAATACATTATTTTCTTTAGCTAATTCTAGTACTTCTTTATCTGTTTTATAGTTATATGAAAAAGGTTTTTCACATAATATATGCTTTTTAGCTTTTACACATTTCTTTGCATATTCCATATGGTAATTATGTGGTGTCGCAATATAAACTGCATCAATAGTATCATCCTTTAAAAATTCATCTATATCTACATAATATTTTTCTATATTATGTTTCTTAGCAAATTCTTTAGTTTTATCCTCATTTCTTCCGTATACTGCAGAAAGAACGCCATCCTTTGTCTTAATCACTTCTTTTGCAAAAGCATTAGCTATTCCACCTGGTGCTATAATTCCCCATCTAATCATAAATTCCCACTCCTTTCTTTTATTACTATAATTATACAAAATTTATTTTACTAATGAAATAAAAATATACTTATTAAATGCATTTTTAGTAATTATAGAGTAAGCCAGTAATACTTATTTATACCATTAGCTACTCTTTATATCTTATAGATTATTTTTTATTTTTCTTATCCACAAATATACTTATTACAAACAAAAAATAAAGACTTTATAAAGCCTTTATTTTTAATTAAACACTATCTTATTAATTTAGCCAAATACTCTATCGATGCTGGATCATAATGGTTAAAAAATGAACTTTCTTTTTTATCCATACTTGAAATTTGATCCATTTCATCTTTTGTTAACTCAAAATCAAATACATCTATATTTTCTATCATTCTATCTTTATGAATAGACTTAGGAATAGCTACAATTCCTCGTGTAATTAACCAACGCAATATAACTTGTGCCGAAGATTTCCCATACTTTTTCCCAATATCAACTAACACTTTATTATTAAACATATCCTGTTTTCCTTCTGCAAATGGAGCCCATGCTTCCATTTGAATGCCATATCTTTTCATGACTTCATGAGCTTCTTTCTGTTGGTGAAATACATTAGTTTCTACTTGATTAACTGCCGGAACTATTTCATTAAATAAAGTTAAATCTGTCAATCTATCTGGATAAAAGTTACTAACACCAATAGCCTTTAACTTTCCTTCTTTATATAAATCTTCCATAGCACGATAGATTCCATAGTAGTCATTTAAAGGTTGATGAATAAGCATTAAATCAATATAATCAAGTTGCATTTTCCTTAAAGACTCTTCTATAGACTTTTTCCCCTTTTCATATCCAGCATTTGAAATCCATACCTTAGATGTAATAAATAAATCTTTTCTATCTACACCACACTTTTTTATTGCATTTCCAACAGCTTCTTCATTCCCATAAGATTGTGCTGTATCTATTAGTCGATATCCCACCTCAATAGCATCAAGCACCACTTTTTCACATTCTTTTTCATCTGTAATTTGAAAAACTCCAAAGCCTAGTATTGGCATTTTCAAACCATTATTCAGCTTTACATATTCCATATAAATACTCCTCTCAAAATTATTTATATTAAACCTTTAATTTAATATTATTTCTAACTTTACTTTATTGCCCCTATATCTTTAAGCCATTTATTCACATCACTTTTTGCTACTGAAACTCAATAATGTTTTTACCCTCAGACTTTAAGATATTTGCTATTTCATCATATATACCATTTTTTTAATAGATCCTTTTCCATAAGCAAGCATTACATTTTTCCCATAACTTGATATTTCACACGGAAAAAATTCCTTTACACACCCTTTTCCAAAATAAACCCTAGTTGAATTTTCAAAAACAAAATTATTCATTAAAATTCCCCTCCTTAGTCATTAACATTATCATCATCCTTATCTAATTTAACTAATTAGATACTGTAATATTATCAACTTAGTTACTGTTTATATATTAATTATAAAATCTCTTTATAATTAATAGAAGTCTCTATAAGTTAATCAGTTTATACCTAAGGGTTATAGCAAAGCATAAAAAAAGCTCACATACTATTTGTATATTAACTTAATACTTTTATATTTTTAAATCTAAAACATCTACCACCACTCTAATAAAATCACTAACTTGCTTACTTGGATTTAATGAATACAAAATACCAAAAGGAATTGTATAATTCCAATTAACTGGTAAAACTTTAAACATAGGATGTACATTTTCCCATTTCCCTATTGATATTAAAATATTATTTTCACTTTCACATTCATTGAATACATCTACATCATAGAAAGGAAAATCAACTACTTTTATTTGCGGATAGTTTTTCCATATATCATCTCTTAAAATATCAATATAGCTATTCCATCCACGCCTAATAAGCATTAAATTTTCACCAAACAAATCACTAATATCAAGTTTTTCTTTTGATGCAAGTCTATGATGAATTGATACTGCACAACAAATTGGCTCTCTATTTAACTCTAATGCAGCACATTTTCTATTTTTTAAAAATTCACCATCAAAGACACCTCCTACAATATCAATGTTTTCTCCTAAGTTAATAAGGATTTCACGAGCATTTTCAGGTGTATTTTCAAAAGATACCATTTGAAGTTTTATATTTGGAGATTTTTCATAAATTTTTGGCCATAACTCAATTAAAAATTGACTTGGTGTCATAAGTGAAGTACCAATTCTAATTACATTATCATTAATTTGAGAAGCATTTTTTGCACGTACAATAGAATCTTTTGAATATTGAATGATATATTTTGCATCTTTATAGAATGATTTTCCTGCATCAGTTAAAAAAATACCTCTATTTGTTCGGTTAAATAATAAAATATCTAACCTAGATTCTAATAAATTAATTTGTTTTATAACAGCAGTAGGTGTTATAAGCAAAACTTCTCCTGCTTTAGAAAAGCTCCCCAAATCTGCCACCTTAATAAATGTATCTAATTGTTTATTATACATACCCCTCTCCCCTTTAGTTATAATTCACCATTTTAACAATTACCCTAAATTATAACATAAAATATATTATATGTAATTTAAAAACACCTAATAAAAATATTTAAATTTTACTAGGTGTTTTTATATTTTATTTACTTGTTATTTTTTAACCACATAATTGCACAATATGTATGCATTGCTGCCCCTGTAACTAATATATCTTCATTAAATACAACTTTTTCATTATGCATTGGCTCACCATATAAAGGATTTTCTCCTTTTGTTCCAGCACCTAACATAAGGTAAACACTTGGAACTTCATATGAATAAGAAGCAAAATCTTCTGAACCCATTCCTCCACCTTCAAATATAATAACTGATTTTTCCCCTATTAAATCTTTCACATAAGAAGTAACTTCTTTAGCTAAATCATTATTATTAGCTAGTGGAGGTACTGAGGATAATTCTATTAATTCAGCTTCTCCTCTAAACATCTTAGCAGTAGAACCTACTATATCATTCATTCTATTAAATATAAATTCTCCTAATTCTTTATCTAAACTTCTAATAGTTCCTTCCATAATAACTTCATTAGGTATTATATTTGGAGCATCTCCCCCAACAAACTTACCTATTGTTACAACAGCTGACTTAGTAGCTGATATTTCTCTAGCAATAATTTCTTGTAAGGATATGTATATATGTGATGCTATATTTATTGGATCTACTCCAAGTTCTGGCATAGCTCCATGACATCCAGTACCTCTTACAACTATTCTAAATCTATTACATCCTGCTATACTAGTTCCTAAACCACATAATACAACGTTTGAAGGTGTACCAGAATGTACATGCATTGCCATTGCTGCATCAACCTTAGGATTTTCAAGTACTCCTGCTGCTAACATTTTTTTAGCTCCAGTAAATCCCTCTTCATCTGGCTGAAATACTAATTTAACAGTTCCTTCTATTTCATCTTGGTTTTCCTTAAGTAGTTTTGCTGCCCCTAATAACATTGCTGTATGCATATCATGTCCACATGAATGCATAGAGCCATTAGTTGATTTAAAATCGCAATCAGTAGCTTCTGACATTGGAAGTGCATCCATATCAGCTCTTAATAGAAATGTTTTTCCTTCTTTTTTCCCTTTAATTGTGGCAACTATACCACTTTCACATATTTCCTTTGGATCATATCCAAATTCCTTTAACTTATCTATTACATAAGCTTTTGTTTTGGGTAATTCAGAACCAACTTCTGGATTACTATGAATTGTTCTCCTATAATTTATTAAATCATCTTTTATTAATTTCGCTTGATCAATAATCTTATTCATAAGTACACCTCATTTTTATATTACAATTAAGCACTAAATTAATTAAATTAGCCTTTATATTTTATTATTATATTTTGCATTAATAACAATATTAATACTAACATAATTTATTATAATATTTTACCAATATTATAATAAATTTTATATAAATATTATACTTTTTTCAAATTTCTTAAAATATATCATCTCAAATTAATTTTAAAGTATATAACTATTTAACCATTCTATAATTATATCTACTACTTCTATATATCTTTGTCCTATAAGTAACCCAGTATGAGTTGTATTCCATAATCCTTCATAGGTAGCATTAAGCTTATCTGCTAGTACTTTTCCTCTTCTATTATAATCATCACTACTTACAGATTTAATAACAAGAGAAGGACATTTTATTCTACTATAATCTATAGATATTCCTCCACTTCTTTCATAGTCTAGAATAGTACTCATAACCTTTGAAGATTCCATTGATAGATACTTTCTTTGAAAAGCTATATCCTCTTCTGATTCATCTATGCTATAAGACTCTAAGCGAGCTGGAGCTGGATCTATAATTCTTTCTATTGAAGATTTATAGTTTTCTTTGTATCGAGATATTTGATATACTTCCTTACTTATACATGTATCAATAAGTATTAATCCATGAAGATCAACAGTTTCAGCTATCTTTTGACAAAGTATTCCACCCATGCTGAATCCAACTAAAATAGGCTTTTCATCGCACTCTGCAATAACTTCTTTAATGTCATCTAAATAATCATCAAATGTTATTTTGGTAAAATCCATTATTCTACTTTTATAATGACTTCTCATATTCATTACATAGCACTTCCAACCTTTGCTTATAAAATTAGGTATATACTTGCTCCACATCCAACTTCCGGTATAAGCACCATGTACAAAAATTATAGGAGGTCTTTTTTTAATTTCTTCATAATCACCTTCAGCATCAAATATTTCTAAGAATAAATCATTATCCCCAATATATTTTTCAATATGATTAGGCAATATTTTTGTATAATCTTTCATAAATATTTCCTCCTCTAAAATTAATATAATCTTAAACATATTCTTTTTCTTTACATCTTGTCCATATATTACCATATAATTTTCTATATGCCTATTATTTCTAATATATAAATATATTTTTAATTATTAGTATAAATGCTTTATTTAGTAATTGCATGGACAACCGTTCGTGCACCATCATACTCATAACTGCAAGTAACTAATGTTATAATCTTTTTGCTTGTATTAAAATCTATATCCTTATGAAAAAATGATTTGTTAATTAATGTATTAAAATAATTAATGTACTCATTATCATTACTTATGTTAGTATCAAAACTAATTTCATTTTCAGGTATTACATAAACTGAAAAGGCCTCATATTTATGTTCTTCTCCATTTTTTATAACTGTAATTTCATTGTTGTAAAAAAAATCTTCATTTTTAAAATAATTTAAATTATTAAACATAGTATTATTCTTCATATGATGGCCATATATAATTATGTTTTTATCACTTACTATATTATTTTCATAATCTATAAATAAAGTACCTGATATGCTTTTTTCTTTATTAAAGTTATGATTTAAATAAAAGTCATTATCTGTGCCTTGTACTACTGGATAATTAATATTGCTATTTGTAATACTTAGCCAAAATTTATAATCATTATTAATATCTAAAAGAACTTTTTCATTATCATCACTTTTTTCTTCATCTTTGGCTTCTGAATTAAGTAAATTTTCATCTCTATTATCTTTTATAATTGGCTGTAATTCTTGAATTTTTGAATATTCTCTTTTATCAGTGTAGTATTGATATGTTTTATATAATACTTTTGAAAAAGCAATAATAACTATTGCTATTAGAAGATAATTAATTACTTTTTTCATGGGCTCACCTCAATATATAATGGAAAACTTTGATTTATCTCTATTTAATTTAAAAACAGCACTATTATAGATATAGTGCTGTTATTTTTATAATATTAATTCTTTTCTTTTATTTTTTCTTATTGTTTATAACTAAGCCTCCAACTCCTAAAGCTCCTATTATCAATGCAACTGCTAATCCATTATCCCCTGTATTTGGAGATCCAGATTTACTTGGCTTATTTGGTGCTTGTGGCTTACTTGGAGTTTCTGGTTTATTTGGTGTTTCTGGTTTTCTTTCGTTTATTATTGAGGCTTTCACAACTACTCCATTTTCTTTAATTTCAAATGGATATTCTTTATTGTCAATGACATATCCTTCTTTCGCTAATGTTTCTTGGTAAGTATATTCCCCATATTTAAGATCTTCAAATACAATCTTACCATTATCATCAGTTTTTCCAACTTTTACAATATTACCTTCGGAATCTCTTATAGTAAATTCAACATCCTTAAGTGCCTTTCCATCTTTAGCATCTGTCTTAAGAATTTCAAGACTTCCTTTAATAAGTTTATTTTCAAATACTAAATGTACTTCTGGATCAACTAAATTTGCCACTAATTTACCCTTTCCATCATCCTCAACATTTACGATTATTTTTAATTCACTTTCATCGTAAATTATTCCAGGTAAATTACCTTTCACTTCTTTTAATGTATACTCATAATTTCCTACTGAATCATAAGTAATTGGTGAAAATTCAATTGTTCCATCTGAATTATTTTTTGCTATTAATAAACTACCGTCTTTACCTAGTAATTGAAAGCTAAATATTCCAGAAGTTAAATCCATTCCTATCAGCTTTTTATTAGCTTTTATAACTAAACTTGCTGGGTCAGCTTTATAGTTATTATTAAACTCTGGAGCCTTATTTGGATATTTTACTTCTGCTTTTAATTTTCCTTCTCCATTATCTGTAACTGTTATAACTACATCTACAGCTTGAGAATCATAAGTAATTCCACCCAATCCCTCATTAACTTCTACTATTTTATAAGTGTAAGTTCCTACTTCATTAAAGTTTAATATGCTAAACTTAATTTTCCCATCGCCATCATTTTTTATTGTTTCTATTATATTTCCTTTATCATCTAATAACTTAAAGCTAAACATTCCAGAATTCAAATCTTTTCCTGTTAATGTCTTAGTAGCTTCTAGATATACATCTGTTGGCATTACTTTCGGCTCGTATTTATTAGTGAATACTATCCCTTCTTCTGGATAATTTACTATTGCTACTAACTTTCCTTCTTCATCATCAGTAACAATTACTGTTACATCAAATACTTTTTCATCATATGTTATTCCTTCTATTGTTCCTTTTACTTCTCTTATCTTATAATTATAAGTTGCAGTTTCAGTATAATTTATAGCTTTAAATTGAATTTTTCCATCTGAATTATTTTTAGTTGTATCAATTACTTCATCTTTATCTAATAATTCAAAGCTAAACATTCCAGAAGTTAAATCTTTTCCTTCTAATATTTTAGTTGCTTCTAATGCTACACTTGTTGCTTTATCTTTATAACTATTATTAAACTCTGGTGTCTTATTTGGATATTTTACTTCTGCTTTTAATTTTCCTTCTCCATTATCTGTAACTGTTATAACTACATCAACATCTTGAGAATCATAAGTTACTCCTGGCAAATCCCCTTTAACTTCTACTATTTTATAAATGTAAGTTCCTATTTTATCGAAGTTTAATGTGTTAAATTTAATTTTTCCATCACCATCATTTTTTACGTTTTCTATTATCTTTCCATTGTCATCTAATAAGTTAAAACTAAACATTCCAGAAGTTAAATCTTTTCCTGTTAATGTCTTAGTAGCTTCTAGATATACCTCTGTTGGTATTACTTTTGGTTCGTATTTATTAGTAAATTCTATTTTATTATTTAGATAATTTACTATTGCTACTAACTTTCCATCTCCATTATCAGTAACATTTACTGTTACATCAAATACTCTT
>CAKVEW010000033.1 GCA_934746015.1 uncultured Clostridium sp.
ATTATTAAAATTATAAATAAAAGCTAAGTAAAAACTTAGCTTTTGTTTATTATACTCTTTCCATGTATTCACCAGTTCTAGTGTCTACTCTAATTACATCTCCTTCATTTACGAACATTGGAACATTAACAACTGCTCCTGTTTCTAATGTAGCAGGTTTCATCGCATTTGTAGCTGTATTTCCCTTTATTCCTGGATCTGCTTGTGTTATTAATAATTCAACAAAGTTTGGAGCTTCAACTGAGAAAGCTTCTCCTTTGTAGAACTTAATTACTGCAAACATATTTTCTTTTATAAACTTTATAGCGTCTTCAACTTTCTCATAGTTTAAAGGTATTTGTTCAAAAGTTTCTTGATCCATGAAGTAGTATAATTCTCCATCTGAGTAAAGGTATTGCATTTCTTTTCTTTCAATTACTGCTTCTTGAAGCTTAGTTGTAGGATTGAAAGTAGTATCAGTAACTCCACCAGAAATAACATTTCTTAGTTTAGTTCTTACAAATGCTGCACCCTTACCAGGTTTAACGTGTAAGAATTCGATAACTGTATAAACTTGTCCTTCATGTTCGAAAGTAGTACCTTTTCTTAAATCTCCTGCTGATATCATTAAATATCCCTCCAAAAACTTTATTACATATTTAGTATAACTCTTTTAGTAACTAAATAGTCATAACTTCAACATTGTTTATGACATAACAAAAATATTTTATCAAAATTCACAAATAAATGCAATTATTTATATATAAGATTTGCCTCTATTGAAACATTATTTTTTTCATAACTTAAATTATACTCAGTTATTTCGTAATAATTTATCTTTTCAATATCATTTAAAACATCTTCCTTGCTACCATTTAATAAACATTTGATTTTCCAACTTCCATCTTCTAATTTATTATAGTTTACAATTGTTACAGTCTTATAATCAATAAAATCTTTTTTTATATCCTTAATATTTTTTACATTTTTATTTATACTTATACTCTTTAATTCTGTATTGCCTACATCTTCAATATTTTTCTCCTTGCTATACCTTAATAAAATATAGCATTGTAAAAAGCTTAAAAGTATTACCACAATATATTTTATATATTTCTTTTTCATAGTTCAACCTCAACAGCTATAGTATTTTCTTTAATATCTACAGATTTTATTTTAAAGTCCTTTTTTTCATCTATCTTATATACTTCTTCTATAGAGAAAACTTCAATAAATCCCCTGTTATTTTCCATTTTAATTTTTTTAATATTATCAATGGAATTAAGAATTAAAACTAAATTATCATTATTGCTATTAATATATATGTCATTATAATTGTTATTTATATTTGCAACAGAAATTGCTTCATTGCTTTTTAATTCACTTGCTATTTTAGAAATGGAGCTAGGCAGTATAAATATATTCACAATTAATAAGAGCAATATTAATTTATTATTTTTTTCATTTGATGTTCTATCTAATTTATCAATAAAACTAGTTGGAATGAAATTCTTATTCCTTACATATTTTTTCATATGTATCAACTCCTAAATCTATAGAATAATCAAAGTCTACATAATCTATCTCTTTATACTCTTTATCCTTTACTAATATATTCTTTTTATTTTTTTCTTCTATTAAATAATTTTTCAGTTCATTTATATCTGAAGTTGTAATAATATCAACTATAATATCATTACTTATTTTTAATAAATAATTTATATCATTAATCTTATATAAAATTATACTATTGTTAATTTTTTTTAATTTCTTTTGTACAGAAGATTTTATTTTAAATTGAAGTAATTCAATACTTAATTCATTTGCATTTTCATATAGTCTTTTAATATTGTCTCTTATTGAATATAAGTAAATATTGTTAGACTCTTTATCTATTTCATAGTGAAATAGAATATTCTCTTTATTGGTAAAGTCCTCACAAATTTTATTATTAATAAATTTATCAATACTTTTACCAGAGTATGTATACTTTTTTATTAAAATACTTTGAGGACATAAAATAATTCTTCTATTTTTACTTATCTTATTAAGTAGAAGATTTAAATCATCTTTACTATATTCAATTCCTTTGTAATAATATTTTTCTCCATACTGAACTATGCTGCTAATCATTCTGAATACCTCCTATATCATTTCCCTATAAAAATATCTTCTGTTTTATAATAAGTTGGCACTAAAATTTTTTCTCCATTCTTTTCTTTAACTTTAAGTTGTACATATGCCTTTGTATTGCTTTTATTTCTTACTAAATAATATATTTCTTTTATCTTCACCAGTTCATATGGATTCTTTGAATAGATATAAGTTTTACTTTTATTAATCTCTTTTAAAATAAGTTCTTCTTCAATAGTTAGTGTCTTTTTATCCGAATAGCTTTTAAATGTATTAGCTTTAAGGTAATTAGAGCTAATTAAAGTAACAGAAATACTTACTATTAGTATAATAAGCATAAATACTATTAAACTTTGTATAAATGCAAAGGCTTTTTTCTTATACTTCATAAACATATAATCCTCATATCATTATTTTTATTAGTGATTTTCAAATAGTAAACTTCACCTTTCTTTGAAACATTAAAACTTGAGACATCAAGCATAATTATATTAGTCCCTATTTTAAAGTTGTTTTTATATGTTTCTAATACAATTTTATCTTGAGCAGAGTTATAAAATAATCTCTTTTTCTTTATACCATCTTCATTATTATCAATTCTATAATCTATTTGAATTTCTCCCCCATTATTTAATATATCTTCTTTAATATCAATTGACTCAATCATATATCCAGTTAAAAGTCTTTCTATATTAAGAATTGCATCATCAAAGGGATCTTGTATTTTTGTATTATTTATAAGAACTGAATAGTTTTTAATAATTAATATAAATGAATTAATTGCTAATGTAAGCACTATTAATTGAATTAGCATAGAAACATTTAATTCTATCAATGTAAATCCTAGTTTTTTCTTTTTAAATTTCCATCCAGTAGGACTTAATAAATTCTCTTTCATTTAATCTGCCTCCATTTGAATCATAAATACTTATTTTAAAAGTTGATATTTCATAATTATCTTCAACTGAATTATCTATCTTTTTTTCAATAATTATTGTATCCCCTCTTTCTAATGATAAAAGAGAATTTGTTAATAAACTTTCTAAAATATCCTCCTTATACTTTAAGGATAATTTATTATTTATAAGTACCTTTTTTATATCTTCAAATCTTATATTATATTTAATTTCATTTTCTATAGCATAGCTTACTCTATTGGCTTTTTCCTTATTTCTTCTTGATAATATGGATTTTGAAGATATTGAAAAAATTTGTGTGCTTAAAGTTAATGCCATTAGCAATAAAGCCATTGACATTACTGACTCTATTAAAGTACTACCTTTTTTCATTTTGTAATATCACCATCTTCTTCATCATTTTTTATAGGACTTCTAATAATATCATTTCCAACACTTATAGTAATATCTATACTCTTTGATTTGCTTTTATTTGTAATAGTTATAGTACCAGCAGATTTAATGAACCCTTCATCACTAATATTATTTGCATCTTGCTTCAGATTTTCAGAAACCTTCAAATTGCTTCCAACTTCAATACCATTCTCTAAATTAATTACTCTAGTAATTGGCGAAAGGCTACCAGTAACAGCAAATTTTATAGTTTTTCTATCTAATCCTATTATTATTTGCCCTGGAACTTTATTTTTTCTACAGTATGCTTTTCCAAAACTCAATAGAGACTTAACCTCTGCTTCTACATTTTTGAATTCTATATCATCAAGTCTTTCTTTGACCTTGCCAACATTTATTATAACTATAGATGAAAATATGGTTATTATAGACAAAACTACTATTAATTCAATTATCGTATAACCTTTTTTCATTAAAATCCCACCTCAAACATTGCCGAAAAAAGAGGGAGTATAAATATAACTAAGAAAGTAATAACAAACCCTCCCATAAATATAACTGAAGCTGGTTGTAATAAGGCTATTCCTTTATTAATTTTCGATATTAACTTTTTTTCTAAATATAAAGATAATGAATCTAGTCTTTCTTCAATAGATCCTCCTTCTTCACCTAACTTTACAATAGAAATGGTATACTTAGAATAACTGCCTTTATTTCCTAGGCTACTAGAAATTGCATCTCCATTTAAAATACTTAAATTCAAATAATTAAACCTTTCTTTTAAGTCTTTATTAGTAAAGCTATTACCAGCATAAACAAGACCTTCTGATAAATTAACTCCACTCTTTAAAATAATTGATAGTAGTAAAATAAATGTATACTCAATAAAGTCTTTATAAATAGTAATTTTATTAATTAATATTCTTAATTTATTTTTTAGATAATACTTACCTAAAAACCAAGGTAATAATATTAAATAATTAAATATATAAATTATAGATATAATAGGATTTTCTTTTATATAATTTGAAAGATTATAAGAAAACTTACATATTAATGGGACACTTGTACCTAAGCTATTAAAAAAATCATATAATATTGGAATAGTAAAAAGAACTATAAAAGCCAATAAACATATTGAAGCAGTTGTAATTAATAGTGGATAAGAAAGAACACTTTTTATAGTACTTTTAATAAATGTTATCTTATTACAATAATCTTCTAATCCTTTTAAGACCTTGTATAAGTTACCGCTCTTTTCTCCCATAGAAATCATCCCTACAAAAAAGTCTGGATATAAATCATCAAAACTATTAAAACATTCTTCTAAGGATTTTCCTTCTAAAATATAACTTTTAGCTTCACTAATACTCTCCTTATAATGCTTACTTATAGGTAATTCATTAAGTAAATCCATAATAACAAGCATTGATATACCTTCGTTATATAGCATTGCTATATTTCCAGATATCAATGCTAAATCATTATATTTAACTTTTTTATATAATAATTTTATTTTCTTCATAATTTAAGTCCTCTTCCAATAAAAAGTTATTATAATCACTACAAGAAATATATCCATTTTCAAGTAGATAGTTAAGATTTACTATCATTTCATCATTACTAAGTTCTTTTATTTCCTGGAAAATATTTGAAATATAACTTTTGATTTTCTTATCAAGATAAACTACTGAACTAACTGATTTTCTTCCCTTATATCCAGAATAATTACAATGAGCACACCCATTTGATTTATAGAGAATAACTTTTTTGCCATTTAAATAAGTATCCTTATCATAAGACTTACATTTTTCACATAAAATTCTGATTAGTCTTTGAGAAATAATTCCTGTTAAAGAGTCACGTATTAAGTATGATTTAACCCCCATATCTTCTAACCTAAAATAAACTTCTTTAGGAGTCTTTGTATGGATGGTAGAATAAACCTTATGGCCTGTTAATGATGCTGTTACTGCCATATTAGCCGTTTCTTCATCTCGTATTTCTCCTATCATTATCACATCTGGGTCTTGTCTTAATATACTTCTAAGTCCCGTGGAAAAAGTAATATTTGCTTTTTTATTTAATGTTACTTGATTTATTCCCTCTATTAGAACTTCTACTGGATCCTCTAAGGTAGTTATATTTATTTCTTTTTTGTTTATTTCTTTTAAGATTGAATAAAGGGTTGTTGATTTACCACTTCCAGTAGGACCATTTATTAATATAAGACCATTTTTTACTGATATTATTCTATTTAATTTTTCCCTTTGATTATTACTCATATTAAGCTTACTAATGTCATGTTCAAAAATATCACCATATAAAATTCTTATAACTAACTTTTCTCCATATATAATAGGAATAGTTGATAATCTTAGATCATAATCTTTTCCATCTATTTTTATAAATGCTTTTCCATCTTGAGATTTTCGTTTTTCTGTTATGTCCATATTTCCTATAATCTTAATTTTTGATAATAGTTTCTGGTATTCTTCAAATTTAATTTTTGCAAAAGGTACTAACACCCCATCTATTCTTACCCTAATAAAAACTTCTTCTCTTACAGGTTCAAAATGTATATCAGAAGCCCTTTCAATTATTCCTTTAGACAATATTTTATCTAAGAGTTTGTCTTCTGTTCCTAAGAAAACTTTATCAATTAAATCTGTAATATACTCATGCTTACCTTCAAGTAAACTAACCTTTTTATTAAATATAAATTCAATTTCATCTATATTCTCCAAAGATGTTTTATCCGTAAGTATTAATACATTTTTACCTTGATTTTTTATTGGTAAAATACTATTTTCTTTAATCTTATTAATTCCTAACTTTCTAGCAATATCTAAATCAATTTCAAACAAACTAATTTTATACACTTTAAATCACCCTCTTAATTTATGTCCACAACTAAAGCTTTTATACATATTTATTTAATAAAAACTAAAATCATTAGTTAAATATGTACATAAGTAGTTAAATCAACTTAAATTTTATCAATATTTCTATTAATTAAATGTATTAATTAACGAGTATTATATTGTAGTAATCAATTACAGAAAATTTTTTTATAATTGATTACTACAATATAATTTAACTTTTGGAGTGATACATAATGAAGAATATAATTAAAATGGATGCAAATGAAAATCCTATTAAACACAATTTCAACATTGAAGAAATAATAAAAGAAATTGATCCAAAACTTTATCCTGATGTAACTTGTAGCGGAATAGTAAAGAAGATAGCAAGTCTTTATAAGGTCTCTAATTCAGAAGTGGTTTGTACTAATGGTTCAGATATGCTTATTAAAATAATTACATCTGCACTTACTTCTAATAATAATTCAATCATCATGCCAAGTATAGCATTCCCAACTTATGAGATTGCTGCAAAGATTTATAATCGTCCTTATTATTTAAGTCCTTTAAAAGATTATGGAATAGATCTAGAAGATATGATTAATCATGTAGATGAAAGTACATCTTTAATATGGATATCTAACCCTCATAATCCTACGGGAAAACTCCTTACATATTATGAAATAGAAAACTTTTTAAATCAAATTCCAAATCATATAAATGTAGTTTTAGATGAAGCTTATGCTGAATACATAGATGGTATGTTATTAGATAGTTTTAAATTAAGAAATAAATATCCAAATTTAATTATTATAAGAACTCTTTCAAAAGCCTATGGGCTAGCAGGTGTAAGAATTGGTTATGGAATTGCTAACTGTAATATAATTAATAAATTGAAGGAATTTATCGGTCCATTTGATTTAAATAGTTATGCTCAGTTGCTAGGAGAAAGGGTCATTGAAGAACAATATTATGTAAATAATGTTAGAGAATATACTAAAATTGAAATGAAAAAATTTAAAAAGTCTCTTGATGATAATGATATTGAATATATTAAAAGTTATGCTAGTTTTATTATGATAAAAACAAATGAGCTCACTGAAAATATAGAAAAAACACTGTTTAAAAAGGGCATATCCATAAAAAATGGAAAATATATAGGCTTTCCTGGATGGATAAGAGTTTCTATTAATGATAAATCCTATAATAATACAGTGATTAAAACCCTTCTTGAATATCTTTCTTAAAAATAGTAGAATTTAATATATTAAAAGATAGAACGTAATTTCCATATACAAAAAAGTAGTATATAAATTACGTTCTATCTTTAATTTAAGACCAGTTTAAGACCAATTTAAATAGCTACATTGAATATAACTTATTAATTGGTTTGTTTTGCAACAGCTTTAAATCTATCACAATCTCCTGATTCTTCTGTACCATAAGTGATTAATTCTACCACTATAGGTTCATTACAATTATATAATTCTGAACTGATATTTATTAATTCCTCTAAAGTAGAAATTTTATATGATTTTATCCCCATAGATTCACTTACTTTTGCTATATTAACTCTATTGAAATTAATATTAGGAATTGTTCTTCCAAAGACAAATGTTTGTCCTTTATCAACGTAGTTAAACTTTGCATTATTAATAATAAAATATATAATTGGTAAATTATACTCTTTTGCTGTTAATAATTCCATTCCATTCATGTAATAAGAACCATCTCCAACTAAAACAGCTACCTTTTCTGTTGCACAAGATAATGCTGCTCCTACAGCTCCTCCTATTACAGTCCCCATAGAACCATAATTAAGGCTAGCAGCGAACTTAGATTTCACTGGTAAATGTAAATACTTAAATGTATGGTTCATAAACTCCCCTATATCACATAAATAAGTAGTACTTTCATTTAATATTTCTGGTAGAGTTTCTAATACTCTTCTTATGGAAATGCCAGTATGGTTATTTATATATACTTTATTTAATTTTGATTTATCATATATATATTCTTCTTTTATGAAATTTTCTTCTATATTGTTTATGATTAAACCAATAGCTTCTTTTACATCATATAAAACTGCAATCTTATTCTCTACGCTTTTTCTATTTAAAATTTCATCATTATGATCTATTTGGATAATTACTTTCCCATCACAGAAATTCTTATCAAAATTTTGCGTTGCACTTTCACCAAGAGAAGATCCTAAAACTAAAATAGTTTCTATATCCTTTGATTTAATATACTCATTAGCAAAATCACTTGAATAAAATCCAAAATTCCCTATATATAATGGATTCGTATGTTTAACATTACTTTTCCCCTGCGGCGTTGTCATTACATACCAGCCTAATTTATTTGATAAAGTATCTATTTCATCACTAATATCTTTTGCTCCATGTCCAACTAAAATAACTCCTTTTTTAGAGCTATTTATTTTATTAATAGCTATTTCTAGCCCTTTATCATCTTTAAATATTCCTTCTGTTTCAATATTTAAATCTACAGCTTCCTCTTCTGGACTATGTAATTTCATAGGTAAATCCATAGGTATTGATATATGTACTGGTCCATATGGTTTTGTAGTTGCTACCTTAATTGCTAATTTTAATTCCTTAATTACATCCTTATCATTAATAATAGTTTTACTATACTTTGTAATACTACTAGTTATATTGGTTGTTTCTAATTCTTGAACACAACCTTTTCCTCTGCTTAAGGTAGTTGTACTTCCTGATATTATTAACATAGGAAGCTGATTAACATAGGCATCTGCAATACCATTTAATCCATTGGTAGGCCCTACTCCTCCTGATAAAATAGCTACTCCTAACTTATTTGATAAATCAGAATATCTTGCAGCAGAATATGTAGCTCCTGCCTCTGATTTAGTAACTATAAGTTTTATATCTGTATCCTCTATACAATCATTAATATATCCTGTATTCCCCGAAGGAACTCCAAATATATATTTAACTTCTATAGTTTCTAATTCTTTAAGTATTTGTTGTGCTATTGTTCTGTCCATAGTATTATCTCCTTAATATATTCATTGTATCTTCCTATTATTTCAACTATTTCCTCTTTATCTTTTTTAGTATAAGTATAATATTTTGAAAAAACAGGCATTGTGACAAATCCTATAATTTTTTCATTGTCCTTTATAGGAATTAAATTTGTTGACTTAATTCCAAAATTTAATAGACATTCTGGATCTGTTTCTTTAACTTCATCAACGAATATTTCTTTTTTCGAAACTACCATCTCAGATAAATACTTATCCTCATCAATTATCATTTTCTTATCATTGTGAAACCTTTTCCACTCTTCTATGGTTATAGATGAGTTCATCTTCCAAAAAGGGTGTAAAAAATTTTCTTTTATAATATGTATACCTATATCTTCAAAATAAGGTTTGTTCTTTAATTCATTTAATAATTCTGTAAAGTACATAATTATCACCTCTCCTTATTTATTTTTCTCTAAATAAAATAATAATGATGAAAACAATAAATTTATTTAACTAATTCATTTATATCTGATATAAAATTCAATGTTTCTAAAAATCCAGATTCATCTTGTCTTTTAATCTGCATTAATGTCACTTTAGAAACTGGCATTACCATATGTTTCTTAGCAAAAGGTGTTATTCTATATAAGTTTGTCATTTCTCCTATTAATGAGTTAACCTCTTGAAATGAAGTTTTAAGTTCAAATGTATTTATTATTAATTCCATAGTTGTTGTATTAAGCTTCTTTGTAATTTCTTTAAAATCATTGATAAAGTTTTTTGCATCCTCAACATTAAATAATCCTACTCCAGATACAACCAAAAATTTTCCTTTTTCCTCCATAACATAACTTGATAATTCACTTTTCTTCTCAATTTTCATAAATTTGTGCCTCCCTAAATTTGTTTTATATTATTAAATTTACACATAATAATTACAGCTTTAAAATGTGTAATCATTATACCCTTTTATTATCGGAGGTCTATTCATTATATTTAACATTTATATTACTTTTTTATATTTCTCAATAATAAAAAAAGAACATTCATAATAAATTACAAATGTTCTCATTTATAGTTAATAAAATAATATCCGCCTTCATTATTCATTAATTCACTAATGGCACCATCTTTGCAAATATATACTCTATCCATTTTGGGCTCATCTCCACCAATAAATAAAATATTACCATTAGAATCTTTTGACAATCCTTTTTCTAAATTAATTATTTTAGGGAAATCATATACTAATCTTTTTATTTTACCATCACTATATTTATATAGTGAATAATTATTATCTTTCATTTTCCCTATTATAAATATTCCATCCTCTGTATATTCTACATCACTTATAACATCAATGTTTTCAATTGATTCACTTATATCACCCTTTTCATTTATAAACTTTAATATTTTTTGTTTTCCTTCTTTTTGCTGTAAGAATACAACCTCATTATTTAAAACTTCTAAATATTCTACATATCCTGACTCCAGCTTATATATAAGTTTTTCTTCATTATCATGTATATTATAAATGAAAATTCCATTATTCTTTTCATCATCAATTCCATAGTATACTAATGTTTCACTGTTATACCATTCTATTAATTCACCTGATATAGATACGTTACTATTAATATCAATAAACTTATCTTTTTTAAGATCTTTTACCTTAAGGTTTAAATACATATCTTTAACAAAATAACTTAAGTAATTTCCTCCTGGAGATAGTTTAGGAGAAAAAACAGTATTGGATTCATCAATTACTTTTTCTTTACCTAAATAATCTATTTTAAACTCTCCATTTTCATTATATATATAATTCTTACTTTTTGAATCATAGAAAGTAATAATATAATCTGTTTCTATATTTTCATAAATACCATCATTCAAATTATATACTTTATAGGTGCCATTGTTCTCAATAGCAATTGCGCCATTATTAATTTCAATTTCTTTTATATCCTCAGTTTTACTTTTACAGCCATATATAATATTAGTTAATAATAGAATTAAGCTTACAAGTACATATTTCTTTCTTCTTTTACAATTCATTTTTTACCTCTTAATACAATAATTCTCCCTTACAAATAAATTTTGATTCACCAATCATATATACATCTCCACTACTAAGCTCAACTTCTAGTTTTCCCCCTAAGGTTATTACCTTAACTTTATGTGAACACATTCCAAGTTTATTTAAAGCAACTACTGATGCACAGCACCCTGTTCCACAAGCTAAAGTAGCACCTGCTCCCCTTTCCCAGGTTCGTACTTCTATATTATTTTCATCAATTATATTTACAAAATTGACATTTGTTTTTTCAATAAATAAATCATAATTTTCTATTATCTTACCATCTTCAATAGAATATTCTTTTTTATTGTTAATTAATATTGTATGAGGAACCCCCATTAATAAACTAGTTAGTTTATAAGATTTATTATTAATTATAACTTCCTCATTAATTAATTCCTCTTTATTTTTTAATAATATATCTTTGCCTTTAAAAGTTGCTTTCCCCATATTAACTTTAACCAAAGTGACTTTATTATTATCTATATATAAATTAACAGACTTAACCCCATCCCCTGTTTCTATGTCTATCTTATCTTTATTAATCATCTTAATTTCATACAAATATTTTGCAAAACATCTTATTGCATTTCCACACATATTTGCTCTTGAACCATCACTATTAATAATCACCATCTTAGCATCAGCAATACTTGATTTTCTAATTATAACCAATCCATCTGCACCAATACCAAATCTTCTATTACAAACTTGCTTTGCTAGTTCTTCTTCTGTATAAATCAGTAACTCTTCAGTATCCTCTATGAATATAAAATCATTGCCTAAGCCTTGCATTTTTATAAAATTCATAAAATCCCTCCTTTTATCTTTTATTCCATTGATAAGACTTACTATTAAATGTTATACTATCCTTATGTTATTACCAAAGAAAGGATGATACTTATGGCTTTGGATGGTATCTACTTATATAGTTTATTACATGATTTTAAAAAATCAATATTAAATTGTAAAATAGATAAAATTAATCAACCAGAAAAAGATGAAGTAATTTTAACACTAAGAAAGGATAGAGAAAATATTAAATTATTAATATCTGCTTCTTCTAAATTTCCTAGAATTCATTTAACTAATGTAAGTAAACCAAACCCACTTCAAGCACCAATGTTTACTATGGTAATGAGAAAGTATTTAATTGGTGGCAGAATAACCAATATTACTCAATTAAATGGTGATAGAATAATACAATTCCATGTTGAATCTACTGATGAATTAGGGTTTGATAGTAAATATATCTTAATAGTTGAAATCATGGGAAGACATAGCAATATAACCCTTGTTAGAGAAAGAGATAATAAAATTATGGAATGTATTAAGCATATTTCTTCAGATGTAAACACATATAGAGTTTTATATCCAGGAATAAGCTATGTATATCCTCCAAGTTCTCACAAATTAGATCCATTTAATTTTTCTTTTGATGATTATAATATATATTTAGAAAACAATAAAATATCTATAGATGAACTTTTTTTCACAAATACCTTTACAGGTATAGGAAAACCATTATCTAGAAACTTATATATAAATTTCCTACAAGATAATGATAACATAAATAGCTATAATATTTTTAATTTCTTCAAAATATTTATAAAAAATATTGAAAATAACTTTTCATATAATATATATAAAGAAAATGATATTTTTAAGGATTTTCATTGTATCAACTTAGATATATATAAAAACAAGTATTCTAAAATAAATTTTGATAATCCAAATCTGTTATTAGATGAATTTTTTACTATAAAAGACAAACAAGATAGATTACTTAGTAGAAGTACAGATTTACAAAAACTAATAACTACAAATATAGATAGATGTAATAATAAAACAAAGAAATTAAAAAATATTTTGAAAGAATGTGATGAAAAACTCAAATATAAAATTTTTGGTGATTTATTAACCTCTTACATATATCTAATTAATAAAGGTCAAAAAGAAATTAAATTACTAAACTTTTACAATTCAAATGAAGAAGAATATATCACTATAAAGTTAGATGAAAATAAATCTCCTTCAGAAAACATACAAAGTTACTACAAAAAATATAATAAATTAAAAAAATCAGAAGAATCCGCTATTGAACAATTAGAAAAAAATGAAGCTGAACTTGAATACTTAAATTCAGTATTTACTAATATAATAAATTGCGAAAATTATAATGAAATAAATGATATAAAAAGAGAATTAACTGAAACTGGATATTTAAAATTCAAAGGAAATTCTAAAAATAATAAAAAAGAAAAGCCTTCTAAGCCTATCCACCTAATTTCTTCTGATGGTATTGATATTTATATTGGAAAAAACAACATTCAAAATGATTATTTAACTTTAAAATTTGCAAATAAAAATCATTTATGGCTTCACACAAAAAATATACCTGGTTCACATGTTATTTTATGTAGTGATAATCCTAGTGACAAAGCTATAGAAGAAGCCGCTATACTAGCAGCTTATTATAGCAAAGCTAAAAATTCCACAAAAGTTCCAGTAGATTATACTATTGTAAAAAATATAAAGAAACCTAATGGTGCAAAACCAGGAATGGTTATATACCATACTAATTATACAATTTATACTGAGCCTACAAATTACAATAAATTTAAGTTTGATAATAATAAAATAATAAATTAAAAAATTCCTTCAAATACTAGATATAATATCTAATATTTGAAGGAATAAATTTTTATATGCTTATAATTTTATATATGATTAATTAGCATATCTCCATCATTCTTTATTAGTTCATTATCAAAGTATTGGTAATAATAACATTTTAATTTTCCATTATATAGCTTTCTATTTTTGCTTGATTTAATTCCAAATGGAACTTCAAATTTTTCATAAGAAGTTAGTATATTATAATCCCAATTTATAAATCTTCTCTTATACTTACCAAAAATATTATAAAGTTCTTCAACTTCTTTCTTTTCACCTAATCTTTCTCCATATGGAGGATTTGATATTATAAACCCGTATTTATCACTATTAGAAAAATCTTTGAAATCTCTTCTATGAAATTCTATATATTTAGATACTCCTGCTTTTTCAGCATTACTTCTAGCCACTTTTAAAATTCTTCCATCTATATCATAACCTAAAAGCTTTATATCCTTATTCTTTATAGCTCTCTCTGCACCTTCTCTAACTTGTTCAAATATATCTTCATCCATTGTTGGCCAAGTTTCACAGGTAAATGATCTACATAGTCCAGGTGCTATATTTTGCATAATCATTGCTGCTTCTATTAGTATAGTACCTGAACCACAAAATGGATCTATTAAAGTAAAATCTTCCTTCCATCTAGAAATCAATACCATAGCAGCTGCTAAAGTTTCTTTTAAAGGAGCTATACCTGCTTCTTCTCTATATCCTCTTTTATGTAACCCAGGACCTGATGTATCTATAGTCAATGTTACAACATCCTTTAATATAGCTACTTCTATTTTATATAATGGTCCATCCTCTGAAAATTGTGTTATTCCATATGAATTTGTCATACTATCTACTATAGCTTTTTTTACTATAGACTGACAATCTGGAACACTATGTAGTGTTGATTTAACAGATTTTCCATTAACATGCATAATTCCATCAACAGGAATCAACTCACTCCATTTTATATTCTTTGTTCCTTGGAATAACTCTTCAAAACTTCTAGCTTCAAATTCTCCCATTTTTATTAATATTCTATCAGCAGTTCTTAAATGAATATTAGCAATGGCTATATCCATTTCGTCACCTTGAAAATGTACCTTGCCATTTTCTGTTTTTAAATTTTCATATCCTAAAGCTTTTAATTCTTTTGCAGTTATACCCTCTAACCCAAAGGTAGTTGTAGCAATTAAATCATATTCCATAACTATCTCCTTATTGTCCTTCGTATATTTTAACAGAGTCAAAACCATCAATTTCTTCTATTTCTACTGCTATAATTTCACTTTTAGAAGTAGGAATATTCTTACCAACATAATCTGCTCTTATAGGTAATTCTTTATGTCCTCTATCAATTAATACCCCTAATTGTATTTGCGCAGGTCTTCCTGAATCAACTACTGCATCTATTGCAGCTCTTACAGTTCTACAAGTAAATAAAACATCATCTACTAATATAACTTTTTTCCCAATTATATTTACACCTAAATTTGAATTATTAACCCTTGGGGTATCCTTAATTTCAGTTATATCATCCCTATATAAAGTTATATCTACTGAACCAACAGGTACAGTAACTCCTTCAATCTTTTCTATATTCTTAGCTATTCTTTCAGCTAATGGATATCCCCTTCTCTTAATACCTATTAAAACTATATCTTCAACGCCTTTATTTCTCTCAATTATCTCATGAGAAATTCTAATTAAAGTTCTCTTAATAGCTTTATCATCCAATAAATTTGCTTTTAATTTCATTTTATCACCTCTATTTTCTTAATAAATTTAATAAATCTAAATAATACTTTGGTAATTCAGAATCAAATTCCATATATTCTTTAGAAGTAGGATGTATAAATCCTAAAGTTTTTGCATGTAAAACTTGCCCATTTAGCTTAAATTTTTGCTTCTTGTTTCCATATAAAGGATCTCCAACTAAAGGGTGTCCAATTGAAGCCATATGAACTCTTATTTGATGAGTTCTTCCTGTTTCTAATATACATTTAATTAAAGACGTATTGTTATTATACTGTTCTAAAACTTTATAATGTGTAACAGCTCTTTTTCCATCTTCAACTATTGCCATTTTTAATCTATCCTTTTTATTTCTACCAAGTGGTTTATCTATAGTTCCTTCTATATTATTAAATTTTCCTTCAACTAAAGCATAATACTCTCTTTTTATACTATGCTCTTTAAATTGCTCAGCTAAGGCATTATGTGCTTCATCATTTTTAGCAATTACCAATATTCCAGAGGTATCTTTATCTATTCTATGAACAATTCCAGGTCTAATTACTCCATTTATACCAGATAAATCTTTACAATGATACAAAAGCCCATTTACTAAAGTTCCTGAATAATTTCCAGGAGCTGGATGAACAACCACACCTTGTGGCTTATTTAATACAATTAAATCTTTATCTTCATAAATAATATTTAATTCTAATTTTTCTGGTTTTACATCTAATTCTATTGGTTCTGGCATAATTACTTCTACTGAATCTTTATCTCTTAACTTGTAATTACTTTTTATCTTCTTTTCATTCACAAAAACTGAATCTGAATCTATTAATCCTTGAATAAAAGATCTAGATTTCCCTTCTATATTAGCTGATAAATACTTGTCTATTCTTATTCCTATATCTTTTTCATTTGTTATTTTAAAAAATAATTTATCCATTAATTAATCTCCATATTTTTTAATTCTTAACACATTATAATATATCAAAACTTCACACTCAATAGATAACCTTCATTAAAACGAAAAAAAATCCGTTTAAAACGGATTTTTATTCTGTTTGTGCAAAAAAGCTTTTTATTTCATCCATATCTTCAGTATCCATATCTTCAATTTCTTCTATATTTTTATGAGATAAATTTATACTGTCTTCCTTTTCTAACTTTTCTACAGGTTCAGAAACATTATAATTCTTAGTTAAGTCTTTTTCTAATTCATCAAAAGTCTCAGTTTGAGCATTCATAAAGTTTCTAAATTTTGCTCTAAACTTTATAAATTCTTGTTTTACTTTTTCATATTCATCATTAATTGATATTACATCATTATGAGCTTTATCTATTATTTTCTTAGCTGCTTCATTAGCATTTTTTAGAATCATATCGGATTCTTTTTGAGATGCTTCTCTTGCTTGCTCTGCAGCATTTTGTGCTAATAATAAAGTATTTTGTATAGTATTTTCTATTTTTACATAGTGTTCTAACTTTTCATTTACTCTTGATAGATTTTCCTTAAGTCTTGAATTTTCCTTATAAAGTTCCTCATAATTTTCTATGATTTCATTTATAAATTCATCAACTTCATCACTGTCATATCCTCTAAATCCTTTTTTAAACTCTTTATTGCTTATATCCATTGGAGTAAGCTTCATAAAAATCACCTCTACCTATTATACATATTTTTTTATTATAATTCTTTGTTTTCCACTTCTTGTTTCGCCAATAATATCTCCAACTATATACTTTCCATTACCTCTTATAGTTAGTCTGGTTCCTTTTAAAAGCTCTTGACTCTTATCTTTTGATTTAACATAATTAACTAAGACCTTACTACTATCTAATAATTCTATGGCTCTAGCTCTAGATACATTTGCAAGCTTTGCCACAACACTATCTAATCGTAGTGATTGCACATTAATTGAAATCTCCTCAAAATCTATAGATGGCAATTCTCCTAAATCATATAGAAGATTTATTTCTACAGGTGATTTTCCAATAGAAGATAAATTATTTAAAATATAACTGCTTATATCCTCCATAATAGGTACATAAGCTCTATCATTCTTAACAACTACATCTCCAATTTTATTTCTATCTATTCCCAAAGATAATATTGCGCCTAAATAATCCTTATGTTTTAATTTAGAAAAATTAGATTTATTTTTAATTTCTAATACTTCTATAGGATAGCTTGAATCATATTTATTATTAAATACTATAACTCTTCTTTCAGCTTCTCCAAAAATGCCATTAGTATCTATTTTAAAAGCATTACTTTGACAATTTTCTTCAAAAAAGTTCCATATATTAGGCGAACAAAAACTATTTGAAAAAATAGTTATATCTTTATCAATAGCCAATTTATAATTTTCATATATTTTTATAGCCTCATTTACATCATCTTCAGTAAAATATTTAAGTATATATTCTTTATTAACCATTATAAATACATCCTTATATAAGATAATAACATAATTGCAAACAAAGGCGAAAAATCAATGATATTATTCTTAAAGATCCTACTTTGTATAGATTTAAAAGGTTTTAAAACTGGATAATTAAATGATGTAATTATATTATAAATAGTATTTTCCCTCATAGTATGAAACATCGATAATATTACTTCTAATAAAATGGTAATTTCTAATACTATTGTTAATAACCTTATAATTAAAAGAACTAGTTCTATATAAATCTCCTCCTATTTGTTCCAGTTAAATAATGCTTTAGAGCTTAATTCATTTTTTAATTCATTTGTTACTTCAACATTTGATGGTGAAAGTAAATAAACTCTTTGCTCTATTTCTTGTAAAGTTGCTCCTAAAACATAGCAAGATCCACTTATAAAGTCTACTAGTCTTTGTGCTATCTTAGTTTCTAGTGTTGTTGCATTTACTAAAACAATTTTTCTAGCTTTAATAGCATCTGCAATTTCTCTAGCATCATCATAGTTAGTAGGTTTAGTTATCATAACTTTTGCTGTAGATGCTGTATGAATATTAACTACTTTATTCCCTTTTTGCTTTGAAATAATTGGTTCGATTTCTTCTTCAACTTCTTCTACTTCTTCAGTTTCTTCGAAATCATCAAACTCATCTTCATACTCTCCAAGCCCTATTATTTCTTTAAACTTTCCAAACATGTTACCCATTTGTTAATCCTCCTACTACATTTCTTTTTCCAAAAATCCCCTCTCCAATTCTCACCAAATTGGATCCTTCTTCTATGGCTATTTCAAAATCGTGTGTCATCCCCATGGATAAAATATCCATAGAAATATTTTTATATGTATTATCACTTAAATTATCGAAAATAGATTTCATTTCTTTAAAGTAAAATCTATTTTCTTCAGTAGTTCCCTTTGGTATTATAGCCATAAGCCCTTTAACTTTAATATTATTACATTTTTCAATTTCAATAATAATATTATTTAAATCTTCCTTAAAAAATCCTCCTTTGCTTTCTTCTTTTCCAATATTAATTTGAATTAAAAGATTAGCTGTGATATTTTTTTTAGAAAATTCATCTTCTATTTTTTTTAAAAGTTTTATGCTTGATAAGGAATGTATTAAATAAACCTTACCAACCAAATATTTCACTTTATTTGTTTGTAAATTACCTATAAAATGCCACCTTATATCATTAGGTAAAATTTCTTCCTTATTGATAAGTTCTTGGACTTTATTCTCTCCAAAATCCCTTTGCCCTAACTTGTAAGCTAAATTGATATCTTCTATAGGCTTAGTTTTAGATACAGCTACAAGTGTAATATTATCTGGTATATTTTTTTTAATTTTATTCAAATTTTCTTCTATACTCACTGTACATCCTCCTAAAGAAGCATATTAACATAATTTATTAATTCTTCAAAAAAACTTAAAATCCTTCAAATTTTATTATTTTTATAAAATTTATTTTGATTCATATCTTTCCATGTACTTTGCTTCTGTATTTTGCTTAGTTGCTGGTATTATTATTTCATCTTTTTCTTCTATTTCTACTTTAATTTTTCTTAGTAATAATTTTGGGATAATACTATCTTCTGCTAGTAAATTTGCTTTAATCTCCTCTGGATTCCCTATTACATAAATATAAAAGGGAGCAAAAATCTGAGTTTCATCTTCAAAACCAATAAATGCCCAATTACAACTAACAGAAGTATTTGGTAATATTCTATGACCATTCATTGAAACTGCTTGTGCACCTGCATTTCTTAGTTCATTTAGTATAAGTGCCATATCATCTTCATGAAGCATTTTTCTTAATATTTCATATTCTGTATCTAATAATTTATTTATATCTCCATCTTGTACTTTAATTATTAATCCTGGTCCTTTTATAGTAGATATTCCACTTAAGGCTCCATAATCAACTAATTGTCTTTTCATATCCTCAACTAGCTTTTTACTTCTTTCAGGATCATTTTCATCATATTTACTAATTTTGTACCTATAATCAATATTTTCACTTCTAAGATTATCTATTTCTTTATAAAGCTGATTTCTTTCCTCAACTGCTTTTTTATAATCTATTGCATTTAAAGAAGACATACTTTTTGTAACTTCACTTAAATTTACACTATTTATTATTAAAAACCCAGTAAAAATTGATGCTAATAAAATGAAAACTTTTGACTTATTAAAATTCATTTATTCACCATTTTTACGTGTCTTTAACCTTTCAATTAACAATCTTCTTATTACAGCGAAGTTATCAAAAATTCTACCTCCAAATACTATAACTGCTGCTATATACATTGGTATTCCAAGCTTATCACCTAAATAAGCAAGACCAGCTGCTAAAATAGCATTACCAAAAAAGCCAGAAATAAAAATATCAGCCTTAAAGTTTTTTGATAGAGAAGCCCTTACAGCTCCGAATACAGAGTCTAAGCAAGCAAGTATTGCTACAGAAATATATGAAGAGAAAGTTTCTGGTATATTTACGTGCAATATTAATCCTAAAAGAACACCTATTAAAAGTCCTATAAATGCTATCATATTACTCCCCTTTCTCCTACTCTACAGGTTTAATATACTCATTCTTTAATGATTGAGTGGTTTTATTTATTACAATCTCGTCATTTTCTTTAACATCACAATAATAGTTTTGTAATGCACCATAGTCTAAAACTCCTTGAAAATTGGCAGCTACACTTAAAGCCTGCTTATCTCCAATAGCCTTTATTATTATTTTTTCTTTTGGATCAATTTTAGCTGCAGTTCCAACCCAAATCCAATTTCCTGAATTTTTAATTCCACTTTGAGGTGTTACTCTGTAGTCATTTATTGAAATAGCTTCAGCTTTTATATACCTTAATGAATTAACTACATGAACAATTTCATCTTCACTTATAACGCTTCTAGAACTATCACTACTAGATCCAAATATATTAGATTTTGGTGTTATAGTTATTGTAATCCCAGGTCCTTTAACATCTACTAATCCCAAATTCATTCTAGCATTATCTAATTGTTTTTTTATTTCTGCTTCAACAGCACCTTCTTGAGAAACCTTTTCCTCTAATTGCTTTAATTCATCAGATAAAGAGGTATTAACTTTTGTTAACTCTTCTTTTTCTTTTTTTAAGACTTCTATTTCTGATACAATATCTAAATTCTTATTAGACATATTTGCTTTGTTTTTTTCACTTAACATTTTAAATTGATGTGCTAATAAGAAGCCCAAAAATGCACAAACAATAGCTAGTAATATTTGTGATGTAACTTTCTTCATATAACTTCTCCCTTTCTATTGAATTTGCTTAATTACAGGTGGTCCTTCAAAACTCAAATCAATGTATCCCTTTGTAATAGTTCCTTGTTCTATAAGGTTTAAAGCTATATTTACCTTATTCATTAAATCCAAACTATCTCCTAATATTATTTCTACATTTCCTATATAGCAAATAATATTATTTAAATCTAAGATATTTATTTCTGATATTTTAAGTTCTTCAGGTATAACTTCTATCATCTTATAGAAAGTATCTAAAACTTCAGACAATTCATTGCTATCTAATATTTTACTTCCTACTTCTTTTTCTGATACGTCAACCCCAGATAACTTAGTTAATTTTCTATCACCCAAGCTATCTATTTCTTCTACAATTACACCTTCGTTATTTATAGCTTGTATTTTATCGTTACTAATAAGATAAAATGCTATTTTATTTTCAACTACATTAATACTAATACTACTAATACCATTTTTTCTTATTTTAACTTCTTGAATATATGGATTAGATTTCAATTCTTTTTCAATTTTATTGTAGTCTAATGTGAAAATATTTTGACCAAGATTATATTTTAACTTTTCTTGTAAGCTTTCATTAGATATAGTAACTAATCCAGTAATATTAATCTTTTTCAAATTAAATATCGGTGCCTTGTATATAAAAATAATAATTCCAAGTATAAAAAGGAATAATCCAAGTATTATTCTTTTTACTAATTTTTTTCTTCTTTTCTTTATTAGAAATTTATTTACATTAGTATTCATAGTTCTCCTACTTTTACATAATAATATATAATTTAATAATATCACTTTTTGGTTATTTTTTCATTATAAAATTTTACTTAACTCAAAAATTTATAATAATTTAATATTTTTAATAGTATTTTACTCTTAATATAAAAAAAAGAGTTGATTTTTATATAAAATCACTCTTTTTTACAATTATATAATTTTTCCTTGAACCTGCCTTGATATGTTTAAAAGTATTCCCATAGCCATCATATTAATTACTAATGATGTACCTCCATAGCTTATAAAAGGCATTGGTACTCCAGTTACAGGCATTGATCCAGTTACAACGGCTATATTTATTATAGCTTGAACTGCTATTATAGATGTAATACCTATAGCTAGCAGAGTTCCATAGGAATCTTTTGCCTTCATAGCTACTTTTATTCCTCTCCAAACAAAAAATATAAATAATAATATTATAAATAGGCATCCAATTAAGCCAAGTTCTTCTCCTATTATAGAAAAAATAAAGTCATTATGTGGTTCTGGCATATATAATGTTTTTTGCCTAGACTGCCCAAGACCAAGTCCAGTTACTCCACCTGCACCTAAAGCATAAAATGACTGTATTAATTGATATCCATCTCCAGCTGGATCTTGCCATGGATTTAAAAAATTAAGCATTCTTGCTCTTCTATAATCTTCTCCAAATATAAAAAACATTACTGCCACTACTAATACAGGAGCAACTTTACCAAATAAATCTTTAAGTCTGCCTCCTGCAACAAAAAGCAAAATAAAGGTAACTATCATAATAATTGCTGCAATACTTAGATTCTTCTCAGCTAAAATCATAACTGCAAAAAATCCTGACACTCCTAAATAAGGAACTATTCCAGTCCAAAACTTTTTAATTCCATCACCTTTTGCATCTAAACTCATTGCTAAAAACAGTACAACAGCATATTTAGTTAATTCAGATGGCTGAAATGATAATGGACCTAATTGAATCCATCTTTTTGCTCCATTTACTGCTGGAAAGAAAAATACTGCAATTAATAATGGAACAGTAGTAATAAGTATGTGTGGTGTTATTTTTCGTAATTTATGATAATCAAAATTTGACATAACTCCCATAGCTATTAATCCTGTTATAGCCCAAATTAATTGTTTTTTTAAATATATCATGCTATCTCCATCTTTAAACATAGCATAATAAGAACTAGCAGAGTAAATCATAATTACTCCAATTGCAAGCAAAAGAATAACAGCATAAAATATACCATAGTCTATTTCTCCTATTTTAGCCTTTTGTTTTGCTGCTCTCATATAACCTCCTCCAATCAATGATTAAAGGGCCATAAATCCTATAAAGCATAACGCTACAGTAATAATTGCAAAAACTGTTACTATTTTAGTTTCACTCCATCCTACTTGTTCAAAATGATGATGAATTGGTGCCATTTTAAACAATCTTTTACCTCTTAATTTATATGATGAAACTTGTAATATTACTGAAATAGTTTCAAAAACATAAATTCCACCAACTATAAATAAAACAAGTGGTAATTCTAATATTAATGCAATAGTTGCAATTGCACCACCTATAGCTAAAGATCCTGTATCTCCCATAAATACCTTTGCTGGATAAGCATTAAACTTTAAGAACCCAAGCAATCCACCTGCTAAAATTATAGAAAATATAGCTAGTGATTCATGTCCCATAGTAAATGATACTACTCCAAAAAAGGTTAAAACTAATATGCTTACTGTAGATGCTAACCCATCTAATCCATCAGTTAAGTTAACTGCATTCGTAGCACCTGCATAATAAACTATTACAAATGGTATATATAGTATTCCTAATGGTAGTATTGTATTTATGAATGGAATTCTTAAACCAGTTCCTAAATTTACATACCCATAAACTGCAATTGCAGTAGAAAAAATAATTAATAATAACATTTTTTGCCAAGCTTTTAAACCTTCATTTTCTTTTTTTAATATCTTTAATATATCATCTAAGAATCCAATAAATCCAAAAGCTAATAATGAATAAAGTGCAATCATAGCTTCATCTGTAGCACTAAATCTCATAACCAAAGTAACTATTAAAGTTGAAATAATAAATATTAAACCACCAATAGTTGGAGTTCCTGCTTTTTTAAGATGGCTTTGAGGCCCTTCTTTTCTAATATTTTGCCCAAATTTTAATTTTGTTAGCATAGGTATTATTATTGGTCCCAATATAATTGTTATTATAAAAGATAATACTAAACCTATAGCTATTTTTGATGTTATAATGTCTATTAACTTATCCCCCATTTTCACTGCCACAAAAAGGCAGCTCACCTCCTTAGTTATATTTCTAATTCTTCTAATGAACTTACTATTTCTTCAAACTTCATTCCTCTTGATGCTTTTACTAAAATTACATCATCTCTTTTTATAATGCTGTTTAAATTACTAATAAACTCTTCCTTACTTTCAAAAGTAACAATATTATCTAAAGTATATCCTTTTCTATAGCAATCTTTATATTGTCCTATTGCTATTAGTAAATCAACTTTTTCTTTAGCATAATGTCCAATATCAGTATGTGCATTTATTGATTCATCACCAAGTTCATTCATAGTTCCTAGTATTGCAATCTTTCTTCCATCTTTATATGAATTAAGAACATCTATAGAAGATTTCATAGAATCAGGACTTGCATTGTAACAATCATTTATTATTGTGAAGTTTTCCTTTTTTATTACTTGCAATCTCATTGATGTGGCTTCTAAATTCTTAATTCCTTTTTCCATCTCTGGGAAGGACACATTTAATTTTTTTGCTACAGCTATAGCTAACATTGAATTTAAAACATTATGCTTACCTGCCATTGGAATTTCAAAAATAAATTCATCATCTTCAGCTTTCACTGTGAAGGAAGTATTATCCTCCTTTAGTATAATATTAAAAGCATAGACATCATATTCATGATTATATCCAATTCTTAAAATTTCAAAACATTTATTTTTAATTTTTAATAAATTACTATCCTCACCATTGATGATTAAAGTATTACTTTCATCAAAATAATTAAAGATTTCAGATTTTGCTTTTAATATATTATCTTGTGTTTTTAAGTTTTCAATATGAGATAATCCTATATTAGTAATAACTGCAATATCAGGTCTTGCACAATTAGCAAGTAGGTCTATTTCACCTAGGTTACTCATTCCCATTTCTAGCACTGCAACATCATATGAGCTATCAAGCTCTAATATCATAAGTGGTAAACCTATTTGATTATTAAAATTCCCTTTAGTTTTAAAAACCTTATACTTATCGCTTAAAAATGCAGCTATTAAATCCTTTGTTGATGTTTTCCCACATGATCCTGTAACTCCAACAACTTTAATTCCAAGTTTTTTTCTATAGAAACTTGCTAAGTCTAATAAAGCTCTTTCTGAGTTTTCTACTTTTATTACAGTTCCTGAATCCTTTAATCCTTCTACATCAAATAAAACTTCATCTACAATTGCTATTGAAGCCCCCTTTTCAAAGGCATCAAGTACAAATTTATTACCATTAAATCTTTCTCCATTAATGGCTAAATATATATTATTAGCTTCAATTTTTCTTGTATCTATACAAATTTTATTAAAGTCTTTTTTTCCCTCTACTATTACTTTTCCTTCTGTAGCTTCTAAAACTTCCTTTAATGATAATTCCACTTTTCACACCTCTATTATTTTCTTTTATTTGCTAGAATTTCATCAACTACTTCTCTTTCATCAAAGTGAATTACACCTTCATTAGTTATTTGATAATTTTCATGGCCTTTACCTGCTAATACTACTACATCTCCATCTTCCGCCATACTTAATGCAAGTTTTATAGCTTCAGATCTATCTTCTATAGCTATATAATTTGATTTACTTATCCCCGCTATTATTTCTTTTATTATAGCCATAGGATCTTCTTCTCTAGGATTATCAGATGTAATAATAGCTAAATCAGCTAATTCTGTTCCAATCCTGCCTAATTCTGCTCTCTTTACCTTATCTCTATCTCCACCACAGCCATATACTGCAATTAGTCTGTTTTTAGTATAGTCTTTTAGTGTTTCTAGTATATTTTTTAATCCATCTGGAGTATGAGCAAAATCAATTATTATTTCGTAAGGTATATCATATTTGTATCCTATTCTCTCACATCTTCCAGGTACAACTACATCTAAAAGTCCTTCTTTAATATATTTAGTATCAATATCTAAAATATTCATTGCAGCAATTGCTCCTAATGCGTTATAAACATTATATTCTCCTGGTAAAACTGAATTATAATTATCTCCATTTACAATAAAGTGAATATCCCCTTCTTTTAACATAACTTCAGAAGCCTTAAAGTCACTTTCATCTTTTATTGAATATGTTTTTACTTCTTTATTTCCAATACTCTCAATATCTGTTACAATCCTATATCCATAATCATCATCAATATTTATTGCACAATTTTTACTTCTTTCAAATAATTTGAACTTAGCTTTATAATAATTTTCAAATGATTTATGGAAATCTAAATGATCTCTTGTTAAGTTTGTAAATATTCCAACTTCAAATTCACATCCATAAACTCTATCTAAATATAATGAATGTGATGATACTTCCATAACGCAATATTCACAGCCATCATCTACCATATCTCTAAACAACTTTTGAAGTTCTAAAGATTCTGGAGTGGTTCTTTCTGATTTAACCTTTTTATTTCCAATATAATTAGCAATTGTTCCTACTAATCCAACCTTTTTTCCTGCTTTTTCAAGCATAGATTTCAATAAATATACTGTTGTAGTCTTACCATTAGTTCCTGTTACGCCAATTAATTTCAATTTTTTTGTTGGGTGACCATAGTAATTTGCTGACATGGTAGCTAATGCTTTTCTACCTTCTTTAACTAGTAAAACTGTCACTTCTTCATTATTTATATTTATATCTTTTTCACAGATAATAACTTTTGCACCAGCTTCAATAGCTTTGAAGGCATAATCATGTCCATCAACTTCAAATCCTGTAAGACAAACAAACAAATCTCCATCTTTTATTTTTCTACTATCATATTGGATGTGGTTTATCTCCATATCTTGACTACCACTTAGGACTTCATAATTTACTCCATTTAATAAATCTAATAACTTCATTTCACCATCTCCTTAATATTCTAAACGAAATCCCTATATCTTTTGTATATAAATTTAGCATGTGAGTTTCCCACATGCTAATGTAAAGGGATATTCTAATTAATCTCCATATTCTTCATTTAATACTAATTTAACATTAGTTCCCTTAGTAATTATCTCTCCCTTTTGTATACTTTGTTTTACTATTGTTCCTTCACCATCATAAGAAAAAGTAATTCCAAGGTCATCTAAAAGTTTCGTTGCCACCTCTAGGGTATAGCCCCTTAATTCTGGCATAACAACATATTTATTATAAGACTCTATGTCTCCTATGTCTATATTTATCTTAGAATTTTCTTTAATAGTATACCCTGGATAAGGTTTTACATCTGTAATTATAGACCCATTTCCTTCAATATTATACTCTATATTATATTCTTTTAATATTTTTTTAGCTTCATCTACTTTAAGACCTCTAATTTCTGGTATAACTACTTCTTTTACTATACTATCAATATCATCCTTTGACATGTTTTCACTCATGTAATTAAATATATCAGTAAATAATATATTAGCCAATGGTGCCACAATTTGTCCTGCATAATAAGTTCCAGTTCCAGGCTCATCAATAGAAATAAATACAGTAACCTGTGGGTCATCAGCTGGTGCAAATCCTGCTAAAGATGAAATATATTTACCTGATTCATATCCCCCACCTTTAGGATTCACTTTTTGAGCTGTACCTGTTTTTGCTCCAACATGATATCCTTCAACATAAGCTTTACTTGAACCACCATAAGAAACTGTCCTTTCTAGATAATCCCTTAATATAGCAGTTTTTTCTTCTGACAATACATCAACTATATTAGGTTCAAAGGACTTTTCTATAACTTTTTTACCATTTTCATCATTATAGGTTATTTCTTTCATTAAATGAGGTTGTATTAACTTACCTCCATTTATAATACTATTATAAGATGTCATATATTGAACTGCATTTACAGTATTTGTTTGACCAAATGAAATAGTTGCTAAATCTGCTTCATTAATATTTTCTGTCTTTTTTATAATCCCTTTAGCTTCACCTGGTAAATCTACACCACTTACTTGTCCAAATCCTAATTTTTTAATATATTCATTTAACTTTTCTTTACCTATTCTTTTACCAATTTCCATAAATCCAACGTTACATGAATTTTGTAAAATTTCTGGTAATATTTGAGTGCCATGTCCAGATGTTTTCCAGCATTTTATAGTGTGTGGTCCTATTTTCAAGCTACCATTACAGGTAAAAGTATCATCTTCTTTAACTAATCCTTCTTCTAAATTCCCTATCATTGTTACTACTTTAAAAATAGATCCTGGTTCAAAGGTATCATTTACCAAATGATTCCTCCACATTTTTTGTACTTTTTCAGATAAATTTCCTCCTTCATAATTTTCAGCACCTTCATAAGGATTATTAGGATCAAAATCTGGCTTATTCACCATAGCAAGTATTTCTCCATTATTGGGATTCATTATAATAATAGAAACTTGCTTTGCTAAATTATCCTTATATCCTTTTTCTGCAACCTTTTCAGCAAATGCTTGTAAATTAGCATCTATGGTAAGAACTAAATCCTTTCCGTTTATTGGTGCAGTAAATTCTGAAATAGTATAAGGGAGTTCATCGTTATACTTACTTAACTCTGATATTCTAAGTCCAGGAGTTCCTGATAAATAATCATTATATTCTAATTCTATTCCAGTTAATCCCTTTCCATCTATATTAGTACTTCCTAAAACATGTGCTAGAAAATTACCATTAGGATAATATCGTTTTGTATCTGGAGAAACTATTACTCCAGGTATGTTTAAATTTTTCACCTTATCTGCTTGTTCTTTTTCTATTCTTCTAACTAAAATTGCCGCTCCTGCATCAGCCCCACTAGGTAATTTTGTATTTAGCTTTTCTATAACCTTATTTTCATCCATACTAAGTGCTTGGGATATACTAGGTGCAATATCATCTATTGTAAGATTTTCTTTCCTCAAATGTCCCTTTATTGAGTTTAAGTCAAAATCCACTCTGTATACATTGGCTGATATTGCAAGTTCAATTCCATTTCTATCTAATATCTTACCTCTACGAGCGTCAATTTTAACTTCACTGGTCCACTGTTCTTCTGCTCTTGCAGAATATTCTTCTCTTTTAACTATCATTATGTAAGACAGCCTTATTATTAGAAGAGTAAATAAACATATTAACGTTGTAAGCGCTAATGATATTCTTTTTTTCATTAGCGCTTTATCTCTAAAAATCTTTTTATTCACATCAATGCCTCCATGCAATTAATTAATAACATGTAGAGTACTTTCATACTCTTTATCTGGCAAGTGTACTATTTTATTACTTATGTTACTCTCTAATATTTGCAAAGAAATCCTTAGTTATATTAACAGTTATAATGTCATCTTTTTGTGGTACTTTCATTTCTGCATTGCTTGCAAATTCTTTAATTTCCCCAAGGGAAGAGAACTTTAATAAGTTAACTCTTAAAGCTTCATTCTCTGCTGTAATTGCTTTTGCTTCACTTTTTACATTGCTTAAGTCATTTTGTAATCTATAAACTTTTCCATCTCTAGCAATTGTTAAAACACCTAATACTAAAGCAATAGATGCAACTTGTAAAATATTCTTTACAACAGCCTTTTTAGCTTCTCTTTGTTTTCTTTGCTGCTCTTTTCTTTGTCTCTCGATACTTTCTCTTTCTTGTCTTCTTTTTTCTTCTTCAAATCTTCTCTTTGGATTTAAAACTGTATTACCCCTAATATAATCATATTCCTTATTAACCATTTTATTACACCTCCATATTGCTTAACTTGATTTTTTCTTATATCCTCTCGATTACCCTTAATTTTGCACTTCTACTTCTTGGATTTTCATCAACTTCTTCTTTGGATGGCTCAATAGCTTTTCTTGATATAATTTTTACTTTTGCTTTTCCTCCACATACACATATTGGAAATTCCTTAGGACACGTACATGAAGTTGCTAACTCTTTAAACTTAAGCTTTACTATTCTATCTTCTAAAGAATGGAATGTTATTATTGCCATTCTTCCACCTTCATTTAATCTATTTACTCCGTCTTCAATGGCTTTATTAAGTATTGATAATTCACTATTAACTTCTATTCTAATAGCTTGGAATGTTCTTTTTGCTGGATGTGGTCCCTCTCTCCTTGCTTTTGCAGGAATAGCAGCTTTAATTATCTCTACTAACTCTAAAGTAGTTTCTATTTTTTTCTTTTCTCTATTTTCTACTATAAATCTTGCTATTCTTTTAGCAAATTTCTCTTCACCATAATCTCTTATTATTCTATAAATTTCTTCTTCATCATAATCATTTACTACCTCATAAGCAGATAAAGAATTATCTCTATTCATTCTCATGTCTAGTGGTGCATCTTGCATATAGCTAAATCCTCTATCTCCTGTATCTAATTGATAGGAAGAAACACCTAGATCCATAAGCATTCCATCTATTTTTTCAATTTCTAACTCATTTAATATAGAATCTATATTATAAAAATTATTATGCACATATTTAACATTTTTATAATTCTGTAACCTAGCACTTGCTGCTTTTAAAGCATCCTTATCTTGGTCTATTCCTATTAAAATACCTTCATCTGAAAGGTTTTTTAATATCTCAGATGAATGTCCTCCTCCACCTAAAGTGCCATCTACATATATTCCATTTTTCTTTATATTTAATCCCTCTATACATTCACTTAGAAGTACAGATACATGTTTAAATTCCATAATAATTCTCCTTATATTCCTAAATCACTCATTTTTTCAGCAATAGAGTCAAAATCCATATCAGATTCATTATATTCTATCCATTTTTCCTTACTCCAAATTTCAACTCTAGTTAGTACACCTATACTTACTATTTCCTTTTCTATACCTGCATATTCTTTTAAGTTTTGAGGAATCAATCCCCTTCCTTGTTTATCTACTTCAATTTCACAAGCACCTGAAAAGAAGAATCTTACAAAGGCTCTTGCATCCTTATTTGTAAGTGGTAAAGATTTAAGCTTAGTTTCTAAAGCTTTCCATTCTTCCATTGGATAAGCATAAAGACATCCATCCAAGCCTTTAGTAATAACAAACTTACTACCTAAGCCTTCTCTAAGTTTAGAAGGAACTATCATTCTGTTTTTGGCATCTATTGCATGTTGATATTCTCCAATAAACATCTATAAACCACCTTCTCTAAAATTCTTCACCACTTTCAACCACTTTCAACCACTTTATACTTTTATTTTATATTTTTTTTATAAATACTTCAAGATTTATTTATCTTATTGCCACATTTTATTAAAAAAACAAAATGAAAAAGGAGCTATTTTTATTTTCAGCTCCTTTTTCTTAATATTCTATTCCTCTTCTATAAAACAAATCATCTGAAATAAAAGCAAGTCCAACTACTTTAATTCCACTTTGTAATTTTTCTTCATCTAATGGCTTCATAGGATATGAATTACCATTATATTTTAGTACTCTGAAATCTAGTTTATCCTTCTTAAGTAGCCTTACTATTAAATCACGATACCCGTTATTTATATTTTCTGATACTATAATAGGAGGAATAATATCTTTAATTTTAGATGTCACTATATAATCATTATTTTTTTCTTCTAATATTATCATGGTTCCTCCCCTTATGCTACAAAACTTCGGCCCTTCTAAATATGCTATTATTTGATAATTATCTGAATTATTTAATTTTATTCTATTGTATAAATAATTTAATTTGTCAAACTTAGGATTTAATGAAAATTCTTTTTCTATTGCTCGTTCTATTTTTAAATTAGCGTTATACTCTGCCTCAATAAAATCCACCCTTGAAAAGTCGTATTTATTACTTATGAAATCTTCTTTTCTAGAATTCATTGTTATATTTCTATTACTTTCAATGGAAATCTTCCTATTTAACTCTTTGAAATTATTACTATCAAATCTTAAAGTGCTAATAATTTCACCTAGAATATCATTTGTATCTTCTCCTATAATTTTCTGTTTTAATAATAAATCAAATACATCTCTATCATTACTTCTAACTTCCAAAATTTCATAAGCTGAAAGAACTTGACCCTCATAATTATTTATTAGCTTTCCATCTGATTGATATTTTTCATTTAAATATCTATAATCTTTATTTTCTATATTAATTGTATAATCTACATTTTCTCTACTATCCATTAAGTTAACTTTATAATTATCATTATAAATAACCTTATATCTATTATTTAATGAATATTTATTTGAATCAAAAATTTCTTCTATATTCCCATTATCAAATCTATATATTATAGATTTACTTCCTTCTCTCTCCATTTCTTCTATTGTAAACACTATTTCATGCTTCTTAGGAGAAGTAAACTCCACTAATATAATCCTTGGATTATATCCTTTAATATCTTTTAAATCAATATATGTTAATTTACCGCTTGATCCATCTGAAATAACTATTTCAATTTCTTTATATAATTCACTTTTCCCTTCATCAATTTTTCTTCCTATTAAGTAGATTATATCTTCATCAATATTACTAATTACATTTCCAACCTTACTTATTATTATTTCTTTTGAAGACTTTTCAATATTTCTAATCATAAAAGCTCCTTAATTCTTACTATACTATTATATTATTATTTTATATTCTTTTTGTTATAAAAAAAGATAGGATTAACCTATCTCTTTTTTGCAAGTTTATTAATAATATGATATTATACCTTTCCTTCACCTTCGCAAAACGGACACAGAAAATCCCCCTTACCACCACAGGTTAAGCACTTTTCATTTGGATAATTCTCTTCACCACAATCACAATTTACCCTACCTGTACCATCACAACAAATACATCTACTAATATAATTATTATTTAATTCCATATTTTCCTCCATGCATCATCCTATCTATTAATTCTTTACAAGTATTTTTGTTTTATTCAAAAATAAAAAGAAAACCATAATTAAAATAACTATGATTTTCCTTAATATATTAAACGTTTATTTCACTTTTTATTTCTAATGCCTCTTTATTAACATCTATAATTGGCTTTATATAGTTATCTATAAATTCAACCACTTGGCTAGGTGCTCTACCTACAAATTTATTTGGATCTATAATGTCTATTATTTCTTCTTTAGTTAATTTAAAGCTATCATCATTTATTATTCTTTCGATAAGATCATTATCTAAGCCTTCACCTTTTACTCTTTGAGCAGCTGCCATTGAATGTACTCTTATCTTTTCATGAAGTTCTTGTCTGTCTCCACCTATTTTTACAGCTTCCATCATAATATTTTCTGTAGCCATAAATGGTAATTCATTATTTACATGTGTACTTATAACTTTTTCATAAACAACCATATTTTCAGCAATATTAATATATAAGTTTAACACACCATCTAATGCTAGAAATGCTTCTGCTACTGCTATTCTTTTATTTGCAGAATCATCTAATGTTCTTTCAAACCATTGAGTGGCTGCTGTAATTGCAGGATTTAAAGAGTCTACTATAACATATCTTGCTAATGAACTCATTCTTTCACTTCTCATAGGATTTCTCTTATAAGCCATTGCAGAAGATCCTATTTGATTTTTTTCAAAGGGTTCTTCTATTTCCTTCATACTTTGAAGCAATCTTAAATCATTACTAAATTTATATGCACTTTGTGCAACCTCTGATAATCTATTTAAAACTATTGAATCTAATTTTCTTGGATAAGTTTGACCTGTTACACCATAGCTACTTTCAAAGCCCATCTTTTCAGCCACAATTTTATCTAAAGCCTTAACCTTTTCCTCATCATTATCAAATAAAGTCATAAAACTAGCTTGAGTTCCTGTAGTTCCTTTAACTCCCCTTAATTTTAATGTGGATAATAAAAAGTCTATATTTTCAATATCTAATAATAAATCTTGCATCCAAAGAGTTGCCCTTTTACCTACAGTAGTTAATTGTGCTGGTTGAAAATGAGTAAAACCTAATGTAGGCATATCTTTATATTTAATTGCAAAATTTGTTAGATGATTTAAAACAGTTACTATTTTCTTTTTAACTAACAATAAAGCATCTCTCATAATTATAATATCGGTATTATCACCTACATAGCAGCTTGTAGCTCCTAAATGAATTATTCCTTTAGCTTTTGGGCATTGCAATCCATAAGCATATACATGACTCATAACATCATGTCTAACTTCTTTTTCTCTTTTAATAGCTTCCTCATAATTAATATTATGTATATTTGCTTTTAGTTCATTAATTTGTTCATCACTTATATTTAAACCTAATTCTTGCTCTCCCTCTGCCAAAGCAACCCAAAGTTTTCTCCACGTTGAAAACTTCATATCATCAGAAAATATGTAACTCATTTCTTTTGATGCATACCTTGAATTTAATGGTGAATTATATAAATCTCTCATCCTTTGAAAACCTCCGAATAAATATTTCAGTTTTTATTTCATCATTCGTATTATAGCATATTCATAATTTTTTTTCAGCTTTTTATAATAATTTTTAAGTTATATTTTTTCCTTATTACAATATAATATAATGTAATATTTTATATAGGAGGATAATTAATGTGTAAAATAAATTTATTAGATAAAATATCTTTAATTTTAGTTCTAATAGGTGCAATTAATTGGGGTCTTATTGGTATTCTAAATTTAAATATTGTTAGTATACTAGTTGCAGGCTCTGTTATATTCCAAAGATTAATTTATATAATAATTTTTGCTGCTGCTATAGATTTAATTATTTTGATATTTAAATGCAATCCATTTGATATTAATAATTGACTACATAAACACTCTAATTCTAGTTTTTATAATATATTT
>CAKVEW010000034.1 GCA_934746015.1 uncultured Clostridium sp.
TGTGGTAACATATTTAGCTGACTGATACTAATAGGTCGAGGGCTTGACCAATAATATTCAAGAAGGAAACTCAGCAAACTGAGTAAATTCGAGAAACAAAATCAAAGATTTTGGCTCTCATTCATGTGCAATTTTCAGAGAACACTCTGAAAATAAAATATTCCGTGGTAGCTCAATGGTGGAGCACTCGGCTGTTAACCGATAGGTTGGAGGTTCGAATCCTCTCCACGGAGCCATTTTATATTTTAAAGAGTTTTATAAGAGTAGATTTTAAGTCTATTGTTATAAAACTCTTTTATTTTTTTAAATACATAATAGCTTTTAATAATTCCAAATAAAATTAGCAATTATTATATTTATCTTCTTTTATGTAATCATTTTGTAACCATTAGTCAATTTATTGTAAAGATTAATAAAAATTATTCTTATATAATTAAATTTAGGACAAGCATTTAGGAGAAATGGGGAATCAAAATGAACAAAAGTCAGTTAAGAAGAATAAGAAGAAGGAAAAAGATAAGAAGAATAAGAAGAAGGATATTATTCACAATAATACTAATAGTAAGTATAGTAATTATATTTCAAGTTTTTAATAAAATTGATAATTTAAATATAAATTTTTATAAAAGGGTAGAAGCTCTAACTGGTAACAATGAAAATAGTGCAGAAAATGAAAATAAAGAAAAAATAGAAGGAGAAAAATCAGATAAAGAAGAAAATATAAATATCTTGGATAACTCTGGATATAGTAGTTTAGAAGAGGATATTAATGCTGATGATGCTTCAGAGGTTCTCCCTAAAACAATGTATAAATGGAATTTTTATAGAGAAGATGGTAGAAAAATAGCTTATTTGACTTTTGATGACGGCCCATCTGAACATTCCACGGAAAGAATATTAGATATATTAAAAGAAAACAACATAAAAGCCACATTTTTTGAGTTAGGTTCCTCTATAGAAAGGAATTATAAGGCAAAAGATATTTTAAAAAGAGTTGTAGATGAAGGACATGCTATAGGTAGCCATGGCTACAGTCATGATTATTCTAAGCTTTATCCTAATGGAATTGTTGATGTAAAAGCAGTAGTGAAGGATTTCAAAACGAATGATGATATATTAAAAGGTATGTTAGGTAAGGATTTTTCTACAAGGCTTATTAGATTACCAGGAGGACATTCAAGCTGGAATGGAACAGGAGCCTTAGATGAAGTTTTAAAATCAATGGGCATATGGCAAGTAGATTGGAATGCTTTAAATGGAGATGCTGAAGGTAAAGACTTTCCAAAAGAAGTATTATTGAGTAAATTGAAAGAGACTGTAGGAAAGCAGGATGTTGTTATTGTACTTATGCATGATACAGATTATAAGAAAGGTACAGTAGAATATTTGCAAAGTGCAATAGATTATTTAAAATCTGAAGGATTTGAATTTAGAACACTAAAGTAATTATATGGCTATATTAAAGGCGTTTATTAATTAAAATGTTTTTAATATAGCTTCTTATTTAGATAATTAGGGTATAATTTAATTATATAGTTGTATAGAAATAAATCAGGGGTGATTAAATGAATAAAATTCTATTAGTAGAAGATGAAGAAAGCATAAGAGGCTTTTTGAAAATAAATTTACAAAGAAATAATTTCAATGTTATAGAAGCAGGAAGTGGTGAAGAAGCATTAGAGCTTGCAAGGAATGGAAAACCTAAAATAGCAATTTTGGATGTAATGTTGCCAGGTATTGATGGATTTATGGTATGTAGTAAATTAAGAAGTGATTTCCCAGGTATGGGTATAATTATGCTTACAGCAAAAGGTCAAGATATGGATAAGATTATGGGATTAGAGTATGGAGCTGACGATTATATAGTTAAACCCTTTAATCCATTAGAAGTTGTATTAAGAGTAAAAGCATTACTTAGAAGACTAGGAGAAGATGATAAAGAAAAATTAGAACTTGGACCATTTGTTATAGATCTTTATTCTCAAAAGGTGTTAAAAAATAACCTTGAAATAGATGTTACTCCAAAAGAATATTTACTTATGAAAATATTTTTAGAAAATCCTAATAAGGCTTTTAGCAGGGATGAATTATTAGATTTAGTATGGGGAGAAAACTATTTTGGTGATGCAAAGATAATAGATGTAAATATAAGGAGGCTAAGGGCAAAAATTGAGGATAAGCCCTCAGAACCAGATTATATTGAAACTGTATGGGGGATAGGTTATAGGTGGAAATTAAAGCAATGAAAAGTATAAAAAATCAATTATTAAAAGGTATAGTAGTAATTATTTTCTCTACTGTTGTTGTATTGAATATATTACTTATGGTATTTATAAGGAAGTATTATTATGACAATATGGAAGCTATTTTAAAAAGTAGAATAGAAGTATCAATGAATTTCTATAATAAGTATTTTTCTTCTAGATCCTTAATAGAAAATATTTATGATAACGTAGATGCTTTTTGGAATGAAAATAATGCACAAGTAGAAATATTTGATTCTAATGGTAATTTACTTATGGATTCAATAGGTATAAAGGATAATAAGCTAATAAATGCTCCTGATATATCTAAAGCACTTGAAGGAGAGGCTACAAGGTGGATTGGAAAAGTAGATTACTATGATAAAAATGTAATGGCAGTATCATATCCATTAGAAATTGATGGTGAAATTATAGGGATAATTAGGTTTGTAACTTCATTAGAAGAAATTGATGGAATTATAAGAAATATAATGCTTATTTTTTCAAGTATATCTATTGGAGTCTTATTATTAGGCGTTTTACTAAGCATAATTTTAGCAAATAGCATTATAAATCCTATTAAATATTTAAATCAAGTAGCAGAAAAAATGGGGAGCGGAAATTTAAGTGTAAGAAGTAATATTGATAGTGGTAATGAAATCGGACAATTATCTAATACATTAAATTTTATGGCAGATGAAATATCTAGAAGAGATCAGTTGAAAAATGATTTTATTTCTCAAGTTTCTCATGAATTAAGAACTCCATTAACTGCTATTAAAGGTTGGACTATAACATTAAACAATGAAGAAACAGATAAAGAAACATTAGACTTAGGGTTTAAAATAATAGAAAAAGAAACTGATAGGCTTTCATTAATGGTTGAAGAGTTATTAGACTTTTCTAGACTTATAAATGAAAATGTAAGTTTGGATTTAAGAGAAGTAAGCGTTTTAGAGTTTATTAATCACATTAACTCTTTCATGACTCCAAGGGCATATAAAGAGGGAATTGATTTAAAGTTTATTAATGAAGCTAGTGGGACTATGTTTGTAGATAGCAATAGATTAAAACAAGTTTTTATAAACTTACTAGATAATGCCTTTAAGTTTACAGGGGATGGAGGAAAAGTCACATTCAGTACATTTACATATAATGATAAAATTAAATTTATTATAGAAGATAATGGATGTGGAATATCAGAAGAAGATTTACCAAGGGTAAAAGAAAAATTCTTTAAGGGGAAAAATTCAAATTCTAGAAATGGAATAGGGCTATCTATTTGTGATGAAATAATAAAACTTCACAATGGAGAATTTAATATATATAGTAAGTTAGGAATAGGGACGAAAGTAGAAGTTATTATTCCAATAATTAAGGAGGAATAATATGAAGTTAGTGAAAGCATTTCTTTCATTGGTAGTTATTTTAATATTTACATTTAATATTGGTTGTAGTAAAGTAAATGGAAAAGATACACAATCTATAAAAGCACCTAATAACGAAAATTTAACTATAAGAGGAACTTGGAAAATTGAATATATTAATATAATTGATGATGAAATTGAAAATAAGAACGAAATACTGTCACAAAAAGATTCTTTAATTAGTATATCTAGTAGTAAAATTTCTATTTTTAATAAGACATATCAAGAACCAAGTTTTAAATTAAAAGTTGTAGACGGTAGTTATGTTTTATCTTACGAATTAAATCTTATTCTAAAGGATATTATAGAACCATCAGAGAATGTGGATATTATTTCTTTTATAGGGTCAAATAATTTAATAGGAGAATTTATAGTTATAGATGATAACAATGGATATTTATTTTATTCTGGATTATTGATAAAGTTAGTTAGAGAAGATATAAATCCAAGGTATATAGAAGATTCTAATAACAAAGTGGAAGCAGAAGTAATAGATGAAGATTATGATAGTAACGTAGGAGTCATGCTAGCTTTAAAAACTTCCAGAAAAGAAAGTGAAAATGGAAATTTTCATGATGTAAGTTATAGAACCTTATGGATATCATTTAAAGATAATAAATTAGAACCTATCTTGGAGAAAAATAATATTATTTTCCCAAGATTAAATGGTATATGGACTATAGAAAAAAAAGCAATAAGTGAAAAAGACAGCTATAATGAATATTTTATAGCTAAACCAATAGATGGTAGAGAAGATATACAAATAACAAGTGACATATCAGCAAATTTATATAAAGACATTAATTTTATTTCAAATGATTATATTTCAATTGAGAGATTTGAAGGTGATGATTTAGATAGTTCATTTCCTATGTATAGAACTATACCTATTGATAATATTAATTCATCTCAAGGTCTTAGTATAGATGAAATATATTCAACAGAAGTAAAACAAAAATACGAAAGAGATTTTGATGAAGTTTTTGATAGTTTATCATTAGAGCAACAAAGTGCTTTAATAAATAAGGTGGATTATACTAATTTTACTATAAAGAGAATAGAAGGAAAGTGGGCCTTAGTTGGGAGAATTATATCTGATGATCCTAATGAAAAGGGGGTTGACTTTAAGTTATCAATAAATCCAAATAAGAAAATTTTAAATTATGATACATTATTAATACCATGGAAAGATTTAAAAGGAAGATTTCCATTTATAGAGGATGCGTATACTTCTCCAACAGGAAGAATTGCAATAATTATATTTAACAATAAGTTATTTGTATATGAATTAGAAGATGGCAGTATTAAGGGAAATCCAATAACAAGTATAGATTTAAATGAAGGTGAGAGTGTTATAATGTCAGAATGGGCAACAGGATCTTACGTTGATAAATGGGCAAGAGCTTTCAAAGATGGTGGAGTAATTACTAATAATTAATATGGAGGAGGAGTAAGTTATGTTATCAAAGGATATATTATCTAGGGTTTTAGCTAGATGTTTAATAACTGGAGGAGACTTTGCAGAAATATTTGAAGAAGATACTAAAAATACTTCTATTAGTATTCTTAACGGCAAAGTAGAAAATTCAATATCAGGAAGGACTCATGGTATTGGAATAAGAATATTTAAAGGATTTAAAAGCATATATGCTTATACTAATAATAGAGATTTATCATCTTTATTAGATACTGCTGAAAAAGCAGCCTTAGCTCTTGGAGAATTAAAAGAGGATATAAGTGTAGTTTTAAATAGAAAAGAGGTTTACAATAATAATCCAATTATATATATACCTTCATCAATAAGTATAGATAAAAAAATTAGTGTAATGAAGGCTGGATACAAAGCAGCAAAAGAGTACCATGATGAAATATCACAAGTATCAGTTGGATATTTAGATAAGGAACAAAATATTTTAATTGCAAATACTGAAGGTTTATTAACAGAAGATAAGAGAGTAAGAACAAGATTAATGATAAGTTCAGTTGCTTCTGCAAATGGCGAGAATCAAACAGGATACGAAGGACCAGGAGCTCATAAGGGATTTGAATTATTTGATGATATTGATCCAGAATATTATGGTAGAGAAGCTTCAAGAGTTGCTCATACTATGTTACATGCTAAAAACTGTCCTGCAGGAAAGATGACAGTTGCCATCGATAATGGATTTGGTGGAGTTATATTCCATGAAGCATGTGGACATTCATTAGAAGCAACTGCTGTAGCAAAAGGAAATTCTGTATTTACTAATATGCTTGGTAAGCAAATAGCTTCATCTAAAGTTACTGCAATTGATGATGGAACTATACCTAATGCTTGGGGATCATTAAATATTGATGACGAAGGAAATAAAACTAGAAAGAATGTTTTAATAGAAAATGGAATATTAAAGGGATACTTAATAGATAAACTAAATGGTAGAAGAATGGGTATGGAGGCAACAGGAAGTTCAAGAAGACAAAGTTATAAGTTTGCCCCAACATCAAGAATGACAAATACTTATATTGCTGCAGGAAATGATGATGAAACAGAAATAATTAAATCAATTTCTGATGGATTATATGCAAAGAAAATGGGTGGTGGATCAGTAAATCCTGTAACAGGAGAATTTAACTTCGCAGTTTCTGAAGGATATATAGTTAAGAATGGAAAAATACAAGAACCTGTAAGAGGAGCAAGTCTTATTGGTAAAGGTAGCGAAGTTCTATTAAATATAGATATGGTAGGAAAGAATTTAGCACAAGGTCAAGGTATGTGTGGTTCTATATCTGGAAGTATCCCAACTAATGTAGGTCAACCTATGATTAGAGTAAAAGAAATAACAGTAGGTGGAAGATAGGAGGGAAATAGAATATGGAATTAAAAGAATTTATAGATAAATTATTCGAAAAAGCTAAAAGTAATGGATTCGATGAGTATGAAGTTTATTATGTAGATAGAGAAAGCTTAAGTATAAATGTTTATAATGAAGAGGTTGAGAAATATAAATTAACTACTTCTTATGGATTATCCTTTAGAGGAAAAATAAATAATAAAATTGGATATTCTTATACTGAAATATTAGATGAAGATGCTATAGAAATGTTAGTTAAGAATGCTAAAGAGAGTGCACTAGCTATAGAAAATGAAGATATCCAATTTATTTATGAAGGGGATAATGAATATGCAGAAGTTAATACTTATTATGAAGCTTTAGAAAATATTCCTGCAGATAAGTTAATAGACTTAGCATTAAGTATGGAAAAGGACGCTAAAGATTTAGACAATAGAGTTAGTAGTTTTGATGCTTGTGGCATAGGCTATAGTAAATCTAAATATGGAATTATTAATTCTAAGGGATTAAATTTAGAAAATAAATCTAATTTACTAAGCGCATATGTAGTACCAATAATTAAAATTAAAGATGATATGTATGATGGAATGGGATATGTAACAGCAAATTCTTTAGAAGAAGTAGATCCAAAGAAAATTGCTAGAGATGGAATTAATGAAGCTACTTCAAGAATAGGAGGAAAGTCTATTCCTTCTGGTAAATATAAAACTATTATTAATAATGAAGCCATGGTTTCAATCCTTTCAACCTTTGCAGGAGTATTCAGTGGAGATGCTGCACAAAAGGGATTAAGTTTATTAAAGGATAAAGAAGGAGAAATTATAGCAAGTGATAAGGTAACATTATTAGACAATCCACATTTAGAAAATGGTTTAGCATCAGTACCATTTGATGATGAAGGAGTAGCAACTAAGAAAAAGGATATAATTCATGAAGGAAAATTAATAACATTACTTCATAATTTAAAAACTGCTTATAAGGGTAATACAAAGTCAACAGGAAATGGATTTAAAAGTTCTTATGCTTCACCAGTAGGAGTTTCACCAACTAACTTCTATATTGAAAAGGGAATAAAATCATTTGATGAGTTATTAGAAGAAGTAGGAGAAGGTGTATTAATTACTGAGTTTGCAGGACTACATTCAGGAGCAAATTCAATAACTGGAGATTTTTCATTAGCAGCAAAAGGATTCTATATTAAAAATGGAAAGAAGGATTTCCCTGTTGAACAAATAACAGTAGCTGGAAATTTCTTTGATTTATTAAAAAATGTAGTTGAAGTTGGAGCAGATCTTAAATTTCCAATGAGTAGTGTTGGAAGTCCTTCTATAAGAGTTGAAGGATTAAGTATAGCTGGTAAATAGTAAAGTATGAAATTTAATAACTAATTTAGAAACTCAGTTTATAATCTGAGTTTCTTTTAACATAAGCAAGAGTGTTGCTATTAATGAAAAATATTAAAAGTGGGAATGGTTATATGGAAGATAATTTATTTACTTTAAAAGAGATAGGAGTAAAAAGTGGACAGACACTAATATTAAGAAGACCAACAGAAGATGATGCTGAAAAGATGATTGAATATTTGAATATAGTTGGTGGAGAAAGTGATAATTTATTATTTGGGGAAAATGAGTTTAATCTCTCAATAGAAGAAGAAAGAGAGTATATCAATAATTCAAATAATAAAAGTAATTTAATGATTATAGGAATTATAGATAATGATATTGTTTGTATAGGGCAAATTAGAAAATTAACTAGGAAGAGGATAGCACATAATAGTGAGATTGCAATTTCTGTAAAGAAAGATTACTGGGGAATCGGTATAGGAAGTTCTATAATGGAGGAGTTAATAGGCTTTGCTAAAACTAATGATATTAAAATTATTAGTTTAGGAGTTAGGGAAAAAAATAATAAAGCAATTAATCTTTATAAAAAATATGGATTTAAAGAAGTTGGAGTTCATAAAAATTACTTTAATATAAATGGAGTTTTTTATGATGAAATATTAATGGATTTATATATAGAGTAAAACATAACAATATTAATAATCTTTATAAATGCTTAAAATAATAAGTTCAGCCTAATTGGTTGAACTTATTATTTTTAGACAAGCTATAAAAATTTTATCCTGTTAATTATTACCTTATTTATTGATAGTAGCTTTATTTGCTCTTATCATTTTATCAGAAAGATCAACTATGTTTTTATACATTTCCTTTTCTTCATCTGTAAGATTTTCACCTACCACTTCAAGATTGGTAAGAACTGCAAAGGATTTATTAGTATTTAATAAGTTCCTTCCTATAGCAGTATTAATATATTTCTCATTCTCTACACCCATAAGATATAGTAGAGATGGCATAATATCTATTTGACCACCTATAGTATCAAAAGTCTTACCTTCATTCATATCTTTTGACCAAATTATAAATGGTATTGTATGATTACCATTATCTAAATACCAATCTTCTTTATTAGATAATTTTTCAATGGAACTATTATAGTATTTATGAACACCAGTATGGTCTCCTTCGATAACTATAGTTGTATTATCTAATAAACCTTCTTTATCTAATTGCTTTAAGAATTCACCTATTTGTGCATCTGTATATTTAATACTTTCAAAATATCCACCAAGTTCGCTTTTATCAAGTTCACTATCTAAGCTTAGAACCCTTTTTTCTTCTGGTAAATCAAAAGGACCATGGCTAGTTAATGTTACTGTAAATGCGTAAAATGGTTCTTTTAGATTTTTAAGCATAGGAACAACTTGCTTAAAGTAGCTTTCATCAGATATTCCAAGACCAATTTCCTCATCTATATTAAATGAATAATAATCTACAAATTCATTAAATCCTATTCCTTTAAGGCCATTTACATAATTCCAAAATGAACCTTTATCGGGATGTATAGCAATAGTATCATAGGTCTTTTCCTCTAGTAATATAGGAAGAGAATTATATTCTGTTGAAGGATATCTAAAGAAAGTACTTCCCCTTCTTAATGGGAATAATGATGTATTTATCATTAAGTCTGAATCGGAGCTAGTACCTTCATTTACTTGCTCATAAATATTAGGGAAGTAAAGCCCTTTACTTATTAATTCATCCATAACTGGTGTTATTTTTTGCCCATTAACTTCTTTACCAACTATAAAGCTTTCTAAAGATTCAACTTGAATAACTATAAGATTTTTGCCTTCTAACATTCCAGCATATTTATTGTCTTCTAAGTTTTCTTTTGATTCAAAAAACTTATTTATTTGAGAAGTTTCTTCTTCTGTAAGCTCGTATGGTTTAGAATCTTTGTATACATTGTACACATCAAAAATATGATATCCTATTGGAGAAAAATATCTTGCTGTATTTGTAGGATCATAATTTGAGAATATATAACCATTTTTAACATCTTCATTTTTTAAAACGTGTAAATTAAAAGGTACATAGGCTATAAATAATATACTAGAAAGTATCATTACTATAAACGTTAAAGGTGCCCTTCTTTTTACATTACTATAAGATTTTCTAGTGAAGAAAACATAAATAGCTAAAATAATAAAATCAATTAATAATAAGAAATCCATTTTACTAAACATTGATGATATAGTGCCACCCATATTATCAAGGTTAGCTGTTTGAGTTAGTAATAGTGCTGAAGGCATTGTTAAGAAGCCTCTAAAGTATCCTAAATCTAGGAATATAAGTGCAGTTATTATTATATCTATAACAAATAAATAGATAACTCGTCCTTTACCTTTAAATAATAATGAAAAGCTTAAAAATATTAAAGTAAAAGCATAATAGTAATTGATAAAAGGTTTTGCTGAATTAAGACCATCTGAAAAGTTTAAAATATAAGGATCACCACTAGCTACAAATCCTTGAAATATTATGCTTTTTATTATAATAGCAATGAAGGGTATTAAGAAGAGAATTATCCTAATTATTCCATCAAAACTTAGAATATTCATAATTTTATTTTTTAATGTTTTTAAAATATTGTCCAACATATATTCACCTCAAAAAAATGGGACTATTACTTAAGCCCACCTAGTCCTTTCTCTAGTTACAATACTTAAATTATAGTATAGTAGTTTTTATAAATCAAATTAGATTTTATTAAATTTTTATTATGATAAGAATACTAATTTTAAGTAACCATAGGTTAGGGTACTGGTTATATTTAGTTAGCATTTATGGTATAATAATATATGTATTTTTGTTAAAGTTGATGGAGGTTACATATGCTTCAATATGATTTAATAATAATTGGAGGGGGAGCATCTGGGCTTTCAGCAGGAGTTTCTGCTCTTCAACATGGAATTAAAAAGGTATTGCTACTAGAAAGAAATAGTGATTTAGGTGGAAACTTAAATTTATTTATAAATAATGGCTTTGGAAAGTATTATTTAGGAAAGGATGTTACTGGACCTGAGCTAGGTAGTGAACTTATTAGAGAATTTAAAGCTCATGGTGGAGAATACAAACTTGATACTGAGGTTTTAGAAGTTACCACTAATAAACTAGTTACTTACATAAATCCTGATGAAGGAATACAGGATGTTAAAGCTAGAGCAATTATAATAGCATCAGGATGCAGGGAAAAATTTACAGGTAATATTAATATACCAATTCACAAATATACTGGAATATACACTTTAGTTTCTTCACATAAGCTTATTAATTTACAAGGATACTTACCTGGTAAAAAAGTAGTGATATTAGGGAAGAATAAATGGTCTTTGCTTTTAGCAACAAGGCTAATAGTAGAAGGAGCTGAAGTTAGAGCTATAGTAGATAAGTCTAATAAAAATCACTTAGGCGATAGAGAAGAAAAATTTCTTGAATATATGAATATTAATGTTATAGAAAATAGTAGAGTAGTTGAGTTACATGGAAATGGAAGAATAGAAAGTATTGATGTGGAAAATAAAGAAGACAAAAGTATAGTTAGTATAGATTGTGATTCTTTAATATTAACAGTTGGCTATTTTCCAGAGATAGCCTTCGTAAGAAAAGCTAACATTAAAATAGATGAAAAAAGAAATCTTATAGTTAATAATAATGAGACTTCTGCAAAAGGAATATTTGCTTGTGGAAGTGTACTTACTAGGGATAGAGAGATTTTTAAAAGTGGAGAAGATGGATATAAGGTAGGAGAACTGGTGTCAAAGTATTTAAAAAAATATTTGTATTAATATATGGAGCTGTTTTAAAGCAGCTCCATTGTAATATTATAAATCTAATATTTTAATAAATTCATTAAAGATAAGCTTATGACCTTTTTCATTAAAATGAATTCCATCTAGAAATATTTCTTTTTGATCTAAGATTAAAGACATATTATAAAAATCAATATATTTGATTTTATAATTCTTAGAAAGCTTTATTAATCCTTCTCTTAATTTAGGAAGATTAGTTTCACAGTAATCATAAGTTGAAGAAGGCATAAATAATTTATAGGCATCTTCCTTAATTATTCTTGGAGGAATTCCTATAAATATATTATTAGTCTTTGTTAATGCTTCTTTTAACATTAATTCAATATTATCTAAAATTGAATTTAAAGGTCTATTAGATAATAAGTCATTAGTTCCACCCATTATAAATACTGACTTTGGATTTAACATAGTTACATCTTCTGTAAATCTATTTAACATATCTGTTGTAGTATTTCCGTTAATTCCTTTATTAATAATAGAGAAATTCATATTAGAAGACAAACTATATTTTTTAAATAATTCTATCCAGCATTTATTTTTAGGAACTCCATAACCGAAGGTTAAACTGTCACCAATAAATATAAAGTTATTAGAATTCAATATAGTCACCTCAATTAAAATAATTTATTAAAACAATTTCTACAAATTAAAGTCTTTCCACCATTTCCTTTAATTATATTTTCTTCTTTAACTCTTTTATTACAAAATTCACAGACTAATTCATTACTGTTAGTCTTCTCTTTAGAAACTTTATTATTAAGCAATTTAGAAGCTGAATTTTTCTTAAGGCTTGAATATAGTCTTTTTTCACTAGGTGTAGTTTTTTCTTCTACTAAATATGAAATTTTATATTTACTTTCAGCGAAGAATTCTAATTCGAATCTAGGATTTTCTTTATCATAAAATTCTTCTGTAATTATTCTTGTTATTTGGGCATCATTTACTATAAGGCCACTTTTTTCAATACCATCAAAAATACTTTTAGTTATGTTTGCAGTATCTGGGTGTCTTTTTTCGCTTTTATAGTAAACTTTTAATATAGCTATAAGTGATTCCTCAAATACAACACTTGGATTTTGTAATCTTGCGTAGTAAGCTATTTTTTCTTCATATATGGCATATCTATCATGTGATTTTCCAGTATTACTAGGAAGAATAGCTCTACCATCTTTATTATGAAGCTTGAAGTTAGATTTTGTTATAGGGGATCCTGGTACAACTATCTTAGCATATGTATTCATTAAAAAACTCCTTTTTTATCTAAATAGATCCTTAAAAATCCATTAATTCTAATAAAAAATAATGAATAATTTTTTTATTCATTATATAATAGTCAATGAAACTAAAGAAATATATAATAAGCTATAGGCTTAGTTTTAATATACAATAATTAGATAGCTTACACAATATTAGTAAGTAAATAGAAAGAAGAAATTAAGAGGTAAAAATAATGGAAAGTAAATTAATTTTATCAATAGAATCAAGTTGTGATGAAACTTCAGCTGCTGTTGTGAAAGATGGAAGGGAAGTTTTATCCAATATAATTGCGTCCCAAATTGAAACTCATAAAAAGTATGGGGGAGTAGTACCAGAAGTTGCTTCAAGAATGCATATAGAAGTTATTAATGGAGTAGTTACTGAAGCTTTAGAGGAGGCAAATGTTAAATTAGAAGATATAGATGCCATTGGAGTTACATATGGACCAGGATTAGTAGGCGCCTTATTAGTAGGATTACAATATGCAAAAGGATTATCTTATTCCTTAAAGAAGCCATTAGTAGGAGTAAATCATATTGAAGGACATATTTGTGCTAATTATATAGAACATAAAGACCTAAAGCCACCATTTGTATCATTAGTAGTTTCTGGAGGACATACATTTATAGTTCATGTTAAGGACTATGGTGAATATGAAGTAATAGGTCAAACAAGAGATGATGCAGCTGGGGAAGCTTATGATAAGGTAGCAAGAGCACTAGGTCTTGGATACCCAGGTGGTCCTAAGATAGATAAGCTTGCTAAAGAAGGAAATGAAAATGCTATTGAGTTTCCAAAAGCAAACTTCCATGATGATACATTAGATTTTTCATTTAGTGGAGTTAAATCAGCTGTACTAAACTATTTAAATAAATGCAAAATGCAAAATATTGAAATAAATAAAGCAGATGTAGCTGCATCATTCCAAAAAGCAGTTGTTGATGTATTAAAACAAAATGTTTTAAAAACATGTAAACAAAAGAATATAGATAAAATAGCCATTGCAGGAGGGGTTGCATCAAATTCTGCATTAAGAGAGACTTTAATAAAAGCAGCATCTAAAGAGGGAATAAAGGTATTATTTCCATCACAAATATTATGTACAGATAATGCAGCAATGATAGGAAGTGCAGCATATTTCAATTTCGTAAGAGGATTAGAGGCACCCTTAAATATTAATGCAAAACCAAACTTAAAGTTGTAATCTACAAGGGGGAAGGGATAAGTGAAACTTTTACCAAATTCAAATGGACTTTATAAAGTAAATATGAAAAAAGAGTTAAACCCAAAAGAAAAAGTAAAAAAGATTATTACTATAATATTAATAATATTATTAGTTGGTTTTATATATCAAAGAATAAGTAACTTTATTGCGAAAGAAACATTAAAAGAAAGAGTAGATTATGTAAGAGTAGATGATAAAAGATTAGATTATAGATTAGATGGAGAAGGTAAATATACTATAGTTTTTGATGGAAACATTGGAACAAATCTAAATCAATGGAATGAAATTTCGGATAAACTTTTATCAGACTATGGTGATGTAGCAACATTTACATATAATAGAAGAGGATATGGATTCAGTGATAGTGGATCAATAAGAACACCTAAGGAACAAGCAGAAGATTTAAGGTTATTACTAAGAAAAGCGGCTATCCCTTCACCCTATATACTTGTGGGAGAAGAGTATGGTAGTCTTGTGTTAACAGAGTTTGCTAAGGCCTATCCAGACTTAGTAGCAGGTGTAGTTTTAGTAAATCCTTTAGTAGAAGATGAAATTAATACAGACAAATATCAAAGAAGTTTAATATTTGAAAGAATCAGGAGAAATATAGAAAGCATGGGTTCGGTAGTAGGGCTGACATCATTATTAGATAAAGTTCACTTAACTTGCAATACTAATGAGTTTGAAGAGAAACTCGATTATAGGGATTTAGAAGAGTTTATAGTTCATAGAACAAAATCTAGTTACAATAAGGCTGTAAATAATGAATATAAAAATATTACATCAGGTAGTAACTTCAGTCAGGAAGAAGGAGTATTTTCTGGAAAGCCATATTATTTAATAGCTAAACCTGGACAAGAAGTTTTATCTAAGTTAGGTGATGAATCACTAACAAAAATCTATAATGTTGATTATGAAGAAAATATTGTTTCTATGTATCAGCCTGATTCAGTAATAACTGGCATAAGACAAGTTATAAAGCAAGCAAATGAAATAGAAAGATTAGAGAAAAAAAATAATTCAAATTAAATTTGTTAGATATATGTCATATAATTGTCACATAGAAGGGTTATATTAATAATTGTAAAGGGAATTATTAAATATTTTAGGAGGCTTTTCAAATGAATGAAGATAACATATATGATGTAGAAAATTATGAAAATGTAAATAGTGATAATGAATCACCAACAAATGAAGAAAATAATAATGAAGAGCAAAGTTTTGAAAGAGAATCTTATATTCATCCAATAAATGATATTTCAAATAAACCAAAGAAAAAAAGAGGAAAAGGCACTTTTAAATTTATAGCATTAGCACTTATAGCTGGATTATTAGGAGGAGCTATAGGTGGAGGAAGTACTTATTATATAATGAAAGGCTATATTAACAATTCCTCTAATAAAGTAGTTACTCCAAATCCTCAAACATTTAGTACTAATTCAGAAGCCTTAACTGCAAGTGAAGCTTTTGAAAAAGTTTCACCAGCAGTAGTTATAGTATCCGTTAGTGGAGTTATTGATTATAGTGGAGTTATACCTCAAGAAACAGAAGGAATTGGCTCAGGTTTTATTATAAATGAAGAAGGATATATATTAACTAATTACCATGTTATTAAAGGTGCTAAGGAAGTTGTAGTAACATTATCTGATGGAAAAGATGTTAAAGCAAAAGTAATAAATTATGATGAAAATCAAGATGTAGCAATGCTAAAGATAAGTGATGATAGTATTAAAGTTCCAGGAGTAGTTGAACTTGGAGATTCAGATGCATTAAAGCCAGGAGAACAAGTGATAGCAATTGGTACACCTTTATCTAAAGAGTTTAATCATACAGTTACTAGTGGAATTGTAAGTGCTGTAAATAGAACAGTTCAAACTAGTTCTGGAGTGCAATTAAATTTAATACAAACAGATGCAGCTATAAACCCTGGTAATAGTGGTGGACCTTTAGTTAATACAAAAGGTGAAGTAGTTGGAATTAATAATATGAAAATAGCTTCTGATGAAGTAGAAGGAATAGGATTTTCAATTCCAATTAATGCAATTAAAGATAGAATAGAATCACTATCTAAGCCTATATTAAATTTAGGTATATCAGTAAGAGAAATTAGTTCAGACCTTGGTAAACAATACAATATGGATGAAGGTTTATATATAGTTCAAGTAACAGAATTTTCCCCAGCAGAAAAAGCAGGATTACAAGGTGGAGATTTAATAGTTAAATTTGATGGTCAAAGAATTAAAACTTTCAATGAGTTAAAAGCTATTAGAGACACTAAACAAGAAGGAGATACTGTTAGTGTTGAAGTAATTAGAAATGGAGAAAATAAAACCTTTAATGTACAATTAGAAGCAAAGAGCTAATATAAAAAAGACCAGTTTACATTAAATTGTCATTTATAAAAAGTGGCAGTTTATGTAGAAACTGGTCTTTTTTTATTTTCTAGTAATATATATAAATATTAACCTATTAATAATTTTTTATAAATTCCTTTCCTTTAAATCACATTTTAGTGTTAGGCGAATAAACTATACTATAAATAAGAAAACTTATAATTCAAAACTTAGGAGGCAAAGTTATGAGCGGAAGAATAACATCATGTGAAATAAAAACAGGATGTAACGAACAAATTGAAGCAATAGTTAAATTACCAGAAGAAAAGAGATCAGTTATGTTTGGAACAGTTTTAGATTGCAATAGATGCCCTGTAGTAGATGCAGTAGTAAAATTATTACAAGTAGTAGAGGGATATAGATACCCTTATCCTTTGACTCACACTTTCACAGATTGTCATGGACAATTCTTATTAGGACCATTATGCCCAAACACAAAATATATGTTAAAGATCTATAAGGACAATATTGTAATAAAATATACTGAATTGGAAACAACTTCATATAATGGAAAATGCATAGGAAAGCCTGAGCATGGCGATAATAAACCTGATCATGGTAAAGGTTGCTGCGATTTTTAATTTTTAAAATTCAATAACAAAAGGTCCCTTGAATATTAAGGGGCTTTTTTGTTGTTTAAAATTCTGATAAAATTATAGTATTTATAAAATAGGAGTATTAGAAGTGGAAAAGATAGTTATATATATAGTTGGGATTTTCTTTGCTTTAGGTATTTTAGATTATATAATTGGTGGAAAATTTAATTTAAGTAAGGGAATAGAAAGTGGAATTAAAAGTATGGGATCACTGGCTTTGTCAATGATAGGTATACTTTCAATAACACCAATAATTTCAGATTTTTTACTTAAATATGTAATTCCATTATTCAATAATAGTTTTATTAGTCCAAGTATACTTTCATCTTCAATTATTGCTGTAGATATGGGAGGGTATAAAATTGCAGAAGCTATTTCTAGAAATCAAACAGAAATTTATTTTTCTGGAATATTAATATCATCTATGTTAGGCTGTACCATAAGCTTTACATTACCTTTAGCTTTAGGAATAATAAATGAAAAAAATATAGATATATTATGTAAGGGTATTCTTTGTGGCATAGTAACATTACCTGTAGGATTGTTTTTAGGTGGAGTACTTTTAAAAATGCCAATAATGATTATTCTTAAAAGTATTTTTCCAATAGTTTTAATATCACTTTTAATAATTATAGGATTAAATAAGATTCCTAATATAATGATTAGATACTTTAAAATCCTTGCGAAAATTATATTTATAATAGGTATAATTGGTCTAGGACTTCAGGGAATAAGGTCAATTACAGGTATAGAGCTTATTGGGAATTTATTACCATTAGAGGAGTCAATCACTATAGTAGGGAAAATAGCAATATTTTTATCTGGTGCAAATGTAATGATAGAAGTAATAAAAAGGTTATTTAATAATATAATTAAAAAATTAGGAGATATTATGGCTATTAATTCACATTCTGTTACATCATTAATAGGAAGTTTAGCTTCAGCAGTTATAGTATTTACTGATTTTGATAAATTAGATAATAGAGGAAAAGTCATATGTTCAGCCTTTTCCGTAGGAGGAGCTTATGTATTTGGTGGACAACTTGCTTATGTAGTTACAGAAGCAAAGGAAATAGCCTTTATTTATATAGTCGTAAAACTAATTTCAGGATTATTAGCAATTTTATTAGCTTTAAAAATAACAAAAAGGGAGCTATCTTAATTAATAGCATCCCTTTATTATTAATTAGATAAGGTGAAATCACTATTAGATAAAGTAAATATGTTCTTTAAACCATCAGTTATATAAACTTTATTATCTTTAGTTATAAATATTGCATCTATACCATCTATAGAATTAACAAATTTCATACCTTCTTCAACGCCCATTGCAAATACTGAAGTAGATAAAGCATCTCCATCAGTGGAATTATCACTTACTATAGTAATTCCAGCAATTTCATTTTCATAAGGATAGCCAGTTTTAGGACTTAAAATATGATGATATTTAATTCCATTTTCTTCAATATATCTTTCATATATTCCAGAAGTAACGATTGATTTATTACTAGTAATAAGAGTACCTATAATACCACCACGTTCAGAAAATGGATCTTGAATACCTATTTTCCATTCATCGCCATTTGGTTTTTTACCATGAGCAAATATATTTCCACCTAAGTTTATTATAGCACTATTAACTCCTTCTTCAGTTAATATATCTGAAATTACATCAGCTGTATATCCTTTAGCTATACCACCTAAATCTAGCATCATGCCTTTTCTCTTTAAATAAATAGTTTTATCGGCATCATTAATTTCAATATCACTATATCCAATTAGGGGAAGCTTTTCATCAATTTCTTGCTTTGTTGGAACTTTTGCCTCAGGAAGGCCAATGCTCCACAGTTTTACTATTGGACCTACTGAAATATCAAATAATCCATTTGAAAGCTTTGAGTATTCTACACCTTTTTTCACAACAGTATATGTGTAATCATCTACTTTTACAGGATTAATACCAGCTTCGTCATTTATTTTGTCTACTAAAGTACCATTTTCATTTATACTTAAAATAGATTCAAGTTCTTTAACTTTATTAAATACCTTATTTAGAATTTCTTCATTGGTACTATCATAAAGACTTACGGTAACTACAGTTCCCATTAATAGTTCGCTTTTCTTCAATGGTTCCGATGCTTTGTTATTTTTTGAACAACTAGTTAAAATAGAAAGAGAAAAGATTAACAAAAGTGACAGAACAAGATTTTTTAGTACTTTTTTTGTCATAAAAATCCTCCTAATTAATAATAGTTAATATTATTATAAGTAAAAAAATAAAAAATAACAAAAGACTTTAGACAAGAGCCTAAAGTCTTTATTTAAATAACAAATATTACTTAGCTTCTGTTAAAGCTTCTTCTGCTAAAGTTTTGAATTTATCTGAAGTACTAGTAGCACCTGTTACAGCATCAACTGCAGTAACATCTTGCTTTTCAACTAAAGCTTCTTCTAAAGCTGGGAAAGCTTCTACTGGACTGCTTCCTGAAATACTCTTCATTTTAGTGTTGTATTCTTCGTTGTTTAATTTGCTTGTACCATCTTCACCAACTTCATCGTATTTAACAGTAGCGATTTTACCGTCTTTTACTTCTATTTCAATTGATGCAGTATAGCCTTTATCATCCTTTTCAGATGTTTTTTTGTATGTACCATCTTTTAATCCTGATTCTTTAGCTTCTTCTTTATTACCACATCCTACAAATACTGTAGTAGCTAAAGCAGCAACTGCTAATAAGCTTATAACTCTTCTTGATTTCATAAAAAAATCCTCCTTAAACTTATTTAATTTATGTTGAATTGTTTTCAATTACTAGTTCATTATACACAAAATAAAATATAATTGATATTCGAATTACTTATGATGTATAAGAAAAATTAATAGTAAAAAGTAATGAATAAATAGCTACATATTAGGAAATATAAGGGTTTTAGAGAAGCGAGTTCAAATAAAAATCAATAAAATATTGTTAAAAAAACTACAAAAATTTTTCCGAATAATATAGACATCTTAAGAAATACTGTATAGAATTAGATATGCTATTTTAGAATTATTTAAATGAAGGGAAGGGTTCAACATGTCAAAAAATAAGATACTTGTTCTTGGCGCAGGATATGGTGGTGTCCATGCTGCTAAGAAATTGGCCAAGAAATATAAAAAAAATGATGATGTGGAAATAACTTTAATAGATAGAAATCCATTTCATACATTAATGACAGAGTTACATGAAGTTGCAGGGGGAAGAGTTCACCCTGAATCAGTACAAGTTGAATTATGTAAAATTTTCGGAAAATCAAAAGTTAAAGTTGTAACAGATTTTATAGAAAAAGTTGATACAGATAATAAAGTTGTAAAAACTACTAATGGAAAATATTCATATGATTATCTAGTTATAGGTACAGGAAGTGAGCCTGCTTTCTTTGGAGTTCCTGGAGTAAAGGAAAATGGATTTACTTTATGGTCATTTGAGGATGCACTTAGAATAAGACATCATATTGAAGATATGTTTGCTAAGGCAAGCCTTGAAAGAAATGCTAGTAAGAGAAAAGAAATGCTTACATTTATAGTAGCTGGTTCAGGATTTACTGGTATTGAAATGGCTGGAGAGCTTCTAGAATGGAAGAGCAGATTAGCAAGAGAATATAATGTAGATGAAACAGAAGTTACTTTAAAAGTTGTTGAAGCTATGGGAACTATCTTAAATATGTTAGATAGAAAGCAAGCTGATAAAGCTGAGAAATATATGCTTAAGCATGGTGTAGAAATATTAAAAAATTCACCTATAGTAGAAGTTAGCGAAGATAAGATAACTTTAAAAAGTGGAGAAGAAATTAATACAAGAACTTTAATATGGACTTGTGGAATTCAAGGAAATCAAGATGCTAAAGAATATGGATTAGAAACAGCTAGAGCAGGAAGATTACAAACTAATGAATATATGCAAGCTGTAGGAAAGAAAGATGTATTTGTTGTTGGAGATATGGCTTACTTTGAAGAAGAAGCTGGCAGAGGAACTCCACAAATAGTTGAAGCAGCAGAACAAACAGCTAATACAGCAGTTAAAAATATAATTGCTTCAATAGAAAATAAAGAAATGGAAAAATTCCAAGGGAAATACCATGGATTTATGGTTTCAATCGGTGGAAGATACTGTGTTGCTAACTTAAGTGGAATTAAATTATCAGGATTCTTTGCAATGATAATGAAGCATTTAGTTAATATGTACTACTTATGGGGAGTAAATAATATACACGCTGTATATAGCTATTTACAACATGAGTTCTTTGATATGGAAGATAAAAGATCTGTAATGAGAGGACATGTATCATCTAAAGGAAATAGATTATGGCTAATACCATTAAGAGTATATATAGGTTGCTTATGGTTAATTGAAGGTATTAAGAAGTTATTAGGAGAATCTGTATGGGATAAAATGTGGGATGCAGGTAGCATTAAAGGATTCTTTAACAATATTACAATTGGTGCAGATAGCTGGACTAAGGCTGGAAATGTAAAGATGCCGTTTACATGGTTACAAGATGCAACATCAGGTGCTTCAGCATCAGGTGCTGGAGAAGTTGCAACTGAATGGGCTACACCAATATTTAAAGAAATTCCAGGTTGGTATTCTGCAATAATGGAAATTATGATGCCAAATCCAGAAGTAGCTGTTTGGTTCCAAAGAATAGTTGTATTAATGGAAATTGGAATGGGACTTTGTTTAATAGTTGGATTATTTACATTTATATGGAGTGCAGTTTCAGTTGTTATGCCAATTAACTTTATCTTATGTGCTATGGCTGGATGGGATATATTATGGTATGTATTCGGATCAATTGCATTAATGAGTGGAGCAGGTAGAACATTTGGACTTGATTACTATATTATGCCTTGGATTACTAAGTGGGCTGATAATTTCTGGCATGGAAAGAAAAAACCAGTATATGTTAATAATGAATATGTTAATAATAATTCAGCATCTCTTAATGTAGAATAATGATGAAATAAATTTAATATATATGTATAATAGATATTACTAAGGTAGAGTTACTTTACTCTACCTTATAAATTGTATAATTATAATGGAAATACATTATAATGGAGATGAGTAGTATGTTTAAAAAACTTGATTTTGTTATAATAGCAGTATTAATGATACTGTCATTTTTACCTGAAATAATATTAGGAGCATCTGTTGGAAAAGGACTTAGTAATACATATGCAGAAATAACGGTTTCTGGAAAGTTGTATAAGAATATTCCTTTATCACAACATAGAGGAGAAGAAACTATAGAACTAAAAACTAAGGATGGAGTTAATATTATTAAGATAAAAGATAATAAGATAGGTATAATAGAAGCTGATTGTCCAGATAAGGTTTGTATGAATCCACAGTATATTGAAAAGCCTGGAGAAAGCTTAGTATGCCTTCCTCATAAAGTTATGATAGAAATTAAGGGAATGGCAGAAGATGATATTATACTATCATATTAAGGAGAAACTATGAAAAAAACTAGTAAAATAGTATATATAGGATTATTAGTAGCTCAAGCATTAGTTTTGCATATAATTGAGCGTTCGATTCCTGTACCGTTTATAACACCAGGTGCAAAGCTTGGATTGGCAAACTTAATTACTGTAATTGCTCTATATACATTAGACAGTAAAAAAGATGCTTTTTTAGTGTTATTCTTAAGGCTTACTTTATCAACTATGTTCGGAGGAAATTTGTCTTCTTTTATGTATAGTGCAGCTGGTGGAATATTAAGTTTTCTATCTATGGTAATGGTGAAAGAGGTATTTAGGGATAATGTTAGTATTATTGGGGTTAGTTCAGCGGGAGCTATATTTCATAATGTAGGACAATTAATAATTGCATCATTAATAGTAAAAAATATAGGTGTTATGTTATATTTACCTGTATTATCAGCTATAGGAATAGGTACTGGTATTTTTATTGGTATAACAGCTAACTATGCAGTGACACACTTAAGAAAACTTCCAATGTTCAGAAGTTAAATGGTTATGACGTGAAAAAAATATATGATTTTTTAATCACTAAGAAGGTGGAATACAATGGACAACATTTGGAACAATTATCCGGAAATAAAACAAGAGCTTACTGAAGTATTAAACTTAATGAAGAATAACGTAAAATGTAAAGACAAAAAAATAGAAAAATCTATAATGGAATTAATTGAATCAGGTGGTAAGTTATTAAGACCTGCTTTTGTTTTAATAGGATCAAAATTCGGTGATAATGATAAAAGTAAGGCAATACCTACTGCAGCAGTAATAGAAATGCTTCATATGGCAACTTTAGTTCATGATGATGTAATAGATGACTCAAAACTTAGAAGAGGGAAAGAGACTATTCAATCTAAGTATGGTAAGGATTATGCAGTATATATAGGAGATTATCTTTTCTGTGTATGCTTTAAAATATTAGCAACTAGTGAGTCATTACAAGCTATAAAAGTTGACTCAAGAGCAATGTCAAAGATTTGTATGGGGGAAGTAAATCAGCTAAATTCTAGATTTTCTATGAAATTTTCTGTTAAAGATTATTTAAGTAGAATATCAGGAAAAACAGCAGAATTATTTTCAATATCATTATATTTAGGGGCAGCAGAATGTAATGCTGAAGAAAAAGTAGCAAAGGAACTTGGAAATATTGGGCACAATCTTGGAATGGCCTTTCAGATAATAGATGATATTTTAGATTATGAAGGTACTGATAATAGTATAAAAAAATCAGCAGCAAATGACTTGAAACAGGGCATTTATACTATCCCATTAATTTATGCTTATAAAAACAATAAAAATGCTTTTAAAGATATTCTTGGGAAAGATTATTATAATGAAGAAGATATAAGTGAAATAGTAAAATTAGTTAGAGATAACAAAGGAATACAAATGGCTAATGATTTAGCTGAAAAGTATATGAATAAATGCTTTAAGGGAATAGATAGACTTCCTGATAATAATTATAAAATTATATTAAGAGAAATAGCTACTTGGTTATTGAAGAGGACATACTAAAGGGTTGCTTAATTTAAGTAACCCTTTAGTATGTTTTTTAATGATTTAACAAATTCAGAATTAATTTTATAAAATGAATCTAAATAACTAACATAAATTGGAAGTTTAATAGATAAATCACTAATTTTAATTATTTTAATGTTAGGTAACGAATGATAATTATTATATATACTAGCAGGGATAAATGTAGCAGCTTTACTAGATGAAACACCTTTCAAAGCTGAAAAATAAGAATTGGTGCTGTATAAGATATTGGAAGAATCCAAAAACTTATTATCATAATTAAATTCATTACATAAAAGATTTCTTAAACAATTTTTATCAGAGGACAATATTAAAGGAAGATCAAATATCTCATCTTTCTTTATAGAATTTGTTTGAAAATTTTTACCTGCAACTAAAAGGATTTCATCATGTCCAATTAATTTAGTAGATAAACCGTTAGTATTTTCAGGTTTAGTGTAACAAATAAAAATATCACATAAGTTATTAGATAGATTAGATCTTGAACAACAATCTATTGTATTAAGGTTAATTGTATAAGAAGAAAAGTTTTTCTTTAACCTAGAAATAGCCATAGGTAAAAGGGTTAATCCTATTGATTCAACAGCTTCAATAGATACATATTTTTTCTTGTTTATTGAATTCAACAATTCTTCTTGCATTTTATCATAAGAAGTTAAAATTGATTCAGCATACTTGAATAATATTTCACCTTCAGAAGTTAAGGATACTCCTTTATTTGTTCTGTTAAAAAGTTGGACATTTAGTTTATTTTCTAGTTTTGAAATTTGTTGGCTAAGTGCAGATTGTGAAATATGCGAATTTTTTGCAACAGTTGAAATACTTTTGGAGTTAGCAACTTGGAAAAAATAATTTAAGCTATCAATATGCATAACAATCTCCTATCTTAAAATCTATATATTAGATTATTATAGTATAATAATTTGCAAAAATCAAAGTTTATTATTTTTAAAATAATAAAAGAATAGTGTATAATTTATTTAAGGTTAGGATGTGAAAATATGAAAATTAGAAAAAGAATATTTTTTTTATTTATAATTGGGCTTTTTATTATTTTTTCCATAAATTTATTATTAAGTAAATCTAATAGAGGAGATTTAAAAGGAGATATAGTTGTATGGTCAGAGGAAAAATACTACAATTATTTCCTTAAAATTGCTAATGAATTTAAAGAACGTAATAGAAAAGTAAATATAAAGGTTGTAAATATAGAATCTGAAGAGTACTTAGATAAAGTGCTTAATTTAAATGAAAAAGAATTACCTAACATAGTACAATTGAATTTTATGGAAATAGAAAAGATTAAAGAAAAAATAGATTTTTTAGAAGAAAATAAAAATATAATTGAAACATATAATAAAAATTTTAAGGATAGTAGACTACAAGAAGTGAAAATAGATGGTGATTATTATGCAATTCCATTTGAATCTAATCCAATTGCATTATATGTTAGAAGTGATATTTTAAATAAATATGGATATGAAGTTTCAGAATTAAATACTTGGAATGATTTAATAAAAGTAGGAACTGAAATTAAAACTAAAAGTAATGGAGAATTTAACATATTTTCAAAAGAAGATAAAGCTAATATTGAGTTATTAATGAGTTCTCAATTAGTAGACTCTCAAGATAATGTTTATACTAAAGCGGATATATTAAAAGAAATTAACGGGATATTTAATGATGAATTTGTAGCTGAAGATAATAATTATCTATATAGGATATCATCATTGGATTTTTATAGAGATATTGTTGAGGGAAATGAATTAGGAACATGGTTGTGTAAAAATCCACCTAGTTATAAAATTGGAGAAAATAAATTATATGACCTAGGAGGTAAAAACTTAGTTGCCATAAATGTTGAAAAAAATAGAGAAGCAATTAAGGAATTTATAGCTTTTGCAGCTACTAATAAGGACTTACTATCAAAGGAACTTAAAGATAATAAATTCTTTCCTAGTTCTTTATATTCATTAAATATTAAAGAAAAGGAAGTTAAGAAAGAAAATATAGAAGGAAGTAGCCCATTCTTAATATTAGATAATATAGTTGAACGGGCTCCAAGTATAAGAAATTATGATAAGCTAAAAGAAATATTATACGAGAATTATTATAATTAAGAATTATATATTTTGTTATAAGCCTCTAATGTTTTTATGGCAGTATTTTTCCATGAAAATTGGAGGCTTCTTTCATAGCCCTTTTTAGATAGTGTATCTTTTAAATCATCATCATTTAGTAAAATTACTAAAGATTCCTCTAATTCACTTCTATTTAAAGGATTAATTAATAAGCAGGAATCACCAGTAACCTCTGGTATAGAAGTTACATTAGAAGTTATAACAGGTGTCTTACAGCACATGGCTTCTAGTGGTGGTAAACCGAAGCCTTCATATAGAGAAGGATACACAAATGCTTCAGCGCCATTGTAGAGAGTAGGTAATAATTCATCTTCTACAAACTCTGTAAAAATAATATTTTCACCAAAATTCAATGTTTTAGATAGTTCTAGAAGCTTTTTCCCTTCATCTTTAACCGAGCCTGCCAAAAGTAAAATATAAGGTTTTTTTAAATCTTTATAAATCTTATCAAATGATAGAATTAAATCCTTAGCATTTTTTCTTCTACTGAATCCACCTATGTATAAAATATAATCTTTTGAAAAATTAAATCTTTTTTGTATATGCTTTTTGCAAGTATCTTTATCTAAAGGTTTGAAATTAGAATTTGCAGCTAAAGGTGTAACATATACCTTATCCTCAGGAATATGATTGAAAAATTTTAATATATCTTTCTTAGAGTATTCTGATACAGTTAGAATTCCCTTTGAGTTATCAATTATAGTTGGCATAGTTCTAATGAATCTTTCAAGATATCCTCTCCCAGTGGTTTCAGGTAATACATAGGGAATTAAATCATGAATAGTTACAACACAATTTGTATTATAACTATTACAAAGACCCATCCCGTTTTGAGGAATATGATGAAGATCTATATTATTATTTTTTAAGAAATTTGGAAAATAATAATTTTCATAAAAGCTTCCATGTTTACTAGAAGTAAAAACTATGTTGCAATTATCTTTTTTATATTCTTCGTAGTTTTTTCCAGTCCAAAAAAGAGTAAATTCATTTTCTTTATCTATATTAAGTAATTCTTTAACTAAATTTTCGGTGTAAGTTCCTATACCTGTTCCATTATATAAGTTTATTCCTCTAGCATCTATGGAAATTTTCATAGTAGCCCTCCTAAAATTATCCTTTATATTATAGATATTATTAATTATTTAATTCTATGATATAAACACAATAAAATAAGTAAGTCCATATAATAACATATAATAAATCTTAAGGAGAAGCCTATGGAGATTTCATATATAAAGAATGAAATTCAGGATAAGTATTTAATAGAAATAGAAACTATAGAGAAGGTTAAAAATAGCTATAAGATAAAAACAAATGATGGGGATTATGGTATTAAGGTAATTAAATATCAATATCCTCATTTTTATTTTATTCTTTCAGCAATAAGACATTTAAGAACTAGAGGATTTAAGAAGATGCCAGAAATAATTAATACTAAAGATAATTTAGAATATATAAGTCTTGGAAATAATTTTTCATATTTAAATAAATGGATAGATTCAAAAAGTTGTAACTATAAGAATTTTAGTGACTTAAAGTTAGCATCTGAGACTTTAGGTGAACTTCATAGATGTAGTGAAGGATTCACCTTAAGGCATAATATGAGACCTAGAATTGCTTGGTTTTCGTGGATAAAAGTATTTGAAACTAGATGCGATGAAATATTGGATTTCAAAAGAAGAATTTATCAGAAGGCTTATAAATCTCAGTTTGATGAAACTTATCTACATGCTATTGATGAAGAAATAGAAAGAGGTAAAAGGGCAATAGATGAGATAAGGAGTAATAGATATATAGAATTGATGAATAAAGAAGTACTTAAGAGAGGTTTCTGCCATCATGATTATGCACATCATAATGTTCTAATAAATGAAAGTAAAGAAATTAATGTAATTGATTTTGACTATTGCATACTAGATACTCATATTCATGATTTGGCCTCATTACTAATTAGAGCTATGAAGGATGGTGAATGGAATGAGGAAATTTCCGATGTTATATTAAATTCCTATGCAAATACACATAGTTTATTTGATGATGAATTAAGACTTATAAAAGGATTTATAAGGTTTCCCCAGGGGTTTTGGCAAATTGGGTTGCAGTATTATTGGGAACAGCAACCTTGGGGAGAAGAGTTTCTTATAAACAAATTAAATAAGTATCTAAATGATAGAGACAATAGAGAAAAGTTTTTACAAAACTTTATTTATTAAGGAGTGAAAGAATGCAGAAATCAGAATTAAGCTCATATTTAGAAAATAGGAAGATTTATGTTTTAAACAGTAAAATTTCTAAAGATAAAAATGAGGATAATAAAGATATATATAAGCAAATTGAAAATATTGTTTTCTTTCACAATAAGATTGGGGAATATAAAGAGAATTTATTTCCAAGGATAGGTGCATCTATTGGGAAAGAAGTAAATGTGTATTATTCTCAAATAATATTAATAAGTAAATATATAAAGGAAATAGAAAGTAAAGGTGATTTAAGTTCTATAGATTTTTACTTAATAAATAGGGGAGAAACATTAATTGATTTAGGTAAAAAATCATTAAATCATATAAATGCAAATGGATTTAAAAAAATAATTAGCAGAAGTATGAATAATTATGAAGTATGTTTAACCAGAGTAGATGAAGGAAACTTAAAGGTAGAAGAGGATGGAAGTATAAAAATAGGAACTATTAGATATATGACATACAATCTTAAAGAACATGACATATACTCATATATAAAAAAGATTAAAAGGCGAGAAATAAATTTAGATATGGATGATATTATTAATTATTACATTAGTCTTACTAAGCTTGAAAGCAGTAGTAGAGAATACTTAAGAGCTTTAGTCTCTTATCCAAATGAAGAGCTTAGAATAATTGAAAAATATATTTTGGGAAAGCTTCACATAGAAGAGGTGGAATTGTTAAGGAGTTTGAATAAGGCTAGAAATTTAGATAGTAATTGTATAATCATTTAAATAAGGGAGGCAGTATGAATAAGTTTAGATATATAGATAATGAAATTTTATGTAAATATGACCTAAGGGAGGAGTTTTTTAATAAGCTAGATTTTGATGTTGAAGATATAATTCCATTAAGAAAGGTTTTTGTGCTTTTAACAAATGAAGGTAAGAAAATATTAAAGCTTACTGATTCATCAGAGAAGAGAATAGATTTTATAAAAAAAGCATTGAATTATTCTTCGGAAAAATATAATAATCTACTAAGTTATTATGAAGATAAGAGTGGAAGATATATTTATAAATCTGGAGAAAATATATATGTGATTTTAAATATGATAGAAGGAAGAGAAGCTACATTTAGTAATCCTGTTGAAGTAGAGTTATGCACCAAAGCTATGGCAAATATGCATTTAGCTTCAAGAGGAATATTTAATGTTTTAAGCACAGATACAGTTAAAGGTAATTTAGGTGAATACTTGCCTCATCAGTTTAATAAAGCAAAGGAAGATCTTATTAATATAAAGGAATATGTTTTGAAATTCAGACATAAGTTAGATTTCGATATTTTATTTTTGGAAAATGTGGATAAGAATATAAATGAAATACAAAAGTCTATAGAGCTTGTAGCAATGTGCAATTATAATAGTTTATTAGAAGATTTTAATAAGAGAGTTTTATGTCATAATGATTTAGCTCATCATAATTTTATTGTAGATGGAAATGAGATTAAAATTATAGATTTTGATTATTGTAAAATAGATACAAGGGCTATAGATATAGCTAATTTTGCAATTAAAGTTATTAAGAATACCTATTATGATATGGATACTTTTAAATTAATTTTAGAATCATATAACTCCATAGATGAACTAAGTAAAGAAGAAATTAAATTAATATATGCCATTTTAAGCTTCCCTAAGGATTTTACAACTATTATGAGAGATTATTATTATAGACAAAAGAAGTGGGGATATGAAGTTTTTCTAAATAGGTTAAAGGATAAAATAAATAATGAATTATACAGGGAAGAATTCATTAATAAGTTTATTTCAAACTTTAGCCAATATTTTTATTAATTAAATAAAGGAGCTGTCTTAAGTGATAGCTCCTTTAAAATCTATTTAAAATTTGATGATTTTTTCATAAGCTTGTATTGTAGAATTTGCTGTAATATTCCAAGAATACTTGGAGCTTTGAATAAGGCCTTTTTTAATCATACTCATTCTTAATGAATCATCTTGTAATACAATTTCTATAGAATTTTTCAGTTCATTAATATCGTATGGATTAATTAATAAGGCAGATTCATTACATACTTCTGAAAGTGAAGTTACATTAGAAGAAATAACTGGGGTGCCACAAGCCATAGCTTCTAAAGGCGGTAAACCAAAACCTTCATAGAAGGAAGGATAAGCTAGGAGTTTTGAGGCATTATAAAAAATAGGTAAATTTTCTAGTGGAATAAAATCAGTAAAGATTACATCATCTTCTATATGAAGATCAATTGCTCTCTTTTTATAAAGGCTATATGAAATTCCCTTTTTACCTGTTATGACTAATTTAAGATTTTTCCTTATTTCTTTAGATAGAAGTGAAAATGCTTCAATTAATCCTACAATGTTTTTTCTAGGACTAAACCCCCCTACATAAAGTATAAAATCATCTTTAATATTATATTCTTTTTCTATTATTTTTTTGCATTGACACTTATCTAAAGGCCTATATATATCCTCAGCAGCAAGATGAGTAACAAAAATTTTATCTTCTGGAAAGTTAAATTCTTTTGCTATATCCTGCTTTGAAAATTCAGAAACTGTTAATATCCCATCACAATTATTAATAATTTTAGGAAGCTCATTATTAAAAATGTATAAATATCTGTCACTAACTGTTTCTGGCATTCTCAATGGGATTATATCATGCAACGTAATAGCTTTGTGACAATTAATATTAGTATATAGTCCAACTCCATTTTGAGGCACATGATAAAGGTCTAGATTATTATCTTCTATAATGTTTGGTACTCTAACTTCGTCCCAAAAATTTGATGAAGTTGTAGCTCTAACTAAATCAATATTAAAATTATCACTTAAATCTAGAGCTGAATTTTCAGGTAAAAAAACTAAGTAATCATTAGAATTATCAACTTTATTTATACTATTTATAAGCTGATAAGTATATGTTCCTATACCAGTTCCTCTATACCATTTTGCAGCTCTACCATCTATGCCTATCTTCATGATTTAATCCTTTCTCATTGTTTTTAATTTATTATATTAAACTTAGGAATAAAATGTTAATAAAAGAATAAATATAGTCATATAAATATAAAGGGGGTGAGGGTTATGATGAGAGAATTTGAAATAGAAAGACAATTTGATATCAAAATTGAAGCTTTAAAAGCTAATAAAGGAGTCTATTATCTGAAGACAAATAAAGGAGAAAAATGCTTAAAGAAAATTAATTATGGACCTCAAAAACTATTATTTGTTTACGGAGCTAAGGAACATCTAATTAGAAATGGATTTAATACCGTTGATAAGTATGATTTGAACATAGAAGGGGAACCATATGCCCTAGTAAATGAAGATATTTATACTTTATCCCAGTGGATAGAGGGAAGAGAATGTGACTTTCATAACATAGAAGAAGTGAAATTAGCAGCTAGTACTCTCGCTATGCTACATGAGGCATCTAAGGGATATGATCCTCCTGAGAACTCAAAGCTAAAGAGTGATTTAGGAAGATGGACTCATCTTATGAATAAGAGGATTAAATCATTAGATAAGATGAGAGATATGGTAAGGAAGAAAAATAATAAAAATGACTTTGATTTATTGTATATAAAATCAATGGATTTTTATAAGGAAATTGGTAAAAAGGCTCTAAAAGCTTTAGAAGAATCAGAATATATTAGGTTATGTGAAATAGCGGAAAATGAAAAGAGTTTCTGTCACCATGATTTTACTTATCATAATATAATATTAGATGAGAATAATAACTGTAATGTAATAGACTTTGACTATTGTAAGAGAGAAGTTAGAACCTTTGATATATCAAATTTTATGGTGAAAGTATTAAAACGAGTTAATTGGGATATAGACTTTGCAAATGCTATAATAGAGTCTTATAACACAGTTTCACCTTTATTAGAAATAGAATATAAAGTTTTATATGCCTATTTACAATTTCCTCAAAGATATTGGAGACTTGCTAATAGATATTATTATAATGAAGTTAATTGGGGTCAAAATACATTTGGAAGCAAATTAGAGTCAATAATTAATGAGCAAGAAGCCATGCTTAAGTTCTTAGATGAATTTAAAAATAAATATATCTTAAGTTAGAAAAGTGCCATTGGCACTTTTTTATTTTTGTCTAAGTACAAATACAGATAATTCGACATAGGATAATATGAAATAATAACTTAGAGGTAAAAAATGAAAGTTGGGGATTTAGTAGTTAGGAAGTCCTATGACAAGGATATAACATTTAAGATTATAGATATTAAAGAAGATGATGATGGAAATAATGTATATATTTTAAAGGGAATAAGCATAAGAATAATAGCAGATTCTAGAGTGGATGATTTAGAGATGGTTGATGATGAGTATGCAGGAACGAAGGAGAGGATACTAAATAGAAGAGTAGAGGAGGCTATAAAGAAGGCTGTATCTATGAGAGGAGATGATGAAGCTACAAAAGTTTTAAATAACCTCTATAGAGGGAGTAAGGTTTCAAAAAATCAGCAAAATAAAGAATTGATTTTTGGAAGACCAGGAAAGATACTTCATATAGATGGGGATAGTGAATATTTAGAAACATGTCTTAAAGTATATAAGCAGTTATCCTTAGATGCTGTTGGGAGAGCTATTCCAGAAAAAAAACAACCTGATCTTATAGTGGATTTAGTTAGAGAAATAAAGCCTGATATAGTTGTTTTAACAGGTCATGATAGCGTTCTTAGAACACCAGATGATTATTTAAATTTAGATAATTATAGGAATTCAAAGTATTATATAGATGCTGTGAAGGCTCTGAGAAATTATAATTCTAGTTATGATGAGTTGGTTATTTTTGCAGGAGCTTGTCAGAGTTGTTATGAATGTATGCTAGATGCTGGTGCTAACTTTGCAAGTTCTCCAAATAGGGTGTTAATACATTGCCTAGATCCTGTTTTAGTATGTGAGAAAATAGCCTATACAAGAATTGATAAAGTGGTATCAATAACAGATGTAATTGATAATACTATAACTGGAATTAAGGGGATTGGTGGATTACAAACTAGAGGAAAATATAGAGAAGGCTATCCAAGATCACCTTATATTTAAGATTAAGGAAAGTATAAGAATATGAATAAAAAGCTAGAAATTAGAAATAATAATAAATGTATAAAATAACTATAAAAAGGTAAAAGTTTACATTGACAATTGATATCTAAGGTGGTAAAATTATAGTTTTTACTTGACAATATATGGGCTTGGGTGTATAATATAATTAAGAAAGAAGGTGTTTATGTGGAAAATGTAAAGACTATCGCGTCCATAAAGAGAAATATTGAAAATCATATAGGAGAAAAAGTAACTTTAAAGGCAAACGGTGGAAGAAAAAAGATCCTAGTAAACAACGGAGTAATAGAAAGTGCGCATCCAAGTATTTTTGTAGTTAGATTAGACAATGATGTTCCTAGAATGGTAACATACAGTTATTCGGATGTATTAACAAAGACAGTTCAATTATATTTTGCTTTATAGGAAGTAGAGCTCATCATTAAGGGCTCTATTTTTTTGTATAAATTTATAAAAAAAAGAAAGATGGTGGGTTTCCATCTTTCAACTATGGTATAAAAGGGTATTGAGAATTTATGAGAGGTTATAT
>CAKVEW010000035.1 GCA_934746015.1 uncultured Clostridium sp.
AAATTAACAAAAAGGATATTTTCATTTTTGAAAATATCCTTTTTGTCTACAGTCTGAGCCATGAGTATAATAACTCATGGCTGTGTTCAACATAATTTAAATTTCATCTAAAAAATTACAAACTATCTCCACTGGTAGAGCTATTAATAAAACATAATCTATATTCAATTTGATTATTGACTTTTAATAAATAATTTAACATACCTCTACCTCCTTAATTTGAATTTATAATTTATTACTTTATTATTATATAATTATATCCACTTTTTGTAAACATTATTATTATAATTTTTAAAATTTTACGTAAATTTCATTTATACTTTAATTAAAATAATAGATATGAGATTAATATTACTAATCTTTACTCTATTCATTTCTACTTATATAATATGTAAAGATAAACCCTATAATTCCAAGTATTATTCCAAAGATACTATTCAATCCATCTATTCCTGGAAAAACTGAGAAAACTGAACCTAAAATAAAACCAAAAATTAATATATAGGTTTGTTCTGGGAATTTCTTCAGTAAGCTTTCTATTATGCGAGCCGTAAGTAATGTTCCAATAATTCCACCTAAAGCTATTGGGATTAAGACTTGAATATTTAACTGTACAACAGCAGTTATGGCTGTATTATAGAGTCCTAAAATATACAGCATAAATGATCCACTTATTCCTGGTAAAATAAGTGCTACAGCTACTACTACCCCACCAATAAAAAGCCAAATAAAATTAACGATACTTAATGAAGTAATTATTGCAGATGCATCATTATTAGGATTACCCATCATAAGTACTATTCCTATACCTAAAACTAAGTATAATAAACTTCTTTTATTAAATCCCTTAACTGTTGCTTTTCTAAACATCAGTGGTGCTCCACCTAATATTACACCAATAAATAAATAACCTACAACAATAGGATATTTATCAAATAAAGTTTTTACTATATTACTAAATAAAAAAATCCCAACAACTGCTCCAATTCCAACTTGTAACAGTATCTTATATTGATTTTTAAAATCCTTAAAAATATTATTAACTGCATGAAGCAGCTTATCATATATTCCTAAAATCATTGCAATAGTTCCACCACTAACTCCAGGTACTATTTGTGAAATACTAATTGCTACTCCCTTAATAAAATTCTTAATAAAATCCATTAATACACCTCTATTGTAAACATTTTATTTTTAAATATTAACATGATATGTTTTTTTAATCAAAGCTTTAGGTAATATTTAAGATATTCTTTAATTATTTAAATATAATGATATAATAAATATTATTAAAAATTTAAAAAGGACTGATATTATTGTTAAAACTTATCTACTTTATGAAAGACTATAAGAAAGAAGCTATTCTTGGTCCAATATTTAAACTAATTGAAGCTATTCTAGAACTTTTTATTCCAATAGTAATGGCTAAAATTATAGATATTGGTGTTGCTAATAAAGATGTTAATTATGTCTATAAAATGGGAGGTCTTTTAATTCTTTTAGGAGCAGTTGGACTAGGATTTGCTCTAGTTTGTCAATACTATGCCTCCATTGCTTCTCAAGGTGCAGGTACTTCTATAAGAAGTAAGCTATATAAACATATTAATAAACTTTCTCATTCTGAAATAGATAAAATTGGAACTCCAACTCTTATAACTAGATTAATCAACGATATAAATCAAATTCAAACAGGCATAGCTATGTTAATAAGGCTTGGTACAAGAAGTCCCTTCATAATTATAGGTTCCACTATTATGGCAATTACTATAGATTTAAAGCTTTCTATAATATTTTTATTAACTACACCATTGATTGCCTTAGTAATTTATCTAGTAATGAGTAAATCTCTTCCTCTATATAAAGTAATTCAAGGAAAACTAGATAACTTATCTTTGATTACAAGGGAAAATCTTGAAGGTGCAAGAGTTATTAAAGCATTTTCTAAAGAAAATAACGAAAAGGAAAGATTTAAAGCTGCTACTATGGAGCTTACTAATACATCTATTAATGTAGGTAAAATTTCAGCTTTACTTAATCCAATTACATATATGATTATGAACTTAGCTATTATTGCTATTTTATGGTTTGGTGGTATAAGAGTTAATATAGGTTCATTAACTCAAGGTGAAGTAATTGCTTTTATAAATTATATAACTCAAATTTTACTTTCTTTAATTGTATTTTCTCAACTTATTGTTATTTTAACTAAAGGTGCTACTTCAGCAAATAGAGTTTTAGAAGTATTAAATATTGAACCATCAATTACTGATAGTGATGTTAAAAATATTATTAAAGATAACAAAAGTAATTCATTAATTGAGTTTAAAAATGTTTCATTTTCTTATAAGGATTCTAATGAATATTCTTTAAAAGATATTAACTTAATCATTAATAGAAATGAAACTATAGGTATAATTGGCGGAACTGGTGCTGGTAAATCAACTTTAGTAAATTTAATTCCTAGATTTTATGATACAACTAATGGAGAAATTTTTGTTAATGGAATTAATACTAAAGATTACAAATTGAAAGACTTGAGAAAATTAATTGGAATAGTGCCTCAAAAAGCTGTTTTGTTTAAAGGTAGTATTTTAGATAACTTAAAATGGGGAAAAGAGGATGCTAATATAAATGATGTTAATGAGGCCCTAGAAATATCTCAAGCAAAATCCTTTGTAGATTCTTTACCAGAAAAATATAATGCTACTGTTCTTCAAGGTGGTAAAAACTTTTCTGGTGGTCAAAAACAAAGACTTACCATTGCAAGGGCATTAATTTCTAAACCTGAAATCTTAATCTTAGATGATAGTTCAAGTGCTTTAGACTTTGCAACAGATGCTGCACTTAGAAAGTCTTTAAAAGAAAAAACTAAAGATATGACTGTTCTTATTGTTTCTCAAAGAGTCAGTAGTATAAGAAATGCTGATAAAATAGTAGTTTTAGATAATGGTGAAATTGCAGGAATAGGAACTCATGATTATCTTCTTAAAAATTGCGAAGTATATAATGAAATATATTCTTCACAATTAAATAATTAGGAGGTGAGCTTTTGAATACTACTATAATAAAAAGAATTTTAAAATACACAAAGCCTTATAATAAATATATAATTATAGCTTTTATTAGTGCAGTAATTAACATTAGCTTAACTTTATTAGCACCTATTTTAATTGGTAAGGGTGTGGACCTTATTGTAAGTAAGGGTAATGTTAATTTTGATAATCTTATTAATATATTAATTTTATTTTTGTTAACTATATTATTCTCTTCATTATTTCAGCTTATAATGACTAGATGTACAAATATAGTAAGCTATAAAACTATTAAAGATTTAAGAATTGATGTTTTCAATAAATTAAATGAATTACCACTTAAATATATAGATGGTCATTCCCATGGTTCTATTATAAATGGTGTAATTAACGATATTGAAATAGTATCTGATGGATTACTTCAAGGCTTTACTCAACTATTTACAGGCATAATAACAATACTAGGAACTTTACTATTTATGTTATCAATTAATGTAAAAATTGCTTTAATAGTAGTTATAATTACTCCTATATCTTTATTCACTGCTTCTACTATAGCTAAATATTGTCATTCTATGTTTAGAAATCAATCTCAAGTTCGTGGCGAACTATCAGGTTTTGTAGAAGAAATCATTGGAAACCAAAAAGTTGTAAAGGCCTTCTGCCATGAAGAGAAAGCTGAAGAAGAATTTGAAGAAATTAATAAAAAGTTATATGCATATGGTCAAAAAGCTCAATTTTATTCAGCTCTTACAAATCCAGTAACTAGATTTGTAAATGGTATTGTTTATGCAGCTGTTGGAATTATAGGTGCTTTAAGTGCTATAAATGGCAATTTATCAATAGGTAATCTTTCTGCTTTTTTAAGCTATGCAAATCAATATACTAAGCCTTTTAATGAAATCTCAGGTGTAATCACTGAATTACAAGCTGCCTTTGCATCTGCTAGTAGAGTATTCAATATATTAGATGAAGTACCTGAGCTATCTGATAAGGATGGTGCTATTAACCTAGAAACTTGTAATGGAAATGTAGATATAAATAATCTTTATTTTTCATATAGCAAAGATAAACCTTTAATTGAAGATTTTAATTTAAATGTAAAACCTGGTGATAGAATTGCAATAGTTGGTCCTACTGGTTGTGGAAAAACTACTTTAATTAATTTACTTATGAGATTTTACAATATTAATTCTGGAGAAATAAAAATAGATAATATTAACATTGAGGATATTACTAGAACTAGTACTAGAGGTCTTTATGGAATGGTTCTACAGGATACATGGCTATTTTCAGGATCAGTTAGAGATAATATTGCCTATGGTAAGGAAGATGCTACTTTAGAAGAAGTTATAGAGGCTGCTAAATCTGCCCATGCTCATAAATTTATTATGAAACTTCCTAAGGGTTATGATACTATACTTTCAGAAGATAGTTCCCTATCTCAAGGAGAAAAGCAACTTTTATGTATAGCTAGAGTTATGCTTTCAAAACCACCTATGCTTATTTTAGATGAAGCTACTAGTAGTATAGACACCAGAACTGAAATTTATATTCAAAGAGCTTTTAATAAATTAATGGAAGGAAGAACTTCCTTTATAGTGGCTCATAGACTTTCAACTATACGAGAAGCTGATTTAATCTTAGTTATGAATGATGGAAAAATCATAGAACAAGGTAATCATAATGAATTATTAAATAAAAATGGTTTCTATGCAAATCTTTATAATAGCCAATTTGCAACAACATAAAAAAATGCTATCGCACAATGTAAAATTAATAATGAAAAATGTAAAATTAAAGAAGAAACTCTTAAAAGAGTTTCTAAAAAATATATTATATCAATAATTCTACATTTTTAATTTGGAGCTGCTTTGAAGTGTGCCTCAAATATTAGATATTCTGTCTAATATTTGGGGTTAAAATCACTTAGTCAGCTCCTTTAATTATATTTCCTTTTCTATCTTAATTAATGAATCTTTAGATACTCCATCTGCTTTTAAATATTTACAGAATTTATCTAATGCTTCTTTTACAGAATCTACACAATCATTAGTAATTTTAAAATTCTCTTCCCACCACCAATTTTTTATTATTAATGGTCCCTTTACCCTATGTATTTCAGGTTCGAACCTTGCTACAATTTTATCTCCATATAAAACTGGTAAAACATAATATCCATATTTTCTTTTATCTATAGGCTTATATACTTCCCTGCTATAATCAAAGTCAAAAATTTCTCTAGTTAACTTTCTATCCCATATAATATTATCTAGTGGTGCTAGGAATCTTACATTGCTTTCATTAACAGAAGTGGATTCATTTAAAATTGAAATATCTTCTTTTCTTAAGTAAAAGTTTTCTTTTAAATTTTCAATTTTTATAAGTACTAATTCCTCTTCTTCTACTAATTCATTTAATATTCTTTTTCTTAAATTTGTATTGTAAAGAAAGTTTCCTAGCCATCCTTCTCCACGTCTATCCCAATATGCACCTATACTGCCTATTCTTCTTTTAAAATACCATTTATAAAACTCATCATCATTTTTAAAAGGATCTTCCTTAAATACTATTTCTTCAGGTAACAACTCTTCGATTAAATCATATTTCTTTTGAGTATTTTTCTTTTCTGCTACTCCAAGGACTCCTATATTCCACATATAATCCATTGTAGCACTTGAAAGTTTTCCATGCCCCCACATGCCTTTATCTACAGAGCCTAAATCAATTTTTGATGGAATAGTAGCACCATTTTTTTCAATATAATCCTTTATTGTATCTACATAGTTTATTGCATCAAATGAATTTCTATTCTTTAATACACTTTCTACTTCTTTTTTTCTTTCTGAGCGTACTCTCTTAAAATATGGCCAGTCATTTACAGAATAAATAGACATCATTTTATCCCATCCATCTATTAATTCTCTTTTCTTATAAAGTAAATCCTCTAGCATAACAGAATCATAATCTTCTATTCTTGATTGAATAACTAAATCTGCATTTCTCCCTACAACATTTAGTGGATCATATTGAATACATCCAACTCGCTCTATAAATTTCTTAATTCCCTCTTCCCCAATAAAGGTATTGTTAGTATATAGTCCTTGATATAAAACCAAAAATTTTCTTAATTCAGCTTTTGACATAATAAATATTTGCATATTCCTACCTCTTAGTATTCTTAATATATAACTTATGTAGCTATATATAGTTTAACATATTTTTACAAAGCGATAGTGTTTTAATATTAAAAACCTATGCATTTTAGTAACTTTTTAATTTAGCATAGGTTTAGTATCATATATTTAATTTTAATGTAAAGATAATATCATTACTTATTATTTCATAAGTCAAGTTCCATCCATTTTCTTTTGCTAGTTCACTACATAAATATAATCCAAGGCCTGAACTACTAATTTCTTTAGATATATCCTTGTAATGATTAAATTTTATAAATGGTTCTAAAAGCCTGTCCTTTATATCCATGGGAATTTCTAAAGATTTATTTTTTATCTTTAGTAAGATATTCTCATTTTCTTTATATAATTTTATTGAAATATCATTAGATATTGAATACTTTATACTATTATCTAAAATATTTAATATAATTTGTTCAAAGTCTTCTAAAACTCCAAAGAAGGATATTTCCTCTAATTCCTCTTTTATATATAAATTCTTATCTATTAACCTTACTTCTAAGTCTTCTATTATTTCTTTTATTATATTAGTTAATGAAAATTCAGTCTTATTCTTACTCTTATATATACTTCCCCTTGAACTTTCTAAGATTTTCTCCACTAGTTTTTTCATCTTCTCAGATTCTAGTGCTATTCTTGTACTTGCTCTTTTTAAAAATTCTTCATCTATTTCTTTTATATCCTTATCTCTTATTATTTGAGAATATAATGAAATAGCTGTAATTGGAGTTTTTAATTCATGAGTAGCATTATTAAAAAACTCTCTCATAGCCTTATCTTGATTCATCAATTGATTTTTCATTAAATTATAGGTTTTAGCTAAATCAGAAATCTCATCTTCTGAATTAATTTCTATATCTTCAATATTCTTACCTAATTTAAAAGCCTTCATAGAATTTTTCAAATCATTTAATGGTTTTATAGACTTATTAATTATTAAAGTTATTGCTATAACTATTGCTATTATTACAAAACCTTGTCCTAAAACAATAATTAATATGGTTTTTATCATTTCATTATATTTATAAGAAAAATCTTTTTGTAATATTAAATTCCCTATAAAACTATCCTTAACATAAAGAGGATAGTTATATGTTATAAAATAGCTACCATCTAATAATTTAAATTTAATTATGGATTTAATATTATTACTTTCTAAAATTGTATTTTCAATTTCCTCAATGCTTATTGTTTTACCTACAGATTGATTTATCCTTCCATTTATATCAGAAATACTTACATAACCTTGAAAAATTTCATTTATTGGAGATAAACTTTTCCAAATGGGTTCTTCCATTACTTCATTTTGATTTATTATATTTAGTGCAGTTACTTTCACTTTATTCATTTCCTCTATAATATTATCTTTAAAGGAACTGTTTAAATAAATTGAAATAAAGATAGTAAATATTATATTAATAGATATAACTGAAACTATAGTACCTATTAATAGCTTTCCTCTTAAGGTCCTAGTCAATTTATCACCTCATTATATATCCTATTCCAAAGACTGTTTCTATTATAGAGCTATCCTTATCTTCATTTAATTTTTCTCTTAGCCTTCTTATATGAACATCTACAGTTCTAGTGTCTCCTTCATAGTCATATCCCCATATCTTTTCTAATAAATCATTTCTTGAAAAAACTATCCCCCTATTTTCATATAGAAAATTTAGTAAATCAAATTCCTTTCTTCTTAAAACTATTTCATTTCCATCTTTTATTACTCTTCTATCATTGGGATACACTTTAATAATTTCATTGTCTTCGCTTATATTCTCTTTATCTAACCCCTTAGCTTCTCTTCTAAAAATAACTTTTATTCTAACTAATACTTCTTTAATTTCAAAGGGCTTTACTATATAATCATCTGCACCAAGTTCTAAACCTAATATTTTATCTAAGGTCTCTCCTCTAGCTGTTAACATAATAACATAAGCTTTTTTAGATATTTCTTTGCAAATATCAAAGCCATCAATATCTGGAAGCATTAAATCTAAAAGCACTAAGTCAGGCTTAAATTCGTTAAATCTTTCTAGTGCATCCTTTCCATTAAATACACTTCTTACATCATAACCCTCTTTTCTAAGGGAAAAGGTTATTGCGTCATTTATTGAGTATTCATCTTCAACAACTAGTATTTTTCTCTTATCCATAGTACCTCCCTAATTATTCTCTATATCTAAAAATAAATACTTGGAATCCTTTAAAAAAGGTTCTTCTCCTTCAATGTAATTATAAGATTCTAAAGCAAAGAATATACTACTACTATCCTTATTTGCCTTTACCATAAAGCTATCATAATTTTCTAATTCTGATAATTTATAAATCAAATCAAATTCATAATTATCACCAACCTCTGCAATATAAACCTTATTATCTAGTAATGTACTCGTATTAACAACAAAAAATTTACTATTTTCTACTTCACTTAGAATATATATTTCCTTATTCATTAATTTAATGTTTTTTGTATTTATATTATATATTACATTTTCAAAAACAGCTTCACCTCTTATTTCAAAAATTAAGTTATCCTCACTTACTATATATCTATTAAACATTGCTTTTTTATTATCAAATAAGCCTTCTATTCCAAGGGTTGAAATATTTATTTTATAAAAATCTTCAAAGTAAATTTTTCTATCTTTTAAATTTACTTTTTGAATTTTACCTTGATAGTCTATAGCCATTATAGCTTCTTCTTTTTTATCATAATAATACATGTTTGTATCCGCTTTAATTAGGTCTGTATAATAAGTTTGATTTTTTATATCTATAATTAAAATTAATTTTTCTCCCTTGTATTCATAATAATCTGTCATATTATAAAGCTCTGTTATAAAATAGTCGTCATTGATTTGAAAATCTTTTGAATCCCTATATTTGAATTCATCAATAACTTTATAATATATTTCATCATATCCATCTAACTTGAATTTAATATTTTTTTCTATATCCATATAATAAAAAATATGACCTCTTGTATGAAGACCTTCGCTATATATTCCTCTATATGAGTTTTTTCCATTTCTTTTAATGAAGTCTAGACCTTCCTTAGAAAAATATTTATTTTCTTCTTTAATAAATTCTCCGTTCTCCTTTAATATATAAGGCACATTAATTTCATCCTCATCAAGGACTCCCGATTTTCGAGTATCTAAAATCCCATTTACTCCATCTTCATCATAAAAAAGTGGTTCAAAAATTTTATCTTCATATTTAACATTTACATTTCTTTCTGTAATCCTATATTTATTTAATAATTTATTGCTTTTAGTATTTTCCTCCAATATTTTAGTGCTGTTACAACTAATTAAAGTGGCTGACAATAATACTCCTGTAATTAATGAAATTATTTTTTTCATTAAATAACCTCCCTTTATCTTATTTAATTATATATTAAATGGAAGTTTTTAAATAGTAATGTTTAGTTGTTACAAAGTTATTAAATATTTTCTAAATTTGAAATTAGGTTGATATGATATTTTTGCAGTGTTATCATTTATATGTTTGAAAGTTAAATACTTTAAGATAAATTAAATAAAAGGGGGAATAATTTTGACTAAAGATATGACAAGTGGAAGTCCTGTAAAGCTAATTTTAACCTTTTCAGTTCCTCTGCTTATTGGAAACATATTTCAACAATTTTATAGTATGGTTGATACAATAATAGTAGGAAGATATTTAGGCGTGGATGCTTTAGCTGCCGTTGGTTCTACTGGTGCCATGGCTTTTTTAGTTAATGGTTTTGTAATTGGTTTAACTAGTGGATTTTCTGTTTTAGTATCCCAAAGATTTGGTGCTAACGATGAAGAAGGGGTAAAGAAATCCTTTGCAAGTTCATTGATTTTATCTATTATTATGACTGTACTAGTCACTGCTATAAGTATGGGCTCTGCAAGACCTTTATTAGAGCTTATGAATACGCCTGAAAATATTATAAATGACTCATTATCTTATATTATGATTATATATGCTGGAAATATTGCAATTATTTTTTATAATATGCTTTCAAGTGTTTTAAGAGCTCTTGGAGATAGTAAAACGCCATTATATTATTTGATTGTAGCTTCTATATTAAATGTTATATTAGATATAGTTTTTATAGTTAATTTTAATATGGGAGTTGCAGGAGCTGCTTATGCTACAATTATTTCTCAATCTATATCTGCTATTCTTTGTGCAATACATATAGTAAAGAAATTTCCAATACTAAAACTAAAGAAAAAACATTGGAAAATAAGAAAAAGTTATGCTGAAAAACAATTAAGAATTGGTATTCCTATGGCATTACAATTTTCTATAACCGCTGCTGGTGCTATGGTTCTTCAAGGAGCACTTAATAACTTTGGTTCAAAAATAATAGCTTCTTATACAGCTGCATCAAAGGTTCAACAATTAGTTATGCAACCTGCTGTTACCTTTGGTGTTGCAATGGCTACTTATTCTGGACAAAACTTAGGTGCAGGAAGAATTGATCGTATAAAAGAAGGTGTTAAAAAATGTACAATTATTAGCATAATTGTTAGTATAGTTTCTACATTTGTTGTAGTTTTATTGGGTGGAACCTTTACTAAGATGTTTATGACTGGAAGTGATATTGAAGTTATATCTTATGCTAAACATTACTTAAACACTGTTTCAATATTTTATATACCACTAGGACTTATTTTCATATATAGAAATACATTGCAAGGAATTGGTGAAAGCTTTGTTCCTATGATGGCTGGATTTGCTGAAATGATAGCAAGAACTGTGGTAGCATTTACCCTTCCGTCATTGCTTGATTTTACAGGAATAGCTCTTGCAGATCCAGCTGCATGGATAGCAGCTTGCGTACCTCTTATGATAACTTACTATAAAAGGATCAATATAATTATCAAAGAAAAACAAATTCCATTAGAACACTACTATAAATTATAATTTTAGAAACTCCCCCTAGGGAGTTTCTACCTAAATTCTACCTTCTTCATTCTTAATTTTTCATTTCATATAACATTTCTATATGAGGAATATCATCTTCTAAATAAGAATCTGAAACTTCTCTAAAACCTAGACTTTTATAAAATTCCTTAATATAAACTTGAGCTGAAATTCTTATAGGACTATCACCATATTTATCCTTAATATACTCTATTGCCATTTCCATAGACTTTCTTCCTAAGTCTTGTCTTCTATATTCTTTATTAACTGCAACTCTTCCTATAGATATTTCTTCATAGGATACTCCCTTATTAAGTATTCTTAAGGTAGCAATTACTTTATCCTCTTTAATGCAAAATAAATGGGTTGCTTCCATATCTTTATTATCACAATCTTGATATATACATTCTTGTTCTACAACAAACACTTCATTTCTTAACTGAAGGATTTTATATAGCTCTTCTGTAGATAACTCATTAAAGTTTTTTATTTTCCATTGCATTTTTAAATCACTCTTTTCTTATGTATTTATATCTAAATTATACTATATAAGTTTATGCTATTATTTATATAAATCTTATTAATTGCTTTACTAACATAATAAATTAATCAGCATATAATAAATAAAATTAATATTTATAGGTGGGTGCTATGAATTACCTCTTAGAAGCACAAGAACTTAAATTATTAGGTTCAGGTGCTGAAGGTGCAGTTTATCTAACTCCTGAAGGCTATGCTTTAAAAATTTTTAAAGATATTAAAAATGCTAAAAAAGAAGATGAAATACTTAAACAAACAATTGATAGTAGGTTTTTTCCTAATTCTATTGTAAGATTTTCTAATATCTTAATAAGAGAATATGTTGGAGGAATAACCCTTAAAGAATATATTTCTAAACATGGATTACCTTATAATTTATCTAAAGAAATAATAGACTTAATAGAAGATTTAAAGAAGCTTAATTTTAAAAGAATTAACTTTAGAAATGCTCATATATTTGTAAATTCTAATGGAAAAATTCAAGTTATTGACCCAAGAAAGCCCTACTCTAAAGTTACTCCTTATCCTAAGGACATAATAAAAATACTAGTTAAATATCATCTGTTTGATAAGTTTTTAAAGGATGTATTAAAATATAAACCTTCACTATTACCTTACTGGACTTCTGCCTATGATTATCTTGCAGAACCACGATTAAAAAGAATTAATAGATATGGCTAAATTAAAAGGCAGGAAAATAGCTCCTGCCTTTTATTTCAATAAATACAATTAAATTATGAATACATTATTAAAATAGAATTAGCCCTTAAAGTTGGAATTTCATTTCTTCTTACTTTCATTATACCTTCATCATTTATTATTTCATTTATAGCAAGTAAAGTCCACTCATCACTTATAGTATTGGTTATAAAATTATTCACATCATAATTATCTATATCTGTAGCATTAAAGACTACAATTATTTCTTTAGCACCACCTGTAGCATTTTCATCTTTATAGTGCCACTTAATTACACCAACTTTTTCATCACCATTTAAAAAATTAATATTAATTTTTTCAATATCTTCTTTTTTATCAAACCTAAATGCTTTAAATTTTTTTCTTATTCTTATTAGCATTTTTACATAGTTAAACACCTCGTAGTATTTAACTTTATCAATCCAATAGATAGCATTTATATTATCAGGACTTTTATAGCTATTATGATCACCATTTTTACTCCTTAATATTTCTGCCCCACCTTGAATAAATGGTATTCCTTGAGATAATAAAATTATTGAAAGTGCTAAAACATTTCTTCTTACTAAGTTATTATCGAATAAATTACTTTCCTTTATTATTCTATATTTATTAGTCTCAATATTTTCATTCAAACTTTTTTCTATTTGATCCCAAAGAGTATAATTATCATGGGCATCTACATAATTAATACTTTCAGCTGGCATTAGTGCAAGAGTATTAATTGAACCCTTTAACCCTTCTATTATATTCCAAGCAGTTGGCCCATCATGTTGTTTTCCATTAACGAAACCATTTGATGGAGAATTATTTCCTCTAATATAATCTCTAAAAGTATCATTAAAAACTGAAAATCCTTGACCTTTTTGCATTCCCTTACATATACCATTTACTAGTGGAGAATCTCCACCTTTCCATGGTTCACCATAAATTAAAATATTGTCATTTATTTCATTTGCTAATTTTATTATTTCTTTCATAGTATCAACATCTATTAAGCCCATAAGATCAAACCTAAAGCCATCAATATTATAATCATTAATCCAATGTTTTATAGAATCCACTATATATTTTCTTACCATAGGTCTTTCAGTAGCAAGCTCATTTCCACACCCTGAACCATTTGTATATCTTCCTCTATAATTAGATCTAAAGTAGTATCCTGGTACTAATTTATCTAAATTAACAGTATCCTGCATATGATTATATACAACGTCCATAACTACTCTTATATTATTTTTATGAAGGACATTTATCATAGTTCTAAGCTCTAATATTCTTGAAATAGCTGAATAAGGATCACTAGAATAACTTCCATCAGGAGCATTATAATTTTTAGGATCATAACCCCAACTTCTATTCTCTTTTTTATGACTTTTTCTCTCATCTACAGAACCAAAATCAAAAATAGGTAAAATATGAATATGTGTAATTCCTAGCTCCTTTAAATGACCAATTCCAGTTTTCACCCCCATATTACTATCAGCATCTATTAATGATGTTCCTTCTTTAGCTAATCCTAAATACTTCCCTCTTAAAGCTTTATTTATTCCACTATCCTCATTTATGGTAAAATCTCTTATATGCAATTCATAAATTATGCTATCTTCTTTTCTTAAAAGTTGTGGTCTTTTATCTAATAGCCATTCTTCTGGCATTGCTGTACTTTTGTTTAAGTCTATTAAGCATCCTTTTCTTCCATTAACTCCTACAGCAAAAGCATAAGGATCTATAGCATAATTTATCTTTTCACATTCGTAACCATTTATATCTAACTCCCTAAAGTAGGTTTTAAACATATAAAATTTACCTTCATTGTCTTCTCTACTTAGTTCATAGGCAAATGTCCCACTTGCAGGCTCATAGTGCATTTCATAATTACTTTTTTCTACTGTATCATACCATTTGTCATAAAGGCATAACTCTACTTTTTCTGAGGTTGGTGCCCATACCCTTAAGTTTATTTTATCTTCAAAAAATGATACTCCCATATCACTTTCTTCATAATAAAATTTATCTAAATACCCTCTCATAGTAACCTTACAAGATATATAAGTATTACTTGCTCTTACTTCAATTAAATCCTTAGGTGAAATTTTTAAATCTAAATTAAAAAATTCTACTTTCTTAAATACTTTATCAACTCTATAGTTAATATTTTTTTGCTTAACTCCATTTATATAAATATAGAATTCAGTTATATCCATAGGCTCTTTAGATAAAAAAGCTGTAATGCTTTTACTATCATACATTATTGCTACTTCTATTCTTGGTTTTATATAATCTACTAACTCATTTATATCTGTTATTAATCTATCTTCTCCATAGACAATATAACAGTTCTTAACTTTGCTTGGAATTTCAAATGTTATTGTTTGTTCTGACCAATCATTTCCCCAGGCTCTTCTTCTAGCAATTATATTTTTTTCATTCACGAAAGCACATCTACCAAAATCACTTTTATTATTTAATTCAACCTCATAAGCAATTCCATCATTTGAAAAAGTCCAAAGATCCCACTTATATCCATTTCCAAAATAGTCTCCATCATTTTTAATAAAATGTACTAATGTATCTTTTCTTTTTTCTAAAACTACAGGGAAATTTCTAGATATCTTAATCCCTGTAACTATATCTATAAAACTAACTTCTATATATTCTAAATCCTTATTTAATCCTTTAATTTTTATTACATTATTTTTTAATAAAACTTCATCACCATCATAATTAACTTCCCATTCAACATCTTCAATTTCTTCTATTCCATAAATGGATTCTTTTAATGCAACTAATTGTATTTCTTCCTCTAAATAGAATTTATTACAAGAAGCCTTTATATAAATTTTAGTTTTATAATTCATATTTTCTATACAATTATTCATCATTTCAACTCCAAAGCTATTATATTTTATTTTATTCGCAACAATAATTATTGCTTCAATATGATTCTTCCTATAACTTTATATTTATTTTTTAATAGGCATTTATTAGAATTTTTGACGTGCTTCTATCCCTAATAAATTTAATTTATTAAGGGTAATAAAAATATTTATTTTACTTTATATATGCCTAAAACTATAACTACAATAAGAATCATATTGTCACTAATATCTCTTCCTCCACCCCTTTATTTATATATTACTTCTAAAGAGCTGACTAAACAGCTACAATTTACATTATGCCGCAGCAAATTAGTTTTAATTTTTATCCGCATAAATGGATAATTTTAATACACTCTCCTAATAATATGTAAACTTTTATATTTCTAGTATACCACATAGAATATCTTACTTCATCAATTACTTTAAATAATTATTTTTATAATATAATTATATTTATTATTAAATATAATTATATACTTTGAAAAAATGTTTCATTTATTTAAAATATATATTGAAATTATCATTCTTATAGTTTACAATAATATTAATCTGTAATCATTTACTATTACAGTTAAATATTATTATTTATGGAGGGATATATAATGAAAAAAAAGGCTTTAACTTTATTTTTACTTGCAAGCTTATCTAGTCAAGTTTTTGTTTGGCAAAGTACGTCTGCATCTGTAAACGAATCACCACTTTACAATTTTAAATCCTACGATTTTAATTCTATGGAGGTTACTTATGACGAAAATAGTCCTGTTTATTTAAATGGTAATAAAAGTGAACAAATAACAATTCCAAATCAATATCAGCATAAGAAAGAGGATTTTAGGACAGCTTGGTTGTCAACCGTTGTAAATATCGACATTAATCCTGTTACAAATGATCCAAATTTATCTGCAGAAGAAGAATTTAAGTCACAATTAACTTCTATATTAGATAAGTTTCAAGAACTAAACTTTAATGCTGTAACCTTCCAAGTTAGTCCTATGCTTGATGCTTGGTATCCATCAGAAATTGCACCTTGGTCACAATATCTTCATAAGGGAGGATCTGATTACACTTATCAAGGGAAAGATCCTGGATTTAATGGTTTTGATCCATTGGAATGGTTAGTATCTGAAACTCATAAAAGAGGTATGGAATTCCATGCATGGTTTAATCCATATAGGGTAACTAACAACGCTCTAGATGAAAGAACTCTTCAAGAAAAATTAAATGATCTTGATGTGAATAATTTTGCACGCAAAAATCCTCATTTAGTTTACACTTTTCAAAATAAATTATTTTTAGATCCAGGTGAACCTGAAGTAATTAATTATGCAGTAGCTAGAGTTTCTGAAGTCGCAAATAATTATGATGTTGATGCAATTCATTTTGATGATTATTTCTATCCTTATAAGTATAGTGCGAATGGACAAGATGTTTTCTTTTATAAACAAGATTTAGATAAAAAAACCTTTGAAAAATATGCTACAGGTTATGGTGAATATAATTATACTAATGCAGCAAAATGGAGAGAAGATAATGTGACTAACTTAGTAAAGGCAGTAAGTAATGAAGTAACTAATATAAATGTTGAAAGTAACAGATCTATACAATTTGGAATATCTCCTTTTGGTATCTGGGGACACTCTGCTGAATATCCTGAGGGATCTGTAACTCCAGTTGGATCAACATCTAGTCTTAGAGACCAATTTGCTGATACAAGAAAATGGGTAAAAGATGGTTTAGTTGATTACTTAACGCCTCAAATTTATTGGGCTTTTAATACTGCTGCTGCACCTTATGGTGAATTACTTAAGTGGTGGAATGATCAATTTGAAGGAGTTAATAATTCTCATCTATATATTGGTCATCCAAATTATAAGTATATAGATGCTTCTTGGGATAATAATTTTAAAAATCCATATGAAATAGCAAATCAATTAAGCTATAATCAAAAATTTGAAAACGTTAAAGGCAGTGGTTTCTTCTCCTTTGACAAATTATTAGACAAGACTCTTCAAACACCAGGAGATAAATATGACATTTTAAATCATTCAAATACTATTCTAAAAAATGAATACTTTAATCTCCCAGCAAATGCACCTGGAAAACCATGGCTTGATAAAATTGAAACTACTCCAGTTTCAAATCCTAAATATGAAATAAATAATAATAGCATTAAATTAAGTTGGGAGGATTCAAATGCAGATAGTAAATTCTATGCTGTATATAGAGAAGAAGGAAATTTAGATGAAGTAGATACTACTAACCCTAAAAATTTAATAGCACGTTTTGGAACTAGTCTAGGAACAGAGTTTGTTGATAGTAATGTTGATACAAATAAAATTTACACTTATGCTGTTACAATAATAGATAATGCGTCTGTTGAAAATGGAGCTAGATTATTTAATAAAGAAACATTAAATTTAGAAATAGAAGCTAATAAAGTTATAGATGCTATTAATAATTTACCTGAAGTAGATAAATTAACTCTAGATAATGAATCATTAGTAGTTAATGCAAGAGAATTGGTAACTACTTTTAATAATGATTTATATATAACTAATTTAGATAAGCTTATAGCAGCAGAAAATAAAATCTCTCAATTGAAAGATGAAAAAGCTAAGGAAGAAGAGCAAAAAAATAAAGAATTGGCAGCAATTTCTGCAATAGATAATCTTCCTCAAATAAATAAAATTAAATTGAAAGATGAAGCTGCTGTTATTGAAGCTAGAGAATTAGTGACAATAGCAAATAATGATTCTGCTATATCTAACTTAGATAAATTAATAAAGGCAGAAGCAAGAATTAAAGAGCTAAAAGAGAAAGATAAAAATAAAGATAAAAATAAAGATAAAAATAAAGATAAAAATAATTCTAATTCCCTTCCTAATACAGGTGGAATAAATTCTTCATTACTTTTAAGTTTTGCATCAGTCCTAGGTATTGCTGGTTCTATGTTACTTAAAAAAAAGAAATAAAATTATATTCTAAAAAATAGAGCTATCTAAAAGGTAGCTCTATTTTAAATTAAAGACTTTATATTAAAATAATTTTGATATATCTATATTTTTCTTTAGAATTAATGATTAATTTTAATTCTACTAATCAACTTTCTTATAGCTAGCACAATAATTTCGAAATAATTTTTATTCATTTTCTTTTTTGTTTCGTACATGTAAATAAATATTCCAACTGTTAATGGTATTATATAATAACTTATACGGTATAAAACTAAGGCTAATAATGCTTCTTCTTTATTTATGCCTAAATTGCCAACACCTAAAATAAATGTTATATCAAATCCACCAATTCCCCCTGGCATCATACTTATTAGTCCTATAGCAGAAGATACTACATATATTGGAAATATCTTTGATAATGGTAATGTAGCTCCAATTAATCTTAGAATGAAAAATAATAACATTGCCATTGCCATCCACTCAAGTATTGAAAGCATCATTATTTTTATAGTTTTTATTGCATTATCTCTCTTCTCAACATTTCTAAATCTAAGTAAATTATATATAAGAAGAGTTGGCGCATATAAAGAAGCTAATAATATCCCTAATCTTACAAATTCAATTTTATGTAGGATTCTTATATTAAAAATAGAATATATGAAACACATTATAGAAAATCCAGTAAAATTTAATAACACTACTTTTGAAATTTCTTTTACTAAAGATGCTTTGTCTTTAATATAAGGTGAATAAAAATAGCTTTTTAAAGCAATGGCTGCAGTACCTCCAAATCCTACTATACTAGATATTGAACTTGCAATCCAAGAGGATTTGTAGAGGCTCTTATTATCTAATGAAATTTTACAAGTATCTTTTATTATAAAATCATATAATGACAATGGTAAATAAGATAGTAGTCCTAAAACTGCAATAACACTTAATCTTATTAAAGTAAGCTTGTCCCTATACGTATAAAAAGTATGCATATCAAAATCTGAAAGTATCTTACTAAACTGAAAAATAATTATGGTAAAAATGGTACCAATAAATACTATCTTTATCCATAACTTCATTTTATTCTCTACTTTAACTAACATATGAAATCTCCCTAATATTTTATTCAGCTTCTATTAGTATATATCAATTGTAATATAAATTCAAAATATTTTATCTATAGATTAGGGCTAAATGTAAAAAGATGAAGCTATTAACACAGCTCCATCCTTCTAAGTTATTTTTTATCTTTTCTATAAAATGTGTTTTCAAGAGGAAGTTTAGTTCTAAAATTTCCATCTAACTTATAATATGCTCCTTGCATTGCAGGTGCTACTGGAACTACTACTATTTCCCCTACTCCTTTAGCTCCATATGCAAAGTTTTCTTTATTTTTCTCTACTAAAATCGATTCAATTTCTGGTATAGCTATTGATCTAAATAATCCCAACGTTCCAAATTTAGCAATAGGAATGCTATTCTTTAATGGATAATCTTCTGTTAATGCATAACCCAGTCCCATTACAACTCCACCTTCAATTTGTCCTTCAACTGATGGTGGATTTATTGCTCTACCAACATCATGAGCAGCTACAACTTTAAGCACTTTCCCATTGTTATCCAAAACCACTACTTGAGTTGCATATCCATAGGCAACATGGCTAACAGGATTTTCTTTTTCACTTCCCATAGGATCTGTTTTTGGACAAAATTCTCCAAAGAACTCTTCACCTTCTAATTCTTTTAAGGAATTTTTATTAAGAGCTTCCTTTAATTTTAATGCAGCTAATCTTGTTGCTTCACCAGTAAATACAGTTTGTCTTGATGCTGTTGTAGTTCCTGAATTTGGAGTCTTAAAAGTATCTGGATAATCAAAATGTACATATGAAGGATTTAATCCAGTAGTTTCACAAAGAATTTGAGTTGCTATTGTTCCAACTCCTTGTCCTATACAAGCAGCAGAAGTTCTTATAATAGCCTTTTCATCTTTGATTACTATTCTACATCTACCAGTGTCAGGTATCCCTACTCCTAATCCTGCATTTTTAAATGCACAGGCAATACCTACATGTTCATTATTATAAAAAGTATCTTTTACTGCTTCTAATGTTTCTACTAAAGCTGTGCCCTCATCTGCTATTTGACCATTAGGCAATACTTGTCCTGGCCTAATTGCATTTCTATATCTAAATTCCCAAGGGGATATACCAACTAATTCAGCAAGTTTATTAATATTAGATTCATTTGCAAAGGAAGACTGTGTAACACCAAATCCTCTGAAAGCTCCCGCTGGTGGATTATTAGTGTAAACAGCTATTCCTTCTATATCTACATTTTGATAGTTATATGGTCCTGCAGCATGAGTACATGCCCTTTGTAGAACTGGTCCCCCTAAAGATGCATAAGCACCTGTATCAGATATTATTCTAGCAATCATTCCAGTTAATATTCCATTTTCATCACATGCAGTAGTAAATTCCATTTCCATAGCATGTCTCTTAGGATGTATTATTATACTTTCCTTTCTACTTAATGCTACTTTTACAGGTTTCTTTGTATAATAAGTTAGAAGTGCAGCATGGTGTTGTACACTCATATCCTCTTTGCCACCAAAGCCACCACCAACTAGCATGCTTTTAATTCTAAGATTATCTTTATCTAAGTTTAACAACTTTCCTATTTCTCTTAATTCATCATATATACCTTGACCACCAGTATAAACTGTAAGAATTCCATCTTCATAATTTGCTACTGCACATTCAGGTTCTAAAAATGCATGTTCAGTTGGAGGTGTACTATAATTTTCAGTAACTATAAACTTAGATTTTTTTATAGCTTCTTCTGCATTTCCTCTTTTTAATGATTGCTTACTTAATATATTACCATTTGGATGAATCTTTGGTGCTCCTTCTTCAATTGCAATTTTAGGACTAGTTAACGGTACAAGTTCTTCATAATCCACTTCTATTAAGCTTAATGCCTCTTTTAATGTTTTTTTATCTTTAGCTGCTACTAATGCTAAAGCATCCCCTAAATACCTTGTAGTTTCTCCAATATCTATTAAAGCTGGCCAATCTTGTACTAAATGTCCTATATATCTATCTCCAGGAATATCTTTTGCTGTCAATACAGCATATACTCCTTCAAGATTCTTTGCCTTTGTAGTATTTATAGACTTTATTAAAGCTCTAGGATATTTTGTTCTTAGTGCTGATCCATATAGCATATCATCAAAGTATAAATCATCAGCATACTTTCCTACTCCTAAGGTTTTTATTTCAGCATCTATTCTTGGTAAATTTTCTCCAACTAACCCCTTACAATAAACTTTTGGAACTTCTTCATTACTCCTTAAAAACTCTGCTACTAAAGTTATAGCATTTATTATTTTTACATACCCTGTACATCTGCATATATTTCCTTTTAACGCATTTTTAATTTCCTCTTCTGTTGGATTTAAATTTTTATCTAAAAGTCCTTTTGCACTTATAACCATTCCAGGAATACAAAAGCCACATTGAACAGCTCCACATTTTCCAAAGGCATAAGCAAAGACATCTCTTTCTCTTTCACTAATACCTTCAACAGTAATTATTTCCTTATTTTCAAGTCTACTTAATTTTTGAAGGCAAGCTCTTTGAGCTACTCCGTCTATTAAAACCATACAAGCTCCACAGGCACCTTCAGCACATCCATTTTTCACAGAAGTCACTTGTGCTATATCTCTTAAATAATCAAGTAAACCCATATCCTCTTTTACTAATACATCTTTTCCATTGAGCTTAAAACTATACATTTGCAGTTCTCCTCCCAATTATCAAAAATATAATTTTATATTTTTGATAAATATTTTTTTAATTCTTCTTGATTTAAATTATCCATTTCCTCTATATAATAAGAATAATCCTTAAATATTCTTTCAACGGTAATTTCCAATTTACTCTTACCTTCCTTTGAATCTGCTATATAAATATATTCTTTACCATCTTCTCTTAATAAGAACTTGTCTTCTCCAATTCTTAATACTCCTGTATTGCTTGAATTCTTATACTCTTGTAAATCTTCATAAACAGTTGTTTTCTTAAGATATGGGAATCCACCTTTTGGACAAAACATATGGCAATTTCCACATTCATTACAAGCATTTTCAATATGGACAATTTGATAATTAGCTGTAAGTTCTTTAACAGCTACTTTCATATTAGCCCTGTTTGGACATACATCTACACAAATTCCACAACTCTTTAAGCAATCAAAAGTTTCTAATTTATCTTCTAGAATTTTACCATTACCTTTATTTTTATAATTAGCATCATTTTTAGACTTATTAGCCAATTCATTAAGAGCCTCTATATTTAATTCTTTAGGAGCATGTCCTAATTTCTTCATCTCATTTAATACAGGATTATTATTAGCATATCCTTTTGGTTGTAAGAATAATGTAGCTATAGTTATAGGAGCAATTCCAGTATTAAACACATCTAATACATTATTTTTATCTATTCCACCTGATATAGACATCTTTATGTCTTTAAATTCACTTGCTATTTCTTTAGCGACATTTATTGCTATTGGATATAATGGTTTTCCAGACATATACATAGAATCACCTGGCATAATATTTCTATTATTAACTACAGGTAATGTATTGGTTAACTTAACTCCAAATGTTACATTATTTTCTTTAGCTATTTGTAACAGCTTTGCTATTATTTCTTTAGCCATATCAAATTGTAAATCATTTTTGAAATCCTCAATTTTTAATTCTATGTCGTTGTAGCCTAAATTATCTAATATTTCTCTTACAGCATCATATCCCAATAATGTAGAATTACATTTTAAAAGCATGTTTATCTTTTTATTTGATAGTAAATGAGTTGCAATATCTAAAATTTCACTTGCTTTACATCCATGCATTGTAGAAAGTGTAATTATATTGCTAATCTTAGAATTAATTTTATCAATATCTTCAACCTTGAATCTTTTAAATTTATTTATATTTTTCTTTAATACATCTATACACTCTTTGAATATTTCAGTATCTTTTGCATCTTTAAGATCATCAATGAAATCAGAAATTTTCTTTGATTGAATACCTTTAAGGTCATACCCTACACTTATATTAAATATAAAATCTTTTACATCTGATAATCCAAGTTCAATTCCTATAACTTGTAATAATATTGAAGCTTTTATATACTCATTTTTTGCTTCCTCAACTGTTAATTCAGTTGACCATTCTACGTTGTATCCTACATTTTTTACATCAATACATGGTCTTGCTATCATTTCTTGCATTTGTTTTCCATCAACTATTTGAACAGTCTTAGGTTCAAAATATCTAGATCCTGTTAAATAAGCTGCTAAAAAATTTTGTGTTAATTGTGTATGAGGACCAGCTGCAGGACCTACAGGGAATCTTAAATATTCTTTGCAAAAATTCATCTCTATACTATTATCTATATCTCTATAAAAATCTTTTTCTTCTATTCCAAATATCTTTCCTTTTGTATAATAATCTTCAAGAGTAATCTTAAGGATTTTTTCAAAAGGCATTGTTTTCATTACATCACTCATATTGCTCCACCTTTCTTCAAATAAAATATATAAATTAACATTGCTAATTTTTTATTACTAAATACTTCTTACATTAGAATACAATTAGTTTTTTACATCTTATCCCATAATTTTTGTGATATTTCTCGAGAATCTGCAAATATTTTTTCTTCATCTATATTTACTAATTGCCTATTTTTCATTACAACTTTTCCATTAATTATAGTTGTTAACACTGATCTACCAGTAAAACCAAACAACATATGTCCATATAAATTACTTGAGTTCATAGGTGTTAGAGGATTATAGTCTAATATTATTACATCCCCATAAGCACCTTCTTTTAAGATTCCAACTTCCTTATTGAAATACCTATTTGCTATATTTTTATTATTTTCAAATAATAGTTTAAATGTTTCATAAAATGCTACACTAGGATTACATCTATTATGTCTTTGTATTATTGGAAAAACCTTCATTGATTCAAACATATCACTAGTATATCCGTCTGTACCCATACCAATATTTATTCCTTTATTTAACATTTCTAAAACTGGTGCACAGCCAACTGCATTTCCCATGTTAGACTCAGGATTATTTACTACATTTGTATTAGTAGCTTTTAAAATATCCATTTCTCTATTGTTAATATGAACACAATGAACAGCTAAAGACTTTTCTCCTAAAATTTTATAGTCAAATAATCTTTCTACTATCCTCTTACCATTATGTTTTATTGAATGATGTAAATCTGATATTCCCTCTGCCACATGCACATGGAAACCTGAATTTAAGCCTTGCATTTCTTTAGCACATTTCTCAAGTGTATCATTGCTTAAAGTAAAAGATGCATGTAAACCAAATAAACCTTTTATCATATCACTTTCATCTTTATTAGCGTACTTAATAAAGTTTACGTTTTCATTAATCCCTTCATTTGCTATACTTAATCCATCTCTATCTGAAACTTCATAACATAAAGAAGTTCTTATTCCAAGTTCCTTAGCAACTTCACCTATTGTAAATAAGCTATTAGTTATACTCATGGGACTTGCATGATGATCAAAAACTGTAGTGACTCCATTTTTTATACAATCAATATAAGTTGCATAAGCACTATATTTAGTGTCTTGAAGTGTTAGCTTCTTATCTAGTTTCCACCATAATCTTTCTAGTATTTCATTAAAATTTTCTGCTGCCTCTTCCTTATTATCCATTCCCCTAGCAAAGGCACTATAAATATGATGATGTGTATTAATTAATCCTGGCATTATTACTTTGCCCTTAGCATCAATAAACTCACATTCTTTATACTTATTCTTCAATTCATTGAACTTTCCAACTTCTAATATTAGATTATCCTTTAATACTACAGCCCCATTACTTATAAAGGGATTATTTATATCTTGAGTTATAACCATACCATTCCCTATTAGAATCATTCTTCTTCCCTCCAATATAATAGAATTATTTATTTTTAAAGCATTAATCATGCCAAAATATAAATTTACTCATATATTCATTTAGTTTGTGAGTTATCTATTTTTAATTTTCATAAAAATAAATATTTTTAATTTATTTCTTTGCTATTTTTATCATATTTATAAATATAATTATCATTTTAAGAATTATAAAAAAAAGGATACAGATATTATATTCTTTGCGACCTCGCAAGCTCCAAGTCGCCAGAATATAATATCTATATCCTCATACACTGAAGGAAAGAAATTAGTAGTAAATTGCCTATCCTCATTTAATATATTATAGACGCTATAAGTTTAATTATTTCATATATAACGAAAATAATAATAATAATAATAATCACAGTAAGGCATCCACCTTTTCCAGAGCCTCCACTATTTCCTGAGTTATTTCCACCCCCGGATTTATTAATTACTTCATTAAATAAATAATCGTCTAGAATATCATGTCGTCCATCATTATTAAAATCTCCATTCATTTATATTCCCCCAATCTCTTTGAATACCCTGAATTTAATTCATCAATTCATATATTTTTTTATTTAAATTATTTTCCTATCAATTATTTTTCATCTTTTAGTTCATTTCTAATTAAAAAATTCTCACAGCATTTTATAATTATGTCTTTTTGAATTAAGCAATCAATCCATTTTGATGGAATGTAATCCAGCCCATACAAAAGTCCTGCAAGGCCACCTGCTACGGCTGCAACAGTATCTGTATCACTACCGAGATTAACTGCTTTTAATACACAATCTTCGTAGTTCTCAGTTGTATACAAGCACCACAGTGCTGCTTCTAATGTATCTACAACATACCCAGAGCTTTTAATTTCCTTTCGTGGTAAATCCCCAAAATTATTTTTAAAAATACGCCAATAGTGTTTTAGCTCCTTTTCATTTAAATAATATTGTTTTGCAGCATATAAACCTTTTTTTATAGATTCTTTGGATGGATTATCAATTAGTGCCATTGCTACAGAAGTATATATGCCACAGGCTATCATAGAACGCATATGTGCATGAGTTAAAGCTGAAACAGAATGAACTAATTCTATATGGCTCTTTCTCTCAAAAGGAGTGTGTACCCCTTGTAATCGAATGTAAAAAGCTAAAGGTAGAATTCGCATAAGGGAACCGTTACCGTTTGAATCCTCCTCTATAGCTCCACATTTTGAAATTTCCGTACCATTAATAAATTTTCTCAGTGCTGCTTCAACAGTCATACCAATATCAAAGCATATACCAAAAGGGGTATATTCCCCATCTTTGTACCATTTGCAAAATGCTTCCATGGTATTTATTAATTCATATTTTTCGCACAAAGTATCCATTAAGCAAAGTGTCATACTTGTATCATCTGACCATGTTCCAGGAGGTTGATTATATGTACCATATCCAAACATTTCAGTCACTGGAGATTTATCTAAATCTTCTCTGTATGAAAATTCTACTGGTACACCACAAGCATCTGCTACAGCAAGTCCAAAAACCCCAGATTTTACAACTTCAACAAATCTCTTATCCATACTATTTCTCCTCTTAATAACTTATAAATTTAAATACTTTCAATTTTCTCAGAAAATTTTTCAAAGCCATATTCCATATATAAATTATGTTAATTATATCAAATTTCCCGAAAATTTTCATTTATATAAAAAAGAGCTATCCCTAAGACAGCTCTTAAAATATTAAATTTCTTAATTCTTTTACATCTTTAAAATAATAATTTGAATTTTCTTTCATGAATTCAATTATTTCTGGTATTAAATGTGACCAACCTGCGCTAGCAAAATCTACTCCACCTTCTCTTGCCATATCTAAACCTGGTTTTAAGTCATCAACTACAAGAATATCTTTTTTGTTTAGATTAAATAATCTCATTGTTTCTGTTATAGAGTATGGATTTGGTTTTCTTTTATCTTCATCAATATCCCATCCAAATATTTTATCAGGTTCTATACCACAATTAATCATATAATCTCTTTTTATCCTATCACTTTCTGAATGAGAAGAAACGCAAATAATACCGCCTTTTTCTTTAAAATCATTGATTAATTCTTTAAAACCATCATAAAAGTTAGGTATATTAGCCTTTGTATAATTTGTCCAAATTTTGTACTGATATTCTTGTTCCTCATTATTAAACTTTAATATATCCTTACATAGTTCTGAAAAACCTGGATTAAAACATTTTAAAACAAATTCCTCTAAGGATAAATTACTACAATCTGGTCTTAGTACCTTAAGTGCTTCTAGAAAAGAAGGATAATGTATATCTGGAGTACTTTTAACAACTGTATCATCATGATCTAAAATCAAACATTTATATTTCATAAAATAAATACCTTTCTTAACTTTTTCTATATAAGGTAGCTAGTCCTATTCCTAATTTCTTTGCAGCTTTAGATTTTCCTTTAGTATCATGTCCATATTTTTCTAATGCATAATTTATATATTTTTTTTCTAGCTCCTCTAAGGTTATTAAATCTCCATCTAGAATATTATCTAAAGGATCTTCATTACTATTATAATATTCATCTATATAATCTGGTAAAATACTTGTTGTTATTAAATTATCTTCAGAAACTAAATTAATCATAAACTCTACTGAATTTTGTAATTCTCTTATATTTCCCTTCCAAGGATAATACTTTAACTTTTCAATAACCTTATCCTCTATATTAATTTTAGCTATGTCATTCATTATACAATATCTATCTATAAAATTTAACACTAAAGGCTTTATATCTTCTTTTCTTCTTGAAAGACTAGGTATTTCTATAGGAATTACATTTATTCTATAAAACAAGTCTTCTCTAAAGGTTTTTTCTTTAATCATTTCTCTCATATTTTTATTAGTAGCAGCTATAACTCTTATATCTAAATTAATCATTTTATTAGAACCAATTTTACAAAATTTTCTCTCTTGAAGTACTCTAAGTAACTTAACTTGCAAAGCTAATGGCATATCTCCAATTTCATCTAAAAATATAATACCACCGTTAGCTAATTCAAATTTTCCAACTCTTCCAGAATTACTAGCTCCACTAAAAGCTCCTTTTGAATAACCAAAAAGTTCACTTTCTAATAGAGGCTCTGGTATGGCTGCACAATTAATAGCAATAAATGGTCTATTTCTTCTATTACTTTGTGAATGTATAGCCCTAGCTATTACTTCTTTTCCTGTACCACTATCCCCTGTAATAAGAACTGATGAAGTGGAATTTGCTATTTTTAAAATTTTTTCCTTAATATTTTTCATAGCTTTAGATTCTCCAATTATAGAATCTAAAGCTACTTCTCCCCATACATTATTTTTAGTTTCATTATTACATTTATCTTTGTTACATATTTTGTTTAATATAATTACACTTTTATAATTGTATGAATCACTATTAATATTTAAAACTTCACCTATTCCATCAAACTCAATTTCATTATATCTTATAATAATTTTACTTCCATCTTTTTCTAAAAATACTTCTACATCTCCTAATTCTTTACTTCCTATATTTAAAGCTTTTTTCACATAATTATTAGCATAGATAATATTATTATTAGAATTTAAAATGATAATTCCATCACTAATTTTATTAGCAATACTCTCAATAAATTTCTCTTCCATACTATCACCTTTATCCCATAGTATTTACAATCCCATTTATTATATGTTACCATTTTTACCTTAATTGCACAAATAAAAAGTAGCATTTAATTTAAATATTAAATACTACTTTCATAATTAATATATATTTTTATTAATTTTCTTTAAATATATAAGTGGAATTAAAGAATACATAGCTGCTGATTTAACTATTTCACTTTTCCATGTTTTTTCATTTGGTGAATGAGCTTCATCTTCACGACCTGGTCCAAAACCTATACAGGGAATATCATATCGTCCCATTATAGATACTCCATTTGTAGAAAATGTCCATTTATCAACTATCGGATCATTTTTAAAAAGCATTTGGTAAGTATCTACTAAAGTTTGACAAACCTCATGTTCTTCAGGTATTAACCAAGTTGGAAAAAATGATGTAGTTTTATATAAAAGTCCTGTATAAGATGTTTTCTTATAATCATACATTTCTACTTTTGCTTTTGCTTTCTTTACAGAAGGCAAAGTTCTTATTTGTTCTAATGCTGATTCATAGGTTTCTCCATAAGTTAACCTTCTATCAATTGAAATACTACATCCATCTGGAACAGCACATCTTGATGGTGATGAGTAAAAAATTTCGGACACAGTTAATGTTCCCTTACCTAAAAAATCATTATCAATTATTTTATCATCTAAATCCTTTAATTCATTAAGTATTGGAGCCATTTTAAATATGGCATTTTCTCCCCTTTCCGGAGCAGAACCATGACAACTTAAACCTGTTGTACTAATCTTAATTTCCATTCTACCTCTATGTCCCCTATTTATATTACATCCTGTAGGTTCTGTAATTACAACAAATTCAGGTTTTACATTGTCTTCTTTAATTATATATTGCCAGCATAAACCATCACAATCTTCTTCTTGTACTGTGCATGCTACTAATAATGTATAATCGTCTTCTAAATCTAAATCTTTAATTATTTTACCAGCATAGACCATAGCGGCAATTCCTCCACCTTGATCACTAGCTCCTCTTCCTAATATTATTTCCTCATCTTCGTCACCTTCATAAGGATTATAATTCCAAAGGTTTGGATCACCAACTCCAACAGTATCTACATGCCCATCCATAGCTATTAAATGGCTTCCTTTACCAATATACCCTAAAATATTCCCCATTGGATCAATTTCTATTTTATCAAAGCCCACCTTTTCCATTTCTTTTTTTATCCTAAGTATTTTAGCTTCTTCATTACAACTCTCACAGGGTATTGCTATTATTTCTCTTAAAAAAGTACTCATATCCTCTTTATATTTTTCTGCGCATTTTATAACCTGGTCAGATATAAATCTGTAATCCATCCTTGGACCCTCCACCCTATTTCTAAATATACATCTCTTTATTATTTATTGTTTCATTTATTTATTGTAATAAATTTCTTATAATCTTCTAGAGTATCAATGTCTTGTAAAAAAAGTTCATTATCTAAATCAAAATATTTCACTTTATCCTGATTGTCTTTTATTACTTTTCTACCTCCAACATCTCCTTCTAAGGATTCTAATTCATTTTTTAAAAACTTTGGAAAAATAATAGGACTTCCAATCTTATCTTTAACTCGAGGTATTATAATACTATCTTTAGACATCAAAGAAAAACCTATTAATTTATTTATAGAGTAGTAATCTATAAAAGGTTGATCTCCACAAAAAAACATAAAATTATTATCTAAATCTGCTTTAGCTAACCCAAGTTTTATAGAATAACTTTGACCATAAATAGCAAAATCATTTTTTATAACTTGTATTCCTTCATCTATTCCAAGTTTAATAACATTATCTTCTCTTGCAACTAGAATTATCTTAGTAATATTACTTTTCTTAATTTCTCTTATTACTTTTTGTAGAATTACCTCTTCACCAAAATTCATTAATAATTTGTTTTTTCCCATTCTTCTACTAAAACCAGATGCTAAAATAATACCATTCATTTTATACACATCCTTGCTCTTAGGTATGGCCTTTTATAAATTATAGTTATTTAATCTAAAGTGATTTTTTCATCTGTATTATTATATTTTAGAAAATAAATTATCTACAGCTATTCTAGCTTCAAAAACTGTCTTTTCTTCGTCTATAGTAGTAAGCTTTCCATCTTTAACTACTACTTTTCCTGCAATTATAGTGTAGTCTACAGGAGATTTAAAACCAACTGTTCCTAATATTGATTTTGGATCATATTCAGCGCCTATAAATTCTATTCTATTAGAATTTATCATAAATAAGTCTGCTGCCTTTCCTACTGAAAGCTCACCTAAGTCTTTTCTTCCAAGAACTCTAGCACTTCCTTTTGTAGCAAGCTTTAATATATCATACCCTGTTGGAGCCTTATTACTCCAGTTTGATCTATGAAGTAAATAGCAAATTCTAAGCTCTTCTAAAAGATTTGAGCCATCATTACTGGCACTTCCATCAACTGCTAGTCCAACTGGAACATCTAAACTTATCATTTCTGGAATTCTTGCTATACCTGATGATAATTTCATATTAGAAATTGGGCAATGTGCTACTCCTGTTTGTGTTTTTGCTAAGACTTTAAGTTCCTCTGTATTAAAATGAATGCCATGTGCATACCAAACATCACTACCAACCCAATTAAGTGTATCCATATATTCAAGAGGTCTCATATTAAATCTTTCAAGAGTATATTTTTCTTCATCTCTTGTTTCAGCTAAATGTGTATGAAGTCTCACATTATACTTTCTAGCTAAAGCTGCACTTTCTTTCATAAGTTCTGCTGTAACATTAAATGGTGCACATGGTGCTAAGGCAACTTGTCTCATTGAAAATTCATTAGCATCATGATATTTTTTTATAACTCTTTCTGAATCATATAGAACTCTATCCATCCTTTGAACAACTGAATCTGGTGGCAATCCGCCATCTTTCTTACTTAAATCCATACTACCTCTTGATGCATGAAATCTTATTCCAAGTTCTTTAGCAGAATTAAATTGCTCATCAATAAGGGTTTCTTCAGCTTTTTCAGGAAATAGATAATGATGATCAAAACAAGTAGTACACCCATACTTCATTAATTCTCCCATACCAACTAAAGAACTATATCTTACTGATTCAGATACTACACCCTTCCATATTTCATATAAGGTAGTTAGCCAATCAAATAGCTCCATGTTTTGAACTTGTGGCAAATTTCTAGTAAAGGTTTGAAAAAGATGGTGGTGACTATTTACTAGTCCTGGATACACATACATATCTTTTGCATCAATTACTTCTTCTGCTTCATAAGTTTCATTACCTATATATTTTATAACTCCATCTTCAATATATATATTTACATTTTTAAATAAATTATCATTTTCATCACAGGTTACTAAAGCTTTAATATTTTTTATAAATAAGGTTTTTTTCATAATAACCCCTCCAAATTCAATTAATTAACCCTTTTAAATTCATATTTTTAATTTTATTCTTCTAATGATTTTTTTGTAGCATTAAATATCTTTTGATATCCTGTACAACGACATAAATGTCCTGATATTTCTCTCTTTATTTCTTCATCACTATACTGCTTTCCACTATTGACAAGGGATGTAGTTGTAAGAACCAAACCTGGAGTGCAAAATCCACATTGTACAGCACCTTCATCTATATATGCTTTTTGAACCTTTGAAAGTTCTCCATTTTTTTCTAATCCCTCTACAGTTAATATTTCTTTTCCATCAGCCCATACAGCCATATATATACATGAGTCTATTGGTAGTCCATCGACTAACACAGTGCAAGCTCCGCATTCTCCAACTGAACATCCTCTTTTTACTCCTGTATAATGTAATCTTTCTCTTAACACATCTAAAAGAGTTTCTCTTATATCAACTTCTACAATATGTTTTTTCCCATTTATTGTTAATGATATTTTCTTCATATATTCACTATTCATTAACTACACCTCCAGTTCTTTTAATTACTTCTATAA
>CAKVEW010000036.1 GCA_934746015.1 uncultured Clostridium sp.
GCTGGCTTAAGGCACCGGTCTTGAAAACCGGCGTACCTTTACGGGTACCGTGGGTTCAAATCCCACTCTCTCCGCCAAGTAAAGCATCTAATTTTTTAGATGCTTTTTAATTTAAATATTAATTTATCAAAAATATATTAAAAAAATTAAAAATAACAATTGACAATATATATAGTGGTTGCTATAATAATACTTGTCGCAAGACGGAAATATGGAGAGATGGTCGAGCTGGCTTAAGGCACCGGTCTTGAAAACCGGCGTACCTTTACGGGTACCGTGGGTTCAAATCCCACTCTCTCCGCCATATAACCTTTATAAGAGGGCACATGGAGAAATACTCAAGTGGCTGAAGAGGCGCCCCTGCTAAGGGCGTAGGTCGGGCAACTGGCGCCCGGGTTCAAATCCCGGTTTCTCCGCCAAAAACATCTAATTGATATTAGGTGTTTTTTTTATTATCTAGAAATATATAAAAATATTAATCTTATTTTTATGCAAAAAAACAAAGTGATTTAAAGTAGGAACTAATCTTATTGTAAACAATTTCCGTAAATGATATACTATTTTTATCTTAATGAAGAATGATAGAATATGTGTATTTGGGAGGACGGAGATGGGAAAAAAGTATGTAGTAGGTGTAGACTTAGGAGGAACTAAGATATATACTGCGTTAGTTGATTTAGATGGAAACATAGTTAAAGAAGTTACAGTGAAAACTGAAGCTCAAAAGGGGGATGCTGTAGTTTTAGAAAAAATGCTAAATACTATAGACGATGTTTTAATAGGAACAGATATAAGTGAAGTTAAAGCAATTGGAGTTGGCTCACCAGGACCTTTAGATGTAGAGAATGGATTAATAGTGTACACTCCAAATTTACCATTTAAGAATTTTAATATAGTAAAACCTATAAGAGATAAATATAATATTGATACTTATTTAGATAATGATGCTAACGTTGCTACTTTAAGTGAGTATATGTTTGGAGCAGGAAAAGGAAGTAAAAATATGGTCTATGTTACAGTAAGTACTGGAATAGGCGGGGGTGCAATTTTAAATGGAAGCTTATTTAGAGGAAGCACATCAAATGCTTTAGAAATAGGTCATATGACAGTAATGAAGGGTGGTCCTAGATGTGGATGTGGTAATACTGGTTGTGCAGAAGCATTAGCATCAGGGACTGCAATTATGAAAAGAGCAAAGGAAGCTGTAGAAAGTAAAATAGACACTTCTTTAAAAGATTACGAAGAAGTAACTGCCAAGGAAGTATTCTTAGAAGCAGAAAAAGGAGACAAGGTTTCTAAAGATATATTAAATGATGCATTATCATATTTAGGAATAACTATTTCTAACATAGCTAATTCATTTGATCCAGATAAGATAATTATAGGCGGAGGAGTTAGTGAAGCAGGTAGAATAGTATTTGATAAAATAGATTTTGAAATGGAAAGAAGATGCTTGAAGACAATATATAATAACTGCAAGATAGAAAAAGCAGTATTAGGAAGTAAGGCAGGAGTATTAGGTGCTGCTGCGTTAGCAATTTTAGAAAGTAAATAGAATAAATAAAGCTGTATTACAATGAATGTAATTTGTTGGAATACAGTTTTTTGTTATAAAAAAATATAAAATTATAAATAGAATATATAATAATGTAACTCTTTTTTTATTGAGTGGAAAAGCCTTATAATAAGATTATATGGTTAAAATAAAGGAGATGGTGATTTGATATACGGAGAGAATATATATATGAGAGATGTGGTAAGAGAAGATATAGATATCTTATTTGATATATGTTCAGATAAAGATGTATTAAAATATAATGGACTAGCTAAGGGTGTTATGACTAAGGAATATATAAATAGTCAATTTCATCATCTTACTAAACCTAATAAAAAGGAGTTAGTAATAGTAAATAATTTTAGTGATGTAATTGGTTATATTTATTATAAAGAAAATAGCTATACTGTTGATGTTTATTCAATTGGTATAACTATAGGTAAGAAATATTGGCATAAAGGATATGGACAAGATTCAATAAAGACTTTATGTAAGTATCTTTTTAATAGTAAAGGAGCACATAAAATAGAGTTAGAAGTTGTAAGTGCAAATAAAAGTGCTATAAATTGCTATAAAAGGTGTGGTTTTAAAGAAGAAGGAATAAGAAGAAGTAAGTATTACTATTCGGGAAAATACTTAGATACTATAATTATGGGATTACTAAAAAAAGAATTTATTTAAATACTTAGGGTATAATTAAGATATTAAATAATAGGAGTGTTTGTATGGGAATTAGATTTATTTTCGGGAGGGCAGGTACCGGAAAAAGTAGATTTTGTCTGGAACAAATTAAAAAGAAAATTGAAAATAATACTGGGGACAATAAGCTTATCTTAATTGTTCCAGAGCAATATACATTTGATAGTGAAAAGAAGTTTTTGGATATAGTTACGGAAAAGGGTTTTTTAAGAGGAGAAGTATTAAGTTTTAAAAGAATGGCTCATAGAGTATTCGAAGAATGTGGTGGAAGAACAGATATAAAAATAAGTGATTCAGGAAGAAACATGCTTATATATAAGTTATTAAGAGAAAATGGAGATAATCTTCAATACTTTAACAGAATGAGTAAAGAGCAAGGCTTTTCATCAATAGTTTCAAAAGCTATAACTGAATTTAAGAAATATAATATTTCCTCGGAAATACTAGGAGTTAAAGAAGAGGAAATTCATGATGAAGAATTAAAAAAGAAAATGAATGATTTAAAAATAATTTATAGAGATTTTAATGAAGTACTTCATAAAAGATTTATAGATTCAGATGATGAATTAACTTTATTATCTAAAAAGCTAAATGAATGTAATATATATGATGGAGCCGAAGTATGGATAGATGAATTCACTACCTTTACTCCCCAACAATTAGAAGTAATAAAAGTATTAGCTAAAAGAGCTAAAACAGTAAATATAACATTATGTAGTGATAGTTTAAGCGGCGGAAAAGAAGTAGATTATACAGATATATTTGATGCCATAAGGAATACTGAAAATTCTATATTAAATATGATGAAGGAAGGAAATATATCTTATTTAGAACCTATAGATTTAAATAAGGGATATTCCTATAGATTTTTAGAAAGTGAGGATCTTCAACATTTAGAAAAGCACTTTTTTACTTATCCATTTAAGCCATATAAGGGAAAAGAGGATAATGTAAGACTTTATAAGGCAAATAATAGTTATGAAGAAATTGATACAATAGCTAGAGATATTTTAGTAATGGTGAGGGATAAAGGATATAGATATAAGGATATAGCTGTTGTTTGTAGAAATATAGATGAATATGAAAAGATAGCTACAGTTATATTTAATGATTATAAAATCCCTTTCTTCTTAGATAAGAAAAGACAAATATTAGATAATCCATTAGTAGTCTTAATAATTTCATCTTTAGAGATATTATCTAGCAATTGGTCTTATGAAAGTGTCTTTAAATACTTAAAAAGTGGATTAATAAATATAGAAGAAAAATATATAGATATACTTGAAAATTATGTTTTAGCCAATGGAATAAAAGGATATAAGTGGACTAAGGATTTATATGATAAGGAAAATATATCTGAAGATGAAAATCTAGTTCTAGAAATTATGGAAGAAATAAGGTCTCCTTTAATTAAACTTCATAATAATATAAGGGGCAAAAAGACAGTAAGAGATATAGCCACAAAGTTATATGAGTTTTTAAATGAATTAGATGTATTTAAAACCTTGGAGAAATGGTTAGATGAATTTAATGAATTAGGACTTCAAGATAAAATAAAGGAATATATGCAAGTACCTGAAATGGTTATGGAGATATTAGATCAATTAGTTGAAGTTCTAGGTGATGAGGTTCTAGAAATAAAGGAATTTACTAAAATTCTTATATCAGGATTTGAAGAAAAAGAAATAGGGGTAATTCCTATGGCTTTAGATCAAGTAAATATTGGAGATATATCTAGAGTTAAAGGAAGAGAAGTAAAAGCTCTGTACCTAATAGGAGTAAATGACGGAATATTACCATCAGTAAGTAAAGATGAAGGAATTATTAATGACAGAGAAAGAGATATATTAAGGAATATTGGAATAAGATTGGCTTCAGATACTAAGAGTAGAGCCTTTGAAGAACAATTTATTGTTTATACAGCATTAACAATAGCATCAGAATACTTAATGATAACATTCCCTATGGCAGATTTTGAAGGAAAGTCATTAAGACCATCAATAATTATTCCAAGACTTAAAAAAATACTTCCTAATCTAATTGAAGAAAGTGAAATATATAATTTAAGAGATAGAAATGATAAGTTTAATAAGATTACAGCTCCAATTCCAACATTTAATGAATTAATTTCTGCTTTAAGAATGGAGTTTGAGAAGGAAGAAATAGATGAATATTGGGCAGAGGCCTTTAAGTGGTTTGAAAATGATGAATCATTTAGTAAAAAAGCAAATACTATGTTTAAGGGGCTTACTTATACTAATTTAGTAGAAAAGGTTCCTAGAGATAAAATAAGAAAGCTTTATCAATTAGAAAATAAAAAGTTAGTATTTAATATATCAAGAATAGAAAAATATGCTCAATGTCCATTTTCTTATTACGTTCAATATGGACTAAAGGCAAAGGATAGAAAAGTATATGAATTTTCAGCACCAGATTTAGGATCCTTTATGCATAACATATTAGATGATTTTACTAATACTATCAGAACTGAAAAAATAGCTTGGTCTGATTTAAATAAGGAAAAATGTAAAGCCATAGTTAATGAGTTAGTAGATAGAAAGCTTGAAGGTGACACTAATTCAATATTGAACAGTACAAAAAAATATAAGTATTTTGCAGATAGATTTAAAAGGACTATAACTAAATCTGTTATGGTTATTTCAGAGCAGATGAGAAAAGGAAAGTTTGAAGTATTTAGAAATGAATTTGAATTTGGAGGATTTAAAGATGGTGAGCCTATAAAGATAGATTTACCATCTAATGAAACAGTATATTTAGTAGGTAGAGTAGATAGAATAGATACCTTAGATTTGGGTGGAAATACTTATATTAAGGTAGTTGATTACAAGTCAGGAAATAAGAAGTTTAATTTAACAGAAGTTTACCATGGTCTACAAATACAATTATTAGTTTATTTAGATGCTTTAATTAAAAATTCAAAATATATTTTAGAAAAACAGGCAATGCCAGGAGCAATATTATATTTTAAAATAGATGATCCAATAATTAAATCTAAAAAGCAACTTACAGAAGAGGAAATAAAAAATAATATATTAAAAGAATTAAAGATGAGCGGATTATTACTTAAAGATATAAGTGTTGTAAAGGCTATGGATAGTGATATAGAGTCAGCATATTCATTAATTATTCCAGCAGCAATAAAGAAGGATGGAAACTTTACAGCTACAAGTTCAGTAGTTACAGAAGAGCAATTTGATATATTAAGAAAGTATGTTAATGATAAAATGGCAGAGCTTTGTGAAGAGATGTTAAGTGGAGATATAAAAATAGTTCCATGTAAAAATAATAACACTCCATATTGTGATTATTGTGATTATTCATCAGTATGCCAATTTGATACTTCTATAGAAAATAATAAGTATAAAGTTATCTTAAAGAAGAGTAATGAAGAAGCATGGAAGTTAATAAAGGATGAAGTAGAGAAGGGAGGAGAAGAATAATATATGGGAAGTACTAAATGGACTGAAGATCAGTTAAAAGCAATTACAACTAGAGAATGCAATCTTTTAGTTGCAGCAGCAGCAGGATCAGGAAAAACGGCAGTTTTAGTTGAAAGAATTATTAGAATAATAACCAATGAAAATAATCCAATAGATATAGATAGATTATTAGTAGTTACATTTACATCAGCAGCAGCGGCAGAAATGAGAGAGAGAATAGCAGATGCAATATCAAAGGCATTAGAAGTTAATCCAAATTCAAAGGTATTACAAAGACAATTAACCCTTTTAAGTAGAGCTAATATAACTACTATGCATTCCTTCTGTCTAGATGTTATTAAAAATTACTATCATATTATTGATCTTGACCCGACTTTTAGAATAGCTGATGAAACAGAAAATACATTATTAAAATTAGAAGTAATTAATGATATGTTTGAAGATTACTATGAAAATGAAGATGAAGAGTTTAAGAATCTTATTGAAGCATATAGTACAGCTAAAGATGATGAAAAATTAAAAAATATAGTACTAGATTTATATAGATTTTCCATGAGTGGACCTTGGCCAGAAAATTGGCTAAAGAATAGTGCAGAAAGCTTTAATATAGAGACTATTGAAGACTTAGATAAAACAGCATGGATACAGGTATTAAAAGAAAATATATATATTGAGGTATCTGGTTATATAAAGACATTAGAGAAAGCTATTGAATTAATCAATAGTACAGAAGGTTTAGAACCTTATTTACAAACCTTTAATGATGAACTAAATATGTTTAATTCAATTATAGAATCACTAAATTATGGAGTAGAAGAACTTTATAATGAAATAAATAAGGTTAGCTTTGGAAGATTGAAATCAGTTAAGAAAGATAAGGTTTCAGATCCAGATGCTTTAGAGATAGTAAAGGCTATAAGAGATAGTATTAAGAAGAAGTCAATAAAGTTAATTGAAGATAGTTTTTCTATTTCTATAGAAGAGGCTTTAGAAGGAATAAAAAAATCTTATCCATATATGAAAATGATAAGTAAGTTGACATTAGATTTTATAGATAGATTTAAAATAAAAAAGAGGGAAAGGAATCTATTAGATTTTAATGACTTAGAACATTTATGCTTAAAAATACTTATTAATTATGATGATGAAGGAAATATAATTCCATCAAGTGTATCTGAAGGATTTAGAGAATACTTTGATGAAGTTCTTGTAGATGAATATCAAGATTCTAATAATGTTCAAGAAGCAATTATAGATTTAGTATCAAGAAAGAGCTTAGAAAATCCAAATGTATTTATGGTTGGTGATGTTAAGCAAAGTATATATAGATTTAGACAAGCAAAACCAGAATTATTCTTAGATAAATATAATAAATATTCATTAGAAGAGGGAAATTTAAATAGAAAGATTCAGCTTTATAAGAATTTCAGGAGTAGAGAAGAAGTTATAAGTGGAGTTAATTATATATTTAAAGAGGTTATGTCTCACAATGTTGGGGAGTTAGAATATACAGATGAGGAAGCTCTAAATCTAGGCGCAAGCTATAAAGATAATGAAGACGAAAATGTAATTGTAGCAGGACCTATAGAACTTCATATTTTAGATAAGTCAGGAAATAAAGATAATTTAGAAGAAGATAAAATAGAAGAAATAAATTTAGGGGACGAAGAGAAAGAAGAAGAGGAAGATGTTGATGCAATAACTCTAGAAGCTAGAATAGTTGCAAGAAGAATAAAAGAATTGATGAATCCAGATTTAAAGACAGGAAAGATATTTAAGGTCTTAGATAAGGAAACTGGAGAATACAGACCATTAAAGTATAAGGATATAGTTATATTACTAAGAGCAACTAAAAATTGGTCAGAATTATTTTTAGAGGAACTTGGATCAGAAGGAATTCCTATTTATGCTGATACAGGAACAGGATATTTTGAAACTATAGAAATAAGAACAATTATGTCATTACTAAAAATAATAGATAATCCAATGCAAGATGTTCCTATGATTTCTGTTTTAAGATCTCCATTAGTTAGCTTTACTGCAGAAGAACTAGGGGATATTAGACTTTTAAATAAAGAGAAATACTTTTATGAAATTATAAATGAAGTATCAGAAGATCAGTACGAAGTTAATGAAGAGCTTAAAGAGAAATGCAAGGTATTTATTAATAATTTAGAAAAGTGGAGAAGGAAAGCTATATACACACCTATAGATGAATTTATATGGTATTTGTATATGGATACAGCATATTATGGATATGTAGGGGCAATGCCAAATGGAAAGCTAAGACAAGCAAATTTAAAAATATTGTTCCAAAGAGCAAAACAATTTGAACAAACTAGCTTTAAAGGACTATTTAACTTTATTAATTTTATTAATAAGCTTAGAAATTCTTCAGGAGATATGGGAAGTGCAAAGGTCCTTGGTGAAAATGAAGATGTTGTTAGAATTATGAGTATTCATAAAAGTAAAGGCCTTGAATTTCCAGTAGTATTTACTTCTGGTTTTGGTAAGCAATTTAACTTAATGGATTTAAATAAATCAATTCTATACCATGATGATTTAGGCTTTGGTCCGGATTATGTAGATTTAGAAAAAAGAATATCATATAGCACATTAGCAAAAGAAGCTATAAAAAAGAAAATATTATTTGAAACTCTTTCAGAAGAAATGAGAATTCTTTATGTTGCATTTACAAGAGCTAAAGAAAAGTTGATTATAACTGGAGCAACAAGGGATTTAGAAAAATCAATATCAAAGTGGACATCAGCAGCTGCATTAGATGAGGAAATAGTTCCAGCATCAGAAGTGTTAAAGGGGAAGAGTTATTTAGATTGGATTGGGATGGCGCTATGTAAGCACAGAGATGGTGAAGAACTTAGAAATTACATAGGAGTAAATAATGGACTACTTGTTAATGATTTTTCCACATGGAAGGTTAAAATGTGGAGGAAAAATGATTTGATTGTGGAAAAAGATGAAGTGGCTGTGGATGAATTTAATGAAGATGATTTATTTATAAATAAAGAGGTAAATAGTATTGATAAAGAAATAAGTAGAAGATTAGGATATAAATATAAGTATAGCTTAGCAGAAGCACTACCAAGCAATGTATCTGTATCTGACTTAAAGAGATCTCTTTATGAACATGAAGATGATGATGTATTAACTGTTAATATATTTAGAGATAGAGAAGTCCTAAAGCCTAAGTTCCTTCAAGAAAAGAAAGGGTTATCAGCATCTGAAAGAGGAACAGCTGTCCACTTTATAATGCAAAAATTAAACTTAGATAAAGTATCCACAAGAGAAGAAATAAGGAATCAAATTGAAGATATGAAAAATAATAATTTACTTTCTGAGGAAGAGGTAAAAGCAGTTGAAAAAACTAACTTTTTAGCTTTCTTTAGAAGTGAATTAGGGAAAAGAATGATGACTGCATATACTGAGGGTAAGTTATTAAAGAGGGAACTTCCTTTTTATACAGAAATAAGTAGTTTGGAAGTAGATAATAGCTTACCAGAAGAAGGGTATAAAGATGAGAAGGTTAGACTTCAAGGTATCATAGACTGCATTTTTGAGGAAGATAATGAAATAGTTCTTTTAGATTACAAAACAGATTATGCAGTAGAAGGAATGGAAGAAGAGATTATAGATAAATATAGAGTCCAGTTAAGATATTACAAAGAGGCTGTTGAAAAGATAACTAGTAAAAGAGTTAAAGAAAGCTATTTATACTTATTTGGATTAAGTAAAGAAGTTATAGTAGATAAATAAATGTATTTAAAGTAAAAAAGAAGTGCAGAGCTTTGCTGCACTTCTTTAATTATTATCTATAAAGTCCTTCCCTAAATTCAACAGTACTTCTTCTGAATTTAAAGTTGGGTCTTCTAAAACTTTCTCTAGTAAATGATTTAGAACTTCTCCAATTAACTTTCCAGGGGGTACTTTTAGAGTAGTTATTAGATCTTCTCCTGTTATATCTAAATCTTTAATTACAAGTGGTTCATTATTTTTTATAATTCTATTAACTAAATCTTCAGTATAACTTACCTTTTTTAGAAAGGGCTCAGGATTATTTAGAGAATTAATATCTGCTCTTTGAAGCTCAAATAATAAATGCATATTATCTTTACCAACAGAATTTAGTAGTTTTTTAACTTCATATTTTGTAGGCATAGTATTAACATTTAATACTAAATGATGTTCAATTAATTTACATACAATTTTTATTGTATTATTATCAAATCTTAGATTAGATAATATTTTCTTAGTCATTATTGAGCCCTCAATGCAATGTCCTGGAAATCCATAAAAGCTTCCATTATTAAAATGGGTAAGTGTATTTATTTTACCAACATCATGGAATAATGCTGATAATCTTAATATTAAATTATTTTCAGTATTATCAATAACCTTTAAGGTATGTAAAAAGACATTCCTATTATGATTAGTGCACTTAGGTGAAAAGTTAACTAATGCATTTATATCTGGCAAAATTATTTCTAGTAACTTAGTTTCTTTTAATAATTCAATACCTTTAGAAGGATTAGTAGAAATTAATATTTTACAAAGTTCATCTCTAATTCTTTCATTACTAATATTAGAAATAAGTAGGTAATTTCTTTTGATTGCATTTAAAGTATTTATTTCTATATCAAAGGATAATTGGCAACTAAATCTAATAGCACGAAGCATTCTTAAAGCATCTTCTTTAAATCGCTTGTCAGGGTCACCAACACATCTAATTATCTTATTCTCTATATCATTAACTCCATTAAAATAATCAATTAATCCAGTGACTTCATTATATGCTAGAGCATTTATAGTAAAATCCCTTCTTGATAAATCATCTTTTATATCTGTAACAAAATTAACAGATGAAGGACGTCTATTATCTAAATAAGTTCCATCTGTTCTAAAGGTGGTAACCTCATAAGGATTATTATTTATTAAAACAGTGACAGTTCCATGCTTTAAGCCTGTAGGTATGGTCTTATTAAAAAGCGAAATAGTATTATTTGGTTTAGAAGAAGTAGTTATATCATAATCTTTAGGCTCATTACCTAAGATACTGTCTCTAACACACCCACCTACCATGTATGCTTCATAGTTATTTTTATAAAATGTATTAATAATAAAATTAACTTCTTTTGGAATAAATATCTTCATCTTTATCCTACCTTTTAATCATTATAAATAAATAATACCATAAAATGAAATAATTAATTAATTTATAGAAAGATTTTATGTGGTATACTTTCCATAAGAATTTATATATAGAGGAGGTAGTTATGAAGAATAAAAAAATTACAGTATTATTAGTTTCTATTATAGCAATTATATTTATTACTATTTTTAGTATTTCTATATATAAGAATAATAATGAAAATAAATTGATTAATAAGATAGAAACACAAATTTTAAGTGGGAATTATGAGGAAGCTATAGAATCTATAAATCAATCTAAAAATAATGAAATGTTGACTTTATATAAAAATATTTTAGAAGAGTATTTAGAAATAAAAGATGAAGATAATATTAATAGAGCTAAGGAAAAAATAGAATCTTTTAAAGAAAAGTATTCTAATTATTTAAGTCGTGAAATTTTTAATAAATTAAATGAAGATATATCAGTAATTGAAAAAAATATAAAAACTTATTATGATGAAATTAGTGAGGCTAAAAATAAGATATCTGTAGCAATTAATGAAGATATATCTTTAGCAAAGGAAATGATAGATAAATTTAAAGAGAAGTATCCTAATGAGGATATTTCAAGCATCGAAGATGAATATAATAAAAGATTAGAGAAATTAAAAGAGGAAGAAGTAGAAGAACCTAATTCTACAGATAGAGGAACTAGTAATAATAATAACAATAATAGGAGTACACCTCAGCTAGGAATTTCAAGTACAGTAGCATCTAGACGTTCTAGTCAGATAATAACTGTTGTAAGTAAAGGTGGTTCCTATGGGGAATTAGCATTTTGGGAGAAAGATAATAATGGTGAATGGATTTTGGTGGACAAGGTTCCAGCAAGATTAGGACAAAATGGATTGAAGGTAGCTAGTGAAGTATATGAAATGGATAAAAGTACTCCAACAGGAATATATTCTCTAACAGAGGCCTTTGGAATAAATGCTGATCCAGGAAGCAGGATTAGATATAGGCAACTAGATGGTACAGAACATTGGGTAGATGACGTAAATTCAGATTTTTATAATACTATGCAATTTGGAGATGCTAACGGAAGATGGAATTCATCAGAAAAATTAATTGAATTTGAAGGTTATTATAACTATTCATTAGTTATAGACTATAATAGATGGCCAGTAATTCCAGGGAAGAGTTCAGCTATATTCTTGCACTGTGATTTAGGTTCATATACATATGGATGCGTTGCAATACCACAAGAAAATTTAATTAATATTATTAATAAGCTAGATCCTGAAAAGGATCCCTTCATAATAATAGATTTTTCATATGAAGACATATATACTAAATATTAATTTAATACAAATAATGAATATTTAAATAATACTCTTCTTAATTAACTTATGGAATTAATATATTTTAAGTTACATAAATAAATTGGAGCTGCTTTTTATCGCAGCTCCAATTTATTTAATTTATAATTATTTTTGTTCCGTTATCAATATTGTAATATAACCATTTGGCATCTTCTACTGCTAATCGGATACAACCATGAGAAGCAGGAATGCCTAAGGTATAATCTAGTATATTTTCCTTAGTTTCATCAAATGGAAGTGAGTGAAAAAGATAATCACCCATAAATTGAACCCAGTACTTAGCACCTTGTTGAAATTCCTCTGAAAAGAACCAATCACCCCTATCAGTAACAGAAAAAATGCCTTTAGGGGTTTCCTTACCTTCTATGCCAGTAGAACTACTGAATTCCTTAATAAGACTCCAATTGTTATTTGAGCCCTCATAAACATATGTTAATTGTTTAGCTAAATTTAAATAGACTAAATAATTAGTTTTACTAGATATAGAAAAAGTATTTATATTATTTGGAGTTATTTCTTGAAGAATTGCATTAGAAGTATATTCTGAGTCATCATCTTGATATTCTTCTCTAAAGAGCTTAATTGAATTAATTTTATTTTCTATTTCTACTACTTCTTCTTTACTTAAAAGACTATCATTATAATTAGATAAGATATTAAGAGCTTTTGTGTAATATTTATTAGCAACTAATTCATCAACACTTTCAAGTAAATAATCTTTATAATTTTCCTCAAAATCTTTTATATAACTTTTTGCAATTTCATAATCTTTAGGAGATGACTTAGTAATCAAATGAAAATATTCCATGGCGGTTTCATAATCCTTTTCATTAAAAGCTGCTATTCCCAGATTCAGATAACTATCTTCATTATACTTAAAGTTATCATCTGAATTAATTGTGTTATTAGAAGAATTTGAGTTGATAGTAGCAGATAAAACACTTGTATATTTTTCATTTAAAGCAGTAATTAATTTATCTAAAGATGAATTCAATATGTTATAACTTTTAATTTCATTTAATATTTCCAAAGCATAACTAGGGCTAATTTCATTATTAGATAAGGACGAACATATTTTATTCACTATATTAGTGAAATAAGATGTTAGATCAGTATTAAGCTGAGTCTTTTTAATAGTTAAGACTTTTTGGCTTATTACAGACTTTGCATCAGAAAATTCATGGCTATTAAAGTTATTATAAAATTGAGATGTTAATTCTTTATACTGTGAGTTTAAATAGATATTTGAAGTAAATCCTAATAGTATTAGCAAAAGGAAAATAGAGAATAATTTAAATATAGAGAATCTATTTTGCTTTTTGGATTTATTACTATACATTTTTAGACCTCCTTAAAACATATATTATAATCATTAACAAAAGTATCAAAAATTAATCCTAAAAATTTAAAATTATAAAAATTACCCAATTGTATGTTAAAATATTAATTAAGTATGAAATTTCTAAGGAGTTTAAAGAATCATGAATGAAAAAATTAGTTTTATAAAAAAATTAAAGATTAGTGTAACCAGTATAAAGGGATACAAGGAATTGATAAAAGAAAAGCTTTCTAAAGCAATTTTATATTCAATAATATTTTCTTTGATAATTGGTGTTATACAAGGAATATTTAGTTTTGTAACTATTGGTTCAATACAAAAGACTATGGAAAAAGTTATTTCATCAGATGAATTTAAGTTTACCTTTCAAGATGGAATATTAAATTTTGAAAATTCGCCTATAAAAAGTGAGGAAGGAAGAAATATAGTTTATATTGATACAAATATTTCTTTAGAAGAAAAAGACACTATAAGGAATATAGTGGTACATAAAGATGTATCTATCGCTATATTAAAAGATGGAATATCATATAGAATAAACGGAGAAGAGACTAATTTTAAATTTAGTGATATCCCTCTTGCTGGGAAAATAAATAATGATATGGTATTAAAATCATTGAATATTATAGGAATAGTTAAATATATAGCTTTTATTAGTTGTATAATAATAACTTATATTATTTTTATGCTGAATTCTTTAATGCTTTCTGTATTAGGGTTAATATTAAATGCAATAAACAAATTAGGATTAGATTATAAAAATATATTTAAAATTTCTATATATGCGACTACAGCACCAACAATAATATCATTAATATTTCCATTAGGGCCATATGCTGTTCTGGTTTCTGGAATGTATTTAATAATAGTAATTAATTATCTAAGAATGGAGAATAAAGTATAAAAAACATATAATGAGGGCTATGCTTATAGCTCTTTTTTTATTTCCTAGGAATTTATAAAGTATTACCCTGTAAATATTTTTTTATTAATTTATTTCCTTCAGTATAGGATGAGATAGATATATGTAGTGAAAAATAAATATATAAGTACAATATCAGTATTAGATTTATATAAAGTATTAACAAGTTAGTATAACAAATGGAAATAAATACAAAAAAATCTTGTTGTAAAAATGTGCATATGATAAACTATAATTATGGGGTTAAAATTAAATATAAACCTGTTATGAAAGGAATTATTATGATGATTAATAACGAATTTATAGAGAGGGAATTGTTGTCAAATAAGGATGGGTTAAATGAATTTTTTTTGAGAAGTGGAAGGGACTTAACAAAAGATGATTTAGTGAGTGTCATAACAGAAGCGATTAAGAGAAGTGCCAGGCAAGAGGATTTCTTATTAAATATTTCTCATGATTTGAGGGGGCATCTAAATGTAATATTAAGCGTTATGCAAGTAATGAATTGTGGGAATACATGCATAATTGATAAGAAGGCTAAGGAGTACATGGAAATAGTACGGAAAAATAGCCTGAAAATGCTTAAATTAATTAATAATTTGATAGATACTACAAAGCTAGAAAATAATTATTATGTCCTAAATAAGAAAAACATAGATATTGTTTCTATGATTGAAAGTACAGTAAACTGCATAGATAGATATGCAAAACAGAAGAATATACAGTTAATATTTGATACAAATGAAGAAGAGTGCATAATGGGAGTAGATCCAGAAGCTATGGATAGAATAATTATGAATTTGTTATCTAATGCTATAAAGTTCTCTTATAACAATACAAGTGTATATATAGATATATCTGTTTTAAATGCTGAAATTAGAATTTCTATAAGAGATGAAGGTCCAGGAATTGCAAAGAAATATCAAGAAAAGATATTTAATAGATTTTATCAAATGGAAAATAACAGAGATCGTGATACTGTAGGAAGTGGTATAGGATTAGATTTAGTTCACTATTTAGTTAAGTCTATGGATGGAGAGATTATATTAAATAGTAATGAAGGTAAAGGGTGTGAATTCATAATTCTATTACCTATAACAAAAGCTGAAGAAAAAGAAAATCATCGTTTAAATGATGACAAAAGTACTAAGATTCAAATGTTAGAGATAGAGTTTTCTGATATATATAATAATTAAAATTTTTTTAATAAATATAGTTGCTTGATTTATTATAATAGTTATGATAATATAATTTATGTTGAAAAGCTATATGCGGTGGTAGCTCAGTTGGATAGAGTAGCTGGCTACGAACCAGTTGGTCGGGGGTTCGAATCCTCTCCGCCGTACCATAAAAGCCTTGCAAATTATTTATTTGCAAGGCTTTTATTTTTAGTATAATTCGAATTATGAATCGAAATATATAATAAAAAAGAAAAATAAGTAAAAAAATATTGATATTATCCCAAAAAATCGTATAATAACATGTGTATTTTAAAAAAATATTCGGCAATGGGGGTTGTTTAATGAATAATAAATATGATGTTATTATAGTTGGGGCTGGACCTAGTGGTATATTTACTGCCTATGAAATTTTAAAAATAAATCCAGAAAAGAAAATTTTAATTATAGAAAAGGGAAAATCTGTTCACAATAGGTATTGTCCAATACCTAAGTTAAACAAGTGTGTTAAATGTAAGCCATATTGTAATATAACAACAGGATTTGCTGGAGCAGGAGCCTTTTCAGATGCAAAGCTATCTTTATATGATAAAGATTCAGATAAAGTGTTAGTTGGAGGTAATTTGCCACAGGTAATTGGCCATCAAGAAACTAAGAATTTAATTGATTACTGTGATAAGATTTATTTGGATTTTGGTGGGGAAAAGAATATAGCTGGTGTTGAGCATAAAGACGAAATTAAGAAAATCAAAGATAAAGCTAAGAAAGAAGATATTAATTTAGTAGATATTCCAATTAGGCATCTTGGTACTGAGAAGTCTAGAGAGCTATATGGAAGACTTGAAGATTATTTATTATCAAAGGGTGTAGATATAATATTTGGAAATATGGTTAAGGATTTAATTATAGAAGATGGAGAAGCTAAAGGGATATTAACGGAAGAAGGAAAATACCTAGCAGACAAAGTGGTTGTTGCTGTAGGAAGAAATGGAGCTGATTTCTTATCAGATTTATGTGATAAACATAATATTGATAAAGAAGTTGGAGTAGTGGATATCGGAGTAAGATTTGAAATGAAATCCGAAGGCGATATTAAAAGAGTAAATGAATTAATGTATGAAGGAAAATTTATTTCAGATGTTAAACCATTCAGAGATAAGGTTAGAACCTTTTGCCAAAATCCTGATGGCTTCGTAGCAGCTGAAGTTTATGATAATGGAGTATCCTTAGCTAATGGACATGCATATAAGGAAAAGAAGAGCATAAACACTAATTTTGCAATATTATCATCCCATAGATTTACAGAACCCTTTAAAAAACCAATTGAATATGCAAATAAAGTAGCAGAAATAACAAATTTATTATCTAATGGAGATGTTGTTGTACAAAGATTTGGAGATATATTAAATGGTAAAAGAACTTGGCAAGAAGAATTAGATAATAATTCAGTAGAAGCAACTTTAAAAACAGCTATGCCAGGAGATATTACATTAGGTATTCCATATAGAACTATGACTAATATAATTAATTTTATATTAGAAATGGATAAGGTAGTAAGGGGATTTGCAAATCCAGATAATTTACTTTATGGGCCTGAAATTAAGTTTTATTCAAATTCAGTAAAACTTAATGAAAAACTAGAAACTAATATTAAGAATTTATATGCAATTGGAGATGGCGCTGGACTTACTAGAGGCTTAATGATGGCATCATGTTCAGGAGTATACTTAGCAAGAAACTTATATAAATAAAATTACTTTAAAATTAAATAACAAAGATAAAAAGAAGAAACTTAGAAATTTAAGTTTCTTCTTTTTTTATAGATAAATAAATGGGATAAGTTTATATGCCTTGGGACAAATTAAAAATATATTTATTTATAAGAAGGAAAGATTATATGAACATAGATATTTTAATAAATCAAGTAGATAAACATAATGAATTTAATATACTTGCAACAAGAAGATTTAATCCGAAGGAAGTTATATTTATATATAAAAAAGAAGATGACTCCTTTTTGAAATCATTAAAAAAGTATTATAATACTTATTTTCCAAGTATAAATTTTCAAGAATATATAGTTATTGAAGGTGATATTAAGGAATTAAATAGAATAATATCTAATAATAAGGATAAGTCTACATTAGTAAATCTAACAGGTGGAAGCAGAATAAATTCTTTAGAAATGCTTAATATATGCAAAGATAACTTAATAAAAGCTACTTACATAGATATAAAAAATAAATATTTGTATATATTTAATAATGAGGTAGAGATAATTAAGGAAGAGTTTGAAGATTTAGAGTTAGATAAAATGATAAAAGCTAGTGGAGGAAAAGTAATAAATGATTCCACAGATTTAACTAATAAAAAGGATTTACTCTTATTAACTAGGAAAATTTACAAGAATTTAGATCTTTGGCATATGCATAAGCAGAAGTTATATGATCCTAATATTTTTATTCACTATGCAGAAGATCCTAAAATTATAAATATTAATATAGAGCAATTAAGTATAGAAGAAAATCAACTTTTGAATAAGATTCTTATTAAATTAAAAGAGATAGGAGGAATAGACTATATTAATGAAATAGATAATAAAATAAAAGTTTACTTTAAAAATGAATATTTAAAGTCATTTATATTTAAGAGTGGAACTTGGCTTGAAGTCGCAACAAAACATATAATTAACGAAATTAAAGAAATAGATGAAGTAAAAAGTGGAGTTATGTTTTTATGGAATGATGAAAGTAAAGTAGTTAGAAATGAAGTAGATGTAATTGCAGTAAAAGATTCTATTCCTATTTGTATCTCATGCAAGGATAGTGACAGGTATAATGAAGATGCTTTAAATGAATTAGATGTTTATAGTAATAAGATAGGCGGGAAAAATGCCTATAAAATTTTAGTAGCTACAAAGGAACCAATTAAAGCAGCAGTTAGAGATAGGGCTAAAGAGATGGGAATAAGCCTTATAATTTTTGATGGAAATGAAGGAAAGTTTAAGAATCAAATAAAAGCAGTTATATCTAAAAGAGAAGATTAGATTTTCAAATTTTGAAAATGTTTACCTTATAGAATATATATAATAAAGGTATAAAAAATAAAATAAATATATGGGGGTTAATTACATGGAAAAGAAACCTTTAAAAATTGTAACAATAGGTGGAGGATCAAGTTATACACCTGAATTAGTAGAAGGATTAATAAAAAGATATGATGAAATGCCAGTAAGTGATTATTGGTTGGTAGATATTGAAGAAGGAAAAGAAAAATTAGAAATAGTTGGAGCATTAGCTAAGAGAATGGTTGAAAAAGCTGGAGTTCCAATGAATATTCATTTAACTTTAGATAGAAGAGAAGCTTTAAAGGATGCAGATTTTGTAACTACTCAATTAAGAGTTGGATTATTAAAAGCAAGATGTAAAGATGAAAGAATTCCTTTAAGTCATGGATATTTAGGACAAGAAACTAATGGAGCAGGTGGCTTATTTAAAGCATTAAGAACAGTTCCAGTAATATTAGATATAGCTAAGGATATAAGCGAGTTATGCCCAGATGCATGGTTAATAAACTTTACAAACCCAGCTGGAATAGTAACTGAAGCATTATTAAGATATGGTGTTCACAAGAAGGTAGTTGGAGTATGTAATGTTCCTATTGGATTGCAATATTCATTTGCTGATATATTAGAAGTAGATAGAGATAAAGTAACAGTAGACTTCGCTGGATTAAATCATATGGTTTATGCAGAAAGAGTATATAATGAAGGCAAAGATGTTACAGATGAAGTTATGAAGAGATTATTAGCACCTGAAGCAAAGAGCCAAACAATGGCAAATATTAAAGACTTAGGCTGGGATGTTGCTACAATAAAAGCATTTGGAGTAATACCTTGTCCATATCATAGATATTACTATAAGACTAAAGAAATGCTTAATGATGAGTTAGAAGCTTTCAAAACAGGAAAAACTAGAGCAGAAATAGTAATGGAAGTTGAAAAGAAATTATTTGAAATGTATAAGAATGTTAATTTACAAGAAAAACCTGAAGAATTAGCAAAACGTGGTGGAGCCCACTATTCAGATGTTGCTTGTAATGTAATCAACGGAATTTATAATGATAAGAATACAATAATTGCAGTTAATACAAGAAATAATGGAACATTAAAGCAATTTGAAGATGAATCTGCCATTGAAGTAAGTTGCTATGTAGGAAAGAATGGTCCAGTTCCAGTAGAAACAGTAACTGATTTACCAATATTTGCTCAAGGGTTAGTTGGACAAATTAAATCCTTTGAAAGATTGGCAGCTGAAGCAGCTTATACAGGAGATTACAACACGGCACTTTTAGCTATGGTAACAAATCCATTAATAGCTGATGATATTGGAGGAAGAAAACTTTTAAATGAAATGTTAGTTGCTCATAAAGAATACTTACCACAATTTAAGGATGTAATAGAAAAAATAGAAAAGGTAGAAAGAGCAGAATTTTAATATAATAATTCCAATTACAGGAGCGTAACTTTTATAGTTAGGCTCCTTTTATATTTATATATAAAAGTTAATTAAATAAAGTGGTATAATTGTATTAAGTGGTATAATTATATTATAAAATATAACCAGATTTTATATAAATTATGTAAAAAGAGGGTGTAAAAATGGGAAAAGTATTGGTTTTTATTTTTGATGGAATGACAGATTATGAAACAACTTTAATTAGTCATTTATTATGTGCAGATGCAGGAAAGGAAGTTATTCCAATTGCATATGATGATAAATTAATAAAAGGAAGGTCAGGTTTTCTGTATAAACCTGAAAAATTAATTAGTGATATTTTAGATGAGGATGTTGAAGGGTTAATAATTTCTGGTGGATGGTTTAAGAATATAAACCCTGAATTTATAGAATTAATTAATAAGTTAAATTCAGAGGGTAAATTAATAGGCGGAATTTGTGGTGCTGGAACATTAGCATTAGCAAAGGCTGGAGTTTTAGATAATGTAAAATATACTACACCTATAGTTGAATGGAATGAGAAGTATGTATATAAATATGGAGAAGAAGATCCATTTCCAAGGGAAAATTTTGTTGTAGATAGAGTAGTGAGAGATGGTAATATTATAACAGCACAAGGAGCTGCATTTATAGATTTTGCAGTTGAAATATGCGATTGGTTCAACTTATTTGAGAATGAAGAAGATAAAAATAACTTCATTAATATTATTAAAGGAATATAAAGGAGCTATTAAAAAGCTCCTTTTAATTTTTATACATGCTTCCGTATCTAGTATATATGTATTCAATAAGATAACTTAAATCATATCTGTGATTTTGTACATACTCATTTGAATCATTTCTAGGAGGAAGATAAATTATATAATCACTTCTTTTTTCATAATGGGGATTTTCTTTTTCAGTAATAACTACTACCTTAGCAGGACTACTTTCTATTTTTCTCCATAAGCGTTCATGATATATAGTAAATCTAGCTGAAGGTGAAATTAATATTGCTAAGGAGTTTTCATCTAGCTCACTAGTCATTCTTTCTTGTTCTTGTACATCATTTGCATTATAAATTATCTTTGAAAGATTAACTAATTTTCTTTGCAAATCTTGAGCCATTAACTGTGAAAATTGGGTTCCAAATATACAAACATTATTGCTACTATAAATTAATTCAATAACTCTATCGATTATTTTTAAATCAACAAAGGATTTAAAAGTTTCAATTTCATTTATTATTTCAAGGGACATATTATTTAGCATAGCTTCTCTTGATATCCCATAGTTTATTGATTTAGGTTTCATAAGACCTTCATTATAACTATCTATATTTATTTTTATATTCTCCTTAAATTCAATAAAAGTAGAATAGCCAAGTTTGTGGCAAAATCTTGTTATTGCAGCAGGAGATGTATAACAAAGCTCAGATAACTTATTAATGGACATATTAGGAATTATACGAATATTTCTAAGCATAGTAAAAGCTATATTATAATTTATGTCATTTTCTTTACTACTATTTAAAAATAGTAAAAGTCTGTATATTAAATCCCCCATAAGCTTCACTCCTTAAGTAATATATTTTAGTGCTTTTTGCCTATTGATTCACCCATTAAAACCATAGTCTCATAGCCAAGTTTCGTTTGATTTATTATATCTTCATCAATTTTAACTAAATCTTTTTTTAGTAGAAGTATTGTAGTAGAACCACCAAATTTAAAATACCCCTTCTCATCACCTTTATTGACTCTTTTGTTAGCAGTATAAGTTTGTATTATAGTACCTACACACGTAGCACCAACTTCAATATGAAGTATATCTCCAAAATTATCAGATTTAAATACACTCCATTCCCTTTTATTTTGACAATAAAGCTTTGGTATTCTCTCAAGGGCAATAGGGTTTACTGAATAATAATTGCCTGGGATAAAATGATTCTCCAATGGTATTCCACTATCTACAAAGTGAAATCTATGATAATCAGTTGGACAAAGTCTTAATACTAGACAAGTACCACCTTCATAGTCTTTAGCTAAGTCATTATCTCCAATTAATTCAGATAAGCTATAATGTATGCCTTTAACTTGTATTAGGTCATTAACAGAGATATTTTCATAGGCAAATAATCTGCCATCACCAGGAGAAATAAATAAATTATTATCATTAGCTATAGGCCTAGCTTCTTCTTTTAAAGATCTCACAAAGAAATCATTAAAATTATTAAAGTCATTTATAGTATTAGAACTAATATTCATATCTATATTAAATTCTTTTATGAACTTTGATATTTTTTTCTTACTAAGAGAAGTATCACAATATGCACCATATAGTTTAGAAAATAACTTCTTCTTTATAAGTAGCTCAGTAAAGCTTTTTCCTATTGGAGATTCATAGGACCATTTAATATAGTTACCTCCAGCTACCTTTTCAACCTCATATTTTTTAGTTTTTCTGTTATATACTTGTATCATAAGTTACCTCATATAAATGTTATTTTTAGAAATTTATAAAAATATTATACTGTAAACAACTTTTTATAAATTACTTTCCTTTGATATAGGAGGAGATAGATATAATAGCCTGGAAACTTGGAGTTCACTAGGTGATAAAGAATATAATATATATCTCCTTTTTATAGTATTATATTACCATAAAACATAAATAAAAAACCTATGATAGATAAATTTCCTTTACTTATTTTCTTCTATCACAGATAATGATTTGTAAAGAAGTTATGAGGAGGATTAATAAAGGAATGTTCCAATAAAAGTTATATATAGAAAATTTATATTAAAAAATAATATCTTTTTCTTTGTTAATTTAATTAAAAGATAGTAATTATTCTAGAAAAAGAGTATAATAAATGTCGTTAATAATATAACAAAAGAATAAAGAGAGTTCATTACACTAATATAGGGGGAAATTTCGATGAAGAATATTACTATTAATGGAAATAAAGTTCTAGTAAGTAATGAAGATAATTTGATTAAGGTAGCAAAGGAAAATGGAATTGATATTCCTTCTCTATGTTTTCTTGAAGATTGTGGCAGTGTTGGACAATGTGGAATATGTTTGGTAGAGATAGAAGGACAGGATGATTTAGAAAAAGCATGTTGTTTAGTTCCAGAAGATGGTATGATTATTAATACTAATACTGAAAGAGTTCAAGAAGCAATTAAAGCAAGAGTTTCAAATTTATTAGATAAGCATGAATTTAAATGTGGACCTTGTAAAAGAAGAGAAAACTGTGAGTTTTTAAAGCTTGTTATTAAGACTAGAGCTAAAGCAGGTAAACCATTTGTTGTTGCAGATAAATCAGAATATGTAGATGATAGAAGTAAGTCGATTGTTATAGATAGAACAAAGTGTGTTACTTGTGGAAGATGTGTAGCTGCTTGTAGGACAAAAACAGGAACAGAATCTATAAAATTTATTGAAGTTAATGGTGAAAATATAATCGGACCCGATAATTTAAAGTGTTTTGATGATACTAATTGCCTATTATGTGGTCAATGTGTAGCTGCTTGTCCAGTGGATGCATTATCAGAGAAATCACATATGGATAGAGTAAAAGATGCTTTAGAAGATGCAAATAAACATGTTATTGTTGCAATGGCACCATCTGTAAGAACAGCTATGGGCGAATTATTTAAGATGGGATATGGAGTAGATGTAACAGGTAAGACATACACTGCATTAAGACAATTAGGATTTGATAAGATCTTTGATATAAATTTTGGCGCAGATATGACTATAATGGAAGAAGCAACTGAATTAATTGAAAGAATTAAAAAAGGTGGGCCATTCCCTATGTTTACTTCTTGTTGTCCAGCATGGGTAAGACAAGTAGAAAACTATTATCCAAATCTTTTGGAAAACTTATCAAGTGCTAAATCCCCACAACAAATATTTGGAGCAGCTAGTAAGACATATTACCCAACTATTTCAGACATAGATCCTAAAAATGTATTTACAGTAACAATAATGCCATGTACTGCTAAGAAGTACGAAGCTGATAGACCTGAAATGGAAAATGAGGGATTAAGAAATATAGATGCAGTAATAACAACAAGAGAATTAGCTAAGATGATTAAAGATGCTAAAATAGATTTTGCTAAACTTGAGAATAGTGAAGCGGATCCAGCTATGGGAGAATATACTGGCGCAGGTGCTATATTTGGAGCAACAGGCGGAGTTATGGAAGCGGCACTAAGAACAGCAAAGGATTTTGTTGAAGGAAAAGATTTAGAAAATATAGAATATAGACAAGTAAGAGGACTTGCAGGAATAAAAGAGGCCACTATAGAAATTGGTGGAGATAACTATAATGTAGCGGTTATAAATGGTTCTTCAAGTTTATTTGATTTTATAAATAGTGGAAAATTAGACGAGAAAAAATATCACTTTATTGAAGTTATGGCTTGTCCTGGTGGATGTGTAAATGGTGGAGGGCAACCTCATGTTAATGCTTCAGATAGGCTAACTATGGATATTAGAAGCGTAAGAGCATCAGTATTATACAATCAAGATAAGAATTTAAAGAAGAGAAAATCTCATGAAAATGTAGCTTTAAATAATATGTATGATAATTATATGGGCAAGCCAGGTCATGGAAAAGCTCATGAATTACTTCATATGAGTTATAAGAAGTAAGATATAAAATATAAGTTTTCAAATTGATATATGTAAATTTACTTATTGAAAAGTTCCTTTCCAATTAAGGGTAAATTACATATATCTTTTTTTATGAAATTATATAATGGGAGACACCATAGTATAAAAATAAATCACTTAAATATTAATTTGAATTATATTTTATATATTTTGAGATAAAATGAGGTAAAGTGAAATAATTTGAAAAAATGGCCATAATTATAGAATTAATGCACAAATAGAGGAAATTAATTAAATTGTAAAAAATGTTCATTTTATATAGAATAAATTGATAAATAATTTTAAATTTGGATGGTGTATTATGGATATCATAACTATTATTAGTGTTGTTTTTGCATTTCTATGTATGATTCTAGGTTTTACCTTAGAAGGAGGAGCCATAGGAGCATTGTTACAACACACAGCAGCTATTATTGTAATAGGAGGAACTATTGGAGCTGTTGGTATTGCAACTCAAGGTAAAGTATTAAAGAAATTTCCAAAGATATTTGGAGTAGCTTTTAAGAAAAGGGAAAATAAGACCATAGAGAATATTATTTTCTTTAAAAACCTAGCTACAAAAACAAGAAAAGAAGGGCTTCTTAGTATGGAAGTAGATTTAAATGACTCAAAAATAGATCCTTTTATAAAGAAAGGATTACAAATGATCGTAGATGGAGTTAATCCTGAAGTAATTAAAAGTTCATTAGAAACAAGATTAGAACAAATTTCAGAGAGACATCATCAAGGTATTGCAATGTTTGAAGCAGCAGGTGGATATGCACCTACAATGGGAATTATAGGTACAGTTATGGGGTTAGTTCAAGTCTTAGGAAGTTTAGATGATCCAAGCGAATTAGGAAGTAAAATTGCAGTGGCATTTATAGCTACTCTTTATGGTATAGCAACAGCTAACTTAATATGGTTACCTGTAGCAAATAAATTAAAGGCTTTAAACGATGAAGAAATAATAGAAAAAGAGATGTACATAGAAGCATTACTATTAATACAAGAAGGTCTTAGTCCAAACACTATAATAAGTAAATTAGAAGGGTACTTAACAGAAAGTGAAGTTAAAAGCTTGAATCTAGGTGGGGAAGTTTAATATGAAAAAGAGAAGACAAGAAAAAGAAAATAGCGAGAGATGGCTTCTTACATATTCTGACCTTATAACATTACTTATGGTATTTTTCGTAGTTTTATATTCAGCTTCAAATGTTAATCAAAAGAAGTATGAAAAGTTGGCTAAGTCTATGTCATATGCCTTCACTGGGGGAAGTGGAATAATTGATGGTGGACATGATGTAGATAAAACTGATGGTGATAATGAATTAACTCCTTTAGTTCAAAATGAGGAAGAAAAACTTCTTGGAATAGAAAAGCAAGTTGATAATATGATTGAAGAATTAGGGTTAGAAAGTAGTGTATCTACATCTATAGAAGAGAGGGGCTTAGTAATAAGTTTCAATGACAGTATATTTTTTGATAGTGCAAAAGCTGATATAAAGGAAGATATGAAATCAAAGTTAGAAGAATTAGCAGATATTTTAAATAAAATTGATAATTATATTAGAGTAGAAGGACATACAGATAATCTTCCAATTAAGAATGAATATTTCAACTCAAATTGGCAGCTTTCATCAATAAGGGCATCAAATGTAGTTGAATTTTTAGTTGGACAAGGTAATATCTCACCAGATAGATTATCAGCAGTTGGATATGGAGAATATAGGCCTGTAGCAGAGAATAATATAGCAGAGGGAAGAGCTAAAAATAGAAGAGTAGATATACTTATTTTAAATAATAAATATGATAATATAGAAATTAATAATTAATAAATAGTGATAAAAAAATGAGAGCATTAGATTAAATGCTCTTTTTATATTTATATAAGGTTATTTATTAAGCTTTTTATATATTGAAAAAATTATAATAATAAATGTGATATAATTTTCTAGAAGTATTTTCAGGGGAGTGGAAATTAATGAAATATTTAGCTTGCGACTTAGATGGGACTTTATTAAGGGAAGATCAGACTATAAGCAGAGAAAATTTAGAAGCAATAATAGGTTTTAAGGAAGAAGGAAACAAATTTGTAATTTCAACAGGAAGAAATGTAGATTCAATTCATGATTTATTTAAAGATTATCCTGAAATAGAGTATGACTATATAGTAGCTTGTAATGGGGCAGTAGTATTAGATAAGAATAAAGAAGTTATTTTTAATAATTACATAAAGAATGATATAGCAGAAAAAATAATTAAAGATTTTATAGATAGAGAAGATGTTTGTATTCATTTTGAAGCTAATGGAGAACACTATTTAGTTGAGTCTAAAGTATTAGAGGATACAAGTTATTTATCAGAAGAAGTAAAAGACATGTTATTACGCTTCAATGATAGAATTTCAAAAGACGAGATATTTTCGAATAAAAGATTGTATTCAATTATCAGTATTTTTTCAATTAATAAGGATATAGAAGTGGCAGAAGAAATAAAGAATTTATTGATTGAAAGATATGGACAAGATATTGAAGCTTTTAGAAATCAGTTTTTTATAGATATAGCACCAAAAGACTGTTCAAAGGGAAATGGATTAAGAAGCATACTTGAATTAAACAATATTAAAGAAGAAAATCTTTATGCTATTGGAGATTCATTTAATGATGTATCTATGTTTGAATTAACAAAGAATAGTTTTACATTCCATCATGTTGAAGAAGAATTAAAAAGTATTGCAAAAAATTATGTCTCAACTGTTGGAGAATGTATAGATACTATTATTAATAGGTAAAATAGATTTATTGACAATATTAGTATAATACTGTAAAATTTTATGAAATAAATAGTTAAAATAATAATATCGCCGGATATATTATTTAAATAACAAGCGTTAGAAGTTTATGCCGTTAGGCCTTAGGGTATAAACAATCTAATGCTTTTTTTATTAAGGGGGATATAAAATGAATGAATTAAAAAACAATATTTTAAAAGATTTTGCAAGGTATGTTTCCTTAAATGTAATTAGTATGATAGGGCTTTCATTCTACATACTTGCTGATACCTTCTTTATAGCCAATGGAGTAGGAAGTGTTGGCTTAACAGCATTAAATTTAGTTTTACCATTATGGAGTTTAATTAGTGGATTAGGACTAATGATAGGAATAGGTGCTGGAATCAGTTTTTCAATAAAAAGGGGAAAGAATAATGAAAGAGGAGCAAATAAGGTATTTACTCATGCTATTTTAATGGGACTAGTTATTGGAATTATAATAACTGTAATAGGAGTAATATTTTCTTATGATATCGCAGTTATTTTAGGGGCTGATGAAGTAGTAGCACCTTTAGCAAGTGAATATCTAAAGACATTATTATCTTTTTCTACAGTTTTTATAATTAATTATATAATTACAGCCTTTGTAAGAAATGATAATGATCCAAACTTAGCTATGATTGCAATGATTTTAGGAAGCTTAAGTAATATAGTCTTAGATTATGTATTTATCTATCCTTTTAAGCTTGGAATGTTTGGAGCAGCACTTGCTACAGGAACTACACCAATATTAAGCTTAATAATATTATCAATTCACTTTATAAGGAAGAAAAATAACTTTAAGATTATTAAATGTAAGTTTAATTTCGCTTATATAAAAGGAATTATATCATTAGGAATACCATCATTTATTACAGAATTTTCATCTGGAATAATAATATTATTATTTAATTATACGATACTAAGAATATCTAATAATACTGGGGTAGCTGCTTATGGAGTGATTGCGAATTTAGCCCTTATAGTAGTTGCAATATTTACAGGAATAGCTCAAGGAATTCAGCCTATAATTAGTAAAAGCTATGGAGAAGGTAAGAATAAGAATATCAATGTTGTTTTAAAATATGGATTACTTACATCTATTATAGTAGGTATTGGATGTTACTTAATTGGAATAAGTTTTTCAGAGGAAATAGTAAATTTATTTAATGGTGAAGGAGACAAGTTGCTGCTTTCCATAGCTATAGAAGGAATTAATATTTATTTTAGTGCATTTATTATAATGGGAATAAATATTTTAATTACATCTTTCTTTGCATCTATTAATAATCCGAAGGAATCTCTTTTGATTTCAATAATGAGGGGGTTAGTTATAGTAATTCCTTTAATAATATTATTACCAAGTTTCTTTGAAATGATTGGTGTATGGATGACTATTCCTTTAGCTGAAGCTATTACATTGTTAATAAGCATAAAGTTTTATTTAAAATATAAGAGGGAAATAGGTAAAAAGTAATAGTTAAGAGTGAATAAGTAAGAAGTAATAGAGCATAGTTAAGCGTTAGGACGCAAAAGTTAGTGGGTTCTAGTTTTAATTATATGTAATTTATGAATCAGTTTATTATATTTAAGCATTAGACGAAAGTATGAGTATTATAAGTATTAAGGTATGAGTAGACTATAAAGTATAGGAAGTGATAGCCTAAATGGGAAAAGAGATGGAATAAATAAGTTCCAGATGTTAGTCAGCCTAAATAGAATAAGGAGGAAAAATAATGATTCAATCAATTGTGCATATTGCTTTAGTAGTAAAAGACTATGACGAGGCAATAGAGTTTTATACAAAAAAACTTCATTTTGAATTGGTAGAAGATACATATCAACCAGAACAGGAGAAAAGGTGGGTAGTAGTATCTCCACCAGGATCAAATGGTACCACTATATTACTTGCAAGAGCATCTAAGGAAGAACAAGAGCCTTTCATTGGAAATCAAGCAGGAGGAAGAGTTTTTCTTTTCTTAGGAACAGATGATTTTTGGCGTGATTACAATGAGGTGAAAGAAATAGGAATAGAATTTGTTAGGGAACCTAAAGAGCAAGATTATGGAACAGTTGCAGTATTTAAAGATTTATATGGAAACTTATGGGATTTAATTCAGTTCAACGAAAACCATAAAATGTACCATAGAGTTAAATAAACTATAATTTGTATATTAGTAAAAAGTTTTAATGAAGTTTATTTTAGCTTTAAAGCAGAATTATTTGATAAAGTAGATGCTATTTAACTATTTATATTATGCAACCCCATCTAAGGTAATACTTTTTAATACCCATGAATTATTTTCAATAGCTAGATTAATAGTATAGAATTTAGTAGCTATTGGACTTTTATAATTAAGAGCTTTAATAATTATTCCATTATCATAAGAGGTATAATCTATACAATCTATCATTAATATTTCGCCATTTAGTTTAAGATTACCTATATTATCAACTAAGCCTATTTCTTTTAGACTAAAAAGAGAAGAATTAACTATAACTTTATCGTATTTTCTAAAGTTATTTATCATTTTTTCTCTATCTTCATATGAAGTATCTGCGAAAAAATAAGATTCCATATCTAGTATTATATAACCTGCTTCGAAATTTTCAGATTGGCTATACATAGCATCATAAGCTAATATATAAGCATCAATAATTCTAGGCGAGATAAATTTTATATTTTTATTAATAGATACTGTGTTAAATATAAAGAAAGTTGAAATTAAAATAGATAATAATTGCATTGAAAATCTCCTTTAATCTTATATTTATAATAGTTTAAGCAAAAAATAAATAAAAATACTCATATGGATTATATTAAGTAAATATTATAATTACGTGAATAAATAACACTTAGGAGGTAGTAAGAAATGAATATACAGTTTAGAGAAATAGATAGAAGTAATTATAACCAATGTATAAATTTAAAAATAAGTGAAGATCAAAAAAGATTTGTAGCATCAAATATTTTTTCTTTAGTACAAGCAGCCTATGAACCTAATTTTTATCCTTTAGGAATTTATAATGATGACAAGATGGTTGGATTTATTTTATATGATTTCGATTATGATATTAATGGATGGTCAATGAGTAGGTTTATGATAGATGAGAGTTATCAAAATAAGGGAATAGGAAAAATAGCATTAAAGAAGTTTTTAGAGTTCTTTGTAAATAAATATGGACATTTAAAGCTTTATACAAGTGCTGAAGTTGATAATAAGGTTGCACTAGATATGTATGAAAAAGTTGGATTTGAAAAGAAGGAAGTATTTGAATATGAGTTTGAAGGCGAAAAATATACAGAGCTTAGAATGGTAGCAGAACTATAATAATATAACTATCTATATGTAAAATAATGGTATATAATGAGCATGTAGAATGATTATTTAAATTTTATAAGGGGAGTGGGGAAATGGGAAGAAGGTTTAGGATAAGTAGGATTCTAACTTTAATTTTTATGGTCTTAGTGGCTTTAGTAGGTTGTAAAGCAAAGGTCGAGGAAGATAATAGACCAGTAGCAAAGGGATTTATTTGGGAAGCAACAAGTAGTGAGGGGGAAGTAGTAACCTTAGTTGGAACTATGCACCCAGCTCCAAAAACACACATATTATTAAATGATGAGTTAAAAGAGATATTAAATAATTCAGATGTCTTAACAGTAGAAGTTGATATGACAGCAGCTAGTATTACCACTAATCTTCAAAAAATCTTATACCTAGAAGAGGGAGATAATATAGAAAATCATCTATCTTCAGAAGAAATTAGTAAGTTAAGTGAAATATTAAAGCCTTATAATCAAAAGATAGATTCAATAAAAAATTTAAATCCCTTTGGAATAAGTCAGGTTATTAGTAATAATACATTAAATGAGGTGGGGTTTGGAAATGGTTCAACAGATGCACTATTATTGAGTGAAGCAAGAAAGAATAAGATAGAAATAGATGAAATAGAAGGTTTAGCTTTTCAAATGAAATTATCAAAGCAAATTTATACTTGGGATTTTTTTAAGGATTATATAAATGAATATAATGAGGAGTCAAAAAATAAAGAATTAGAAATAACAAAAGAGCTTTTTGAAAATTACGTAAATAGTGATATTGATAGTGCAGAAAAATTAGAAGTAAATTATAGAGAAGAAGCAGATAAAGAATTATATAATTTAATAGCTACAGAAAGAAATAAGAATATGGCTAATAGAATAGATGAGTTAATAAAGGATGGCAAAAAAAGAGTTGTTGCAGTAGGTTATAGGCATTATATAGGTGAAGATAGTGTTTTAGATTGCTTAGAGGAAAAAGGATATACAATAAAGAAATTAGAACTTTAATAAATTACAAGGTAATTTATTTATTTTTATTATTTTGTTTCGTAGATTTAATATAATATAAAATGGGGCTGTCGCACTAAAAGTTAGTAAAGTGGACCCTATGTCAAGGACACAGTAAAAAAAGGTTATGAAGCTAGTAAA
>CAKVEW010000037.1 GCA_934746015.1 uncultured Clostridium sp.
TTTGTTAACATTTTAATCACCTAAAAATATTTTACAATAAAAACGAAAGAGTGTCGACTTTGTCGACACTCTGAAGGGCTGTTTTTATAACAGCCCTTTTTAATTTAAAAGTATTTAACATCTAACTCATTTGATATTGAAATATTATAAATATATGAATTACATACTTCAATAATAAATTGTTTTTGTTCTTCTTCATTAAGGTTAAGTTTTGCTAACATCATATGATATTTCATAACATAAGCTTTCATGTCACCTAAACCTTCATAGGAATAATATTTTAGACCTTCTTCTGAAACATTATATTCTTCTTTTAATAGAGAATAGAACATTCTGCCTCCAAATAAATCAGCTAAAAATCTTACATAGGCATGAGCTACTAATAATTTTGGATTATTTTCAGCAACAGCATTTATCTTATCAACATATGCTAAGGTTGAAGAAAGAGTTTCTAAATTTTTATCATTTGCTAATTCTTTTACATCATTTCTAATTGCTTCTGTTCTAAAAAGCTCAGTTGTAACAAAAGGTTTAACATCTTCTAAATCCTTATATTTATTTAAATTTGTTTCAATAGCATCATATACAAAAGATAAGTTATAAATATATTCTGTATAACTTTCTAAATTTGCACCTTTAGCAAGAAATCTATGAGTAAAGCCTGAAACTTCAGTTGCTTTATGAAGAAGATTACTTTTGTTTCTAATGTCATTCATAAAATTATTCATTCTAACACCCCTCGATAATAATTATTATTTAATATATTTTATAATTAAATAATACTACTTAATGCTAAATATCTCAAACCTTAAAAAGTTTTAAAATATTGATATTTTCATTAAGATACATAGAATATAAGGGTTTTTCATGGATTTACTGAACAATGTTCATTATAAAATAATATACTAATTTTACTTATAAAATGAAAATTTAGTAAATTGATAATTAAAAATTAAATTTATGTAAATTAAAAAATATCTCAAGGAATTAATTAATATTCCATGCAAATAATATGTTATTATTTTTAGAAATTAGCAATTGAATAATCGGATTAAAGAACCTTTAGAATTGTAATAAATCCGCATAAATGCTACAATGTAAATGATATCAGAGAAGGGTGGATGATGATTCTTATGATAAAAAATAATTCTAAAAGCTTAAAAACATTTATTTTAATTTTTATTGCTAACTTAGTATCTTTATTTCTAATGGCAGGGATAATTTCTAGTTTAAAAGGATTTAATTTAAAGGATGTACTTTTTGTTGAGGGAATATTAATATTAATGATAGTATTATTTTCTTCAATAGGTGGAAATTATCAGAGTTTATCATTACAAGAATTTGGTCAAGTTAATCCACAGTACTTTGCAAATATAGTTTTAGAAACTAATGTTGCAGAAAAAGAAAAGATAGTTTCAGCTTCTAATATTCAAATCAATATGGATTTAATTAGTTCTTCAGTAATGATAGGATCTATTGTAGTTTTAATTAGTAGCTATTTATTATAATAAATTTTTAAAGTAAGTATTCTAAATTTAGAATACTTACTTTTTTTGTCTTATTGAAAACCACTTGCTATGCAAGTGTGTTCCGAATAACTTTAGCGATCAGTATGTAAAAAACCTCCTTTTGTTAAAATAGAATTAGGTTCGCAGCCAAACTCAATAACAAAAGGAGGCATCCAAATGGATAACAACAGTTTAGCACACACTAAATGGAATTGTAAATATCATATAGTGTTTGCACCAAAATATAGAAGAAAAGAAATATATGGTGAAAAGAAAGCTGAGATAGGGAAAATATTAAGACAATTATGTGAGTGGAAAGGTGTAAGAATAATCGAAGCGCATGCTTGCGATGACCACATACATATGTTGGTAGAAATTCCTCCTAGAATGAGTGTTTCTTCATTTGTAGGATTTTTAAAAGGAAAGAGTAGTTTGATGATTTTTGAAAGATTTTCAAATTTAAAATACAAATATGGCAACAGGCATTTTTGGTGCAGGGGATTTTATGTTAATACAGTTGGTAAAAATAAAAAGGCAATAGAAGTATATTAAGGAGAATTTAATGGATAAATTCAGCAAAATAATGAATGATAAAGTAATAATTGATATTTATAATAAAATATCTGGATTTGAAGATTTAGATAAAGGATGGGCACACCATGATTTAGATCATGTTAAAAATGTTGCTAAATTAGTTGAATCTTTATTAATTCAATTAGGATATGAAGAAAGTTTTATAGAAGAAGCAAAGATAGCTGCAATTTTACATGATACTGGAGCAATAGAAGGCAAAAAAAATCATGCGATGAGAAGTTATAATTTTGCTAAGAAGTATATTTCAGATAATAATATTATATTGAAAAATGAAGACTTAGTCTTAGAGGCAATAAGGATTCATAGTGATGGATTTGATAGTGATAATATTATTGCATTAACATTAATTTTAAGTGATAAATTAGATATAAAATATAGTAGAGTAGCAAAGGAAGGATATAATGTAAAGGGAATGAAAGAGTTACAATATATTAAAGATATATTAGTAGATATTCATAATAAAAACCTAAAAATACAATTCATTTGCGATGAGAATATTAATAAAAATGAATTAGAAAATTTCTATTTCATTAAAAAAGTATTTAAAGCTATAATATCTTTTTCTAGTAAGATGAAGTTAAATCCACAAGTATTCTTTAATCATGATGAATGGAATTTATTTAACATATTATTAAATAGTAATTAAAGTTAAATTATAATCTATTAGCAACATTATTTTAAAACAGAGGCTATTGTAAAAGAAAAAAACATATCCTTAGATAAATATTTTGTGGCGAATATTGACTACTTATACTAAAAGTGATATAATGTGTAAAGTAAAATTTGATATTAGTTCTTATCAAGAGAGGTGGAGGGAAAGGGCCCTGTGAAACCCGGCAACCTGCTTCATTCATTTGAGTGTGGTGCCAATTCCAGCAATGTAAATTTGCAAGATAAGAAAAGTTATGATTTTTAACATCTCTTCTTATCGAAGAGATTTTTTTATTATATAGCTAAATTTTTAGAATTAATATCAAAAGAAGAAAGGAGATATTAATATGAGAAGATTATTTACATCAGAGTCAGTTACAGAAGGACATCCAGATAAAATTTGTGATCAAATATCAGATGCTGTTTTAGATAGTATTTTAGAGAAAGACCCTATGGCCAGAGTAGCTTGTGAAACTGCTGTTACCACAGGAATGGTTTTAGTTATGGGAGAAATATCAACTAATTGCTATGTTGATATTCCAAAGGTAGTAAGAGAAACTGTTAGAGAGATTGGCTATGATAGAGCTAAGTATGGATTTGATTGTGATACATGTTCAGTTTTAACATCTATAGATGAACAATCTGGAGATATAGCAATGGGAGTTAATGAAGCTTTAGAATCTAGAGCAGGAGAAAAGGATGAAGTAGAAGCTATTGGAGCTGGAGACCAAGGAATGATGTTTGGTTTTGCAACTAACGAAACTGAAGAATTTATGCCATTACCAATAGCTATGGCTCACAGATTAGCAAGAAGATTATCTGAAGTTAGAAAAAATGGAACTTTATCATATTTAAGACCAGATGGAAAAACTCAAGTTACTGTTGAATATGATGATAATAAAGTAATTAGAATAGATGCAATAGTAATATCAACACAACACGGTGAAGAGATTTCTCAAGAACAAATTAGAAATGACTTAATGGAGCATGTAATAAAAGCTGTAGTTCCAGCTGAATTATTAGATGATAATACAAAATATTATATAAATCCAACAGGTAGGTTTGTTGTTGGAGGACCACAAGGTGATAGTGGTCTAACAGGAAGAAAAATAATTGTTGACACTTATGGTGGATATGGAAGACACGGTGGTGGTGCTTTTTCAGGAAAAGATCCAACTAAGGTTGATAGATCAGCAGCTTATGCAGCAAGATGGGTAGCTAAAAATTTAGTTGCAGCAGGAATTGCTGACAAGTTAGAAATTCAATTAGCTTATGCTATTGGTGTAGCTAAGCCAGTATCAATAGAGATTGAAACTTTTGGGACAGGTAAAAAATCTGAAGAAGAGATAATAGCTATAGTTGAAAAAGTATTTGATTTAAGACCTGGTGCTATAATTAGAGATTTAGATTTAAGAAGACCTATATATAAGCAAACAGCAGCTTATGGACACTTTGGTAGAATTGATTTAAATTTACCATGGGAACAACTAAATAAAGTAGAAGAAATAAAAAAATATTTATAAAATATATAAATATTTTAAATAAAGGTGCTATGGCACAATATAAAGAAAAGGAGCTGCTTATGCAGCTCCTTCAGACTGTAGACAAAAAGGATATTTTCAAGAGTGAAAATATCCTTTTTGTTAATTTTGTAGTTAAATTACTTAAAATAAAGATAAATGAATTGCTATATCTGCTGAGAAGAGATCGCCTAAATCGTCCTTTCCAGAGTTTATTTGCCAACTTCTTTAAATTCATGCATGAGAAAATAAGCGTGACCTCCATTTTAATTTTAGCCAAGCCTCTTAAGTGAGTAAATCTCATACCGTGTTTTTCCTTTGCATCCGCAAAGACACGTTCTATAGTTTCTTTTCTTCGTTTATACACAGATTTAACATAATTATCATGTCTAAGATGATTAGCTTCTTCTAAAAACTTTGCCCAGACATGCCTAGTTATAACTTTTTGATTATTTTTACTATTTGTACAAGAATCTTTAAATGGACAATTAGCGCAATCTTTAGGGTTTGATTTATATAACTTATATCCATCACGATCTGTTGTAGAATATCTAAGTTCTTTCTCAAAAGGACAAATATAAAAATCATTATATTCATCGTAAACAAATTCAAACTTTTTGAAAAATCCTTTTTTAGTCATTGGACTTTTATATGGCATTGAAGGAAGAATATTTGCCTCTAATATAGTTTTTGCAATATAAGGGGTTATGTAGCCAGCATCAACAGCAGTAACTATAATTTCATCTTTATATTTATTAGTTACATTTTCAAACACATTTTTGAAAGCTACGCTATCGTGAATATTACCAGGAGTTATGTCAAATCCTAAAATAAAATTCGAGTCATCACACGCAGTGTGAGCTAAATAAGCAAAGCATTTTTCCTTTTCATTTTTAAAGAACATCCCAGCATCTTTATCAGTAGTACTTTTTATAACTTCCTTAGTAACAATTTTTCTATCTTCTTTTAGTGGTTTCTTTTCATGAAGTATCCTATCTTCATTTATTTCTTTTTCTAATTCTTCTTTATATTTTTTAGCTTCGACATTAACATTAATTTTCTCATATTTCTTTTTATTAGCACTAGCTTTTATATGAGTTGAATCAATATAAATTTGTTCTAACGCTAAAAAGCCCTCTTGTTCAGCTTTTTCAAGGATTCTAGCAAATATTTTTGCAAATAAATCTGAATTCTTAAATCTTCTTTCATAATTCTTACTAAAAGTTGAAAAGTGTGGTATTGCTTCGCTAATCGAATATCCTAAAAACCATCTATATGCTATATTAACTTCTATTTCTTTTATAGTTTGTCTCATTGAAGATATTCCAAATATGTATTGAATTAAAACTATTTTAATTAACACAACTGGATCTATACTTGGCCTTCCGATAGCAGAGTATAACTCTGCCACTTCATCATATATAAAACCAAAATCTAATGCATTTTCAATTTTTCTTAATAAATGATCTTTTGGCACTAAATCTTCTAAACTATTAAATTCAATTTGATTTCTTCCTTCATTACTTTTCTTTGTTAACACTTTTAATCACCCAAAAATATTTTATAACAAAAATTAAAGAGTGTCGACTTTGTCGACACTCTGAAGGAGCTGCTTATGCAGCTCCTTTTCTTTATACTAAAACTTTTCCGCCAACAACTACATTTTTAATATTAATATCTTCATCAAATAATAATAAATCAGCGTCATAACCTTCTTTTATAAGACCTTTTCTATCAGAAACTTTACAATGTCTTGCTGGATTATAAGTAGCCATTTTTACAGCTTCATATAAAGGAAGACCAACGTTTTTATAAACATTTTTAACAGCCTTGTCTAAAGTAAGAATTGAACCTGCTAAGCTTCCACTTAATAATCTAGCTGCACCATCTTTAACTATAACATCTTGACCACCTAAAGCATACATTCCATCAGGCATTGAACAAGCCATCATAGCATCTGTAACTAAAAGAACTTTATCAGGAGTCTTTTGTTTATAGGCTATTCTAAGGGAAGGATAAGATACATGTATACCATCTGAAATAGTTTCAGTTGTTATATCACTATCAAATATTGCTCCCACAACCCCAGGCTCTCTATGGGCAAAAGGTGTCATAGCATTGAAAAGGTGAGTTGAGTGACCACAGCCACATTTAATTCCTTCCATGGCTTCATCATAAGTGGCTTTAGTATGTCCGATAGAGCAAACTACTCCTCTTTGAGATAATTCTTTAATTAATTCTTTAGCACCTGGTATTTCTGGTGCAATTGTAATTGATACTACAGCATCTTCAGCATCACCAACCATAGCATTATAGTTTTCTAATGTTGGTGGAATTAAGTAATTAGGATTTTGAGCACCTATAGCCTTGGGGCTAATGAATGGACCTTCTAAATGAGCACCTAATACTATAGCACCATCAGTTCCATTTTCTTTTGCTTCCTTTATTACATTCATTGACTTTCTAATATCTTCTACAGAAACAGTCATAGTAGTTGGAGTGAAAGATGTTGTTCCATGTTTAACTATTACCTTTGATATTTCGTTAATAGCTTCAAATGTTCCATCCATGGTATCATGTCCACCAGCACCATGAATATGAACATCTATAAATCCTGGTGATAAGTATAGACCGTTAGCATCTATTATATCTTTATCATCACAATTAACTGGATTAATTTCTTTTATTTTGCCATCTTCAACCAAGACAGAACCTTTTTCTATCTTATCAAGATATATAATATTACAATTTTTAATAAGCATATAAGCACCTCCATAATTCATAACATACATTAATAATATCATATTAATAATATCATATTAATGATAATAGTCCTTAAAAACAATAATCTTTATTATGTATTATTTAAGATATATTATATAATAAAAATAGTAACTAATAAAAAATATTTAGATTTGGAGAAGGTAACATGGAAGATTGTATAAATGGAATAGTGGAATCTATTGTATTTAAAAGTGATGATACTGGGTATGTAGTAACTAAGATTAGGGCTGAAAAGGAAGTAATAAATGCAGTGGGAGTAGTTCCTTTTATAAAAGAAGGTCAACATGTTAAATTAAAAGGCCAATGGGTTGTTCATAAGCAATTTGGACGACAATTCAATATAGAGGAATATGAAGAAATACTTCCAAATTCCACAAAGGGAATAGAAAGATATTTATCTACAGGAATAATAAGAGGAATAGGGCCAATTACAGCTAAAAGGTTAGTAGAAAAATTTAAAGAAAAAACACTAGAAGTTTTAGATACCAATATAGATAAAATAAAACTAGTTGAAGGAATAGGAGAAAAAAAGTTTGAAATTATTAAGGAGTCTTATTTAGAACAAAGGGATTTGAAAGATATAGTAATGTTTTTTCAAGGCCATGGAATGAGTACTAATCAATGTATAAAGATTCATAAGACTTTTGGAGCTAATGCTAAAGAAATAATATTGGAAAATCCTTATATTCTTTCAGATGAAATTAATGGTATTGGATTTATAACTGCAGATAGAATAGCAAAGAGTATAGGGATAGAGCCTAATTCTCCTTTTAGAATTCAAAGTGGAATTAGATATATATTAAATCAATTTTCTGCTTCAGGTAATACATTTATGCCAAAGGATGAGCTAATAAGAGAATCAAGTAAAATATTAGGAGCTACACCTGAAATGGTAGAAGAAAGTTTATATAATTTATCTTTAGATTCTAAAATAAAAGTTGAGAAAATAGAAGGAAAAGATTCTGTTTTTGCACTGCCATATTATTATTGTGAATTAGGTGTTACAAATAGAATAATAACTTTAAGTATGGAGAATTTTAGAAGCATTAATTCAGATATAGAGTTTGAAATAGGAGTTTTTGAAAAAAAATACAACATAAATTTTGCACCATCACAAAGAGAAGCAATAGTAGGGGCTTTTGATAATGGAATAGAAATAATTACAGGAGGTCCTGGTACAGGTAAGACTACTATAATAAAAGCAATAATTGAAATCTATGAAAATAACAATATGAAAGTAGTACTAGGAGCACCAACTGGAAGAGCAGCAAAAAGAATGAGTGAATCCACTGGAAGAGAAGCTAAAACAATACATAGATTACTTGAAATGGGTGTAAGTGATGAAGGAAAGTCTTATTATAAATTAGGTGAAAGTGAACCCTTAGAAGCAGATGTAATTATTATAGATGAAGCATCTATGATAGATATAATGCTTATGAATAGTTTGCTTAAAGCAATAAAATTAGGAACTAGATTGATTATAGTTGGTGACGTAGATCAGCTTCCTTCTGTAGGAGCAGGAAATGTATTAAAAGATTTAATTGAGAGTAAGTTTATAAAAGTAGTTAGATTAAGAGATATATTTAGACAAGGAAAAGAAAGCTTAATAGTAACTAATGCACATAAGATTAATAATAGGGAAATGCCAATTTTAAATAGAAAAGATGGTGATTTTTTCTTTGAAAATAAGGAAGATGTTAACGAAATACTTAGAACTATAATAGACTTAATTAATAGAAGGCTTCCAAAGTTCAATACAAGTTGGGATAAATATAGAGATATTCAAATCTTGACCCCTACTAGAAGGGGATTACTTGGAGTACAAAATTTAAATAATGAGCTTCAGAATGTATTAAATCCAAAATCCCCAGATAAAAAAGAAAAAGATTTAAAAGAGGTTACCTTTAGAGAAGGTGATAAGGTAATGCAAATTAAAAATAATTATTCTTTGAAGTGGGTTAGAATAAATGGTTATGGAGATAATGAAGGTGTAGGCGTATTTAATGGAGATATGGGCTTTATAGAAAGTATAAATGATGAAGAAAAAACATTAACAGTAGTTTTTGATGATGAAAGAAAAGTTATTTATGATTATATATATCTAGATGAATTAGAGCTAGCCTATGCAATAACAATTCATAAAAGCCAAGGAAGTGAATTTAAAGTTATTATTACTCCAGCTTTTATGGGTTCACCACTACTTATGAATAAGAATTTACTATATACTGCAATTACTAGAGCTAAAGAACTAGTTGTAGTTGTTGGAGTTCCAAAAGCACTGCATTATATGATTACTAATGATAAGAGTGTTAGCAGATATTCATCTCTAAAAAATAGAATTGTAGATATTACGAGTAATGAAATATTCACTGAGTAGGAGAATTTAAATGTTAGATAATATATTAATTAACATGAAAGAGTTTAATAATTGTGTATCTAAAATAAATAAGTGGTATAATAAGCAATCAAAAATTTTGAATATAATAACAAATCCATATAATACATCATTAATTTTTATTAATATAATTAGTATGTTAATTAAAGATAATAAAAAAGTTTTATATATATGGAATGGAGAAAAATGCAATGAGGAAATATTAAAGGTATTAAAGAAAGAAAAATTAAATTTTAAGTATTCTTGTAATAAAGAATCAGATGAAACTGAAAATTTAGTTTTTATAAATTCTAAGGATATTAAAGATGTGAAAAATTATTATGATATTTGTATTATTGATGATATAAGTATTTATTCTACCATATCAAGAGAAGAGCTTAGGGCAGGATTAGAGTATTTATATGTTTATAGTAAAAGAATAATATCATATTCAGTAGATAGAGTAATTAATATGGGAACCTCTTTTGAAATAAGTGATTTAATTAGAAAAAAGGTTTTTGTTGAACCGAGAATAATAACAACTAGGGTAAAGCTTGATGAAGATATTCCATATACCTTGTATGATTATTTAATGTGGTTTAAGAATAATAAAAGAAAAGTAATAATTTATGTTCCAACAGAAGAAAAAATCCATAAGGTATATGATTATTACACTAAAGAAATAAAGATAAAGGATGTTAATGTAATTAAACTATTAAAGGGAGATTCTACAATAGAAAGAGATAATATTTATATTAATAAAAATAAAAGCACCTTCATTATTACAAATATTATAAGAGAATATTCATTAGAAAGAGAGGGAATTGATATTGTTGCATTATTTGCAGATGAAGTTTTCTATAATTATAAAAAAATACTATATTTCTGTGCAGATGTAGGGAAAAATGTCAAAGATAAAAGTATAGGGGAAGTACTATTAGTAGCTAAGGATATTTCTGAAGATATGGACTTAGCTAAGGGAATAACAAGGAGATATAACAAAAATATATGGGAAAATGGATTACTGAAATATTAATTTCATTGAAGGATGAAATACTAGATATTATTTATCCACCTAAGAAGAGTTGTGTAATTTGCGAGAGTGAATTTATAGGAATATGTCCATTATGCAAAAGTAAGATAAAGAGGGTAAAAGAATTTAATAGAGTTTTTTCTTATGGATATTACAATGGAGTTCTAAAAAAACTTATATTAGAGTTTAAGTACAACAAAAACTTTGTTGCAGGTTCAATATTAGTAGATTTTTTATGTGATATGATAACTGAAAATAAAATGGATATAGATTATATAGTATATATACCTAGCAGTAAGAAAGCAATAAGAGATAGAGGGTTTAATCAATGTGAATACTTAGCTCAAGAGATAAAAAAGAGTTTAAATATTAGTATATGTAATGACATAATAAAAAATAAAAATATTAAAGAGCAAAAGCTATTATCAAAAGAAGAGAGATATAAAAATATTAAAGGAGCATTTTTCTTAAGAAGTGATAAAAACATTAGAAATAAAAAGTTATTGCTTATTGATGATGTAATGACAACAGGAGCAACTTTATATGAATGTGAAAAGTTACTTAAAGAAAATGGAGCACTTTCAATAAAATTATTGACAGTTGCTAAAAGTTATATATAATAATTAGAGTAAAGATAGGTCTGTGGATGAAAGTCGATGCCAGTCGCAGGCAAAACGATCCACGTAAGCTTAGAAAAATTTTAAGTGAGCATGGTGCGGTGTAGAAGTAAGTCCTACCAAGTAATTGAGAGGGTTAGTAGTGAGGGGTTAAGTCCTAGTAGCAAAAGCTCCAGTAGGCGAGTGTGGGGTCAAAATCCAGGTCAGCTATTTTTACATCAATTAGCTATTAGTGTAACTAATAGCTATTTTTTTATTTCGAATAAAAAAAGTTAACATTCTGAAAATTTGGGATAATAGTGTTGATAAAAACGATTACTGATAGTATAATATATTTATAAACAAATAAATCATTCTACTATTTAAGCTTATAGAGAGGGGATGAACTTTTATGAGAGTTTCAGTAATAGCAAAAAATACTACAGCAACACCTGCATTAAAGGATATGGTAGAAAAAAAATTATCTAAGGTTAAGAAATATTTTAATCCTGATGTTGAAGCTAAGGCTACACTATCAGTACAAAAGAACAAACAAAAGGTAGAAGTTACAATACCTTTTAATGGAGTTATACTTAGAGCAGAAGAATCAACAGATGATATGTATAAATCAATTGATTTAGTTATCAACAAATTGGAAAGACAAATTAGAAAGCAAAGAACAAAACTATCTAGAAAGAATAATGAGTCTTTAAGATTTACACAAATTGATGAAGTTGGTTTTGAAAATGATGAAGATGTTTTAGACGAAGAAAATGGAAGAGTTGTTAAGACTAAAAAGTTTAGTATAAAACCTATGTCAGTAGAAGAAGCTATACTTCAAATGGAGTTAGTAGGACATAACTTCTTTGTATTCCAAGATTTTGATGGTAATAAGGTGAATGTTGTTTATAAGAGAAAAGATGGAGACTATGGTTTATTAGAACCAGATTATATTTAGTTATTGAATGTTTAGGGTAAAATACTAAGGGAAGTGCATAAACACTTCCCTTTTTAGTTATAATTTTATTAAATAGTTACATATTTGTTGAATTAATTATGAGTAAAATGGTATAATTTATAAATGAAATTATATAAATATGAATATTAAAAATATGAGCATAAAAAATATACGAGTGGAAGGAAAAAATTAAAATGGGTTTTTTGGAAAAAATATTTGGATCATATAGTGAGAGAGAAGTTAAGAAGTTAGAAAAAATTGCAGATAAAATAGAAGAATTAGATGAAGCTATGCAAAAGCTATCAGATGATGAGCTTAGAGCTAAGACAGATGAATTTAAAAATAGAGTTAAAAATGGTGAAACATTAGATGATATATTACCAGAAGCATTTGCGGTTTGTAGAGAAGCTTCATGGAGAACTCTAGGAATGAAACATTATAGAGTTCAACTTATTGGTGGAATGGTTCTTCATCAAGGTAGAATTGCAGAAATGAAAACAGGAGAAGGTAAAACTTTAGTTGCAACACTTCCATTATATTTAAATGCATTATCAGGTGAAGGAGTTCACTTAGTAACTGTTAATGACTACCTAGCAAAAAGAGACGTTGAGTGGATGGGAGAATTATATCATTTTCTTGGATTAACTACAGGTTGTATAGTTCATGGAATAACTTCTGATGAAAGAAGAGCAGCTTATGCAGCAGATATAACTTATGGGACTAATAATGAGTTCGGTTTTGATTACTTAAGAGATAATATGGTAATATACAAAGAAGAAAAAGTTCAAAGAAAATTAAATTTCGCAGTTGTAGACGAAGTTGACTCAATACTTATAGATGAAGCTAGAACACCTCTTATAATTTCAGGAGCTGGAGAAAAATCAACTAAATTCTATAATGTTGCAGATAATTTTGTTAAACAATTATTAGCTGAAACTGATTATACTATTGATGAAAAAGCTAATTCTGTAATGTTAACTGATTCAGGGGTTGCTAAAGCAGAAAAATCTTTTGGAATAGATAACTATGCAGATGCAGAACATTTAGAATTACAACATTATATTACTCAAGCTTTAAAAGCTAACTATGGAATGAAGAGAGATAAGGACTACATGGTGAAAGATGATCAAGTAATAATAGTTGATGAATTCACAGGTAGACTTATGGAAGGTAGAAGATATTCAGATGGACTTCACCAAGCTATAGAAGCTAAAGAAGGAGTTAAGATTGAAAGAGAATCTAAAACTTTAGCAACAATTACATTCCAAAATTACTTTAGAATGTACAATAAGTTATCAGGTATGACAGGTACTGCTTTAACTGAAGAAAATGAATTTAGAGAAATTTATTCTTTAGATGTTATAGTTATTCCTACTAATAAAGAAATTGCTAGAATAGATAAAAGTGATTTAATATATAAAAATACTAAAGGAAAATATAATGCTATTATAGAAGATATAATTGAAAGTAATAAGAAGGGTCAACCGGTATTAGTTGGTACAGTAAGTATAGAAAAATCAGAGTATTTATCTTCTTTATTAAAGAAAAGAGGAATTAAGCACCAAGTATTAAATGCTAAATACCATGAGCAAGAAGCTGAAATCATATCTCATGCAGGAGAATTAGGAAGCGTTACAATAGCTACTAATATGGCTGGTAGAGGTACAGATATTAAGTTAGGTGAAGGTGTTAAAGAAGTTGGCGGATTAAAGATAATAGGTACTGAAAGACATGAATCTAGAAGAATAGATAACCAATTAAGAGGTAGATCTGGTCGTCAAGGAGATGCAGGTGAATCAGTATTCTATATTTCTCTTGAAGATGATTTAATGAGAATATTTGGATCAGAAAGAATTCAAGGGCTAATGGATAAGCTAGGTTTAGAAGAAGATGAAGCTATTGATCATAAAATGGTAAGTAAGGCAATAGAAAATGCCCAAAAGAAAGTTGAAGGTAATAACTTCGATATAAGAAAGAGCCTTATAGGTTATGATGATGTTATGAATATGCAAAGAGAAATTATTTATAAACAAAGATCAGAGGTTCTTGAAGGTAAGGATTTAAGAGATCAAATACATGAAATGATCAGAGATATAGTTACAGATGCAGTTAAGGGACATTTAGATAATATAACAGGTAGTCTTGATGTGGAAATAGAAAAATTAATTCATTACTTAGAAGATATATGTTTACCACATAAACTTGTTAAAGTTGAAGATTTAATTGATTTGTCTAATGATGAAATTATAGAAAAATTATTAGATATATTAGAAAAAATATATCATGAAAAAGAAGAAGAATTTGGTGAAGAACACTTTAGAGAAGTTGAAAGAGTTATACTTCTAAGAGTAGTTGATCAAAAGTGGATGGACCATATTGATAATATGGATCACTTAAAACAAGGTATTGGACTTAGAGCTTATAAGCAAATGGATCCAATTCAAGCATACCAAATGGAAGGTAGTGCTATGTTTGATGAAATGATAGAAGGAATAAAGTTAGATACAGTTAAATTCTTATATCATATTCAAATTCAAAAACCTGTTGAAAGAGAAAGAGTAGCAGAAGAAACTTCAGCAAGCCATGGTGGAGATGAAGGAGATGTTAAGAAACAGCCTGTAAGAAATGAAAATAAGGTTGGAAGAAATGATCCTTGTCCATGTGGAAGTGGAAAAAAATATAAAAACTGCTGTGGAAGAGAAGCATAGGGTGCTAGCGCACAATGAAAAATTAAGAATGAATAATTAAGAATGAATAATTAAGAATTAAGGAAGTAATTTGTTCCAAATTACAAAAAAATAAAAAACTCCTAAGGGAGTTTTTTTCCTTAACTCTTATCTATTCACTCCTACCTATTACCTAAAGAAGAACTTATAATAAAGAAATTATGCATTATGCATTACGCATTATTAATTATAAAAAGGTTGTGATATTATGATAATTAAGTTAGAAGCAGAATTAGCTAAGCTTAATGATATTAAGAAATTTATAGAAGAATTGAGGGCTTCTCTTTGACAAAGAAAGCTTAGAAAAACAGTTACAAGAATTAGACTTAAAGATGCAAGAAAAAGGGTTCTGGGAAGATATAAAAAGGGCTGAAGAAGTTACGAAGGAAAGTAAGCGAATTAAAGATAAAATAGAAAGATTCGATTCTTTAGTTACAAGAGTTGAAGATGTAGAAGTTTTAGCTGAATTAATAGAGGAAGATGATGAAGAATCTATAAATGAAGTTATTAGTGAAATTAAAAGTATAGAAAAAGATGTTGAAGAATATAGAATAGAGCTTTTATTATCTGGTGAATATGATAGAAATGATGCAATATTAACACTACATGCAGGTGTAGGTGGAAGCGATGCAAATGATTGGACAGAAATGTTACTAAGAATGTACACAAGATGGTGCGAGAAAAAGGGATTTAAAGTTGAGACTGTTGACTACTTAGAAGGTGATGAGGCAGGAATTAAAAGTGTTACATTAAAGGTAAAAGGAGAATTTGCTTACGGATATTTAAAAGCAGAAAAGGGCGTTCATAGACTTGTAAGAATATCTCCATTTAATGCAAATGGTAAAAGGCAAACATCTTTTGCTTCTGTAGAAGTTTTACCAGAGCTTACAAAGGATCAAGATATTGAAATAAGAAGTGAAGACTTGAAAATAGATACTTATAGAGCTAGTGGAGCTGGTGGACAGCACGTTAATAAAACAGAATCTGCTATAAGAATAACCCATTTACCAACTGGGATAGTAGTACAATGTCAAAGTGAAAGAAGCCAATTTTCAAATAAAGATACAGCTATGTCTATGCTTAAATCTAAGCTTATTGATTTAAAAGAAAGAGCACATAAAGAGAAAATTGAAGATTTAACTGGTGAGCTTAAGGATATGGGATGGGGAAGTCAAATACGATCCTATGTATTCCATCCATATAATATGGTTAAAGACCATAGAACTGGAGAAGAAACTGCTAATTTGAATGCTGTTATGAATGGAGAAATAGATAACTTTATTACAGCATACCTAAAAAATAATAAATAAATATATTATTAATTTTGAGCTGTTTTAGTACAGCTCTTTTTTATTTTCTAGGAATTTATATAATGAGTACTTATATGAATAATTTTTTAAAACAAAATGATTAAAACAAATTGCTTTAATGGTTATAATAATATACAATATAGATACACATTTAAGTGAAAAGGTTTTTACTTATTTGTTAAAAAAATAACATGAGGTGGAGATATTTATGAAATTATTTAATGATGGACATATTGGAACCTTATCATTAAAGAACAGAATTGTTATGGCACCAATGGGAATCGACTATATAGACCCAGACTATGGGTTTTCAGAAAAGGCAATTGATTACTATGTTGCAAGGGCAAAAGGGGGAACAGGTCTTATAATAACAGGTGCTACTTTGGTATCAGAGGAATTTGAAAAACCTCAAAGTGCATTCTTATTAGACAATGAGGATAAAGTCGAAAGAATTAAAAAATTAGCTGATAGAATTCATTCTTATAATTCAAAGTTATGTCTTCAATTATCATTAGGGGTTGGTAAGATAGGTTATGTTGGGGAAAATAATCCGCCATATTCTATAAATGAAATTGATAGACTTTTAAATTCTTTTGAAAAAGCATCATCACTAGCAAAGAGTGCAGGTGTTGATGCTATAGAAATACATGGTTATGGTGGATATTTAATAGATCAATTCCATTCATCTCTATGGAATTCTAGAACTGATGAATATGGTGGTAGCTTTGAAGGAAGAATGAAGATAGCTATTGAAATAATTAAAAGGATAAAAAAATCTTGCGGAGAAGATTATCCAATTATATATAAATTTACACCAACACATTTAATAAATGGTGGAAGAGAAATTGAAGAAGGAATAAAAATGGCTAAATACTTGGAAGCTGCAGGAGTTACTGCACTTCACGTAGATATTGGATGCCATGCTTGTTGGCATAATGCTATACCTACAATATATCAAGAGCCTGCTATTCATGAAAAATATATAAAAATTATTAAAGAAGAAGTAAATGTACCTATAATTGGTCATGGAAAATTAGGATATCCTGAAGTGGCTGAAAGAATACTTCAAGAAGGAGTTTCAGATTTTATAGCATTAGGTCATTATTCTTTAGCTGATCCAGAATGGGCTAATAAAGTTAAAGAAAATAGAGAAGAAGAAATTGTTCCTTGCATAGGATGTAATGAATGTATGTTTTCTATATTAGCTGGACATCCAGTAAGTTGTGGGGTAAATCCTCTTTGTGGAAGAGAAGGAGAAGAAATTGTTGGAGCAGATGTTAAAAAGTCTGTACTTATAATAGGTGCAGGTCCAGGAGGATTAGAGACAGCAGTTACAGCAGCTAAAAGAGGACATAAAGTCACAATTTGGGAAAAGGATGAATTAATAGGTGGAAACCTTATTCCAGCATCATCACCTAATTTTAAAAATGACTTAAAAAGGCTAATAAAATATTATGAAAACCAATTAAATAAATTAAATATAAACCTAGTATTTAATAAAGAAGGAAACGAAGAAGAAATATTAAAAGAAAATCCAGATGTACTTGTTATTAGTACAGGTAGTGAGCCTATTATTCCTAGAATATCTGGTATTGAAAGTGAAAATGTTCACCTAGCTACTGATATATTAGTAGATGATAGTAAAATAGGAGAAGAGGTAATCGTTGCAGGTGGAGGCTTTGTTGGATGTGAGACAGCAATATATTTATCTCAAAAAGGTAAAAAGGTCACTATAGTTGAAATGAAGGATAGTATACTAGCAGAACCAATGGCATTAAATAATATGATAGCTCTTAGAACTATGTTAGCAATGAATAAAATAGAAATAGTTGCGGGAAATAAATTAACTGATATAAAGGAAAATAAAGCAATATTAGCTAATTCCAATGGAGAAATTAAAGAAGTTAAATGTGATTCTCTAGTTTTAGCTTTAGGATTTAAATCAGTACAAGATTTAAAAGAAAAAGTTAGATTGAAAATAAAGGATATTAGAGTTATTGGAGATGCAGAATCACCTCGCCGTATAAAGCATGCTATTGCTGAAGGTTTTCAAGTAGGAATAGAAATTTAAAAATGCCTACGGCATAATGAAAAGTGAAAAATTAAGAATGAAGAATTAAGGAAGAAGCTCCTAAAGGAGCTTCTAATTTATTTTTCTTTTTTTGATGTAGGTTATAAATGGAGCAGAGGCTAAAAATCCAAATAATATGGAAAATATATATATTGAAGTTTTACCATAGAAAAACTTAGTTACTATACTGTAGGAAGAGTCAAAAATTTTATCTTCAATAACACTGTAAGCGGCATTAATTGCTTTTATACTAATATGCTCAACAGTATCATTAGGAGTATGAATTTTACTTAAATCACTATGACAAAAGCTAAGGGAATCTATACCTAAGTCATTAAAACTAGCATGATCACTTGAATTTTCATAGGCTACGTTTGTAGAAACATTATTCTTTTTAGCTATTTTTTCAATAGATTCAAGAAGTTTTGATTCTTTATCTTTATAGGTTGCACCTAGCATTAAAGTAAGTGGAAAACCATCACTTCCAATCATATCGAAGTTAATAACTTCAGCTCCTTTTAATTTATCTATGTTTTTTTCTGCAAAGGCTTTAGAACCTAAAAGTCCAAATTCTTCAGCATTTAAAGCTACAAAAATTATATCTCTTTTTGGTTTACCATAAGTTGCAAGGGATCTTTGAAGTTCAAGAATAAAAGAAGTACCAGAAGCATTGTCCAAAGCTCCACCATAAATATTTTTAAGTGCATCTGTACCTAAATGATCAAAATGAGCAGTTAAAACCAATGGAGGAAGTGATTTAGATGTTCCTTCAATAACCCCAACAACATTAGAAATCTCTTTTTCTTCTGTAGAAAATGGAATATTAATAGAAATTTCAGCGCCTTCTCTTAAAGAGTTTAAGATTTTATTATAAGCTTCAGTATTTATTAATACCATCATATTATAAGGAAAATCATTTATAAAAGAACTTCTAAAAGAAAAATCATTATTAGGAGCTAAATGAAAAAGAAACTTCCCATCATCAGTAGTTACTTCAATATAATTAGAAAAGATATTAATTTTATCCTCATTAGAAAATGTTAATTTTGTATTTTTAAAATTAATCATATCTTCCTTAAAATCAACACCATATTTTAGGCTTTCTTCATATCCATCATCATAAGAAATTTTTAAATAAGGAGTGCTATTATTATTTATTGGAGAAACAACTTTAAAGCTTTCCTTATAGCTATCATTAAGTGGAATAAGTTTGTTGTCTTGAAAGTTTATTCTTATTAATTCTTCTACTAAAGAGTTCTCTTTACTACCAGCAAGTCTACCAGCATATGTTTCAGAAGATAGTACAGTTATGTTTTTCTTTACATTATCAGCGTTAAATGGTGAATATGTAAAATTAGAAAATAATGATAAGGATAATAAAACAATTGTAGTAATTAGGGCAACATAATAAATTAATTTTTTCTTCATAAAAAATACCTCAAAAAATAGTTATAGTTAATACTATTAATTAAGGCTTTAAAATATAACAAATATAATTTTTCAAAAAAATTAAGCTTTCTTATATATAAGATCAATAAAACCATTTGTAAAGGAAAATAGTATACAGATATAAATAAAAATATTTATTTTATTAGAAACTATAGAAAAGACTCCGCCAACTATAAAACTAAACAAAATTATACAATTCACAAATTTTGTTAAGCCTGACTTGCTAACTATTATTTCCTTAGTAGAAGAAATTAGAATTAAAATTAAAGTTAAAAAGTAAAGTATATATTTAAGGGTAGTTGAAAATTCTATGATATAATATTGATTTAAAATAATAATAATTATGAAAAATACTAGAAGTATGTTAATTATTTTATTAATAAATATAGAAACCTTATTCATAACATCACCTAATTGTAAATTTTTTACAATTATAATTATATACTTTATTTTACATAATATCAAGATGATAATATATAAAAATATAAAATTGTATTATAATAATAGTATGATTTTTTTTAGGAGGAAACCTATGGTTGATATAGTAGGAAGACTAGCAGAGGAACTTGGAATAAGTTTAACTCAAGTAAATAATGTTATTACATTACTTGACGATGGTAATACTGTTCCCTTTATTTCTAGATATAGAAAGGAACAGACTGGAGCATTAAGTGACGAAGTTTTAAGAAAATTTCAAGATAGATTAATTTATCTTAGAAATTTAAAAGAAAGAAAAGAAGACGTATTAAGGCTTATAGATGAACAGGGTAAGCTAACAGAAGAAATTCAAAAATCTTTAGAAAAAGCTTTAACTTTAACAGAGGTTGAAGATATTTATAGACCTTATAAACAAAAGAAAAGAACAAGAGCAACAATTGCACTAGAAAAAGGATTAAAGCCTATTGCAGATCTTATCTTATCTGGAGAATTTAAGGGAGATATAAAAGAAGAAGCTAGAAAATATATAGATGAAGAAAAGAAAGTTATTACTGAAGAAGATGCAATTAATGGAGCTTTAGATATAATTGCTGAAGAAATATCTGATGAAGCTAAATATAGAAAATGGATAAGAAACCTAGTATTTAAAGAAGGAAAGATTGAATCAAAAGGTAATAGTGATGAACATACACCTTTTGAAATGTATTATGAATACAGTGAAGATGTATTTAAAATACCACCTCATAGAATTTTAGCAATAAATAGAGGTGAAAAGGAGAAGGTATTAGCTGTTAAGATAACAGTTAATGAAGATAAGATAATAGCTTATTTAGAAAAAGAAATATTAAAAGGAAATAGTATTACTGATAACTATTTAAAAATTGCAATTAAAGATTCATTAAAAAGATTAATATACCCATCTATAGAAAGAGAAGTTAGGAATGAATTAACAGATAAAGGTGAAGATGGGGCAATAAAGATATTTAAAGAAAATTTAAAGGCATTACTTATGCAACCACCTATTAAGAGGAAGGTTGTTATGGGATATGACCCAGGTTTTAGAACAGGATGTAAAATAGCAGTATTAGATAGTACAGGAAGATTCTTAGAAAATACTACAGTATATCCAACAGCACCACAAAATAAAATAAAAGAAACAAAGGAAGTATTAAAAAAATTAATTAATAAATATAATGTTGAAGTGATTTCTTTAGGAAATGGAACTGCATCTAGGGAATCAGAAGAAGTAATATCAGAAGTTATTTCAGAAATAAAAAAAGAAAATGGGAAGGAAGTAGCTTATGTAATAGTATCGGAAGCAGGTGCATCAGTATATTCAGCCTCTGAACTTGCTACTAAAGAATACCCAGATTTAGATGTTACTGTTAGAGGAGCTATATCAATTGGTAGAAGGTTACAGGATCCCATGGCAGAGTTAGTAAAAATAGATCCAAAAGCCTTAGGGGTTGGTCAATATCAACATGATGTTACACCAAAAAAGTTAGATGAATCATTAACTGGAGTTGTTGAAGATTCCGTAAATAAAGTAGGAGTAGACTTAAATACTGCAACACCTTCATTACTTACTTATATAGCAGGAATTAATTCAAGTATTGCAAATAACATAGTTATTTATAGAGATGAAGTGGGCGGATTTAAAAGTAGAAAAGAGCTTTTAAAAGTAAAAAGACTTGGACAAAAAGCTTATGAGCAATGTGCAGGATTTTTAAGGGTTATGGAAAGTAAGGATCCTCTGGATAATACTTCAGTACACCCAGAGTCTTATGAAGTAGCTAGAAATTTAATAGCTTTACTTGAATATAGTGATAATGATTTAAAAGAAAATAATCTTAATGATATAGATGAGAGAGTGAAAGAAAAGGGAATAAAAAATATATCTAAAGATTTAGAGGTAGGGGAACTTACATTAGAAGATATTATAAAAGAACTTAAAAAGCCAGGAAGAGATATAAGAGATGAAATGCCAAAGCCTATTTTAAAAACTGGAGTAATAGACTTAAAGGATTTAAGTGAAGGTATGGTCTTAATGGGAACAGTAAGAAATGTATCAGACTTTGGTGCTTTTGTAGACATTGGAGTCCATCAAGATGGATTAGTTCATAAAAGTCAAATGGCAGATAGGTTTGTAAGACATCCTTTAGATATAGTTAAAGTAGGAGATATAGTTAAAGTAAAGATTCTTGAAGTAGATAATAAGAGACATAGAATATCTCTATCTATGAAAGGAATAAAAGAAGAAGATTGTTAAAAAATTGCTTGTCAATAATTATAAATAGGAATATAATAATATTGTAAATAAATTATCTTCAGGGCGGGGCGTAATTCCCCACCGGCGGTATAGCCCGCGCGCTAATTTTTAGCATGATTCGGTGAGACTCCGAGGCCGACAGTATAGTCTGGATGAAAGAAGGTAAGGTGTTAGATATTGCTTGTTATGTATTTAATTTAGCAAATCTTATTTCTTATGATTTTAATCCCTGATGTAATTTACATCAGGTTTTTTTATTTATCTACAATATGTAAAGATATAAGAAAAATTGTTAAATTACAATCAAAATTAAGCAACTAACCCATGCCCCAGAGGATATCTTTTGGGAGGAGATATAATGAACAATCAACAAAACAAAAACCTAAACAAATTTATTAAAATTTCACTTTTAGGTGCCATAGCAGTGGTACTTATGTACTTCGATTTTCCAATACCATTTTTACCATTTCCATGGTTAAAAATTGATTTAAGTGACATTCCAGCACTTATGGGGGCTTTTGCCTTTGGACCTATGGCTGGAGTATTAATCGAATTATTAAAAAATTTACTGATTTTAATTGTAAAGGGAACCGGAACAGGTTTTGTTGGAGAAATAGCTAATTTTTTAGTAGGAATTTCTCTAGTTGCTCCAGCAGCATGGGTTTATAACAGAAATAAGAGTAAGAAAACAGCTTTACTAGGAATGATATTAGGAACTATATGTATTGAAATTGTAGGAATTATAGCAAATGTTTATTTCTTATTACCTGCTTATGGAATGAAAATGGCACCTAATGAAATAGTACAATATGTAACTATAGGCTTACTACCATTCAATGGTATAAAATCTATAATGGTATGTGGAATAACTTATGTATTATATAAGAAGGTATCATTAGCAATTTTCAAGGTAGATTCAAACTTAAATAATAAAAGTAAAGGGACCCTTGGTTCAGTTTAATATAAGAAGTTTTTAAAAGATAGGAAGTAGTCCTATCTTTTTAATTTTATATATTGAAAATTAATTTTTAATATACTATAATAATCTAGTTGCAAATGCAACTAGATTAAGAATATTAAACTTAATTTATTTAGGAGTTTGTTATGAAAGAAATAGAGTGTGAAAATATAGCTAAATATATATCAGAAATTCAAAGAATGGGAAATATATTTTTTTTAAAGGAATTAGCTCATTTAGGCTTGGGATATGGACAATTTAACTTTTTAATGGAGCTATATAAAAAAGATGGAGTAAGGCAAGAGGATTTATCATTAAACCTTAAAATAGATAAGGGAACAACAGCTAGAGCAGTTAAAAAATTAGAGATTGAAGGCTTTATTGTTAGAGTTAATGACGAAAAGGATAAGAGAGCATATAGAATTTTTTTAACTGAAAAAGGTATGGAACATAAGAAGGATATATACAAAGTAGCAAAATCCTGGGAAGAAAATTTAACTAAAAATCTAACTATTGAAGAAAAGGGAATAATTTTAAATCTATTAAAAAAATGTATATAGGAGGAGAAGGATTTAATGAGTACACAAGAATTACTTGCAAAAGAAAAGATAAGCAAATTATTATTAAAATATTCAGTACCAGCCATAATTGGTATGTTAGTTAATGCTTTATATAATGTAGTAGATAGAATATTTATAGGGAATATACCAGGAGTAGGTTCTCTAGCTATTACAGGTGTTGGGGTAACATTACCTATAACAACTATTATTTTAGGATTTTGTATGTTAGTAGGTATAGGTGCAACTACTACTATTTCAATAAAACTAGGACAAGGCAAAAGAGAAGATGCAGAAAAAGTAATAGGTAATTCTATAACTTTATCTATAATAATTGCAGTAGTTTTAACTATAATTGGAATTGCTTTTGGAGATTTTATTTTAACTAAGTTTGGAGCAAGTGAAAGTACTTTATATTATGCTAAATCATATATCTACATAATTCTACTAGGAACAGTATTTAATGTGGTGGCATTTACTTTAAACAATACTATTAGAGGGGATGGAAATCCAAAGCTTGCAGCTATAAGCATGGTTATTGGATGTTTAACTAATATAGTATTAGATGCTTTGTTAATTTTTGGATTTAATATGGGTATTCAAGGAGCTGCTATAGCAACTATAATTTCACAATTAGTAACAGCTTTAATAGCTATTAGTTATTATGTAAGTGGTAAATCTAACTTAGTACTTAAGAAATCAAATTTAAAATTAAATAAAAGTATAGTATTAAGTATATTAGCAATAGGTGCATCACCATTTGCTATGCAAATTGCTGCTAGCTTAGTTCAAGTAATTGCTAATAACGTACTTAAAACTTTTGGAACAGATATTGCCATAGGTGCAATGGCTACAATATCATCAGTTAGTCTTATGTGCTTAATGCCTATTTTTGGAATAAACCAAGGTGCTCAACCTATAATAGGATTTAATTATGGGGCTAAACAAGAAAAAAGAGCTCAAGAAGCATATAAATTATCACTTATAGTTGCAACTATTATATTAGTAATAGCCTTTGTAATAGTTCAAAGCTTCCCAGAAGCAATAATAGGAATATTTAATAAAGATCCAAAGTTTATGGATATTTCCGTTAAGGGATTAAGAATATATTTAATGATGTTACCAATAGCTGTAATTTCGATTACAGGATCAAATTACATTCAATCTATTGGAGAGGCAAAAACTGCAATGTTATTGAGCTTGTTAAGACAAGTTATATTATTAATTCCATTTATGATAATCTTACCAAGAGTATATGGCTTAGGAGTAAATGGAGTTTGGATTGCACAACCATTAAGTGATTTAATTGCATCATTAATAACTGGAATTATATTAGTTAAATATATGATGAAAAAAGAAGAAAAAATTGAAGATGTATTATTAGAAGAAGCTAATTAAAGGGCTTGTAAATAATATAAATTTAAAAAATTATTGGATAAGTTTGCAGTATATTTAATATTAGAAATTTATTTTAGATAATAAAAAAATTCGGAGCTTTATAAAAAAACTCCGAATTTTTTTCTAGATTTTTAAGTATTTAGTCATCAGCAATGCATCTTCTTTATTGTCTTCATAATAGCCTTTTCTAATGCCATCAATTGTAAATCCACTTTTATTATAAAGACTTTGAGCAACATGGTTTGAAGAACGAACTTCTAGGTTTATTAAAGTACAATCTAGATCATTACATAGATTAATTAAGGAGTCTAGAAGCTTATACCCAACTCCATGACTTCTGTAATTAGGGTGAACAGCAATATTAGTTATGCTAGCTTCTCCTACTACTATCCATACACCAACAAAGCCAATAATTAAATTCATATCTTCATCTTTAGCTACTATATACTTAGCTAATGGATTATTTAATTCACCTCTAATTGATTCCATACTCCAAGACATAGAAAATGAAGAAGTAGATATATCAAAGACGCCCTTAATATCTTCATCAGTCATTAAACTATAAGTTATTTTCATTTTTTAGTGCTAACCTTTTTTCTAATTCTCTTTGTGCTTGAGGCTTCTTTAAATAAAATGGAGATGAATTTAAATCATCATGCTCATTATTTAATAACATTTTTATTCCTAATTCCCCTAAAGAAGAGGCTCTTATAATACTAAGGTGATTTGGTGCAAAGTTACAATTTGGTAAATGTTCTAATAAATAATCTTTGTGTTTATTTACTGCGTCTCCAGTGAAAATAACATCTTCACCTTTTTCCTTTAACAACTCTATTAATTCATCTAATTCTAAGGCTGAATAATCTATTAGCTTTTCTAAGTTACCATTAGTACCTTTATAAAGGCAAGTATAAACGCTACTTCTCAATGCATCCATTATAGGACAAATTATTCCATTAAAATTAACAAGAGAATAAGCAAGGGCATCTAGACTAGATAGGCTTACATAAGGTTTGTTTGAACCGAAGCTTAAACCTTTTACAGTAGCCATTCCTATTCTTAATCCAGTGAAAGAACCTGGTCCTTTTGAAACTACAAAGCCATCTACATCATCAATATCTAAGCTAGAATCCTTTAAAAGTTTATCAACCATATCCATAATTAAAGTTGAATGTTCTAGTTTATTATTTATTGTATATTCTGCAATTAAATTATTTTCATCCAAAAGAGCAGCAGTAGCTACTTTGGATGCTGAATCTATGCTTAAAACTATCATAAGTTTAACTCCTTTATATAACTATATCTTTCACCATAAGGAGTAATAGTAATATTTCTAAAATTTTCTCCTTTAGATAAATCTTTTTCTATAAATATATGTAAGTATTCATTAGGTAAAATTTCTTCGATGTAATTAGCCCATTCAATGATAGATACTCCATCTGAAAAAATATAATCATCAAAACCTATAGCATAAATTTCATCAGGATCACTAACTCTATAAACATCAAAATGGTATAATTTAATTCTACCAGAATCATATTCATTAACTATAGTAAAAGTTGGGCTAGTAATATAATCATCTATCTCTAAACCTTTTGCTATTCCTTTAGTTATATGAGTTTTCCCAGTTCCTAAATCTCCAGTTAAACATACTATATCACCAGGATTTAATAGTTTACCTATAGCTAATCCAAGGTTAGTTGTTTCTTCTATATTTTTAACATTAAAATTCATGCGAAATCTCCTTTCTAAAGAATTTATACTAATATCTATTCTATCTAAAATGAAGAGAAAAAGAAAGGCAAAAATATATATACATTATTTAACTTGTCATTAATATGTAAAAGATTTGTAATTCTTTTTTAGTCATGATAAGATAAAATTAAAATAGGTAGATTATTATTATTTCCTGGAGGAAATTATTATGAAGAAATTAACATATGCTTTAGTTATATTTACTTCTATATTATTTTTTGGCTTGACATTTTCTTATAATCCATTAATGGCAAATCCAACAGATGAATTAGATGAAGAAAAGGATGCTTATTTAAATATATTAGCAGTAAATAAAGAAATATATAAGATGGTTAAAGCTTTAGTTGGAGATAAGCATAGTGTAGAGTATTTATTCAGCAGTGAAAAAGAAATACAAGATTTTAATATAAACGAAAATTTTATTAATAATGTATTGAATATGGACTTGTTTATATATAATGGGTTAGGCTATGAAAAGTGGATAAACGATATATTAGATAATTCTAAGAATTCTAATGTTGGCATTATAAACGTTAGCAGAGGAATAAGACCTATAATGAAATCATTATCGAAGGAAAATGAAGAAAATCCATATTATTTATTAGGTTTCAATGAATATAAAATAGCCTTATATAATATAAAAACATCATTACAAGAAAGAGACATTAAAAATAGAAGTTACTATGAAGACAATTATAAAAATATTGTTGATGAATTAGATAAATTTTTAAGTGAATCTAAAGAGGATTTAAAGAATTATAAGGATTATACTATATTTACTAATACAGATAAATTTGATTATTTATTTAGGGATTTAGGAATACAGGTAAATAAATTGAAAGATAATAAGGACGAAGTAGAAGAAGTAACTAAGAATATCTTTATTTATGATAAAGATATAGAAGATTTAAATGAATTAAAAAGTAAAATGAAAAAGGAATATACTTATGTTGGGCTAAGCTCTGAAGCAGATAGAAATGTATTAACTAAAAATGTTATTGATATTATTGAAGCATTAAAAAAATAAAATTGATATTAGTAGTTGATTTTTAGAGATATATAAGATATAATACTTATTGTTGTGCAAAGGGGTATAGCTCAATTGGTAGAGTAGCGGTCTCCAAAACCGTTGGTTGTGGGTTCGATTCCTACTGCCCCTGCCAAAAAGCCAGTAATTTTAAATTGCTGGCTTTTTTTATTGCCTAGGAATTTATAAAAATACAATTAAGTTAGAATAAAAATTCAGTAATAAAAGGGCATAAGAAAAAACCACCAGACTAGCCAGTGGTTTTAAATTAATAAAAACTAATGAATTTACTTATATTATATAAGGTACAGTTATAACTGCAATATTTTTATTTTTCAATAGATTTTTTCTAATAATATCAGATGTATGATTATGAAGAATATTATCATAAAATTTTTCTGTATTAAGTTCAGAAAGAACTATTGTTATAATATCATGCTTAGAGTAATTTTGATTTTTAATAAATCTTTCTAATGGATCTATAATATCTCTATAATCAGATTTTTCAATTACTAAAGGAACATCTATTTCATATTTTTCCCATTTGTTCTTTATATATTCAGTTTCTTCATCATTGGTTGATACATGGAATGCTACAATATCATTTGATAAGCATTTAGCATAATTTAATGTTTTAATAACACTTCTATTTAAATCTCCAACAGGTACTATAAAATGCTTTGCTGTAGCTTCATTAAGCTTAGGGAATTCTTCACCTTGCATAGAAAGTTCCTTAGCGGTGAAGGTATAGTGGCTTTTTATTTTCTTCATTAAGAAAATAATTAGAGGTATAAGAATAAATACCATCCAAGCACCATGAAGGAATTTGTTTATTCCTATTACGATTGTGCAAATAAAAGTTATTAAAGCGCCAAAACCATTTATGAAAGCTTTATGTCTCCAACCTTTTTCTTTTCCTCTTATCCATTTCATTACCATACCAGTTTGGGATAATGTAAATGACATAAATACTCCAACTGCGTATAAAGGTAATAGGAAGTGACTTTCACCATTAAATATAATTACCAAAAGTGATGAACAAAATGCTAGTGCTAATATTCCGTTAGAATAACTTAATCTATCACCACGTTTTGTAAGTTGTCTTGGAGCATATCCATCTCTAGCAATAAATGATATTAATAATGGAAAATCTGAAAAAGCTGTGTTTGCTGCCATTATTAATATTAGTGTTGTAGCAATTTGAATTATATAAAACATTATAGTATTAGCTCCAAATACCATTTCAGCTATTTGTGATAGAACTGTTTTATCTAGGCTAGGTACAGCATGATAAATAGTAGATAAATATGATACACCACCAAAAATAACAATAACTATAAGAAATAATAAACCTAATACAATCTTAGCATTTTTAGTTGCTGGTTCCTTAAAGTTTGCAACACCATCACTTACAGCTTCAATACCAGTAAGGGCTGTGCAACCAGCTGAGAATGCTTTTAAGAAAAGTAAAATTGTTAAATCACCATAAACAGCAGGGATTCCAACTACTGCTTGGGGTGAATACCCAAAAACAACATGTTTAACTATTCCGACAATTATCATTATTATAGTCATTAAAATAAAAAAGTAAGTCGGAATGCTAAATATTTTAGCGGAATCTCTAATTCCCCTAAGATTACCTACGGTCATAAGTATAATTATCAATACAGATATAAATACCCTATGAGGTAATAGTGATGGAAAGGCCGATACAATAGCAGCTGAACCTGCACAAGAACTAACTGCAACAGTTAGTATGTAATCTATTGTTAAGGCGGAGCCTGCTATAAGGCTTGGTATTTCTCCAAGGTTTTCTTTAGATACTATATAGGAACCTCCACCCTTAGGATAGCTATTAATAGTTTGTCTATAAGAAAAAATCAGTATACTAAGTAGTAGTATGATTGATAAGGTAACATAAAGTAAAGAAGTATAAGCCATTAGGCCTACAACAGGAATTAGAACCCATAGAATTTCTTCACAAGCATAGGCAACTGAAGAAATTGCATCACTAGATAAGATAGGTAGTCCCCTAAAAACACTTAATTTTTCATGTTGAATTTGTGAAGATTTTAAAGGCTGTCCAATTATAATTTTTTTTAATTTTGAAAACATAATGCACCTCTTTATACATACGAATATCTCAAGAACATTATAGTTATGAGATAGTATAATGTAAAATATAATATACTGTACAATAATTGTTGAAATCAGCAAAAATTGGGGATTTTGCCAGAATATCTTAACAAGGCTTTCAAATATTAAAGATGATAATGATTACAATAATTGAGAAAATAGGAAGATGTTTTATAACTTTTTATTGACAAATATTAAATTACCATGATAGAATAAATTTTGTCGAAGGGGTATAGCTCAATTGGTAGAGTAGCGGTCTCCAAAACCGTTGGTTGTGGGTTCGATTCCTACTGCCCCTGCCA